>JBEKRZ010000024.1:0-37148 GCA_049517435.1 Smithella sp. | reverse complement strand
AGCGCGGGGCGATCCGGCCTTAGGGAGCAATCCAGCGTGAAGGTTCTAAAACGAAGGCTACGTACGTAGAAGCTGCAGCGGAAGGTTTTCGGACGCGGGTTCAATTCCCGCCGCCTCCACCAATAGGTAATTCTACAAAATCCAAAGTAGTGTAAAACCCGTTAGAAATAGCGGGTTTTTTATTTTAAATTGTTATTAATTATTTCACGAATTTATATTAGTTAAAATGTTCTAACCTATTTTTAATAATGAGCAGTTGTAAGAATTGAGAATTATGGATCTAAAGGAAGCAACGAAATGATCACCGGATTACGGTAACGTAATATGATCTTGAAAAAAAGCTTGACACGATAATTGAATTAAATTATTAATTAAAATAAGATTCTAAATATGAATAATATAATATTTTAAAACTTAAATTATGGCACCGATGTAAGGGGGCTTTATGGATATCATCGAAACAAAAATAGATACCAAATCTGATGAATATATAAAGAATTACGAGGCGATGGAATCACTGGTGGTTAATCTGAAAGAGGAACTCCGGATCGCCCGGGAGGATCGTTCTCCGGCGGCCCGGAAACGTCTCATTTCTCAGGGAAAGATGCCTGTCCGGGAGAAACTGGAACTCCTGCTGGACAGAAACACCCCTTTTCTGGAGATCGCTCCGTTGGCGGCACGGGGCATGTATGACGGAAAAATCCATGGTGCGGGTCTCGTTTCGGGAATCGGCGTTGTCGCCGATAAGGAAGTGTTGATTACTTGTAATGACGCAATGATCAAGGGTGGGGCTACTTATCCCCTGACCGTTAAAAAAAGTCTGCGCTGCCAGACGATCGTTATGGAAAATCGCCTGCCTTCCGTCACCCTGATCGACTCGGCCGGCGGTTTATTGCAGCTTCAGTCTGAGGTTTTTCCGGATATTGACGACGGCGGAAGGCTTTTCTATAATCAGGCAAAGATCTCCAAGATGGGAATCCCCCAGATAACAGCCGTGATGGGTCTGTGCACTGCCGGCGGTGCTTATGTGCCCGCCATGTCCGATGAAGTTGTGCATGTCAAGGGAACGGGCGCAATCTTTTTAGGTGGCCCACCCCTGGTAAAGGCGGCCACGGGCGAGGAGGTGACGGCGGACGAACTGGGCGGCGCGGACCTGCATTGCCGCGAGTCCGGCGTGTCTGATTATTATGCCGAAGATGACAGGCATGCCCTCGAAATTCTACGTAAGATTATCAAAAACCTCCCCAATCAGGAAAAGGCCCGACTATCGATGCAAGAGCCGGCGCCGCCCATTTATGATCCGAAGGAGATCTATGGCATTGTCAGCCGTCAACTTAAAGTGCCCTACGATGTCAGGGAAGTGATTGCGCGTATTGTTGACCGTAGTGAATTTCTGGAGTTCAAGGAACTGTATGCACCAACGCTGGTCTGCGGCTGGGCTTATATCCACGGCTATCCCGTGGGGATCATCGGGAATAACGGCATCCTGTTCTCCGATAGCGCCCTGAAAGGCACCCAATTCATTCAGCTCTGTGACCGTCGACAGATACCGCTCATTTTCCTCCAGAACATCAATGGTTTTATTATTGGTCGCGAGTACGAGCGACTCGGCATCACGAAGGACGGTCACAAGATGGTCAATGCCGTGGCCAACGCAACCGTTCCCAAATTTACAGTGATGATTGGCGCATCGTATGGGGCGGGCAACTATGCCATGTGCGGGCGGGCGTATTCGCCGCGCTTCCTCTGGATGTGGCCCAATGCCGAAATTGCCGTCATGGGGGGGGGACAGGCCGCAGGTGTTCTTGTCACGCTGAGAAATGACCAGCTGGCCAAGGAGGGTAAGCCACCGATGTCCGCTGAAGAAGTGGAACAAATCAGCGAGCCGGTGATTGCCGCCGCAAGGACGGAAAGCAATGCCTACTACAGTACGGCCCAACTTTGGGATGACGGCATTCTCGATCCGGTCGATACACGGAATGTGCTGGGTCTTGCCCTATCCGCCGCTCTGAACGCCCCTATCCGCGACGATATCCTGGGGTACGGCATTTTCCGGATGTAGCGCGTAACAAGGGAATCGCCTCCGGCACGAGCGGCGTAAAGTAAAATTATTACATGATCATTGTGGACAGTTGAACAGGAGAGACAGTATGTTCAAAAAGATCCTGATTGCCAACAGAGGGGAAATTGCCCGGCGCATTATGTATACCTGCCGGGAAATGGGTGTGGCGACCGTTGCCGTTTATTCAGATGTGGATCGAAATGCGGTTCATGTCCTTGAGGCCGATCAGGCCGTCCATTTGGGCGACGCCGAACCGGCGGAGAGTTACCTCAATATCGATAAAATCATTGCTGCTGCGAAAGAAACCAGGGCCGAGGCAATTCATCCAGGTTATGGATTTCTGGCCGAGAACGCTGATTTTGCCGAGCGTTGCGAACAGAACGGTTTGATCTTCATCGGACCGCCGGCGCCCGTGATTCGTGAATTGGGGGATAAAACCGTTGCAAGGCAGACGATGATTAAAAATGGTGTGCCCGTTATTCCTGGCATGACTCGCCCGGAGTCGGACCCGGAGACCATCGCCCGCGAGGCTGATGGCTTGGGATATCCCGTCCTGATTAAAGCGGCGGCGGGAGGCGGAGGAAAGGGAATGCGCGTTGTGCAAACGCGTGCGGAGATTCGCGAGGCTTGCCTGTCTGCCGCGAGCGAAGCCGCCAGTGCATTTGGCAACGGTTCGATCTATCTGGAAAAGTATCTTGCCCGACCCCGGCACATAGAGTTCCAGATTCTGGCCGACCGCTATGGAAATGTTGTTCATTTGCTCGAGCGGGAATGCTCCATCCAAAGACGTCACCAGAAGATTATTGAAGAGACGCCATCGCCCGCCATGACACCGGAACTCCGGGAGCGCATGGGAAAGGCAGCCGTCGCGGCGGCCAGGGCTTCCGGGTATGTGAATGCGGGTACGGTGGAGTTTCTGCTGGACCGGGACGGCAGCTTCTATTTTCTGGAAGTCAACACGCGTCTCCAGGTCGAGCATCCGATAACGGAGATGGTGACCGGCATCGACATTGTCCGGCACCAGCTTTCGATCGCCGCCGGCGATCCGCTGAACATGGTGCAAGAGGAAATTCAGGGAAGAGGGCATGCCATTGAGTGCCGTATCTATGCGGAAGATCCGGAACAGGGGTTCTATCCTTCTCCCGGCAAAATCACCTACATGAAAGAACCGTCGGGCCCGGGAATACGGAATGATTGCGGCGTCTATGCCGGGTTTCAGGTTCCGGTGGAATACGATCCCATTCTGTCCAAACTGATCGCCCACGCCGAAAACAGAGACGCCGCCATTCAGCGGATGATTCAGGCGCTTCAGGCATACGTCATTCTGGGAATCCGGACCGGCATTCCCTTTTTGATCGACGTTCTCCGGTCGGAAGCTTTTGTTACCGGGGAAACATTCACCGATTTTCTGATTTCCAATTTTGTAGACTGGAAACCGGAAAGAACGGCTGCCGATATGGCCTGCATCGCTTATATCATCGATGACCTTGCCGGTCAGAATAAAACAAAAGTTTCAAGTGCAGGCGCCGGTGAGATATTGTCCCCGTGGCACAGCCTGGGGAACTGGCGACGATAGATAAAAACGTGCCGGATGACCACGATGGAGAGGTAGGGAAACAATGCATTACAGATTCAAGATGAGTGAAGAGACGCTAACTTATGGTGTAGATCCGGTGAAAGAAAATCATCTGAAGGTTTCCACCGGTGAGAAAACGCTGGATGTTAGTTATACAGTCATCACTGATCATCACGTTCATTGGGTGGTGGATGGTGTCGGTGTGAATGCATTTGTTACCGGCGAAAAAGGCGAAAAAACCATCTTGATTCGGGGAGTGTCCTATGTCGTTTGTGATGCCGACAGAGCGGAACGGACCAGAAAAGGTGCGCGAGATCTGACAAGACTTCCCCAAGTGATTACGCCGCCTATGCCGTCGGTCGTTATACGCATAATGGTTGCCGAGGGCGACAGTGTGCAGAAAGGGGATAGCGTTATTGTTCTGACAGCGATGAAGATGGAAACAACCTTGACTGCCCCTTTCCCGGGCCGGGTGACAGGAATCAACGTGTCTGTCGGTGAAAAAGTCATGCCCGGTAAGATCCTGATGGACATCGAGAAGGAACCGGAGGATATCCAATCAACGTAAATATCATACAAGTCAAGGAGGCAATTTTATGAACGATCAGCATTTGCTCTACCGGGTCGAGGACGGCATCGGGACCATCACAATCAATCGCGAGCAGCAGCGAAACGCGATTACGCCCGAGGCAATTGATCTTTTCCACGCGTATCTCGATCAGGCACAAAAGGATGAGCTCGTGAGAGCCCTTCTGATCACCGGGGCCGGCGATAAGGCCTTTTGCACCGGCGCGCAGCTCGCGGGCGGCATGTCAACGGAGGGGAAGGATGTGTTCGGATATTATGCGAGTCTCTTAAACAAGCTGGCGAGTTTTCCCAAGCCGACGGTGGCGCGCATCAAGGGCTTCTGCCTGGCGGGCGGGATGGGCTTTATGCTGGCCTGCGATATCGTGATCGCCGCAGACGACGCCAAATTCGGCACGCCGGAAGTGAACGTCGGGCTGTGGCCGATGATGATCGGCGCTCTGATTTTTCGCAACGTCCTGCAGAAAAAGGCGATGGAGATGATTCTCTTAGGCGAGAGGATGACGGCCCAGGAGGCTTTGGCCATGGGATTGATCACCCGCGTTGTGCCCGTGGGCAATTTGGACGAAGAAGTGAACAACATCCTCAAAACCCTGGTTTCCAAAAGTCCGATCGGGATGAGGATCGGCAAGCAGGCGTTTTACGGAGCAGCGAACATGCCGTTGAAAGAAGCCCTGAATTATCTTTCCGAAAAACTCAAGGAAGTTGTGAGCACGGATGATGCGCAGGAAGGCATCACGGCCTTCATCGAAAAACGGCCGCCGGTTTTTACCGGCCGATAAAGATAAACATGATAACTGATGATAGGGGGGATATATGAGTACGAAAGATCCAAGAAGAAATGACAAGGTCATCATCGCCAATTGCAGCGGTTATTTCGGCGATCGCCTGACGGCGGCCAAGGAAATGGTGCAGGGTGGCCCCATCGACATCCTGACCGGAGACTATTTGGCGGAACTTACGATGGCGATCCTCTTCGGCATGAAGATGAGGAAACCGGAAACGGGTTACGTGCCGACGTTTCTGAAGCAAATGGAGCAGGTGATGGGGGAATGCCTCGACCGCGGCATTCGGGTGGTCTCCAACGCCGGCGGATTGAATCCGCAGGGATTGGCGAATGAGCTGAAGAAGATCGCGGACACCTTGGGCCTTCATCCGAAGATCGCCTGCATTGAAGGCGATGATCTCATGGGACGGCTGGCGGATCTGCAGGAGAAGGGGGAAGCGTTTATTCACCTGGATAAGGGAATCAGTCTGAAGGAAGCTGGCGCGATGCCTATTTCTGCCAACGCCTATTTAGGTGGCTGGGGCGTTGCGGAGTCCCTGGCCCAGGGAGCGGATATTGTAGTGGGCGGACGTCTTGCGGATGCCTCGGTTGTGATGGGTCCGGCCGCTTGGTGGTTCGGATGGCAGCGCCAGGACTGGGAGAAGCTTGCCGGCGCAGCTGTTGCCGGTCATATTATTGAATGCGGCGCCCAGGCGACTGGGGGAAATTATTCCTTCATTGAGGAGGTGCCTTCGTTTCTTAACGTAGGCTATCCGATCGCCGAAATTTTTGCGGACGGCTCCTTTGTGATCACCAAACATCCCGGCACCGGAGGTCTCGTCTCGGTCGATACCGTCAAGGCCCAGCTTCTTTATGAAGTAAGGGGGCCGAAGTATCTGACCCCGGATGTGGCGGCGCGGTTTGATACGATCGAAATTTTCCAGGAGGGACCGGACCGTACGAAGATTACAGGTGTTAAGGGTGAGCCTCCCCCCGCGACGACCAAAGTCTGCATAAACAATGCGGGCAATTATCGCAATTCGATGACGATCGTTCTCACGGGGCTCGACATTGAAAAGAAGGCTAAGATCTTCGAAGACGCATTGTTCGACAGTCTCGGCGGCCGGGGAAAATTTGCCGTGGAAAATGTGCAACTGATCCGGTCCGATAAGGAGGATCCCCAAACAAATGATGAGGCCTTTGCCTATCTTCGCGTATCGGTGATGGATCCGGATGCGAAAAAAGTCGGTAAATTCTCTGCGAAGATCGTTGAGCTCGGCCTGGCCAACATCCCCGGTTTTACGGCAACAGCCCCGCCGACCAAAGGCGGCCCCGCCATCATCCATTGGCCGACACTCATCTCGACCAAGCATATCCAGCAGAAAGTCATGGTTGAGGAGAAGGTTGTGATGGTTGATTCTGTTTTGCCGGACCCCTCGGCGCCAGTGCCGGATGCCAAAAAGATTACGATTCCTCCGATGCCCGTGGGGAAGATGATCAGAATGCCTCTGGGGCGAGTTTTCGCTACGCGCTCCGGCGACAAGGGCGGCAACGCCAATCTTGGGGTATGGGCGAAGACACCCGAGGCTTACGCTTTTCTGAGGGTATTCCTGACGACGGAAAAATTGAAAGAGCTCCTGCGCGATATGAGCGGATTTGAGATGGAACGGTACGAATTTCCCAATCTCCTAGCCGTTAATTTTTATATCAAGGGTGTGCTTGGTGAAGGCGTGGCGGCATCGATGCGCAGTGACCCCCAGGCGAAGACGCTCGGCGAATATCTGCGTGCAAAAGTCATCGAAATACCGGAAGCGATCGTCGCAAAGGCCAAGAGCTAAAGGAGAAGGGAACTAATTCCTTAACTCTTAGCCTTTACCTCAGCAGATGCAACAGTCTTGTGCAAGACAGCGTGGAGAAGGCGGTTACTGACATCTGAACCGTTTGCACTCCCCGAAGATGGATCATAGAGCATGAAAACAAAATTCCTGGATGCAGGAAGGAGGTGTTCAGTGACAGTTTACGATACCAAACCGTGGTTGCAATCGTATGATCCCTGGGTGGCGCCCGAGTTAACGATTCCCGATGAAACGTATGTGGATTTGCTGGAAAGAGCCATCAGTTACGATCCGGATAGGGTCGTGTTTCATTTTCTTGGCAGCACCTATTACTACAGAGACCTGGACAGGTTTTCCGGTAGTTTTGCCGGATACCTTGCCAGCAGGGGTTGTGTTCCGGGTGACGTGGTCGGTGTGAATCTTCCCAATACCCCGCAGTATCTGATTGCCTTGGCCGGTATTCTACGTGCAGGTTGTGTGGCTAGCGGGGTTTCGCCGCTCTTGACGCCCAAGGAAATGGCCAATCAGATCAATGACGCGAACATAAAGTGCCTGGTAACGCTGGATGCAATTTATGAAAATCGCGTGCAAAAAATTCGCAACGACATTCCGTCACTGAAAAGTTGCATCGTTACAAATATTATTGACTTTCTTCCTCTGCACAAGAGATTCCTGGGAAAATTGCTGAAGAAAGTACCAGTGGGTAAGGTTGAGCCGATAGCAGGCAAAGAGATTGTTTCTTTCATGGATGTTATACGGAAATATGGGGCATCAAGGCCGAAGGTGCGTATCGATCCGGGCGATACCTGTCTTATCCAGTATACAGGGGGTACAACAGGCCTGCCCAAGGGAGCGGTATTGACCCACCGCAATCTTGTTGCCAATATCGCTCAGGCAATACAATGGTTCGATCTCAAAATGGGCGGAGGAGTTGCCTGTTCGGGATTTCCATTTTTTCATCAGGCGGGTCTCTATCTGGGGTTGACGACCATGTCCATGTCATACCCCCAGTGCCTGATTCCCGATCCTAGAAACACCGACCATGTCTGCAAGGAAATTTCCAAATACCGGCCCACCATCATGCTGCATGTCCCGTCCCTTTATCAGATGCTGATGGATAATCCGGCCTTTGCGAAAATCGATTTCTCGTCGTGCGGAATTTGCATTTCCGGTGCAGCGCCGTTTTCGAAAGAGGCCATCACTGCTCTGGAAGCGGTTGTTGGTGAAGGGAAAGTGGTGGAAATCCTTGGCATGACCGAAGCGAGCCCCCTCATTACGATGAATCCCTGTAAAGGGGAAAAGAAGCTCGGTTCTGTCGGCCTGCCCTTGCAAAGTACCCGGATTAAAGTAGTCGATGTTGAAACAGGAACGGTAGAGGTGCCGGTGGGCGAAGCTGGAGAACTGATCGTTCACGGTCCTCAGGTGATGAAGGGGTATCACAACAAGCCCGAAGAAACGGCAAACACATTGAGGGAGTACCAGAAGGAAACGTGGCTCTATACCGGCGATGTGGTCAGGATGGATAAGGACGGATATGTCTTCATCGCTGACCGCTCCAAGGATATGCTCATCGTGGGGGGGTACAAGGTGTTTTCCCGGGAGGTTGAAGATGTATTGAGTCAGCATGCGGCGGTCCAGCTTTGCGCCATTATCGGGATGCCGGATCCCAAGAGACCGGACAGCCAGGTGGTTAAGGCAGTGATCCAACTGACTGCCCCGGCGATGGAAAAAGATCATGAATCCATTAAAAAAGAACTGCTCGATCATTGTCGGGAAAACCTGGCTGCGTATAAGGTTCCCAAAGTTATGGAGATTACGGACGCCATGCCGCTGACAGCCGTGGGGAAAGTGGACAAGAAGGTGCTCAGGGCAGGCGTCGGGCACTAGGCGTCGGGAAAAGGAAAACGTCTGACGCCCAATTCAATCTATCTAAAGGAGAGAAAAATGTATTTTGATGAAACACACAATGCCTTCCGGGAATCGGTGAAAAGATTTATCGACAAGGAAATAAATCCCTATATCGACGAATGGGAGGAGACGACAGCCCCGCTGCATGACCTGTTCAAGAAGATGGGGGATCTTGGCTTCCTCGGAATTCGCTACGATCCGAAATACGGCGGGCAGGGGCTCGACTACTGGTATGAGACGGTTCTCCTGGAAGAAGCCGGACATATCCACGGTATGGGTGTTTCGACGGCCATTGCCGTGCAGACCAATATGGCCACACCCGCGATTGACGCCTTTGGCAGCGAGTACCTGAAGGACAAATACCTGAGGGGAGCGATCTCCGGCGATATGGTCTCGGCCATTGCCGTTACGGAACCCGACGCCGGATCGGACGTGTTTGCCATCAAGACGAAGGCAGTGAAGAATGGGAATCACTATATCATCAACGGATCCAAGACCTATATCACCAATGGTACCCAGGCCGATTTTCTGACCCTGCTGGCGAAGACGGGTGATAATGGGGGATATCATTCATTTGGTCTTTTTGTCGTACCGACGAATCTGCCCGGTTTTGTCGTCAGCAAGAAACTCGATAAGCTGGGTTTACGAAGCAGTGATACGGCGGAGCTATTTTTCGACAATGTTGAGGTGCCGGTGGAGAATTTAATCGGTGAAGAGGGGGAAGGATTCATCTATCAGATGAAACAGTTCCAGCATGAGCGGTTTACTATCCTTCCGGGCGTCCATGTGTGCGTTCAGGATATGATCGATATGACGGTTGATTACCTGAAACAGAGAATCGTCTACGGCAAGCCTCTCATCACCAAACAGGTACTGCGACACCGGCTGGCGGGGTGGCTGATGAAAAATGAATGCCTGAAGCAGCTTACGTACCATATTGTTCGCATGAAGATGGAAGGGCTGGACGTAACCCGCGAGATATCGATGGGAAAATTGTTTGCCGGACAGTTGATTGCCGAGGTAGCCAGTGGCTGTCTTCAGATGTTCGGAGGAATGGGATTTATGAACGAGACGCTTATTTCCCGATATTTTAGAGATTCTCGTATTATGTCGATCGGTGCGGGGGCGGACGAGGTCATGTACGAAATCATTGCCCGAACATCGGGGTTTTGAACCTTCCTCGGCGCGGTTGATTGTCTGGGCAGTAAATAAAATCCGCTGAAACGGAGACGGTAACAACGGGGGTGACTATTCTCCCCGATAAAGGAGTTAGAAAAAAGGAATGTTTAAAACAAAACTGACGGAAATGTTGGGGATTCCTCACCCGATCATGATGGGTGGTATGCAATGGCTTTCGACGGCTTCATTTGTCGCAGCGGCGGCGAATGCGGGCGTGATGGCTTTTCTGACGGCGGAAACGTTTCCGACCGCTGAGGATTTTCGGGAGGAAATTCGGAAAACTCGTGATCTGACGGATAAGCCTTTTGGGGTGAACATCAGCATGCTTCCCGAATTGGGGCGCGGGGAACGCTCGCTGGGCTTTGCGAAGGTTGCCGCTGAAGAAAGGGTGGCGGCGGCTGAGACAGCCGGCAACGATCCAGCATTTCTTGTACCTGTGCTCAAGGGGGGAGGAATTAAAATATTTCATAAAGTGCCAACACTTCGTTTTGCAAAAAAGGCCGTTGCCGGTGGTGTTGACGGGATCATAATCGTTGGTTTTGAATGTGGCGGCCATCCTGGCATGGATGATGTCCCCCTGTCGATCATGTTGCCCAGGGCGGTGGATGAACTTACAATTCCCATTATTGCTGCCGGTGGTATTGCCGATGCAAGGGGATTCGCTGCCGCCATGTGCTACGGGGCTGCCGGTGTGCTTATGGGAACCCGTTTTGTAGCGACAGCCGAAAGCACGATGAATGGAACGATGAAGAAGAGTTATCTTGAGGTGACGGAAAGAGATACGACGCTCATCATGAGAACTCTTAATAACCCGATGCGATGCATGAAGAACTGGGCGACCGGCAAAGCGCTGGAGATGGAAGCCCGCGGGGCTGGGTTGGCTGAGCTTCTCACGATCGTCGGCGGAAAGGTAGGCAGGGAGATGTACGCCAAGGGAGACCCGGAAGGCGTACCCATTGCGTGTGGTCTGGCTGCTTCGCTCATCCATGAGATCAAGCCGATTGCCGAGGTCGTGACTGAGATTATCTCCGGAGCCCATGCGATTTTGTCTCGTGTAAGAACCATGGAAGTCATATCATGATCCGTCGGGTGCATCACGATGGATGAGCAGAATGTGGTCAATGGCGTCAGTTTAGATTGGAAGGGAATATGCGGACGTACTGGTTTTGAAATCTTCAGCTGTCATTGATGTTTAAGAAAGAATATGATAGGAGCGTGAACTCGATGATCGAAGATGGGGTTCACATCGTTGTAGTCTATGTCCAGAAGAATTAGGTGAATTAAATGACTATGGTAAACAAGACGAATCATGCCGTGCCGAGACGGTCGATGCGTCGTCTCCGGGAAAAGGAAAATCGCTGTAATACCATCTTGAAAGCGGCCGAGACGTTGTTCGCCCGGAAGGGCTATCATCAGACGAGCATTGAGGAGATCGCTGATCTGGCAGAGGTGTCAACTGGTTCAGTCTATTTCTATTTCAAAAACAAAGAGGAGCTCCTTATCAAACTCATGCAGGAAATTGGGCATGATCTGAGAAAATCAATGGGTGAAGCGTTTCAAAAGACAGATTTTTCCTTCGATAGTTTTCGGATGATCTCATTTGCATTTCTAGGGGGCTTCTGTTTGCGCTATCCTGAGAAAATCGCTATTTTTTTCAGGGAATCGGTCGGTCAGAGTTTGGAAGTTGAAGAACAGAGGAAACAGGTGTTTGTCAAGCTCACGCTGGACATCAAGGATGCAATTATCAAGATCAGTGAAGGACAGGGCAGGCATTTCGTGACGAATTTATCGCCGGAATTGATTGCCGTCTGCATCGTCGGGATCTATGAGCGCATTGCCTGTCATTACCTGCTCTGGCAGGACCGTTCTGCAGATGTCATGCAAATAGCTCAGGAATCGGCATCGTTTATGTTGGGCGGGTTGAATAACCTCTTTATTGAGGATGCCCCACACTAAGAACTTCCTTTTTTGCAGTGGGAGTATATGAGAAGGCCCTTGTGCGTCATAAAAGGCTGAACTCTCTTTATTTCATCCATATAATTAAATTGTTTTGTAGATGGCATTGAACTGATGGATAAAACATCCATAATCATTACTTTTTTTTGTGGTTACTTTTTTTGTATATCGACAAAAGTACCCTAAAATAACTTATTATTGTATTTGGGTTGTATTTAGCATTATAAAAAAATCCTAACTGTTAAAAATTATTTATATTAAGAATGCTTATCCGATTTTAATAATTCCCGCCGTCATCCACGAAGACAATATCCGACAAAATCCAAAGAAGTATAAAACTGTTTTAAATAGCGTTTTTTTATTTAATTAGTGTTTCACAATTATCGGGAAAAGCGAATCTTGTAAATTAATTGTTGACATGTATATAAAAAGTATATAGTGCTTTAAGTGAAAAAAATATCATAAAGGAAAATCTATGTCGATTAAATATGCGATTCTTGGACTCCTTAATTATTCAGATATGCATGGATACCGGATCAAGGAACATATCGAGAAAAATTTCAGCCACATGTGGTCGGTTAATTTCGGACAGATTTACCCCAATCTAAAAGACTTGGAAGAAGAAGGATTTATCAATATGCTTGAAGTCACGCCGTCGGAAGATGGCGGGCCGCATAAAAAAATGTATTCGATAACAGAAAAGGGGATAGTTGAGTTTTCACGGTGGCTTGCTGAATCCCCCCAGAGGCCTATGCTCATTAGGGATTCGTTCTTGCTCAAGTTCGCATTCTTTGGATTCGGTGATGATGAGAGGGCGTTAAAGATTATAGACGAGCAGATAGAAATTTTCAAAGCTCAATTAGAGCGAAGACAGATAAACAGGAAGCGATGGAAGCGACAAGGCATTTATGTAAGCCTCATTGCTGAACTCGGCATAACCCAGAATGAGATGTACCTGGAGTGGCTACACCATGCCCGTGCTGAAATAGAAAAAAGGTCGAAAGGCGCAGTTACTGGGGAAAATATAGCAATTTTATAATTATTATCTTCGTAAGGGAGGGAATCATGGAATTTAATGGCATTACCCTCGTTACCGGCGCGGCAGGGTTCATGGGGAGTCACCTTGTTGAATTTCTTACCCAGAAGGGAGTTCGCGTCAGGGCTACTGCACGGCCAAGAAAAGACATATCGTTTTTTGAACGCCTGGGCGCTGAATATGTTGCCGCCGACCTTACGAAACCTGAAACGATTCCCCGCCTGTTCGAAGGCGGCGTAGACAGGGTCTTCCACCTTGGGGCCATCTGTAATTTTTCCACACCCTACGAATCTCTTTATCCAACCAACGTTAAAGGCGTCGAACAAATCACCGGCCTCGCGCTGAAAAACGGTGTCAAGCGCTATATCCATGTCGGTTCCACAAGTGTATACGGGTATTACCGGGGAACACCATTTAAAGAGGACAGTCCCCGGGATCCAAAGGATTCTTATGGGAGGAGCAAACGCGACGGTGAAGACGTGGTGTGGCGCCGAATCAAGGAGGGCCTCCCGGCAATTATAACGCGACCATGCACCGTGTACGGGCCGCGCTGCAATGACGGCGCGGGTAAAGCCTTTTCTCGTCCAACCAGCATCAGCGCCATTCCCGGAAGCGGCGCTCAGTTACTTTCGAACATACGGGCCGAAGATGTTGCCGCAGCGGTGTTTTACCTCTCTTTTCTTGATGACGCAGTCGGTCAGGCGTTCAATCTTGCAGACGATTCCCATCCGGCACTCGGAGAAGCGTTAATTATGGCTTCCACTGCATTCGGCACCAAGCCGCCGAAGCTGCACTTGCCACTCTGGCTGGTGAAGACTGTCGCGCTGGTGGATGGCACGGTTTCAGCGCGCAAAGGGCGTATACCGGATTTGGAACTCGACGCGGTACGATATCTCTATAAAGATTACATTGTCGATAACAGCAGATTGAAGTCTATGGGATACCGAATGATCTATCCGGATTTCGAAGAATCAATGAAACAAATGGGCGAATGGTATCGCGCGCAGGCTTCACAAGGCATGGCTGCTTAAAAAAATCGAAGGAGGAATTGTTATGGGACAGGTTGTTGTCATAACCGGTTGCGCGGATGGAATGGGGCGTCACGTTGCTACAATGCTTGCGGCTGTGGGCCATTCTGTTGCGGGCTTTGATGTCGATTCCAAGGGTATAACAGCTCTTAAGAAGGAGCTGAAAGAAATCGGCGGTGATCATCTGCTCGAAGTGATCGATATCACCGACCGTCCTGCGATCAGAAAATTCAGTGAACAAGTTCTGGCTCATTACGGGCATGTCGACACTGTGCTTTCTAATGTAGGGATCGGTTTCTTCAGCCCATTTGAGGAAGTAAATCTTGAGAAAGCGCTTAAGTGTCTCGAAATAAATGTCATAGGGGCGGCCGCGATTTTTCAGGCTTTTATTCCGTCGATGCGGAAACGGCGATCAGGCAAACTCATCGCCATGTCGTCGCTGGTAGGACGCATTCCTTTCCCATTTGAATCGATATATTCCGCTAGCAAATTTGCCATTACGGGGATGGTCCTCTCGCTCAAGTACGAAGTGGCTCCCTTCGGCATACAGGTGGCACTGATCGAGCCGGCGCAGGTATCCACGACGTTTGCGGCTAAAATCCACGTACTGCCGCCCGAAAATTCTGTCTACCGCGATCGGGCCCGGCGGTTTATTGAACGTGACAATGAACTAATTAAAACGGCGCCGACACCGCCCTATGCGGCGAAAAAGATCATGAAAGTGATTGAAACGGAAAAGCCACCGTTGTTCAACCAGATTGATTTTATGAGCAGTTTCTTTCTATGGCTTAATCAGATCCTTCCGCGATGGATAAGGGATGCTATACTGGTCAACCACATGCATATAAAAGTATGATGTATTAGGAGGTATTCCATGAGCACATTCTTTCTGTTTCTCAACCGGTTTCTGCCCGTGAGGTTGCGCGACGCGATCCTGTTGAATCATATGGATATCAAGTAAGCGTTGGGCATTGGAGTGGTCGAAATCCCAACGCCTGAAGAAAATTAATCACCATTAAAACATCACCGGGAGTTAATATGGCTTACAATTTTGACTTACCAACCAGGATCATCATCGGGGAGGGGTGTTCCACCCAGTTGGCTGAAAACGTTGCCAAGACCGGTGCGAAGCGGGTTATGTGCATTTTCGATCAGGGTGTGGAAGCGGCCGGGATTGTAGCGCCTATCCTTGCAGGCCTTGAGGCAGCCGGAATCGAAGCCGTCCGCTATAACGGCGTGGTTCCCGATCCGCCGCTGGAAATCATTGAGGCATGCACGGCGATCGCCGCGGAAATAAAACCGGATGCGTTTGTGGCTCTTGGGGGCGGCAGTTCCATCGATACGGCCAAAGCCGTAAATGCGAATCTGACCAATCCGGGAACACTTAAAGACCATGCGATCATTCTCAATGGCCTGAAAGTGTTTCCCTTCGACAAACCGTTCAAACCGTTCTTTGCGTTGCCCACGACCGCCGGTACCGGCAGCGAAGTCTCCCCGGCGGCAGTGGTGACGGATAACGCATTGAAACTTAAGCTGTCAATTATTGCGCCCGATATGATGCCGACGATGGCCATCATCGATCCCGCCTTGATGACCGGCCTGCCGCCTCACATTACCGCTTCCACGGGGCTCGATGCCTTTGCTCACGCTGCCGAAGGATTGATGAGCGGGTTGGCGCTGGCGGCGCCTTCGCCGATGCGGGATACCTTCTCCCTGACAGCGATAGAGCTGGTTTTCAACAGTCTTTTAACGGCCATGAAGGAGGGCAAGAATATCAAGGCCCGGACGGATATGGCCTACGCGGCGTTTATGGCGATGCTGGGAAGTTCCAGCGGTTTGAGCATGGGGCATGTTATGGGACATGCCATCGGTGAAGTGAGCCATGTCCACAATCACGGATTTTTATGCGCCTCGATCGTTCCTTTCAATATCGAGTTTCTGGCAGAGTGTATCCCCCAGCATCTGATCAAACTGGCGGCCCTGTTAAAAATTGACACGAACGGGAAATCCATCCCCGAAATCGGGACCGCTGTCAAACGGGCGCTCCAGGCTTTTTATCAGGACTGCGGCGTCCCGACTCTCAAAGATTTGGGGATGAATCCGTCCGATATTAAAGAAATTGTGCACCATTCTTTGTCGGGAATCTGGTATGTCTTTGCGCCAAAAAAACCGTCGGAAGAGGAGATGACACAATGGCTTGAGGAGGCATACAAGGGCTAGGAATGGATGCACAAAGTCCCTGAACAAACAATGAAAGGAAGGACCATGAAAGAGTTCAAACATATCTATCTTAATGGACAGTGGGTGAAACCCCTCAGCACCGAGACCGTTGATGTGATCAATCCCTGCAATGAAGAAGCGATCGCCACGGTGGCCATGGGCGACGTCGCGGACGTCGACCGGGCCGTACAATATGCGCGGGAGGCGCTGCCGGCCTGGTCAAAAACAACGGTTTCCAAACGCATTGACATGATTTCAAAAATTTCCAAGGAGATGGCAGCCCGCCAGAATGAAATCGGCGACACTATTGCCGAGGAAATGGGCATGCCGTCGCCATGGTCCAGGATGATTCAGGCGGGGCTCCCCATCGCGACCCTGGACAGTTTTATACCGATCCTGGAAAACTATGCGTTCGAATATGCCATGGGAAGAACCCGGATCGTGAAGGAAGGCATCGGGGTCTGCGGCTTCATTACTCCCTGGAATTATCCGATGCACCAGATGATAGGAAAAGTGGCCCCGGCCCTGGCGGCCGGGTGTACGATGGTCGTTAAACCCAGTCAGTTGGCCCCGTTGAATTCCTATATCTTAGCCGAGATCATGGCGGAAGTCGGGCTTCCCCCCGGCGTCTTCAATCTCGTGATCGGGGCCGGCTCCAAGGTTGGTCATGCCATTGCCGCGCACAAAGGCATCGATATGGTCTCGCTCACCGGGTCCACCCGGTCTGGCGTATTGGTGGCGCAAGCCGCAGCCGAGACTATTAAGCGCGTCACGCTGGAACTGGGCGGCAAGTCCGCCAATGTCCTATTGGATGACGCCGACTTTTCCACAGCCGTCGTCAAAGGGGTCTACAGCTGTTTCTTAAATTCGGGTCAAACGTGTATTGCGTTGACCCGGATGATCGTTCCCGCTGCCAAGCAGCAGGAAGTGATCGAATTGGCAAAGGCCACGGCGGAATCGATGGTGATGGGCGATGCCTTTGCCCCCGGCGTCTATTTGGGACCGATGGTAGATTATGACCAGCAACAATCGGTCCGGGAATACATCCTTACCGGCATCCGCGAAGGGGCCACTTTGGTCACCGGCGGTCCGGAGCAACCCGATCATCTTTCCAAAGGATATTTTGTCAAGCCGACCGTCTTTGCCGATGTCAAGCCGGACATGACGATCTCCCAGGAGGAGATATTTGGCCCGGTCCTGAGCATCATTCCCTATCGCACGGAAAGCGAGGCCGTGGAAATCGCCAATGACAGCGTGTACGGCCTGTCCGGATCGGTATGGTCTGCTGATCTCGAGCGGGCCGGATGGGTTGCTCGGCAAATCCGCACCGGCCAGGTCTTCATCAATGGCGCCGATTTCGACATTAACGCCCCGGCAGGCGGATACAAACAATCGGGCATCGGCCGTGAACGGAGCAAATACGGCCTGGAGGAATATTTGGAAATCAAGGCGGTCATCGGACACGCTCCTTGATGATCGCACGGTTGCGCGAAGCGCTCCGGCTCCCGTCATCGGGCGGGTTCAGGCGGTTCGGTAAAACGCATCATCGGAACAATGATGAAAGAAAAGTATTTTAACGATTAAGGAGATATTCTATGAGTACGCAGCAAACACTTCGTCAACCCCCTGCGCGGTCCCGCGTAGACGCGCTTCGTTGGAAGATCATCGAGGCGCCCCAAGAAGTCTGCATAGAGCGCGCCCGGTATCTCACTGAAGCGATGAGGCTCCACTGGGACAAGCCTCCGCTTGTGCGGATGAGTCTCGCCTTCGAGCATATCCTGAACAGTATCAGTGTCATTATCCGCGATGACGAGATCGTCGTCGGGTGCCGCACCTCCAAACTCAAGGGGGCTCCCCTGTTTCCGGAAAACAAGTCCTTGTGGATTGAAGGAGACCTTGAAAATTTTGATAAACGGGAACTGCAAAGGGCAATGATTACGCAAGAAGAAAAGGATGAACTTGCTGCGAAAATTCTCCCCTTCTGGAAAGGAAAGACAGTGGAAGAGCGCATGCAAAAGCTTATGCCGGAAGATGTGAAAACCGACATGGACAAGTACATTTTTACCATGATGCTAGAGATCACGTACGGAATCGGTCATTTTACCATGAACCACGATCGAGTGCTTGCCCGCGGGCTCATAGGCGTAATTAACGATGCCCAGCAAAAGTTAGTGGGTCTCTCCCCGGAAGAAAAGAACGGTGAAAAAGGCCTCTTTTATGAGGCCGTGATACGCAACTGCCGAGCCGTCATCTCCTTTGCGCATCGCTACAACAAGCTCGCGCTTACAATGGCCGCGGCAGAGCGCGATCGTGAACGGGCGGCAGAGCTCAGGGAAATTGCCCGCGTATGCAGCCGCGTTCCTGAATACCCGGCCGAAACACTCCATGAAGCGGTCCAGAGCGTTTATTTTATACACTTGGTCGCGCAAATTGAATCGGGTGGAAACTCTATATCGCTTGGCCGAATCGATCAGATATTATTTCCGTACTATCAGAAGGATGTTCAAGCGAAACGGATATCCCCAGAGAAGTCCCGGGAACTCGTGGCTATGCTTTTTATCAAGACGAACGAGATCTGGAACGTTCTTGAGGAGGCTTTCATCCCAGGCGGAGAGGGCACCGAGGGCAAGACGACGCAGAATGTTACTGTGGGCGGCGTGGGATCCGACGGGCTGGACGCAACCAATGACATGAGCTATATCGCCCTGGATGCTTACGCCGATGTGAGGACTGTGCAGCCCAATTTCGGCGTCCGGGTCTCTCCTGATTGCCCGGCAGAGCTGATGCGCAGGGCGGTCGAGTATGACCGCGACGGAGTGCTGATGCATTTTTTCAATGATGATGTAATTGTCCGGTCCCTTGTGCGGGCGGGTCATACAATTGAAGATGCACGGGATTACGGTGTAGTGGGCTGTCTGGAGCCGAATGCACAGGGTAAGACTTTCGGGTCCACCTTCGCGGTGCAGTTCAGCGGCATCAAATGTGTCGAGCTGGCTCTGCTCAACGGGATAGATAATATTTTTGGTTACCCGAGCGGCATTGAATCGGGAGACCCTGTGGAATTTAAAAATTTCGAAGACCTCTGGAACGCTTACGATAAGCAAATGCGCCATTTTATCAACCAGATGGTCAGGGGTATGGATGTACTGGACCGCGTGATCGCTGAAACCGTCCCCTCTCCATTTGCATCGGCGATGGTCGACGGCTGCCTGGATCGGGGCCTGGACTTAACCAGGGGGGGTGCAGCCTACAATTCCACGGGCGTGCAGCTCATGGGGTTTGCCAACGTGGTGGACAGCCTATACGCGGTGAAAAAAACAGTTTTCGAAGATAAGCGGTTTACCATGGCCGATCTGACCGAATGGCTATCGAACGACTGGCAGGATGCCGAGGACAAGCGCGCCTATTTCCTGAACCGAGTTCCGAAATATGGGAACGACAATGACGATATCGATGCGATGGCCTCGCGGGTGATTGATCACTACTGTGATGTTCTATCAAAATACCGCAACTTCAGGGGAGGCGCATTCTGGCCGGGAATATTCTCCGTTGGTTTCCATATAACTATGGGCGCTTTTACCGGTGCGACACCTGATGGTCGTTTCGCAGGAGACGTACTCGGAAACGGCATAACGCCGACGACGGGAAACGCAGTATCAGGACCAACCGCGATAATGAATTCCGTGGTGAAACTTCCTGTGGAGCGGGTGTTTAACGGAGCCAATCTTAATATGCGCTTTCAGGGAAAGAAGATCAGCACGGAGAACCTCACGACTCTTATCAATACCTATTTCAGATGTGGCGGCACGCAGGTGCAGTTCAATATGGTGGATTCGGCAATCCTCAGGGAAGCGCAGCGGCATCCGGAAAAGCACCGTGACCTGTTCGTTCGGGTTAGCGGTTATTCGGCAGAATTCACCGGTTTGAGCGAAATAGCCCAGGACGAGATCATCAGCAGGACTGAGTTCGAAATGCGCCCATGAACGGAGTCACCGAGGCGATCAGACCGGGCAATGCCGGAAACAGTATAATAATAAGTAAAGGGGGATGGGTATGGGCAAGGTGATGACCACCGCTGATGCCATACAAAATTTTGTTGGTAATGGCGATTTCTTGTTCATTGGCGGGTATGTCTGCAGGCCGCCTTTCGCGGCCATCCACGAGATCATCCGGCAGAAAAAGCGCGATCTCACCATAACCAGGAGCAATGCCGCAGATGACTTCGATATGCTTATCGGCGCGGGTTGCGTGAAGCGGTTCATCGCCACATTTATCTCTCTGGGTCTGTACGGCCTCGCCCGATGCTACCGGCGGTCCATTGAACAAGGAATCCCCCATAAGATTGAAGTAGAAGAATATACCAACCTTTCGCTTCCCCTCATGCTGATGGCCGGTGCTCTGGGGATGCCTTTTGTGCCGGTGAAGGACATGGTGGGGACCGATCTGATGAAGATAAAATCCTTTATGGGTGACAACAAATACAAGATGATAGAATCTCCATTTGACGGGAGCCCCGTTATGCTCGCTCCAGCGCTCCGGCCGGATCTGGCTATTATACATGTGCAGCAAGCGGATGAGGACGGGAACGCCCAGATGTGGGGCATCGGCGGCGACTGCAAGTGGGGCGCCAACGCGGCGAAAAAGGTGATCGTGAGCTGCGAACGGATCGTAAGCCGCGAGACAGTGGGCAAGGACCCTTCGCGCACCATCGTCCCTTCGTTTAAAGTTGTTGCCGTTACCGAGGAGCCCTTTGGAGCCCATCCCGGATATACACCGGGTTTTTATGACATGGATTTATCCTATGGGTACCTTTACAAGGAGGCGTCAAACACGGTAGAAGGCTTCCAGACGTTTATGGATGAATGGGTCTTCGGTATGAAAGACCGGAACGAATACGTACAGCACTACATTCAGAAATTTGGATACGCACAATATAAACAGCTCCAGGCCAAGTTCGATTACGGCTATCCCGTATCCTACGCCTACTAAGAGGGGAGGTTGACCGATGAGCAATCATCCTGACGATTATATTAAACCGGAATTAATGGCATGTTGCGGCGCCCGCGAAATCAGGGACGGTGATATCGTAGTTGTGGGCACCGGCTTTCCCGCAATGTCGGCTAATATCGCCCGATATACGCACGCTCCCGGTGCAATGCTGATGCAGGAATCGGGCGTGTTCGATGCGCGGCCGGCGCGGCCAGCCCTTTCTGTGGGCGACCCCTGCCTCAATCCCGGCGCAGCTATGATAGGCGGATTGGTGGATGTGATGGGGATGTTTTTACAGGGCGGCTGGGTCGATGTGGGGTTCCTCGCCGGGAGCCAGGTCGACAAATATGGAAACATCAACACCACGGTTATCGGCAAATATAAGAAGCCTAAAAACCGCCTTCCTGGATCCGGCGGCGCCAACCCAATCGGATCATTGGCGAAGCGGGTGCTCATCATCGCACTACACAATGTCAGAACTCTCACTGAAAAGGTCGATTTTATAACCACACCTGGATACCTTGACGGCCCTGGTGCGCGGGAGCGATGGGGACTTCCGTCCGATACAGGTCCGCAGGTGATCATAACCAACAAGGCCGTCATGCGGTTCGACAAGGAGACAAAAGAGGCATACCTCGAAAGCTATCACCCCGGGACCTCGGTGGACGAGGTGGTGAAGCTTACTCCCTGGGCACTCAAAGTGAGCGACAATGTGTGTGAGACCGAGCCTCCTCGAGAAGAGGAGATCCGGGTGATTCGAGAAGTCATCGATCCGCACAAGATGATTCGGATATACGAGAAGCGAGGTTACGTATAGCAGCGAGAATTGGCGCCTACCCGGGATGAGAGGCAAGATTCGAGATTACCAGAGGAGAAGGATGCTTATGGATTACACACAAAATCTTGTACGGTTCTGCTCTGAACTTTCTTTTAAAAAATTACCTGCTGAAGTGACACACAAAGCGAAACTCTGCGTGCTGGACTACGTGGCGAACATTTATGGGTCACTGGAACTCGATGCTGTGCGTTTGGTTATTGATTTCGTGCGTTCTCTAGGTGGTCCCGAAGCCGCGACGGCGCTGGGCTGCGGATTCAAGACCGGGCTTCAAAACGCCGCTTTTGTCAACGGAACCACCGCCGAGGCGATTGAGGCGCAGGACGGGCTCCGGTTCGGCGGAAACCACCCGGTGTCGGCTGTAATCCCGGCGTCATTCGTTATGTCCGAAAGCATGGATTTGCCGGGTACACTTCTAATAGAAGCGGTGGTAGCCGGTTACGAAGTGGCCAATAGGGCGGCGGCGGCCATGCATCCTTTTCACACGCTGTCGGGATTCCTTCCCACCGGCACATGCGGCACGCTCGGAGCAGCAGTTGCGGTCTCAAAGCTGATGGGGCACGGGTATCCGGAAATGCTGAACGCTATGGGGAACGCCGGATATATTCTACCAATATCCATGGCGGAACAGCTCATGGGAGGGTACACGGTGAAAATCGTACAGGGTGGCCAGGCGGCGAGCGCCGGTATTATGGCGGCGGGTTTGGCCGGGAAGGGCATCACCGGCAGCCCGTATGTCCTCGAAGGAACGGAACTCAAGGGGGGCTTTACTCAGATAACCATGCGCGTGGATGCGAAACCGGAACGGATAACGGACAAGCTTGGCGAGTATTATTCCATTATGGATATTTATTTCAAGCCCTACACCGCCTGCCGACACACTCATGGAGCAGCTCAAGCGACATTGATGATGATGAAAGAAAAGAAGATAATGCCGGGCGATATCGATTCCATCACTGTATCAACCTACGGGGTGGCCGCCATGGCAACGGGGAAGGGCGTCCCTGATGGCGGGAGCTTTGTCTCAGCGCAATTCTCCATACCCTATGTGGTGTCGGCATGCATCCTTGACGGTGCACTGGGGCCGATGCAGCTAACTGAGCGACGTATCGCGGACCCTGCGGTCATTGCGCTAGCGAAAAAGGTTACGGTGAAGTCGGACGATGAACTGAATAAAATGTATCCTGACAAAACCGCGAGCCGTGTTGAAATCCTGCTGATAAATGGGGAGCGATTGACCAAGCAGGTCGACATTCCCAAAGGCGACCCCCGTGATCCCATGGAAGCCGATGATGTCGCGAGCAAGGTGAAGTTTTTTTCTGGAAAACGTGATCCCAAAAAAAATGAACGGATCATTGATGAAATTATGAACCTGGAAAAGACGAAGAGCATAAGGGATCTGATTTCTCTTATATAACATAACTTATTACAATAAAGGAATTAAAGAATGGATTTTACATTAAGTGAAGAACAGAAAATGCTGGTCGATACCATCAGGACCATGGGCCAGCGGGAAAAATTCAAGGAGCTGGCGCGACATATCGACGAGACGGGAGAATTCCCATTCGACCTGCTTAAGAAATACGCCAGCATGGGGCTGCTGGGGATGACCATTTCAGCCGAGCACGGCGGCGGGGCTCAGCCCGCGATGAACGCTATCCTGTGTATCGAGGAGCTAGCCAAATTCAGCCCCATGATTGCGGGGCCGGTGTTCGAGTCAAACGTGGGGCCAGTCAGGGTAATCGACATCTTCGGCACAGAAGAGCAGAAAAAGACCGTAGTATCGGGTGTGTGCCGGGGCGAACAAAGCGTCTCAGTCTGCATGACCGAACCGGAAGCGGGTTCCGACCTTACTGCGCTTACGACTCACGCAGTGGAGGACGGAGACTCATACCTGCTCAATGGCCGGAAATGCTTTATTACCGGCGGGGGTCACGCTAGCCACTATATGGTGTACACACGCTTCGGAAACATAAAAGGATACAAGGGGATTGGCGGACTCCTCGTGGAGAAAGGGATGCCAGGTTTCAGCTTCGGCAAGCAGGAAAAATTTATGGGACTTAGAGGCATGCCGTCGTGCGATCTCAACTTCGACAATGTACGGGTCCCGAAGAAAAATCTGGTCATACCACCGGGCGAGTTCAACAAACTCATGTGGACCTTTGACATCGAGCGGTGCGGCAACGCTGCGATGTGTCTGGGTATAGCAAGCGGCGCCTTCGATGAGGCGAAAACGTATGCCATGGAACGAAAGGCCTTTGGAAGTCCGATATGTGAATTCCAGGCGGTGCAGTTCATGATGGTGGATATGGCCGCGAAGCTGGATGCGGCGCGACTCCTGGTGTATCGTGCAGTCAATGGAGCGGGGCAGGGGCTTCCATCGATATACGAGGCATCCATGGCCAAGGCTTACGCAAACGAGATGGTGGTGGATGTGACGAACACCGCCATGCAGGTATTCGGCGGATACGGGTACAGTACGGAATTCCCCGTGGAGCGCATGTACCGCGATGCGAAAGCGTGGGGCGTGGCTGGTGGCACTGTTCAGATGTTGAAAATAGGAATTGCCGGTATGATTTTCGGCAGACGTTTTGATCAACGGAAAAGATAGAAATAAATTTTATCAAGGGAGGAAGAACATGAGCCAGTACTACAAGGATGCCGAGGATCTGTATAAAATATACGGATATTTTTTAGACAGGGTATTGCATGACGATAAGATCGGCGCGAAAATGAGAAAAGCGGGTATCATTATAAGGTTTATGTATACTGACCCTGATGCGGAAATCACCATCGATCTTAAAAACCCGCCAAGCAAACCAGGTTATTACGGTACTGTTTATCAGGGGCCTTGCGATCTTAAGGCGGATGTGTGGTCAAAGCAGCCGGCCGATCATTCGCATCGGTTCTGGTTCGGTCTCGAAAACCCCATTGCCGGCATCGCCAAAGGCATCATCAAACAGGGCGGTAAGGTGACCGCCATGCTGAAGCTTTTACCGGTGATCAAACCAGCTTTTCAAATGTTTCCGGTTGCGTTGCATGAAATGGGTCTCGATAACCTGATCCTTACCAAGAAATAGGCCTGTCAGGACACGGGCCCGGTTCCTGTAACGGTTCATGAGATGTTATTCAATATGCTAACCGTGGAGTGAATACCATGCATGGCAATACGGGAAAAATCGGATTAGTAGATCTTACGGTGAATACCGTCCAGTCAAAAGCATAGCGTTCCGTATATCTGGGCATGTTCATTGTTTGTCATTTTGGCAGTATCAATATAAAAAAGCCGTCATATAATTAAAAACTGGAATAAAGGGAAAAGGATTGCTATGTCATCAATATTAGTTAAACCGTTCATAAATGCTCTGGAAACAAAAGATAAAAATCTTGAGCAATTGGCTTCCAAAGGCAAGAATATTATCGGATATTTTTGCACCTATACTCCTATTGAGATAATTCATGCATCAGGTTTTATCCCGATGAGGGTTCTCGGTGATGCCGAAAAGATTGAGAGAGCGGATACTTTGACACCGGATTTTATATGTCCCTACATTCGGCTGGCAATAGAAAAAGGACTCAGCGGCGGGTATTCATACCTCGCCGGTTTGGTACAGGGGTATACATGCGATGTTACCTGCGGTATCATGAATATATGGAAAGAAAATATTGGAGGCAAAATATTCTATACAATGCCTATTCCATATTTTGACAGCCCTGAATCCAGGAAGTTGTTCAGATCCTTGATTATGGAACTTGTTGAAAAGCTGAATGCAATTGGTGGAAACTTTACTGATAAATCTTTATCCGAGTCAATAAACATATATAATCAAATCAGAGATCATATACTGCGGTTATACGAAATGCGCTATGAAAATAGGCTGCCTTTATCAGGCGGCGATTTATTCTATATTATCCAGGCCGGATTTGTAACACCCCCTGAAGATTACCTGAAACTGCTTGAATCGTTGATCCTGAATATAAATGAAGAAAGCTATCCTGCGAATAAAGGAATCCCTGTTTTAATTTCCGGCAGCATATTGAATAACTCCAGGATTATTGATTTAATCGAAGAATCCGGCGGAAAAGTCGCAGCAGATGATCTGTGTACGGGCATCCGTCATTTTTATCCCCCTTCCGGAAATGGAAATGATCCGGTTGATAAAGTAATAGACAGGTATATACGCAGGCTCCCATGCCCTTCCAGGTCAAGATTTTCCGACAGGTTACCGGTGATAATAAATAATATCCGGCGCTCTAGATCAAAAGGCATAATTTTTATTTTTCAAAAATTCTGCACGTCCCATCTCGCGGACCAACCTATTCTGGCAGAAGAGCTTAAAAGGGAAAATATACCCAGTATACTCATTGAACTTGAAGATCCTGGAATATACGAAGGGCAGTTAATGACCCGCTTAGAAGCATTTTTTGAGATGATAGGGTAATGTAATGGAAAAAACACATAAAGCAAACAAAAGATTAAAAACTTCAAAGGAACTCAACGAGGTTGTGATCAATTATTACATTGAATGCATCGAGGCAAAGGCCAAGGGGAAGCCCGTTGGCTGGATGCCCCCCATGAATGGCGCCATAGAGATATTTTACGCAATGGATTTGCAGCCCGTTTTTCCGGAGAACTGGTCGCCGGTATGCGCTGCATTCGGGTTAACTCCCAAAAACTTTGAGATATCCGAGAATATGGGTTTTTCAAGAGATCTATGCGGTTATTTCAGAAATTTTGTCGGATATATTAACGGTCCGATGAATGGTGAAGGAATACCACTTGGGGGCCTGCCTGAACCAGACATTATTATATCGCCATTTGGGGGATGCATACCAAGCTTGAAGATTTCTCACAATATTGAGCGCCGATTTCCAAATGCCCGGGTTTTTTCAGCCGATATACCAATGGTACCTGTCGAGGAAATCAAAGATCATCATATCGACTATATAGTGAAAGAATTGCACAATCTCATCGGCTTTCTGACTGAAGTCACTGGCCGCAAACTCGATTATGACAGGCTTAAAGAGGTTGTTGCGATGTCTGATCGAGCATGCGAACTCTGGGATGAAATAATGACATACAGGAAATATATACCAACACCGTTTTCAGCCGCCGAAATCGGCATTATGTTTGTTATGGTAACAAGGCAGGGAACACAGATAGCCGTGGATTTCCTGACAAAGGTCAGAGATGAGGTGAAAGAGAGAGCAGAAAACGGAATCGGTGTGCTTGAAGATGAAAAACTGAGACTCTTCTGGGATAATATACCGCTCTGGTACAATATGGGGCTGTTCAATTATTTTGAAAAGATGGGGGGCGTAATAGTAGCTGAAACATACTCTGCCGCTTGGTCATTGAGACTCGATAAGGATCATCCATTTGAAACGCTTGCATTAAAGAGCCTCAAGTCCTATCCACTGGTATCATGCGTATCAATTGAAAAGCGGAAGGAGATGGTAACGAAGGCGTGTGAAAATTATTCAATAGATGGAGCCATACTTCACAGGAATAAATCATGCCCTCCTATAACATTGGGGCAGATGGATATTCAGCGCGCCCTGCACGATAAACTTGGAATCCCCTCTTTGATAATTGACGGAGACCACATGGACAGCAGAAACTTCTCTATGGCACAGTTTGAGACGCGCGCGGACGCGTTTATGGAAATGCTCTTAGAGAAAAAGCAAAGGAACAAATTTTTGGTTGATAAATGAAAGGCAGGATAAGCAATGACTCTGCCTTTCATTATGCATAGTTCCACCAGTAATCGTTAATTTATTGTGCTATTATTCTTTTTATCCCCTCATTAAATAACAAAAAGGCAGGGCCATTATGACCCTGCCTTCCTCACCCATGGTAAGAACCACGGTTTTAAAAAACCCTCTGAATCGGGTTTATTTCTTTAACTTTCTCCTGACTCCTGCCAACCCAATCAAACCAAGACCGAGAAGCAGCATGCTGGCGGGTTCCGGAACTGAAGTTGCAGGATTGGCCGTACCCAAGACAAATTGTGTTATATCCATGCCAAGACCCATTTCGGTAAAAGCGACGCTCGTGATCGGCGTATCCGAAGTAAAGCCGACGAAGTCGGCAGTAGCGAATACCGCCGGTATGGCAAGGTTGTAAGAGACGCCGTTGATGGTCACAGTGATCGCTCCCCCTGCATCATCAGCGGGACCATAGGAAAATCCAATCGCTGTTACTCCGGGCGCCAGCGTTGCTGTTAAATTGTTTGACCCAGTAAGTGATCCCTCCTGGGCGGAGATGAAAGCGACGCCGCCAAAGGTGTTGGCATAGAAATTATCTCCGAATACCCACAGAGTGCCGGATGAGTCCGGGGCGAATGTTACGGGACCGACGACGACGTTGGGATTTCCTTGTGTCCACTGGGAGGGTGCGACACTACTCTCGAAGTTGTATGTAGTCGCGCCCGAGATAGCGGCATTGAAGGATGTCGTATCGGTATATTCGATGACGGACGCCAAAGCCGTTGTAGCGGAAAATACAAAAACTAGAATAAAAATTACAAAACAATTCTTTAATTTCATCTCATAAATCTCCTTTTCTTTTATTTCTCTCTTTTTTCTCAAAGTTTTTATATCAATAATGATGCTACTAATTGCACTTTACATGCCAATCACATAACTATATAGTTATACTAAATTATTTTCTTTATAAGGGCAGTGGCAAAAATGATTATGTAAATAATCTCGACATTTTCAAGGGGCACAGAATTGACATTTTCTGGATATATATAATAACTATAATAGGTTACATTATATTCCTAAATTATGTAAATAATCCCGACGTTTTTTTGTTTTTTCCCAATAAATATAATGTTATACATTGTTATACGATAATTTTTTAAAATGTATTTTAGGAACAAATTAGTACGAAATTTATCTTTTCAAGAATTCGATCATGTTTATTATCTACAGTCTTGTTCTTTAATGACTATGATAGCGGTTTACAGGTGAAAGAAACAATTATGACGATTTTGAAATCGAATTTTTATTTCTTTCTTCCTGTAATCCTCAGATCGCCAGTTTCAATGGAAATACAACCTTTCAATCCATAATAAACACTATTAATGCCCGCCAGTCATCAATAATGTAAATTACATTTTATGGTCAAGAATCTTTTAGTTCAAACTGGAAATAAATATCATCATCGCCCGATGCGAGACTCCTGACCTTTTTCACAACACTTTTCTTCCCGAATATTTTAATGGCCTTCTGAAAGTAACCCATAACAAGGTACTCGAAGTACAAATTTTTGATTTGAATTCCGGTGATTTTGAGATGAGCAATATTGTTCTCAAACTTTGTGATACCTTTACCTTCGTCAAAATAGGTCGACCAGAGTTTAGGTAGGACTAACTCGACGAACTGCTTTATATCTTTTGTGAGCATATAAGATTTGTACGGGCCTTCCGGCGACAGGGCATATTGAGCGGATACCGTCCCAAACGTCACGTACTGCATTCTGTCGTTGTTGAAAAATTCCTTACACATCTCGTCAAGAAAAAAGATGAATTTATCCATCGGAACAAGAGTAATGGACATAATCATCTTGCTGAAATAGTTGTCCTTCTCTGCCATCTTGGTCATAAAGGAATTCCAACGTTCTTCACCAAAAGCTGCGACCATAGAAGCCTTTGTTACAGTATAAAAAATTCCTTTTGTATTCATATAGAGGCCTCCTAAGAATGCCTATGTGGATTAAATACGTTATAATATATATTTTGTTGTGCATGAATGTGCAAGTATAATATTTTATTAGAATGGAGAAAAGTTACCAGCTTCCATGAGATAGAAAAAAATGTTTACAAATGGTAATCCTCAATTCTGATAACTGCCCTCTATTGAAACTAAGTAGGTGTAACAAACAGTCGCTTTCTTCCAGTAAGCATCACAAATCTGATTTCCTAGCCATAGTAGATTTCAAGTGCAAATCGTGATAATGAAAGCTATAAGGTAAAAGCAATGAAAAATAATTTTTATAACCTTAACAAACGGAATTATAAATGACACACTCTGATCATGGTCCGGGAATAATGATCCCACCACCCCTCATTTACCTCATCGGTTTTCTCCTTGCCTACGCCATGAATAGATTTTACCAAATCCCCATGTTAGGTCCTCCGCTATCAATTGTTTTGGCGCTCCTTGCGGTCACACCTTCGGCAGTTCTTGGATTATGGAGCATGCTAGAGTTCTGGCGTGCCAAGACCAATCCATTACCTCACAAACCGTCTTCATCTCTTGTTATTGTCGGTCCATATCGTGTTACCAGAAATCCCATGTATGTCTCTTTAGCCTTACTCTATGTTAGTTTTGGATTTTTGCTGAGTATAGCTTGGGCATTCGTCGTTCTCCCAGCAGTTATATTCATTGTAAATATTTACGTGATTAAACGAGAAGAATCATATCTTGAATCCAAATTCAGTGAACAGTATCGAGCTTACAAAAAGCAGATTCGTCGCTGGTTATAGTTGTTAATTATTGAAGAAAGATCTTAACTAAACAGTATTTGGTCATTTTAGATACATCGCCTCTGATTCGTAATCATCAATTCTTACAACTGTCAACCACTGAACTGTAGTAGATGTTATAAACAGAATCAAATAAAATACGTATAAAAAGATCAGAGACCAGGGCGTCTTATGGCGTCCCTAGCCCCCCCATATAATGTAAGAACGGAGATCGTTAAACCTGGGCGATCCTAGACGGGCAATGTTACGCAGGATTAAGAAAGCTGTGCTAAAAAGGCAATTTCGGAGATGAAATATTATCTTTTTTTGATTTTGGTTTTTCGTAATATTTTAATAGGTTACGCATGGCTTCTTCAAGAATATCATTAATTGGCCTTTCAAGATCGATAGCAAGCTTTTTAAAATTCTTTAGTAGGTCACTATCGACTTGATTTGTGAACATTTTCTTTTTCATATTGATATAAATAATTTATATCAATCAATAAATCAAGACAAAAAATGATGAATAAAAATTGAATAAATAAATATTTATATATTGAAATAAATATACTAAAGCATAGGAAAGACAAACCTTCAGCAATGACTTCTTCCGTAATACTTAATTTATGTAAGTCCTCTCTACCGATCTACCGAAACTAAGTAATTGAGACAAATATATTTTTTTACCAGCTTTTTATTTGTTCTGCACTTATAATCCTTTGGACGATGGTTCAAATTCCTCATCTGCTTTGGAGTGCGATTATTATTATAAAAGAACAGAAACCCAAAAATTGTTCATACTTTATTTTGGGTATATTTTATGGTTATGCACAATATTTCTAACTGTGAAAAACTATTCATTGAGAATATTTATCGGATTTGAACAATTCCCGCCGCCTCCACTAAGAGATAGTTCAGCACAATGCCGTACACATCCATTTTGACACGAAAAGCCTTAGTTCCCTACAGGAAGTTTATCAATAGAAAAATCAATAATCTATTTTGAAAAACTAAATAATCATCACAAACGTTGACTTCACCTACAACTAAACGATTTTATAGAAATAACAATCTGATAATTACTGTTTGAACTGTTGCATAAAGGCTAGGTCTTAATCACGGCATTTTGCGGTCAGCTAATATGATTTGTTTAGTATCCAATTTCAGCAATTATTTTCTTCTCGTGATCTACCACATAAATTTGACCAAATGTACTAAATGGTCATAAACTGAATTGTTCTTCACCATTGGAAGTATATATAGGCTAGTATGCAAGTGAAAGATTTTTTAATTGTCTTAAATATATTGGTATCAAAATCCTATTGTTTTAGGTATTCACTGATGTACCATAGCCTTCATATGTCATGTTCCGTGATTGTGAAAGTTGCTATTGCTGAATGAGTTTTAAAAAGCATTCGACAATATAAGGATTGAACGTTGTACCGCTTTCATCGGTCAGAAACCTGATGATTTGATCCTTGGACATTGGTTCCCGGTATGGGCGTATCGACCGCAAGGCATCGTAGACATCAGCGATGGCAATGATCTGGCTGACTATATTCGGTTTCCAGCCTCCCTTGATCCTTGGATAGCCGCTGCCGTCATATTTGATGTGGTGCTCCATGGCGGCAAGAATGGCCAGATTGTTTACCCCTTTCAATTTCATCAGGTACATGGCCCCCTTGATGGTATGTTCTTCCATAACGGTCCGTTCCTCTTCGGTCAAAGGGCCCTCCTTTGACAAAATATCATCAGGGGTCGTTGTCTTTCCCACGTCGTGAAGTAAGGCGGCAATCCCGATTTTGTTAAGGTAATGTCCATTGAAACCAAGACGCTCTGCCAGAGACATGGCGAGAATCGCCACATTGGATGAATGGGTGAAGGTATACTCGTCGTTCGATTTAATTTCCGCGAGAAGCTTGAGTGGATTTGATTCGCAGATAATTACCATGAGGTCAGCGACGATTTGATTCACCATGTTGAGATCGATGTTGTTTTCATCACGGCAACTTTGGTAGATTTTCTGTATCATCTGTTCCTTTGACTGGAACCGGAGATCCAGAACATTTGCTATATCATTGCCGGATGCCTCAAGATCAGACTTATCCACCGTACGGATTTTATCGCTCTCCTTGAGCTTAATTTTGCCTAGCTTGATATATTGCGTCGAGTCCATAAATGAACTTCCCGAAGAGGCAAAACTTCGGATCAACTCCTTAAGTTGAGCAAAAGGTAAACCTCTTAAGAAAGATATCCATTCGACGCCATTTTTCTTCATGAACCTAACAAAGGCGGCTTCATGAAAACCGGGAATGAGCAGGGGGTTGTTGTCTACGGTGAGATAATCACCGATCAGGAGGATGGTGATTTCCCGCGCATTTTTTAGCAAAATGTCTAGAAGAGCAAAAGCCTCCTGGGCATGGGAAATGACCTGCGGATGGTTATCGGGGTACATGCCGGCATTCTGGATGGCCACGGCCAACTTGGTAATGATCCTGCCGATCTTCTGCTGATTATTTATATCGGCCATATCATGATTCCTCTTGTCCCATGATCTTCAAGCAGCTTGCCCTGATTCTCCTGTTCCACGATTTTGAACCTCTCTCCAAAAGTGATTGTACAGTCTGCCGGGGAAAATGTTCCAGGGATTCATAAAGTATCTCCTTCATACGTGAGAGTCGTTGAGGAGATAGGGTAAGCCTGACTGCCATAATTGTTTCCATGTAAGGTACAGTCCATGGATTTCCTGTCCCTACAAGCTGCCGGACAATCCATTCATTCAGAATGGCATCCTCTTCACGGATGTAAAATGTTTTCAGAAGAGACATCAGCTCACCCATCAGTTCCCTGACTTCATAAAGGCAGGTCAGGCTCACCGCTTGCAGAACATCATCGTGTTTCGAGGAATGAATGCTTTTCCGCAGCAGATCGATGACCCCTGCATCTTTGAACAGAAAAAGGATTTCCATGACTTCCTTCTTGACGTTCCAGTCTTCGCATTCATATAGTTTTGTCAAAAGTGGGATCGCACTGTGATTGCCTACCTCCCGTAAAAATGACAGGAGACGGAGTGCCTTTAGTGGTGTTTGGTTTTCTATTCGTTTAGAGGCCTCATTCACGGCGTTACTGCCAAATCCCTTGATAATATCCATGAGAGTATCAGAAGTCGTTGTCTCAGGATCCAGGTAGAGGTCAAAGAGCCAGGGGACATTTTGTACGCCGCTCATGACGAGAAATTTTACCAATTCCGAGGTGTCTTTCCCATTCAGGATGAACGGGGTGACATATCTGGCAATGGTGTCAGGATCTTCGAAGATAGATAAAACAGACAACGCCTGGCGACGGATTTTTTCTGAGGCGTTTTTCTGTCCATGGCGGCGAAGAGTTTCGATAACGCTGATCAGAAATGAAAATTGTCCATTCTTTAATAGATCCGGGATAACAAAGGCCAATCTTGTTGAATAGGCGAGATAATCCTCTTCATCGTCTTCTTCGTCCATCAAGGCAAGCACCAATTTGCAGAGGCGAAAATCGATGTGTTCATCATCTATGGTCTTCAGATATACTGAGAGGTTAAATGCGTTTTCTTCGACATCATCGGCCGTCGAAGATACCCTGGAAAGCTTTTTGAGCAGTTGATCGTACTTTTCGGGGATATATTCTTCATATTCCTCCCGTTTCAGGAGTTTTCCCATTTCTGAAGAGGTCATATTCTGCCTGTCAACCCGTTGATGGGCATTTCCTTCTTTCTCGATTGCCGACAACTTCTGCAGCAGCGTAATAAGGGCAGGGGAAATTTGTCTTTTCTTTTCGTTTGCTAAATGAATGATCCCCGAGATCATCTCCTTGGGGAAACATTTCAGGTTTTCCCGGAAGAGTGCCGTTTCCGGTTGGAGGGAAAGCTGCTTTTCCGCCACTTCAAGGAGTTGTTCTTTCAAGTCAGGGTGAAAATTATTAATCAGAGTGGCAATCTTGGCCAGTGCTTCGTATTTCTCGGCACTCACCTGCCTGCTTGTTCGGATTTCGTATAAATACTCCTGGATCATGTTTTCGTAACTTGCGACCGCCTTATGCCAATATTGCCTATTATCATTGAGCGTCTGGATGGTTTTAGGGAGGTCAGATTCGGCCGACTTCTTGGCATCGGAATTTTCCAACTCCGTCCTCGATACATGAAATGCCATTCGGGAAATGAATTCCAGCCAGAAATCCTCATCCCTCATTTTATTTCGGGTCTTCTTTTCATCCGTCAGCTGAAAATCGTCGGCATCGATGGTTTTTACCTGGATGCCGTTGACAGACGAACGGGCGAGAAGATTTTCCAGCTTACCCATGTTTCGGATATCGGATGTTTTGGAAGACAAGATTTTGCTGAACAGGAATAAATCTTTCTTGGTTACGGTATGCTTCAGTCTGAGGAAAATGACACGAAAAACATTGAGAGTGTGGGCATATTCCCGAAAGGTATTATTATTTTTATCCAGCACATTTTCATCGAGCATGAGCGTTTTACCGGCGACACCGATGATCATCTCCGATCTTCCTTGAAGGAAGTTCTGGATGAGTGTGTAGGCCAGCTCAACACTTTTATCTATACTGGCATGGCCGGCTGGGTACATTCCGATGTTCCTCTTGATCAAATTGAGGGCCGAGATGATGCGGGATATCTGTTTAATATCTGTAGGCGAGGATATTCCTGTGCTTTTCATTCTTCCGGTCTTTTTATCTTTTACTCCATTATTTGTGTAATTCATGAATGTGCCTTTATGGATGCTTTATAAGTTAGGAAGAATAATTCACCTTGTAACATGTCGCATAAGTTGGATAAAAATAATTTAAAACCGGTATTGCCCAGATACGAAAACAATCACGGGTATGAAACCCAAAGCAAGCTTTGGAAACATTCCGCAGCAAGCTGTGGGGCATTATACCCTCCGCTTCGCGGGATTGTTCAACTTACCAATTCCGCTACGCTGCGCTTTCGGAATTGGAGTTTCACAATAAAGATATTCATCGTCCTCTTGGTCTGTCCCAAATACTTGTATCACATGTTAAATTGGAGTTCAATTTTTGATTATTTCCGATTGAAATATTGTATGAATTGGGAAAATAAGAAAAACAACGTTACAGGAAGAAAGAAATTTTAGACAAGTATGCTTAAACAGGATTAAGATTGTTAAACTTTTGTTTCCACGAAATGTAATCTTTCAGTTTCTTAATAGCTTCGTCTGCTGTGTTGACGAATTCAACACCCTCCTCATAAGATTCACCATCATAAATGATTTTAATCCATTTTACTTTTCCCATGACTGTTATCATCTGGTGCACATTCTTTAATGTAATTTCTATCTTGAGAAGGGTATCAACGGGTAAAAACAGATGGGCCTGAATTCTGGTTCCGGAAACAGAGATATCTTTGCTACGATTATACATGACTTCTTTGGAAAGATTGTGTCTTCCGGAGACGACAGTTATGGTAACCTCATTCTCCTCCTTCAGTCTTGGCGCTTTTCTTTTTTCGACCATAACGATATATTCCTTTTTTTCAGAATGCCCGTTTTTCACCCTTCACTTCAAACCCGTCTTATTCATGCTTGAATTATAAGAAACGTGGTGTTGTCTGTCAATTAAATATTGTCCACAAAATATAAGATGTAGTGCCGCTATTTGTCGGGTGTGAAGAGTGTTTACTACGGATTGAAATGTTGTATGAATTGGGAAAACACGAAAAACAACATTACAAGAAGAAATAAATTTCCGCTTTCCGAGCCAGCGGATTTGTTTCTTACACCTACAACTCCTCACTCTACAACAGCCCATACTGGTAATGATTACTGATGAAAATGTGCAAAAAAGCAAGGTTATTGCTGACCCTGATCTCGTGAATGCTTTATCCCGGTTCATGTTTTTATTCTGTTATGTATTCCTCAACTTTCATAAAAGAATATGAGAAAATTTTACCATCTTTTGAACGAATCTTTAGCACATCATCATAGACACTTATTATTTGTCCCTCAATAACTTCCCCATTCGTCAAAACAATTCCCTTTATTCCTTCATAATAGTGTTGGGTTTCGATGGAAGGTACCGTTTTGTTTTCCGGTTTCTGGGCTAGCTCTTTTTTTTGCGTCCCAAGCTCCATTTTCCTTTTCACTATTTTCCCTTTTTTCCCCGCCGTCTTCTTAATTTGGGAAAAATCAATTTCACCGGATTTTTTTAGTTTGGTCAAAGCTTTGTGGGCAAGCGGACGGGTTTTGTATCTGTCAACGTATGCTCTGTAAAATTCTCCCTCTTCCGGAACGTCTTCTTTCTGATAAAAGGCAACAAACCCTTTGGCCTTCATTTTGTTAACGAATATGACTGCTTTATTTTCACTTTTGAAAGATTCAACATGACCATAATAGGCAGCGAAAAGAGGACTGGGAGCAACAACCTCCTTGGAAGTAACAGGTTTCTCAGTCTTTGGAGCAACAACAACCTTCTTGGAAGTAACAGGTTTCTCAACCTTGGGAGCAACAACAGCCTCTTTGGAAGTAACAGTCTTCTCAGCCTTTGGAGCAACAACAACCTTCTTGGAAGTAACAGGTTTCTCAACCTTGGGAGCAACAACAGCCTCATTTGGAGTAACAGGTTCGCAAGAAACTATATTGATTAATTTTTCACCAACTGTATTTGGAATGATAGCATTCCATTTACCAG
>JBEKRZ010000023.1:0-43404 GCA_049517435.1 Smithella sp. | reverse complement strand
TAACCCACGAGCTCTTGTCTCCAGGGAGGTTCGGCCTGCCACAACCATAAACTTCTATGCCATCTACTACAAGTTGGTCATATGCACCATAAGATCATGGGTGAACATACAAGGGAGGATTTTTATAAACATCTTCAAAATCCCCCTCAATCCCCCTTTAGCCAAAGGGGGAAGAAGAAACAGATTGCCTGGTCACCAGGCATCCGCCCGGCAAAGAGCCAGGGAATGACAATATTTTTTTACAGATTGCCACGGAGCGCAAGGCTCTCCTCGCAATGACAGAAGAGATTGGATTCCGTCCACCGCTTAGCGGATTATAGATGACCGATCAAGAGAAGCAGTAAAATCGCGAGGACATGTAATACCCACCAGCCCGGCTGGAATAATATAAAATATTTCATGACGCCCTCCTCTTATTTCCAAAAATAACTGCCGATAAGGTAAACGACGGTTAATGTGACAAGATGCGCAAACCAAAAGCCCATATTCGGAAAACGGAAAAATCTGCCGCTACTCATCGGCGCGTCGGGCCGGCTTATTACAGGATCAAGATCAAAAAGGGCTTTGCCCACGGCAAATTTTCCCCAAAGCAGTATTATATCGGCCAGAAGCGTTCCCATGAAGATTGCCTGCAGCGTCCATACTTGCGGGGAATTTTCAATTGTAAAATGCGTCATAGTGATTGTGCCGATGATTACCGTCATGCCATTGAGAAGATAAGCAAAAGGAATTGTTGATCGAAAAATAAATAAGACAGGGATGACGAATACGCTGATGAACCCGGCCGCTAGGGGTATATAATTTTCCGCGTCTTTGGCAATCGGATGTATCCGCAGATGAAGCAGCCAGCCACCCAAGGCTAAGAAAAAGATGGCTAAAATCAATACCAGCCGGAGATAATCTTTTTTCTTCATAGTTCACCTCACTTTTTTTATTTTATGGGCCACTCAGCAAATAATGTATTTTAAAACTATGTGCTTAAATATATGCCCAATTTATTTTATTTCAATTGTTATTTTACGCTGGGTGCCGGGAAAAGGAGAAGAGTGAAGGGTGTCACTTATCCCACTACGCTTCCCTGCCAACTATGTTGGCGGGATTGTTCCTCTTGCGCTTCGAACTTCACTCCATTTGTTCTCAGCGAGAGTCACAATCGCTTCGGGGATACCACTTTATGCTTTGCATACAGGATAATTCCACTTGCGCTTCGAACTTCACTACGTTCGTTCTTAGCGAGTGTCATTAATTCGACTTATAAGTTTCAGCGCGCTACTCTTCCAAAACTTGAGTCTCATTATTTCTATTGTAACATTTTAAAATCAATATGGTATAATGTAATTAATAAGGCTGATTATATTCCGTAAAAATGGGGGGTGTTATATGGGAGAAGTCATTCATACATCACGCATTAAAATTGTGCGGGAAAATGGCCCGACAAGAAAAGCTGTAATTGAGGGGCTTAATGAACCGATTTACTATGGAGTCCATGGCGGGATAAAAAACTTTTATAAAATAGAACCGGAAAAAGAACATGCCGCAACGCTTGATCATATTATAGCGGCGACAGGCGCCTGCATGATGGGAACACTGTCCACACTGCTGGCCAGAGATAAAATTTCAACTTCTGAGGATCGTTATCATGCTGATGTGGAAGGAGATATTGAAAACGCCAGTGGTGTTCTCAAAATCACCCAGATTCGCGTTAAGTATCATCTGAAGATACATACGGAAAAAGTGCCCGAAGCGCAGACGGCTTTTTCTTCTTATTTACAGTTTTGTCCTGCCGCCCAAAGCATTAAAGGATGTATCGAAATAAAAGATGAATTGATACTGGAACATATGTAAGCCAATATAAATTAACTCCCGCCAGGCCGCTTTCCATTTTGCCTGTCTTGCCGGTGATGCCTTGGGATGATGGCATCACTTGAACTTGGTAAAATCAGGTTTACGTTTCTCAAAGAACGCGGTGAAGGCCTCTTTCGCTTCCTTCGATACCAGCATTTCGCTGAAATGTACGCTCTCTTCCTTTATTTTGGCCTCGACAGCTGCTATCTGCTTGCCCTTCATTAAACGCTTGGTTGCCCATAACGATGATGCCGGCAATGCCACCAGTTTGGCCGCTTGGGCCTGTGCAAACGCTAATACTTCAGCAGGCGGCAGTACCTTGTTTACAAATCCCATCGCGCATGCTTCCTGCGCCGAAAACGCCTCGCCCAACATCAACTTTTCCGCCGCACGCTGATAACCAGCGATTTGCGGCAACAGAAGGCTGGAAGCAAATTCCGGACACAAGCCGAGTTTTGCGAACGGCAACGAAAATCTGGCGTTGTCCGCCGCATAAACAAAATCACAGTGCAGCAATAGCGTCGTGCCGATGCCGACTGCGGGACCGGAAACCGCCGCGACTACCGGTTTGGTGGCATGGCTGAGATTCTGTATAAATTGATACACAGGGCTTTTGGTGCTCTTAGGTGGATTCTTCAGAAAATCATCGATGTCGTTGCCTGCCGTGAATATTTCCGGTTTACCGGTAAATAAAATCACGCGCACCTCGGCATCATTTTCCGCATCCTTCAGCGCGTCGGCAATAGTCTGGTACATTGCCGCGGTAATCGCGTTTTTCTTGTCGGGCCTATTGAATGTAATAGTGAGAATGCCGTTTTCCTTACTGATTAGAATATTCATGTTAACTCCTGACAAAATCCTTTTGAATGCATTTATATCAAAGGGCAATTATGGTCAATTGTTTGTTGATATTTGAATTTCTGGAGGTGAGTCCAGAAACTTTTTGACTGAGCAGGACTGAGCAGTCTTTATAATCGCAGCTTTGTATTTCTTCGGAAAGTCCGGCGGCAGATTTATATCAATCATGACTTTTTCCACCATGTGTGTCGTGTCGTTTCGGATAACCGTTTGTGTTATTTTAATATTGTCTGTGGAAATAGAACGCGACTGACAAAAGGCTAAAACATAGAAGCCCGTGCACATGCCGATAGATGCCAGAAATAATTCAAAAGGCGAAAGCGCGGTATTGTCCCCGCCGCTGGTTAACGGTTGATCTGAATGAATGGTAAAACCGCGATACTGCGCATCTACCTTTTTATTTCCGCCGAATGTAATATCATATTTCATTTCCATGTTTTTTAACCTCATTTAAAAAGTAAATTTTGGCTCATTTTTGTCATTCCCGCGTAGGCGGGAATCTAGTTATTTAAGCATGTTATGGATTCCCGCCTGCGCGGGAATGACAGGTTGGGGTATTTTTTACGAGGACTTCATATTTTCCAACCTCATTAAAATAGTTATCTATTATGAGCATCCTCATCCGCCGTTCATATACTTGCGTCTTTTTGATGGAGCAAATCTTTCTATAGCATAACGCAGCATGGTTCTGGGCATTACCCGGCAATGCTTTTGTAAAAACGTTTCCGCGCATTCCATATCACGTTTGCCGATTTCGCGCAGCATCCAGCCGACAGCCTTGTGAATTAAATCTTCTTTATCTTGCAGTAAAATTGCGGCGATCTTGAGTGAATCTGCAAATTGATTATTTTTGATGAAATAGAAAGTAGCGAGTACTGCAATGCGCCGCTCCCAGAGGCTCTTTGATTTCACCAGTTGATAAAGAGGTTTTCTGTTTTTCGTGAGCAAATACGCTCCCACGATGTTGGGCGCGGAGAGATCCACCAGATCCCAGTTATTGATGTAATTGGTATTCGCAAGATACAGATCATAGATTTTCTTTTGAATTGTTTCATCAGCTTTGGCAAAAGTGTTGACTAACGAGATGAGCGCGAACAGCCTCACTTCGTGATAAGAAGATTTCAACAATGATAATATTTCTTCGGTCGGCAGATTATTGTATTCTTTGGCGAGTTTTCTTATTGCTGGAACACGAATGCCCAGAAAAATATCTCCTTCGCCGTATTGCCCAACACCGGTTTTGAAAAATCCCTGTAAGAATCGGGCGTCTTCCTTATCTCCCATTTTCTGCAGGCGTTTGCTGATTTCTTTTGCTTTCATATTATTGTTGAAACTCCAATTCTAATGAGACTCGCTGAAAACGAATCCCGACAAGTCGGGATGAAGTTTGAAGCGTTAGTCGAATTATCCCGCTAAGCGGAGGGTTTAATGCCCCGCAGCCTGCTTTGGGGTTCATGCCCGTGATTTAACCTTCTCGGGCAGATATTCATCGCGCACGGGCGAAAAAACCTCAATGGCGACGGAATCTTTCAATATATCGGCGCTATGATTCATATTACCGGGTATACACCAACTATCTCCCTTCTCAACTTCAAATACTTGCTTGCCGATTGTCAGCCGAATTTTCCCTTTCGTCAGATAACCTGTTTGTTCATGAAGGTGAGCATGTTTAGGCAGCACCGCACCGGCATCCATTCTGAATTCGGTAAAAAGGGTTTTTTCTCCATATACTAGAGTTTTAAGCTTTATTCCCGGCAATACTTTTTTATATCCATTTTGATTCGCCTTGTAAAACAATCGCCATCTCCTTTCTGTTTTTAATTTGTCGATTCAAATTTTCTGTAGGTCGCAATTGCATCTTATAAATTATATTCCACTTAAATCAAAGATGATATCAAACAACTTTTCCGGCATTACCCAAAAGTAGGCGGCTTTGTAAAATGTTCCAGAGGCAAGGCGCGCAAAGCCTGAGGAATGAGGCCTACTTTTTCGTAGGTAGTATAGCCTGCCCCGGCGAAGGCCGGGGAAGGATGCAGCGCAACGCAGCATATGAACATTTTACAAAATCGCTCTCAGGGATAGTTTTGCCCTGTCGGCCTTATCATAATCTCGCTCACATTAACATTCGGCGGCTGGGTTAACAGCCAGCAGATGCCGTCGGCGATAGCCTGCGGTTCCAGCAGTTTGCCCATATGAGCAATCCCTTTATAAAAATTATCTTCGTCATAACCGGCGACTTTCTGAAATTCGCTGGTTACTATACCGGGCATAACCAGAGATACGCGCACGCCATGCGCGCAGACTTCCTGACGCATTCCTTCCGCGATTGCGCCGATGGCAAATTTGCTGGAGCCGTAAAACGCACTGAATGGTGAGATGTTTCGCCCCACCACGGAGCCGATCACAACTATATCGCCACATTTTTTTTCTTTCATGTAATGTCCCGCCTTGCGCATCAAATTGGCGGCACCGATAACATTGGTTTGGTAAAGCTCCTGCCATTGAGAATCATCGCTGGCAAGTGTGCCGCCTGCCAATCCTCGTCCGGCGTTGACCACGACAATGTCGTATTTGCTGCCGCCTTCTTTCCAATCCAGCGCGCGTTTCAGCAATTTATCTATATCAGAGACGGAACCGGCATCGCCCGCGACCACGAGGACTTTCCCGCCTTCTGCCTTAATATCCTTCTCTACATTCGCTAGCCTGTCTTTGCGTCGGGCAAGAAGCACAACCGCCGCTCCCGCCCGCGCAAGAGTTATGGCAGTCGCGCGTCCGATGCCGGAACTTGCTCCGGTAACAATCGCTGTCTTTCCGTAAAGAAGTTTATTTGTTTTTCTTTCGACTTCTTTAGGCTTCGTCATAAATACGCCTCCTTTCTCTTTTTGCTGTCATCACTTGGCAATGTTTAGATTGTAACTTTGGGGAAGAAAGTATCAATATCTTTTTCAACATCATTTAACCAATCCCTGCGTTGTTCTTCTGTGCTTGTCACAATAACATTGAACATTCGGCGGTGAAAGTTGGTAACGCCGCAGAGATCGAAGATGCAATTTTTCCAGATCGTTTCCAGCGGATCACCAAAAACATCCTTTTCTCTTTGGGTTTCTGTGTTGGATGTATTGAAAACCAGTGCAGCCCGCGCTTTTAGCAACCCTTTGGGGACTCCTTCGCCTTTGTCGCCTTCCAGAAACTCATAAGCAACGTCGGGACGAATAACACGATCCACCCATCCTTTCAGTACGGCCGGAGACTGCCCCCACCAGTTCGGATGCACAATCACTATTCCAGACGCTACGGCTATTTCTTCGCAATGTTTTTTTATTTTAGCAGGCAGTTTGGCATTGTTCGCAATTTCTTCGGTGCAAAGCAGGGGATCGAATTTTTCCTGATATAAGTCGTGAAAAAATATTTTGTGCCCGTTCGCTTTTATCGCCTCAACCACCGTCTGCGCAATGGCGTGATTGAAGCTTTCGGGATCAGGATGAGCGAGAATTACGGAGATAATCATATTGAAGTGCCCTTGATTAAGTAATTTTTACGCTACTTAACGAGTAACTTCTCCAAAGCAGGGAAAATTTTGCTTAAGTTTTCCGGTTGTGTGCCGCCGGCCTGAGCCATGTCAGGCCTGCCGCCGCCGCTGCCACCGACAAGCGGCGCGAGTTCCTTGATTATGTTTCCGGCGTGATACTTTACGGATAAATCTTTTGTCACCATGCACAAAAGCAGAGCTTTTTCTCCGGCCTTACTGCCTAAAAGAATAATACCTGATTCCATCTTGTCGCGCAGTTTGTCGCCGAAGTCGCGCAGTGTCTTGGCATCGGTAATGCTTACTTCCACCGACAGCACTTTGACGCCGCCGATTTCCTTTATCTGATTCATCATATCGCCGGAGTCTTTGGCGGCGATTTTTCCTTTGAGCGTTTCGATTTCTCTTTCTAATTCGCGTTTTTCTTTCAAAATTTTTTCAGCACGGTCATAAACCTCAAAGAGATTTGCTTTAAACAATCCTGCCGTTCCTTTTAATTCTTCTTCCACTTTTTGAACATGCAATAGCGCTGCCTTGCCGGTGACGGCTTCTATTCTGCGAACGCCCGCGGCAATGGCCGATTCATGGACAACTTTCAAAAGACCGATGTCGCCGGTTCGCTTCACATGTGTGCCGCCGCAAAATTCCATGCTCATTTCTCCCATTTTCACAATGCGGACAGTTGCGCCGTATTTTTCATCAAACACCGCCGTCGCACCGGTTTTTAGCGCGTCTTCGAGCGAGCAGATTTCCGTCTTCACTTCCAGATTTTTGCGGATTATGTCGTTGGCGATATCTTCCACGCGCTGCATCTCATCATCGCTGATTTTGGAAAAATGAGTGAAGTCAAATCGCAATCCTTCCGCATTGACCTGTGAACCGGATTGTTTGATATGATCTCCCAGAACCGCCTTGAGAGCCGCCTGCAGAATATGCGTACCGGAATGATTGGCGGCAATGGCACGTCGCCTTTCTTCATCTACAACCAGTTTTGCTTTTGCTCCAACTTTGATTTCGCCTTTTCTAACAACTCCTCTGTGTACTATGAAATTTTCTAAAGGCTTTTTCGTATCTTCTACTGTAAAACTGAATCCGGCACCTTCCAGATAACCGGCGTCTCCTGTCTGCCCACCTGATTCTCCGTAAAACGGTGTAGCATTCAGAACAATTTCTGCCCTTTGGCTTTCACGTACCGTCGCAGAATCCAATGGTTTACCATCCACAAATATTGCCATTACCTTAGCATCTTCTTTATTGACTCTTTCATAACCACAAAACTCACTGACAATGCCTGAGCTCGAGGCTTTGAGATAGTATTCGGCTATTGCTTCCTCGCCACTGCCTTTCCAGGCGCCGCGGGCTCTGACTCTTTGCTGTTCCATCTCGGCTTCAAAACCATCGTTGTCCAAAGTAAAGCCGTCGCGCTTGACGATATCCGCCGTTAAATCCGTGGGGAATCCGAAAGTATCGTAGAGTTTGAATACCAGCGAACCGGGGAGAATCGATTTGCCCGCTTTCTTCAGCGCCGCTGTTTCTTCATTCAGTATGCGCAGTCCCGCGTCTAGTGTTTCCATGAAGCGCTGTTCCTCATTTAAAATCATCTTGGTGATGAAAGAGGCTTTCTCCACCAAATCGGGATAAACGCCCTTCATCATATCAATCACGACCTGAGCGCTTTCGTTTAAAAAAGGTTTGTTGATGCCCAACATTTTCCCGTGGCGCGCGGCGCGGCGTAAAATACGCCGGAGCACGTAGCCGCGGCCTTCATTGCTGGGCGTTATGCCGTCGCCGATCAGGAAAGTTAACGCGCGGCTGTGATCGGCAATGACCCTGATGGAGACATCATTTTCCGCGTTTTTGCCGTAGGTCTTGCCGGAAGTTTTTTCCATAAAACGGATAATCGGTGAGAACAGGTCTGTATCGTAGTTACTCTTCATGCCCTGAATCACGGCAGTGAGCCGCTCCAGTCCCATACCGGTATCGATACTGGGCTTGGCCAAAGGATTTAACTTTCCTTTTTCATCGCGATCATATTGCGTAAAAACCAGATTCCATATTTCCAGATGGCGGTCGCAGTCGCAATGGATATCGCATTCGGGACGGCCGCAGCCGGTGTCTTTACCCTGATCATAAAGGATTTCGGAGCAGGGGCCGCAGGGGCCGGTTTCGCCCATCATCCAAAAATTGCTTTTCTCTCCCATGCGGACAATGCGGTTTGCAGGCACCTTCATCTTTTTATTCCAGATTTCAAAAGCCTCGTTGTCGTCTTTAAAAATTGTTATCCAAAGTTTTTCCTTGGGCAGTTTGGCCACGTCGATTAAATATTCCCATGCCCAGGCGATGGCTTCTTCCTTAAAATAATCGCCGAAAGAAAAATTACCGAGCATCTCAAAAAAAGTATGATGGCGCGCGGTAACGCCGACATTTTCCAGATCGTTGTGTTTGCCGCCGGCGCGCGCGCATTTCTGGCAGGTGACCGCCCGTGTGTAGCCGCGGTTTTCCAATCCTAAAAACGCATTTTTGAATTGTACCATGCCGGCATTGGTGAAAAGCAGGGTAGGGTCATCTTTAGGAGTCAGCGACGAACTCGTCACTTTGGTGTGTCCCTTGCTCTCGAAATATTTTAAAAAGCTTTCCCGTATCGCGTCACCCGTTTTCACCATCGAACTCTTCCTCCGCTGCTTTTCCCAGTTTATTTAAAATCATGCCCGGCGGGAAACCACGTCCCATCAGGGCCTGAAAAATTTTCTGTTTTTCCTTGATATCAAAAACGGCTGACTTCTTTTTAGCCGTCTTTTTTTTGATTAAAGCCTCAATCGCCTCTGCTTCCGAAATTTCGAACCGGGCAGCGGCGATTGCTTCATCAATTAATTGCGCCGCGACACCTTTTTCCTGCAAGCTGGCGATTATTTTTCGATTACCCCATAGTTTGTTTACCGCCAGATTGCGCGCCCACCCGGTGGCGAAAGACGCATCATTGAGATACTTCAAATCGTGGAGTTTTTCCAGTGTTTCTTTAATGACAACTGCGGGAAAACCTTTTTCCCGCAGTTTCTTTTCCAGCTCTTTTTCCGAATGCGGCCGCAACGCCAAAAGGCGATAAGCTTTTTGCTTGGCTGCCGCTAGATCTAAAACTTTCACTTATCTTCTTCCAGCTCTTTAGCCACGATACCCAGCTTGGTGCGCACATCGTTTTCAACCTGCGCCATAACTTCGGGATTTTCTTTCAGGAAAACTCTGGAATTGTCCCGACCCTGGCCTATTCTGTCACCCTTGTAGGAATACCACGCGCCGCTTTTTTCGATGATGCCGTTTGCCGCCGCCAAATCCAGCACATCGCCTTCGCGCGAAATGCCTTCGCCGAAGATAATATCGAATTCCGCTTCTCTAAAAGGCGGAGCCATTTTGTTTTTTACCACTTTAACTTTGGTTCTAAAACCGATGACATCCTGACCGTTCTTGATGGAAGTCATTTTGCGAATGTCGAGACGTTGTGATGAATAGAATTTCAAAGCGTTACCACCGGTGGTCGTTTCGGGGTTGCCAAAGAAGACGCCGATTTTCATGCGCAGTTGATTGATAAAAATTACGGTTGTTTTTGATTTGCTGATGCTGCCGGTGAGCTTGCGCAGCGCCTGTGACATGAGCCTAGCTTGAAGGCCCATCTGGGCGTCGCCCATTTCTCCTTCGAGTTCCGCTTTGGGCACCAGTGCCGCTACGGAATCGACAACCAATACATCCAGCGCACCGCTGCGCACTAGAGTTTCCGCGATTTCGAGGGCCTGTTCGCCCGAGTCCGGCTGTGAAATTAAGAGTTCGTCGGTATTCACGCCGATTTTTTTGGCATAGGTCACATCCAGCGCGTGTTCGGCATCGATAAAAGCCGCAATGCCATTCTTCTTTTGCGCCTCGGCGACGATGTGCAGAGCCAGAGTGGTTTTCCCGCCGGATTCCGGCCCGTATATTTCGATGACTCTGCCGCGCGGGACGCCAAAAGTTCCCAATGCTATATCGAGGCTGAGCGATCCGGTGGAAATGGCCGGAACATCGGCAACCGGCTCCGCGCCGCCCAGTTTCATAATCGATCCCTTGCCGAACTGTCTTTCTATCTGCGTAATCGCCAAATCAACAGCTTTTGATCTGTCCATATCTGCACACATAATACAATAACCTCCTCACCCTGTTATTTTTTATATATTTTATTGTTTATTTACAATTTGCAGCTTCAATCCCCTATGCAAAACGCTTCGCATCTATCATCCACCTAAAGCAAATTCCGCCAGTTTTGTATATATTGCCCCCTGCGGAGAGAGTCTGCTCTGAAACAAAATCAATTCAGTGCAATTAAATTCCCCGGCGGCAAAGGAACTGTATTTTATCAATGCTTCGTTGATTCCTGTCAAACCATGCGAGTCCTTAATCCGGCCTAAGGTCAGATGCGCCTGAAAAGGCCGATCTTCTCCGGGGAAACCGATGCCCGCAAAATCACTATCCAATTGTTTCTGGAGAACGGAGAGCTTTTCCACATCACCCGCCATACCACACCAGATTACTCGCGGTCTGCGGGCATCAGGAAACACGCCCAGCTTTTCAATTTTCAAACTCAAAGATGGTTCTGAAGTTACCCGGTTTTGCACAGCAGAGCAAATATTTTTTACATCCTCCGTTGAAATATCGCCGAAAAATTTTAAGGTCAGATGCTGACCCTGCGGCTTTGTCCAACTGATTCGTCCGCTGATTTCCCGCTTTAATTTTTCCTGCAGGCGGGACATTGCCTGTAAGATATTTTCCGGCGGATCAATAGCCAGAAAAGCGCGGATATTTTTTTCGGAATCGGCCATAAATTAAATTTCCCCCTGCAAATCACGGGTATGAACCCCAAAGCAAGCTTTGGAAACTATTTTACCCTCCGCTGTGCGGGATAATTCCTCTTGCGCTTCGAACGTCGCATAGCTCGTTCTTAGCGAGTGTCATTACCTCCGCTGTGCGGGATAATTCCTCTTGCGCTTCGAACGTCGCATAGCTCGTTCTTAGCGAGTGTCATTACCTCCGCTGTGCGGGATGGTTCCCAATCCCGATAAATCGGGATTGGATAGTTCCACTTGCGTTTCCTATAGTCAACGAGTGTCACTACGACTTACAAATTTCAATTCACTCCGTTTTTGAAATTTGAGTCTCACAATAATTTTTGAGCAAAAACAGCGCCGCTTCGGAAAACATGTCTTTATTTCTTTTGCGATCCCACCTGTAAGCGTAATGGCGGCAAATGGTCTGTTTAGCGTCGGCCAGCGCGATATAAACAGTGCCCACAGGTTTTTCTTTAGTGTCGCCGGTTGGCCCGGCAATGCCTGTTGAGGAAAGTCCTAAATCAGTGCCGGCAATCTTCCGCACGCCTTCGGCCATCAGCCGTGCAGTTTCCTCGCTTACCGCTCCATGTTTTTCGATGACTTCGGCAGGCACACCAAGCATGCTGATCTTAGCCGTGTTGCTGTAAGTTATCAATCCACGCTCCAGATAAACAGAACTGCCGGATACATCGGTGAGGCGGTTGGTAATCAGTCCGCCCGTGCAGGATTCCGCCACCGCGATGGTCAGTTTTTTCTCGGTTAAAAGACCGGCAATCACCTCTTCCAGTGTTTGTTCTCCATAGGAAAAAATAAAGTCTTGCAGGCGGGCGGCAACTTCATCCTGCGCTTTTTGCAGATTTCTTTGCGCTTCTTCCTGCGTTTTTTGGCGCGAAATCAAAACGATATGGTTTTCGGGAAACACCGGATAAAAGCCTACACTCACATCGAGGGAATTGAAATCAATATCCTTCACTCGATCATCTACGGCGGCTTCGGAAAGCCCGAAGGTCTTAATGGTTTGTTTGACGATATATAGTTCATCCTGCGGAAAATGTTTGCGCAGCGTCGGGAAGACGCCGTTCGTCACCATTAGTTTTGCTTCGGCGGGGACGCCGGGAATTACAAAAATCATTTTCCCGTTAACAGAAAGAGAAAACCCCGGTGCCGTGCCTCTGGCGTTTGGTAAAACTTCAGCTCCTTTGGGGAACATGGCCTGCTTGGCGTTGTTTTCCACCCAGCGTAGATTGAATTGGGTGAAAATAGATTTTATGTAATTCAAAATGTTCTCATCAGTATATAAAGGAAGGCCGAATGCTTTGGCTATTGCCTCAGTGGTAATATCATCGGCTGTGGGTCCCAAACCGCCAGAGCAGATTACGGCATCGGTCACGGAAAACAGATAATCCAGACGGTTTTTAATGGAGGTGAAATCGTCACCCACGGACATTATCGCTTCCACGCTCCAGCCCTTCTGATTAGCTTCACGTGCGATGAAAGAAGCATTTGTGTCCGCAATGCGTCCATTCATTAATTCGTTGCCGATTGTTAGGATACCTATTTTCATGTAACTCCTCCAAATACTAACAACCACATCACCGCGCCCGCATATATTCCGGCTCCAACATCATCAATCACAACTCCCCATCCGCCGGGCAATCTTTGCAGATTGTTAATGGGAAAAGGTTTTAAAATATCAAAAATTCTAAACAGAACAAAGCCAATGCAAAGATGCAGTACGGTTATCGCCACTGGCAGCATTGTTATCTGAAAGCCGACAATTTCATCAATAACTATGCGCTGGTCATCTTTTTTCTGATAAATTTTTTCCGCCTGCTCCGAAACATAAATAGATAAAGCCGATAAAGCAATCACGATCAATAAACGCAAGATCCAGGGCAGGGGCAAACAAAGAAGGCAAATCACGACACCAACCAGCGTGCCGATCGTCCCGGGAGCAAAAGACACCAACCCGGAACCAAAGCCTGTTGCCAATAACTTTATCAGTTTTTCGTTCAAAATTCCTCCAGAGTTGCTGCTGTGGTCTCATTTCCCTGCGCTTCGCGCGGGATAATTTCCAATAGCCTTTGGCTATTGGATAATTCGGCTAAAAAATTTCAATACGCTTTGCTTTTGAAGTTTAAGCCTCATTACGTCCAGCAAATTTCAGTCGCAGATGACCTTCAGGTTATGCGCTACGCTTCTGAAACTTGGGACTCATTCCCGCGTCGCTACGCTCCTGGGATAATTCGACTAACACTTCAAACTTCGCTTCGTTCGTTTTCAGTGAGTCTCATTAAATAAACTCTTGACAATAGAACGATTGTTCTATACCATGTATTTTATGAAAGTCAAGCGAACTTTACAGGATGTAGAGAAAAAAATCACTGCCTTTTTCCGCGAAAACCGGCGCATGCCGACATATTCGGAAATTGCTGGAATTATTGGAGTACGCTCCAAGAGTGTTGTTTATTTCTGGGTGAATAAATTATTATCCGCCGGACTTTTGCAAAAAGATACCAAAGGATTTTTATTGCCGGTGCGCAACCCTTTTGCTTTAACGCTTGCCGGAGAAGTTTGTGCCGGCATTCCTTCAGCGGCGGAAGAAGACTTGCGGGGAATTGTTTCATTCGACGAATATCTGGTTAGGAATCCGGGAACTTCATTTTTGCTTTCCGTCACCGGCGACTCCATGATCGATGCGGGAATCAGGGAGAAAGATTTGGTTATTGTTGAAAAAAATAAAGAGCCGAAAAACGGCGATATAATTTTGGCCGAAGTGGACGGTAACTGGACGATGAAATATTTTTGTAGAAAAGGGAAAATGGTGACTCTAGAGGCAGCAAATCCTAAATATCCTCCAATCATACCACAAACGGATCTGCGTATTGCCGGTGTAATAACCGCAGTTGTAAGAAAATATCATAAATAGAGGCTGTTGAAATACCCCGAATAACCTAAAGGTCACTTGGGGGCACACGAACGCTCATCTGATTTGTTGCGCTGCAAACCGCACCGCTCAACGTATAACATGGATAATCTAAGGTCACTTTGGGTTACACGAGATCACGCGTGTAGAATACGCCTTGTTGTTTCCGCCAAGTGTAGTGCGTCATAAATAACTTAACATATAGCGGAATTGTTCAATATACCAATTCCCCTAGACTTCATCTTTCTTTTCTGTTTCAATAATGTGAGTTGCTGATTCGTTCGTCTCTGGAGCAACAATAATTTCTTTTGGCTTAGCCGGTTCAATGATAAACGAAACTGATTCTGCCGGAGGATTTTGTATCTCAGGTAGATTTTCTCCAGAAGGCGCAGACGTTATCAGACCTGTTACCGGCGCAACATCCGTCTTTGGTGATGTTTCCGTCACTATTTCCGCCGGCCTTCTTTTCTTGTAACGAGGTCTCCGTCGGCTTTTCTTTTTAGGGGTTTTCTCTCCATTTACTAAAACTTTTTCATCATTGGTTACAGCTGAATCTTCCACTGTTTTTAAAGAAGTTTCCTCATCTAGTGGAGGAGCTTCCAGAGTTTGTTCTCTGATGGTTTGCTGTATTTCCACCTTGTCCCACGCTGTCTCCATACTACTCGAAATATACAAGGTGAGGCCAAATGTTGATTCTAAATTTAGAAGTTCGTTCCTTTTGTGATTGAGAATGTAATCGGCAATTTCATGCGGCAGAATTATTCTTAATTCGGAATAAATGCCTTTAACCGCTTCTGATTCAATTTTACGAAATGCTCCCAGTGCCGCATATTCCAAAGATGGACGCAAACCGCTGCCTTTGCAGAAAGGACATTTTGTATAACTGATTTCCTGAATCGTAGACTGTTTCTTTTGCCGCGATAATTCGAGCATCCCGAATTTAGAAATACGGGAGAGCTGTATCCTTGCTTTATCTATGCTAAGCGCTTTTTTGAAAGATTTTTCCACTTCAGCAATATGTTTTTTATCCATCATGTCAATAAAATCGATGACAATTAATCCGCCTAAGTCCCGTAAGCGCAGTTGCCTGGCAATTTCTTCGCTGGCTTCAATGTTTGTTTGGAAGGCGGTTTCCTCAATGTTTTTTTTATGGGAACCGCGGCCGGAGTTCACATCAATTGTAATCATTGCTTCCGTCGGATTGATTATAATATATCCTCCCGATTTCATTTCCACTCGTTCCTGATAAATAACACGTATTTGTTCTTCCAATTGAAACCTGTCAAAAATTGGGATTTTTTCTTTGTAATGCTTGAGCATTCTTAAATGACGTGGAGCCACAGCTTTTAAATAAGCGCGCATTTTGCGGAAGGTCTCCTGATCATCAACCCAAATTTCATCAATTTCCGGTGTCAAATAATCGCGTAAACTACGCACGCCAAAGTCAGTCTCCTGATAAATAAGAGAAGGCGCATTAATGCTTTTTGCCTTCTTGCATATTTCTTTCCAAAGACGCATGAGAAGCTGATAATCACGGGAAATTTCCTGCTTTGTACGGTTGAATCCGGCTGTCCGCACGATAAATCCCATATCTTCAGGGATTTTAATTTGCTTCATAATATTTTTTATTTTTTGCCGGTCTTCTTCATCTTCCACCTTGCGGGAGATGCCGCCGCCAGGTTTGTGGGGAAGCAGAACTAAATATCTGCCGGGCAGAGAAATATAGGAAGTTAAAAGAGCGCCTTTATTGCCGATGGCTTCTCTTACCGCCTGAACAATGATCTCCTGACCTGCTTTGAGCACAGGTTTGCCGTTGGATTGGCCGTTTTCCTGTTCGGTTAAATATTCGTGATTAACATCCTTAAGAGGAAGAAAACCATCTTTATCGCCGCCATAATCGACAAAAGCCGCTTGCAGGCCGCGTTCAACCTTAAGTACCTTGCTTTTAAAAATATTGCCGATAATGGGTTCTCTTACCGACATCTCAATGTTAAATTCAATTAGACTACCCTTTTCGTTAACGGTAGCCATGCGCATCTGTTCTTTATGAACAGCGTTGATAAGCATTGTGTGTTTCATAAATGTCCTTTTTGGCCGGCTGCTATTTTTGTGCGAATCCGCACAAGAATATACTTTTCAGAGTCTATTCTTTGAATATGCGCGCGGCCTGTTGTATTATAGAAAGGCGCTGACATCGCCTTTACCATTTCTTATAATTTCAATATTGTCATCAACAAGGCTGATGACGCTCGATGGTTCGGGAATAATAATACCACCATCAATAATTAAGTCAACCGTTCGTCCAAAGCGCTTCTCGATTTCATAAGGATTGCCCAAATCTTCGCCATCGGCTGATTTTACACTTGTGCTGATTATCGGTTGTCCCAGTTCTGTGATCAAGTTCAGACAAATTTGATTATCCGGCACCCTTATTCCTGTCGTCGATCTTTTCGGTAAAATTATTTTGGGCACCAAACGCGAAGCTTCCAAAATAAAAGTATAAGGTCCCGGTAAAAGCCTTTTCATTGTTTTGTAGGCATAGTCGGTAACCTTGGCGTATTGGCTGATATGTTTCAAATCCGAACAGATAAAACTCAAAGGTTGTTTCCTGTTTCTTCTTTTTAATTCGTAAATTCTTTCGATGCCTTTTTTATTGGATAAATCGCAGCCCAGACCGTAAACCGTATCGGTGGGATAAATTATAATCCCACCCTGACGCAATACATCCGCGGCTTTCCTGATGAGACGCAGTTGCGGATTCTGGCTGTGGATACACAACATTGTTTAATTCCTTATCATTTTTTACGGAAGATATATATCAAGAATTAAATACTTTCGCAATGAAAGCTTTGAAATGAAAAGGAATTCACGGATACAATACCCCAAAGCAAGCTGCGGAGTATTGTAACCGCCGCTTTGTGGGATAATTTCCAACAGTCTTTGGCTGTTGGATAATTCGGCTAAAAAACTTCAATGCGCCTATAGTGACCTTTAGGTTATTTGCTTTTGAAGTTTAAGCCTCATTACGACTAACGCTTCCTATAGTCAGCGAGTCTCATTAAATCGGAATGGTATTATTTGATATTGAGATTTTTCTCCTTGCTGAGTTTATATTCAATACTATCAACAAGGGCCTGCCAACTGGCTTCAATAATATTTTCGGATACACCGATAGTGCTCCAGAGTTCTTCGCCATCCGTGGAATCCAAAAGCACCCTGACACCCGCGGCTGTGCCCTCCGAACCTTCCAGCGTACGCACTTTAAAATCAACCAGACGCATTTCCTTAATTTGCGGATAAAACTTCGTGAGAGCTTTGCGCAGCGCATGATCAAGAGCATTTACCGGACCGTTTCCTTCGGCAGCGGTTAATTCTTCTTCACCGGCAACCGATATTTTGATTGTCGCCTGAGAAAGACAGGGGTTATTCTCCGTGCGTGAAGTAACAACGCTGAAGCATTCCAAAGTAAATGGATCAATAAACTCGCCGATTGTTCTTTTAATCAACAGAGAAAGCGAGCCGTCGGCGGCATCAAACTGAAATCCGCGGTCTTCCATAAGTTTGACTTCTCGTACTATTTTTTTACTGAGGGCGTCGTCTTTGGTGATATCAATGCCCAATTCCTTGGCTTTATACTCCACATTGCTCTTTCCCGCCAGATCGGAAACTAAAACACGCCGGTGATTGCCGACAAGTTCCGGCTGTATATGCTCATAGGCTACGGAGTTTTTAACTACAGCACTGACATGCACTCCTCCCTTGTGCGCGAAAGCACTGCGCCCTACAAAAGGCCGGGAATTAAGCGGTGGAACGTTGGCAACATCACTTATATAATGAGAAAGGTTGGTGAGATGATGGATTGATTCCGGCGGCAGACAATTTTTACCTAACTTCAACTGTAAGTTAGCAATCAGGGAAATCAAATCGGCATTGCCGCATCTTTCACCATAACCATTGACCGTCCCCTGAACCATCGCTACCCCCTCCTGCACAGCAGCGATGGAATTGGCAACGGCAAGCCCGCCGTCATTATGCGCGTGAATCGCTGCAAAGTTTAAAGGAATAGACGAAGAAATTTTTTTCACGATGGCACTGATTTCATGGGGAAGAGAACCACCGTTGGTATCGCAAAGAACAATCATATCCGCGCCGGCGGCAAGCGCCGTTTTTACAACTTTGGTTGCGTAACGGGGATTGTTTTTATAGCCGTCGAAAAAATGCTCGGCATCAAAGAGCACTTCTTTACCCATCGATTTCAGGTATTCGATGGAGTCGGCAATCATGGCGAGGTTTTCGTCCAATTCGGTTTTAAGAATTTCGGTTACGTGCAAATCCCACGATTTTCCGACAATAGCGGCGGCAGGAGTGCCGGCTTTCACTAAAGCCTTTAAATTGGAGCATGATTCCGGTTTTGTATGCGGCCGGCGTGTGCTGCCGAACGCGGTCAGGCGAGAATTTTTAAATTTAACGGCTTTGGCCATTTCGAAAAAGCGCACATCTTTAGGATTGGAACCGGGCCAGCCCCCTTCGATATAATGAAAGTGAGCCTCATCAAAGCGCTGGGCGATGCGCATTTTTTCTTCCGCCGAAAAATTGGTTTGTTCTCCCTGCGTGCCGTCCCTCAAAGTTGTATCGTACACCAGTATTTTATTTTTTGTCATTTTCCCCTCACTTTCAAAAAAAACCGCTGCTGGGTTTCCCTGGCAGCGGTTTTAAATTTCGGTTATTTCGAGTTGATACTATTCCGCGACCAAGCCTCCTATGGAGAAGCTAATTATAATGTTGCTAATTATTATTTTTCTAATGATGATCGTATTCATAGTAAACCACCAGCCTGCTGACTCAATCCCGACACGCTACGCTATCGGGATAATTCGATTTACAAGTGTCAGTGCACTTCGTTTCTGAAACTTGAATCTCATTATTTTTTGTATACTAATTTTTCCAGCGAATTTTGTCAATAGAAATAATATTATTGGGGAAATAAATAACATATGTTATAATACTAGTTTTATAGGAAAAAACGAAGTTCGTATATCAATTATTCGGACGGGATGCGGGCACCCCACAACTTTAAGAAGGGAGGCTACCTATGAAAAGACTATTTATCCTCTGTTTCATAATCACGATTTTGCTGCCATGTTTTGCCATAGGCGAAGAATCGGTAATAGGAAAAACAAAAACAGGCAAGGGTAATGTTGTTGTTATCCGTAGCGGCAAAGAAATCCCCATTAATATTGGCGACAAACTTTACCAAAAGGACATCATCCGGACTGGGGCGGACAGCTCGGTAGGGATTATTTTCGAGGACAACACGATTTTGTCCCTGGGGCCAAAAAGCGAAATAGTGATTGATGAATATGTTTTTGCCCCCGAGAAAGGCATAATGTCTATGATCATCCGTATGGTGAAAGGCACTGCCTCCTACATTTCAGGCATTATAGGCCGGCAGTCTCCGGAATCGGTGAAGTTCCAGACTCCTGATGCAACAATCGGTATCCGTGGAACACAATTTCTTGTCCAGGTGAAAGAAGACAATCAATGCCCTTGCAGTCTGCAGTAAGGCGTTTCCACTAATTGATAATTTGTCAGATAATCCTGACGAAGGAGGCGGACATGAAGACAATGATCAACACTCTTGCCTGTTTAGGTCTTGTTTTGGTTTTAGCTGGCTGTGGAGCCAGAAGCATGGTCGTATTAATCCCTGACCCTGACGGTAATGTCGGGCAACTGGTAGTGGCGAACGAGGGAGGTCAACAGGTCTTAAACAAGACAAATCAATCGGTGCAGGTGACAGACCGAAAGACAGCTCCGAGTAAAGTAACAACGCTCAGCGCTGAAGAAATTCGCTCCACCTTTTCCAACGCTTTGGCCGCACAACCGCTGCCGCCGGTAACATTCATTCTCTATTTCCTGCCGGATTCAAATGAATTGACCGATGAATCCAAGGCCGTTCTCCCGCAAATTTTTCAGATCATCCAGAAGAGGGGTTCCACCGATATTGTCATTTCGGGACATACCGACACTGTTGGTACAAAGGAATATAACTACAAGCTGGCCCTTGAACGGGCACAGGTAACATCTGAAATACTGGTGGCCAACGGCGCAGTTCCTGCCCATATCACCGTCACCTCGCATGGGGAAGGGAATCCCCTCATTAAAACCGCTGACGAAGTTGCGGAACCAAGAAACCGAAGGGTTGAGGTAGTGATAAAATAATTATCACCATTGGCACAACAAGGTTATTCATGAAAACAGGATCGAGCAAACTTCCAACTCGTAACTCCGGCAATTTTATTGTAACCGAAAGGTCGGTAAGCCGCCGCATCTTTGCATGGGGGCTCTTGTCCACCCTGCTTTTTGTCGCTCTCTTTTTTCTCAAACCAACCCTGTTGCAGCCACTTGATTTTATGAACTATGACCTGCTCCTTAGACATTTCCCGAACAATCATGCCAGCAGCAGGCTGGTTATCGTCGACCTTGATGAAAAAAGCTTGATTCAATATGGGCAGTGGCCCTGGCCCCGCTATCGGGTCGCCGAGTTGTTGGACAGGATCGCGGCCTTGAAACCGGCGATCATCGGCCTAGACATATTGTTTGCCGAACCCGACAGGACCTCCGCGGGGCGGCTGCTGAAAGATATTGGAAAGGTTTACCAGCTTAACCTCTCCGTTGACCGGCTTCCCGGTGAATTGAACGATAACGACCGCATCCTTGCTGAAACACTGTCCAGAGGGCCCTTTGTCCTGGGCAACGTATTCCAATTCGATAGTCTTAAAAAGAGTTCGGGACAATGCGTTCTACACCCCGTTAAGGTTTCGTATATGCATAATGCGAGGGAACGGAAAGAGAACACAGGGCTTCCGGAAAGCACTGGTGTTCTGTGCAATCTAACAATACTTTCAAAAAAGGTCGGCGCGTCAGGTTTTTTCAATTTCAGTCCAGACCAGGACGGCATGCTGAGACGTCTGCCGATGCTCATTCAGTACAATGGAGAAGTTTATCCCAGCCTAGCTCTCGCCACAGTTCTGAAACTTAATGGAACCGGCAATCTCATTCTGAAAAAAGACGGCGATATCCTGCAATTAATCAATTACAAGGGAACCTCCGTACCTGTTGACCCACACGGCCAGATGCTGATCAAGTTCCGGGGCACGAAAAACAACTATGACTATATATCGGCAGCGGATATTATGGATCGTAGCGTTTCATCAAAACGGCTGCAGGGGCGGATCGTTTTTGTCGGTACCTCAGCGGTCGGCCTGAAAGAATTGTTAAATACGCCCTTTGGTCCGATATTTCCTGGGGTAGAAGTGCATGCCACGGCTGTCGACAATCTACTGACCGGCGACTTCATCTCCGCGCCCAGATGGTCCAACGGCTTGGTCCTGGTGCTTATTCTCGTTCTGGGCGTAACCATGAGCCTGTTGATTGGCTTCAGAAGCACCGCATCCTGCTTCATTGTAATGTTGCTCTTCATCGGCGGGTTATGGCTGGCAACGCAACAGGCTTTTTTTCGCATGGGATTGTTTGTAGGATCGGCCTTTCCGATTGCTGCTGTTGTCTGCAATTACATGTTTCTGACCGTCCTCAAATACTGGTTGGAAGAAAAGAAAATGCTCTCCGGCATGCGGGAACTGCTCCTTACCCAGGACATAACCATCGAGAGCATGGCCAACCTGGCCGAATACCGGGACCAGGAAACCGGCGGTCATATCAAGCGCACCAGGATGTACGTCAGACTGCTGGCCAAGTACATCAAGCAGCACTATAAGGACAAACACTTCCTCCGTGATGAAGACATTGACATGCTTTATAAATCTGCCCCATTGCACGATATCGGCAAGGTCGGCATCCCCGATAATATCCTACTCAAGCCGAGCCGGTTGACCGAAAAAGAGTTTGAAGTCATTAAGACCCACACGACCAATGGCCGTGACGTGATCGAGTCTTCCGTCCGCAAACTCGGCAAAACATCATTTCTGACCATTGCCGCGGAAATAGCCTACTCACACCATGAGAAATGGGACGGCTCAGGATACCCGCAGGGCCTAAAAGGGGATACAATCCCCATCAGCGGCAGACTTATGGCACTGGCCGATGTATATGACGCCTTGATCAGCAAGAGGGTCTACAAGGCACCTTTTTCACATGCCGTGGCCGTGGACATTATTAAAAAAGGCAGGGGAACGCACTTTGATCCCAACATGGTGGATGCATTTCTTGAAATCCACGAACAGTTCAGAAATATCGCCCGCGATTTTGCCGATTTCCAGGAGGAACGGGAAGCGCTGGAAGAAGATATACCCCAGCCATCTCGTTAAGCACGCGGCTGATTTTTGAAGTCGGTGGGTTCAAGTCTGCGCTGGGGTAAAAAGATAATTCATTTTAAGAAAAAAGTTTAAAGAACAATGAACAGGCTAGGAAATTTTATTCCCATAAATAGGAAGAGAGGCTAATTATCAATAATCTTGTTTAGGAGATAAATAATCAATATGGGTGCGATAGAAAAATATAAGATTGAGATAGTTAAAAGAACAAAAGAAATTCTTCAGGACTTTTATCCTACCTTTATAAAAGAAGACCGAGAAGTAACCTTTCTGATGAATTGTTTATTAGGATTGATTATAGCAATCACAGAAGCTGAAAAAATAGATAAAAAACTTTTGCGAGGGAAGATTGATGAAGAATTCATTCGTAATATTCCTGATAAAGTCGGATTTATTCAATTAAAAAGAATTGATTTAGATCTGGCCGATAAAGATTTAACAGAAATTAATCTAAATGTAGGTCACAAAAGTGATTTGTTGGGACGATATAAACTTTGGTTTATTACAAGGTTACGAAATTGTATTGCACATCAGAATATTTATGGAATCAATGAAGATTCTAAATGGATATGTGTTCGCTTATGGAATATCAATAATTCGAAAAAAGATTTTGAGATTGTCTTCACTATTGATGAATTAAAAAACTATGCAATTGAATTAGCAACAAAGTATTTAGAAACCAATCAACAAAATATTCCCATTAATTCTGATAGGCATATATGAATTGGAGGGATCAAGTCTGCCTTTGGCCTTTTCTAAATTTCATAATTCATTTAATGCTGTAAGCCAAATTTTGAAATGATAAAAATACTGGATTGCCCCGTCACCAAAGCATTTGCCGGCTGTGATACCGGGCAATGATCTTAACAAAAAAGAATCATACCATTTCGGTTTCAAAGGATAACGAGGCGGCAAGGAGGAGGCTCCGCAGGCGTATATGAAAATACGTTAAGGAAGCCGACGACGATACCAACAAAGTTAGCCGAAGAAAGCGGAATGGTATTATGCAAACTTGATTTTTTCCAACCCTGAGAAAACAACCTTCTCTTCCTGCCAGCAAAAACCAATAACGGAAATATTTATTCTTTTGAGTTCCTGCTCGTAATGACTCATTTTTTCTTCCGGCAGAACAAGGACGGGAAGAGGATTTAAAGCGGCCGCGGAAGTCTGCAAAAGTAATTTAGCCGCCGCGGCCAGAACATTTTTTTCTTTCGTATCGGTTAAAATTTCAAAAATATGAGAAATCCTGTTTTCAGAAGTATCAACAGCAAAAAGCTCGCTTTCTGCATCGTTGCCTATTTTTATTTTCTGCCGTTGAAGTAATGCTGCCAATTCGCTGACCACCAGATCATGGTCGCATGCGGAAACTATTTCATCTTCGGGTAAAGGTGCCACGCTTCCTATCAAATCTTCCCGAAAAGTTATTTCCGAAAAATCCATTTCTGTTTGGGTGGAAGCGGCAGCGGATGATTTCATGATTTCTATTTTTTTTACAAATTGAGCTGCCTGCAAGGCAAAGCGGCTGGATTTTAGATCGCCTATCACCGCCACCTGGCTTATCGAATCCCCGTCTTCCATAAAGGACCAGACGCCGCGGTAGTTATGTTCAAAAAGCGATTTGCCGACTCCCTTTTTCCCGCCGCCGATTTTACCCCGGTGAATTACAAAAACATTCCCCCATGCGTCTTCGGCAAACGCTCCTCCCGTTTTTCGATCTATTTGGGCCCAGGGGAAATTAATTTCGGAAGCTATGGAAAGAACACTGGACGTCCCCGGCTTTCCTATGCCGAACGCGTTCCAGTAACGCACTTCCTTTATGACGCGGGAAAATTTCCAGATACCAAGGCTTTTTGACCATAAAACCTTTGCGGGAAAACCTGCTCCCTGATGGCCTAGCTTTACCTTTATCTCTTCGTCAATAAAGGGCTTAAACTTTTTATTAAATTGTCCGGCATATTTTTTTATTGCCGGTTGATTTTCTATAACTTTAAGCATAAATCGTAATTCCCCTGCATCGAAATGTTATGCATTACATTTACTTGTTTAGCAACTTTGCCATCTGCGGGGCGAAATAAGTTATGATAATATCCGCACCGGCGCGTTTGATGGCTGTGAGCGATTCGGTCATGGCTTTTTCTTCATCCAGCCATCCCAACTGGGCTGCGGCTTTAATCATAGAATACTCTCCGCTTACATTATACGCCGCCAGCGGCAAATCGAATTCCTGTTTTGCGCGGCAAATGATATCCAGATAAGCTAGCGCCGGTTTCACCATTATGATGTCCGCACCCTCACCGACATCGAGTGATATTTCTCTGATAGCTTCGTCAGCATTTGCCGGATCCATTTGATAGGATTTTCGATCGCCGAACTGCGGCGCGCTTTCGGCTGCTTCACGGAAAGGCCCATAAAACGATGAAGAGTATTTTGCCGCGTAAGCCATGATCGGCACATCCTCAAATGCATTTTCATCAAGCGCTTCGCGGATGGCCGCCACCTGTCCGTCCATCATCGCCGAAGGAGCCACCATATCGGCTCCGGCGCGCGCCTGTGATAATGCTGTTTCCGCCAAAACTTCCAGCGTTTCGTCGTTTTGCAGGCAATCTTTTTCCAACATACCGCAATGACCGTGGCTTGTGTACTCACACAGGCAGACATCAGTAATCACCAGAATGTCGGGCACTTCATTTTTAATTCGCTTTATTGCCTGCTGGACAACGCCGTCTTTGGCAAAAGCGCCAGTCGCCATCTCATCTTTTTTCGCCGGAATGCCGAAGAGCAGGACAGCAGGGATTCCCAGATCATGAGCCTTTTGCGCTTCTTTGGCGATATAATCCACCGACAGCTGGAATTGGCCGGGCATGGATGTAATTGGCTTTTTAACGCTCTTGCCGGGCACCGCAAAAAGCGGATAGACCAGATCGTCAACATTTAAACTTGTCTCGCGTATCAAACGCCGGAAGTTTTCATTTTTTCTCAACCTTCGGGCACGATATTCCGGAAATTGCATTTTTTATTCCTCCCTTTTGCCCCGCTGCAGAAAGCCCCCGGCTACCGCCGCATTTTGAATGCTTTCTGCAAGCAGCGGGATGTCGTGTTTAGTATAAAGAGCCTCCGGCTCATACTGGAGGTGCTCCACTTATTTCTTCATCAGTCAAATAACAGGCGGGATCGGACCCCCAAAGCTCGCCTTCCGATTCCGCCCGGGCACGAAAGTTTCCGCCGCAAACATTAAGCCACAGGCATCCCGCACAGCGGCCGTGAATGTGTTTCTTTTTATCCTTCAATTTCATCAGCAGTTCGTTTTTTTCATCCGTCCAGATTTCGCTGAAAGGCCTGTTACGTACATTGCCCAAAGACTGATTGCGCCAGAATTGGTCGGGATAAACCTCGCCGTCCCAACTCACACAACCGATACCATTACCGGAACTGTTGCCTTCATTCATCAGTAATAATTCCAGCACTTCTTTGGCGCGTTCGGGATTTTCTTCTTTCATTTTTAAATACAGATACGGGCCATCGGCATGATTATCCACGGTGAGAATTTCCGGCTTCTTCCCGGCGTCAAACATTTGCCTTGTCCGCCGCATAATTAAATCAAGCAGTTTGCGGGTTTCTTCATGACTCAAATCTTCTTCACGCAGTTTGGAGCCGCGCCCGGTGTAGACCAAATGATAGAAGCACATTCTTTCAATATTTTCCTGATCCAGTAAATCGAACATGGCCCCGATATCGGCCAGATTATGCTTATTGACCGTAAAACGGATGCCAACCTTGATTCCCGCGTCGTGGCAGTTGCGGATTCCTTCGATTGCCGCGGCAAACGCGCCCTTCTTGCCACGAAATCTGTCATGAGTTTTTTCCAAACCGTCAAGACTAACTCCCACATAGGAGAGGCCGATCTTCTGGAGTTTGGCCGCAATCTCTTTGGTAATAAGCGTGCCGTTGGTGGAAATAACCGCCCGCATTCCTTTATCCGTCGCGTACTGCGCGAGTTCCAGCAAATCTTTACGAAGCAGCGGTTCGCCGCCGGAAAAGAGAATCACCGGAGAGCCGAATTTTGCCAGATCGTCAATCAGCTTTTTGCCTTCTTCAGTGGTCAGTTCATCGGGATAATCAACGTCGGCAGAATTGGAATAGCAGTGAATGCATTTTAAATTGCAGCGGCGCGTCATGTTCCAGACGACCACCGGTTTTTTGTCCGCCGAAAATTGCAGCAGGTGCGAAGGCAATTGTCCGGATTGCCGATTGTAACGCAGGACATCGGATGGCTCCGCCGCTCCGCAATATAATTTGGAAATTCCTATCATTTATTTTTTCCTCGTTTTCCTTACCGCCGGTTTTTTACCAAAGTAATCGATCAAGGCCCCAACCAGCCCTTCCATCGTATATTCTTCCTGATGGATATCCACGGAAAGTCCCGCACTCGCAGCCGCAGCTGCAGTCACGGGCCCGATGCAGGCTATCTTGACGCCTTTGGGCAATGAGAAATTCCGTCCCATTATTTTTACAAAATTATTTACAGTGGACGAACTGGTAAAGGTAATCACGTCTACTTGATTTTCCTTGAAAATCTCTTCCCAATCGTTCTTTTTCTTTCCCGAACTAACCGTTTCATAAGCGGCAACAACATCAACTCTGGCGCCTGATTTTTTCAAGCCCTCGGGAAGAACGTCGCGTGCCTTGGCCGCTCTGGCGATAAGTATTTTCTTCCCCCGCAAATTTATGCCGGAGAAGGATTCCAAAATTCCTTCGGATATAAATTTCTCAGGAACAAGATCAACCTTGATTCCTTTACTCTCAATCTGTTGTGCTGTGGCCGGACCGATGCAGCAAATTTTAACGCCTTTCAAATCGCGGATGTCTTTGGCTTTCGTAAACAGCCGTTCAAAGAAGAACGCTACACCGTTGGCACTGGTAAATATCAGCCAGTCGTAATCTTCCAGTCTTTTTATCGCGGCATCAAAATTGTGCCAATCTGGCGGAGGCACAATTTTAATCGTCGGGAAATGAAGTGGATTAGCTCCTTCCTTAATCAGCAGTCGCGCCAGATCATCGGCTTGTTTTTCCGGCCGCGTTATTACTATTCCTTTTCCGAAAAGCGGTTTTTGTTCAAACCATTGCAGAGTGTTGCGTAAATCAACCACTTCGCCGACAACAAGAATTGCCGGAGGCGCAAAAGTTCGCTCCTTTGCGAGGATGGAAATATTGGCCAGAGTGCCGGTAATAATTTCCTGCCGCGGCGTTGTGCCCCAGCGAATTAGCGCAGCGGGAGTTTCCGGCGACTTACCGTTATTCAGCAATTCTTTAACAATTTTTTCGATATTCTTTACACCCATGAGAAAAACAAGCGTCCCGATACGGGCAAGTGCCTGCCAATCTATATCGCTTTTTTCTTTGGTCGGATCTTCATGGCCGGTGACAAAAGCCACAGTGGAAGTAAGTCCCCGATGAGTGAGCGGAATACCGGCATAAGCAGGAACGGCAATCGCGGAGGTGACACCGGGAACAATTTCAAAAGGCAAGCCGCTTGCGGCAAGTTTTTCCACTTCTTCCCCGCCGCGTCCGAAAATAAAAGGATCGCCTCCTTTAAGGCGCGCGACGGTGTTTCCGGCCTTGGCTTCTTTCACCAGAAGGTCGTTAATCTGCCACTGCGAAAGCGTATGCGCTCCGCCCTGCTTTCCTGCGTAAATAAAACGGGCGTCCTCGCGGGCGTATTTTAATAGATCCTTGCTGACCAGATAATCGTAAACGACGACATCCGCCTCACGTAGACAGTCAATCCCTTTGAGCGTAATCAAACCCGCATCGCCTGGCCCGGCTCCGATGATATAAACTTTTCCTTTTTTATTTTTTCTCATAAACATACTACCAAGTCATTCCCGCGCAGGCGGGAATCCAGGAAAATAAAATTATATGTATTATAGTATTTCATCATACAAATCTTTCCATTCAGGATTTTTCTCTTCAATTAACCTTATCTTCCACTTTCTATTCCATTTCTTCATCTGTTTTTCTCTTAAAATAGCTTCTTCAACTTTGTTATGATGCTCATAATATACAAGGTCATGAATATTATGTTCCTTTGTGAATCCATCTGTTAGGTTTTGTTTATGCTCATAAATCCTTTTTACTAAATCATTTGTAACGCCAATATATAATGTACCATTCTTTTTATTTGCTAAAATATAAACATAATATTGTTTCATAAAAAATACTGGATTCCCGCCTGCGCGGGAATGACAAACATTACGTTTTCTTGAGATTTCAGCACATCAAATCTAAAAGTTTTTTACCACCTTTTTCCAAGATTATTTCTGCCAGCTTTTTCCCCAGTTCTTCCGCTTCTTCTTTCGCGCCGTTTATTTTTTCACGAATCACAGTGGTACCATTGGGCGTGGCGACCATGCCTTCCAGTGAAAGCCTCTGACCATCGAGTTTGCCCAGCGCCGCAATCGGTAGACGGCATCCGCCGCCCAGCGCCCGCAGAAATGAACGCTCGGCTGTAACTTCTGCGGCGGTTGTCGCGTCATTCAATCCTGCGCAGGCCATTGCCAGATCCATATCGGCCTTTCGAATCTGCAAACCCAGCGCGCCCTGACCGACTGCCGGAAGCATCGTTTCCACCGGCAGAAATTGCGTGATTCTTTCGGCCAATCCCATTCTCTTCATTCCTGCCGCCGCCAGAATGACACCGGTAAGATTTTCCGTTTCAATCTTTTTCAACCGTGTATCAATGTTGCCGCGCAGAGGTACAATATTGACATCGGGAATTATTGCTTTTATCTGCGCGCCGCGCCTTTGAGAGCCTGTGCCGATTTTCGCCCCCTTGGGCATAAATTCCATTTTGATGTTGTCGCGCGTCACCAGAACATCGCGCACGTCTTCGCGCGGCAGGATGGCCGCGAACATCAGATCGTCCGGCGTTTCTCCCGGAACATCCTTCATACTGTGAACAGCCAGATCAATCTTACCAGAGAGCAGGGCCTCTTCAATCTCTTTGACAAAAACGCCCTGACCGCCGATCGTGAGCAGAGACACATCCTGCATAATATCGCCGCTGGTTTTAATAATACAAATTTCAACGTTTGTTTCCGGCATTAATTTTTTTAATTTTTCAGCGACAAAATTTGTCTGAGTCAACGCCAGTTTGCTTCCGCGTGTGCCTATTTTTAAATTCATACAAATCCATTTTTAATTAAGATTATAATGTTGCTTGAATTGACAGCAATGCCTCTAATCATCCAGACGGAAAAGACGCCGCGCCGTCGCCACAATGTCTTTGGAACTAAATTCGGAACTCTCTTCCTTTAAAGCTGCAACCGGAGTATGCAGCAGCTTGTTTACAATAGAATTAACCAGATTATCCACTTTTTCCTGCTCTTCCTTATCCAAATTCTTAATCCAGCCCGCGGCCTTATCCATTTCGGCCCGCACAATTTCTTCGGCCTTATTCCGCAGGGATACTATTGTCGGCACGGATTCCTGTTCCTTCTGCCAACTGACATACCTTGTTATTTCCTCTTCGACAATCGTTTCGGCTTTGATCGCTTCCTTTTTGCGGACATTCATATTTTCATCAACAATGTCCTGAAGGTTGTCAATATTGTAAAGATAAACATTTTCCAGCGAACTGGCCGCCGGATCGATATCGCGCGGAACGGCTATGTCAATCAGAAACAATAAACGGTTTCTGCGCTGATGATGAATCTTCCGGATTAAATCGGCAGTGACAATATAAACCGGAGCGCCGGTGGAACTGATTACAATATCCGCCTCAATCAGTTTTGTCTCCAGTGCGTCGAGCGATACCGCTTCTCCATGAAATTTTTCCGCCAGAGAAAGAGCCTGCGGCATGGACCTGTTGGCAACGATTATTTCCTCCGCCCCGTTGCTGATCAGATGCATTCCCGTCAATTCGGCCATTTCTCCGGCTCCGATCAATAAAATTTTCTTACCGGTTAGCGATCCGAATATTTTCTTGGCCAGTTCCACCGCGGCGAAACTCACCGAAACCGGATTGACCGCGATAGCCGTTTCCGACCGGACGCGCTTGGCCGCGCGAAAAGAACAGTGCATTAAACGATTCAAAACGACGCCGGTCGCGTTTTGCGCCAACGCATGACGATACGCATCCTTTACCTGCCCGAGAATCTGCGTCTCGCCCATGACCAGAGAATCGAGGCTTGCTGCCACGCGGAAAATATGACGCACCGCTTCTTCGTTGTAATATTTGTAAATGCAATTTGCAGCTTCCGCCTTTGTCAGATTGCCGTTTTGCGCCAAAAAATCATTGAGGCCCCGGACAGCCTCAACATTGCCGGGCTCATCGATGCCGGCGATAATCTCAATACGGTTACAAGTGGAAAGATACAAAACTTCTCCAACGCCTTTTATTGAACGGAGGGAAGAAAGCAAATCTTTTTCCTCCTGACAACCGGCGAATATTTTTTCCCGGACAGCGAGCGGCGCTGTTTTATGATTTAAACCTATTAATACAATCATATTTTAAATAACGTCTTTTCGAAGTTAATTTCAAACAAAGTTATGCAAAGTTGAAAAACAAAATCTTACACTGCAATAAGATAACAGCAGAAGAATAAAAGCGGCGCAAGAGAATATGGCCATACGATAACCCTTCCAGCCAATGGCCAGCCGCTGATGCAGAAGAAATCCATAGATGATCCAACCGGCAAAAGTCCAGATAACTTTGGGATCGGCCAGCCAGCCCGCCTTCCAGCTGAATTCCGCAAAAACCGTTCCGGCAATAACCCCCGCGCTTAAAACAGGAAAACCCCACAACAGGCAAATATGATTTATCCGGTCCAGATCGTTTAACGACGGCAACAATCTGCTCATGCGGCTTAATTTTTTATGTTTCAGCAGTCTGTTTTGAATGATGAACATTGCTCCTGCGCAGGAAGCAAGAATAAACAATGCCTCGCCGACGATTGTTAAAAACAAATGAACGGCAATGAGCCAGCTTCGCAAATTTTCCGGCAGAAGAGATTTGCCCGAAGCCTCTCCGGCGGCGGCAATCATGAACAGCAAAATAAACGGAGAAATAAAAGCGCCCAGCGATCTTGTTTTAGTTTTAAATTGCAGGGCAAGATAGGCTCCGCAAACCGACCAGGCACAAAAAGAAAAGAAATCACGCGGGCAGAAACTAACAAGCCCGTTGGAATTTATGACCATAAACAATAAATTAACAGTCAGGAAACCGAAGGCACAGGCTAAAATCCAGGTGGAAAACTTGGCCAGTTTTATTTTTTTAATAAGAAGCGAAAGCAAATAGCCGGCAGTGCTCAATGCGCAAAGAGTGAAAGCAATCTTAAATGAAATTAGTTCCAAATTAATTAAACTCAATTTCAACCTCCTCGCCGGTAATTTTATGGACAGTCTTTTTTACTTTTTCCACGTTTTTTTCTTTTATAGAATCAAGTATCCCCGCCGCCAGTAAAGATTCAAACCAATCTTTTCCCATCCCTTCGTTTTTTACCATTTTGGCGCGCAAATTTCCCAGGATGTTGAGAAATATTTCATATTCTTTGCCGTATTTGGCTTCCAACTCTTCACGCAGGTGACGGGCCAGTGCCGGGCTTTTGCCGCCGGTGCCTACGGCAATCGCCAGATCTCCTCTTTGCATAAGCGAGGGCAAAATAAAATCGCACCTCTTAGGATCATCAACAATATTTACGGGAATACCTTTGCTGCGGGCATCAAGGGATATAGCCGCATTGGTCTTTTCATCATCAGTCGCCCCAATAATCAGTGCGGCTTCATCAATTAAATCGCCCTTGTATTCGGCGGCAATGTGACAAATTATGTTTTCTTCTTTCAGCGCGGCAAGTTCAGGCGAAAGTTTCGGACTGATGACAAACACTTTAGCGCCGCAATCAAGAAGCCTTTCGGCTTTTCTCGCGGCAACTTCGCCGCCGCCGACAACAACGCACTTTTTGTCCTTGATGTCCCAAAAAACCGGATAATATTTCAAGATTTACCTTCCTGCCGCAATATATTCACTTTGTCGAAAAACGATTAGAAAAGCTATCATGAAGGTGGACAAATTTCAAGGCAGGTTATTGACATACTTAACCTTCATAATATCAGAGACGTGAGGTGGCATTATAATTTTTTGCTTGACACCTTCTTAAAAAAGCGTACAAGGAATAGCTAACTGGTCAGACCACTTACCAGTTAGCTATTTATGGCGGCATATATGAATCGTTTCCCGGCTCCGAAAAGACCGGCTGCTCATGCTGAGCAGTCACTGATTACGGTGATTTTGGACGGAACCTATTCGCCTGGGGCTGTATTGCCGGGTGAGCGGGAAATGTCTCAGCAATTAGGCATCACCCGTCCTACGTTGCGTGAAACACTCCAGCGGATGGAACGTGACGGCTGGATTACTATCCGCCACGGAAAATATACTGTGGTCAACGACTACTGGCATGATGGGGGTTTGGGTGTCCTGAACGGTCTGTTCAGATATGGAAAGAAGCTGCCGGAAAACTTCGTGACGAATCTGCTGGAGATACGCATGAACGTGGCGCCTTATTATACAAGGAGCGCTGTTGAACGCGCGCCCGAAGCAATCAATGATTATCTGGCCGGGGCAAGGAATCTCGAAAATACAGCGGAAGCGTTGGCATCTTTTGATTGGATGCTTCACAAGACGCTGACTCTTAATTCCGGCAATCCGCTTTACACTTTGATTCTTAACGGGTTTGTGGAATTTTACCAGAATATGGCGCAGATTTATTTTTCTACTGCGGAGGCCAGAGACAGGTCGCTTTGCTTTTATAATGACCTGATCAGGACTGTGAAACGCCGCAATCCTGACGCCGCTGAGAAAATATCACGAATAATGATGAAGGAAAGTATTTCTATTTGGCAGAGGACAGAGCGGCAGTTTAAATCATTTTTCGAAGCCAAAAACGCACAAGGAGGCCGATAATGCGACGCTGGAACGGATGGGGAGATACGACAATTGATTATCCGCTGCCCGATGGGGCTACGGACCGTCTCAAACAGTGGGTAGGAACAGCCAGCCCATCAAAAGATGTTTCGCAGGAAAAAGTATTGGAAGGCATTCCAAACTCCAAAATTGCGCCGCATCCTTTGATTTCAACTGATGCCAACGATCGGCTATTTCACACCCGTGGTCAAAGCATGCCGGACTGGCTGGCCATGCGCAGCGGCAAAGCATTGCTGTTTCCCGACGGCGTGGCTTATCCGGCAACCGATGATGAGGTTCGCTCTCTGATTAGATGGGCTGCCCAAACGGGTACTCGCCTTATACCTTATGGCGGCGGCACCTCGGTTACTGGCCACATCAATCCCCTGCCTTCAGACCAGCCTGTGCTGACCGTGGACATGAGGCGAATGAGCCGGCTTATCAATCTTGACGATGTGAGCAATCTGGCAACTTTTGGCGCCGGTATTGCCGGGCCGGACCTGGAAGCGCAACTCCGCGCACAGGGATTCACTCTCGGGCATTTCCCGCAATCTTTTGAGTTGTCCACGCTTGGCGGCTGGATTGCAACCCGCTCCTGCGGCCAGCAGTCGCTTGGTTACGGCCGCATCGAACGCTTATTTGCCGGTGGGCATCTGGAGACGCCTGCCGGATCAATAGAACTTCCTTCCTTTCCCGCGTCGGCTGTTGGGCCTGATCTCAAAGAAATAGTTTTGGGGTCTGAAGGACGATTCGGCATTATCACAGAAGCAACCATGCGAATAACACCCCTGCCGGAGAAAGAGGTTTTTCATGCCGTCTTCCCGCCGAATTTTGAATGCGGCATGGCGGCAGCCAGACAAATTGTACAGGCCAGACTGCCTCTGTCCATGATTCGGTTGAGTACGGCCAATGAAACGAAAACAATGCTGGCTCTGGCAGGACACAGGAAACTCCTTGGCGCTATGGAAAAATTTCTGTCACTGCGCGGCATCGGTGAGGAGAAGTGCATGCTGATGCTCGGCTTTACCGGCAGCAAAGCCATCGTGCACATGACCAGAAGCGAGGCACTGGTAATTGCGGGCAGTCATCACGGAATTCATATGGGACAGATATTCGGCAAACAGTGGCATAAAAAACGATTCCTGACACCTTATCTCAGAAATACGTTGTGGGAGGCGGGCTATGCGATAGATACATTGGAAACAGCCACACACTGGAGCAATGTCCCTGTAATGATCAAAGCGATTGAAGAGTCCCTGCACAAAACATTGGCGAAGATCAATGAGCGGATTCACGTCTTCACGCACCTTTCTCAGCTTTATCCTTCCGGGGCCAGCATCTACACGTCATATTTCTTTCGTATGGCAACGGACGCGGATGAGACGCTTTCGCGCTGGCAGGCGCTAAAAGCTGCAGCCAGCGGGGAGATTGTTAAACACGGCGGGACGATCAGCCATCAGCACGGGGTGGGTACTGATCATCTTCCTTACATGGCGGCCGAAAAAGGCGAACTCGGCATGTCAGTAATCAGCAGTCTCTGCAAACAATTTGATCCGCATGGAATAATGAATCCCGGCAAACTGATATTATAGATAAGAAGATTTTATGAAATCACGGGTATGAACCCTAAAGCAAGCTTTGGAAACAGATTTCGCAGCAAGCTGCGGGGTATTAAACCATCCGCTTCGCGGGATTGTTCAACTTACCAATTCCGCTGCGCTTCGCTTTCGAAATTGGAGTTTCAACAATAATCTGTTGTCACAAGAGGTAACGAATATGTGGGATAAAAACTGGAGAGATGATTTGTGGTCGAAGATTGATCAACCATGGGATATAGTTATTATCGGAGGCGGCATCACCGGCGCGGGTATTTTAAAGGAGGCGCGGAAACTGGGGCTTAAGGTCTTATTGGTGGAACAGCGTGATTTCAGTTGGGGAACGTCGAGCCGCTCTTCAAAACTGGTTCACGGCGGGCTGCGCTATCTGAAAGATGGAAACTTCATGCTCACATACGAGTCTGTGCGGGAAAGAAAGCGTCTGCTCGCTGAAGGGCCGGGGCTGATTGAACCGCTGGGATTTCTCATTGCCAATTATAAAGGCGACCGGCCAGGTCGCCTCGGTTATAGAACCGGCCTGGTGATCTACGACCTGCTGGCGACCCAATGGAGTCATAAAGCATATAGCGCAACGGAATTTCAGATACTGGCCCCGCATATCCGGCAGGAAGCATTAGAAGGTGGCCTTTGTTTCGGCGATGCCCAGACCAATGATGCCCGTCTCGTCCTGCGGGTGATCCGCGAAGCCGTTGCCGACGGCGCTCAATCTATCAATTACGTCCGCGCAGAAACTTTGATCCGCGGCAATCAAAGAAAAGAAGGGGGAAAATCATTCGTGTCCGGCGTGAGACTTCACGATACTTACCGAGATCGCCACGCGGATATTCAGGCCAGGGTGATTATCAATGCTACCGGCGCCTGGGCCGATGAGCTCAGAGGGCAGGTCGGCGCGAAACCCCGCATGCGTTTACTGCGCGGCAGTCATCTTGTTGTTCCGGCATGGCGCCTGCCTGTCGCGCAAGCGGTAAGTTTCCTTCATCCGCTGGACCGCCGGCCGGTGTTTATCTTCCCCTGGGAGGGCATCACCCTGATCGGAACCACCGATACGGATCATTCCCGGTCACTTTCAGACGAACCTTCAATCAGTCCCGCTGAGGTGGCCTATCTCATGGCGGCCGCAGAAGCGCAATTTCCATCCATCAATCTGACGCTGAGTGACATAATATCAACATTTTCCGGCATCAGGCCTGTTATCGGAACAGGAAAGGCCGATCCCTCCAAAGAAGCGCGTGACCATGTTGTCTGGGAAGAAGAAGGATTATTAACGGTGACCGGCGGGAAGATGACAACATTCCGGCTGATTGCTCTGGATGTTCTGAAGGCCGTTCGTCACCGTCTGCCGCAAATGCCGGAGCCTGACAAGTCCATGACGGTATTGAATCAGATGGAGATGGATATTCATAACACTGAAAACGGCAAACTAACCGAAGCCATGACGAGACGACTTACCGGTTGTTACGGATCGGATGTTCAGGCGCTGATCAACGCCGCACAACTGGAAGAATTAAAAGAAATTCCCACTACGTGTACTCTTTGGGCGGAACTGCGCTGGGCTGCACGAGATGAAGGTATTGTTCATCTTGAAGATTTGATGCTGCGGCGCACCCGTCTGGGACTGACATTCCCGGAAGGCGGAAAGGCGCTTCTGCCGGCAATTAGATCAATCTGTCAGGCCGAACTCGGATGGGACGATGCCCACTGGGATGAAGAAGAACAATTATATTTGTCATTATGGAGGCGATGCTATAATTTGCCTGAGGAAATGATTCCTGACTGGCGGCGGAGTTTGTTAAAAAAACAAGCTGTATGAATCAAGATTATATCAGTAAATAAATACGTGGTATCCTCATCTTTAGTCGGAACATTCCACACGGTTGCGGCCTCTTTTCTTGGCTTTGTACAGGGCATCATCTGCACGGGAAATCGTTTTTTCAATATTTCCCTGTATTCGATGTTCTGCCAGGCCAAGGGAAACCGTAATTCTGGAATAAGGACCTAAGTCCGGAAAGAAGCTGTTTTCAATGCACTCGCGAATACGTTCTGCAAACACATTCGCCGCCTGAAGATCCGTTTGTGTAAGCACAATCAAGAATTCCTCGCCGCCATAGCGCCCACAAAAGTCCGTTTTACGCAACATGCTGCGGATAATGGCAGCTAATGTCCTCAACACCTGATCACCGGTCTGATGTCCATACGTATCGTTGATACTTTTAAATTTATCAATATCCATCATGACCAAGGAAAAAACAGACCCGGTACGTACTGAACGATTATTCTCGGAGTCAATGATGTCCATCAGATGGTGACGATTATAGAACCCTGTCAGATCATCGTGGATTGCCATTTCCCGGATAACTGTTAAGGACGATTGCAGCTTTTTCTGGCTGACACTTAACTCCCGGCGGAGAGAACTGATCTTCCCGCCGATTAAGGAAACGGAGATCAGGACGATGGCCATCCCAAACCATTGGAAACATTCTATCTTGGAATTTATGACTTGCGGATGAAAAATGTTCAGCAGAACGATATCGACTCCATAGGTCAGCAGGGCAAAAGCGCTGACAAACAAGAACTGGCGGGTATAGAGGCGGAAGATGCCGAACAGAAGTATAAGGATATATATGGATAAAAGAAAACCCCGGATTTCATATATATAATATAGTCCATACATCACAACAAGATTGGCGGCACACATTTGGATAGAAGTGAGACTGGGATCCGACATCCACAGATTGAGACCCGTGCGAAAGACTATATATAAAATAATATTAATCGCCAGAGTGATAATCCAGAACCCGTAAAGCGCCTGCAAGTTCATGATACCTGCCAAATAGGCAAAATAAGCGATGGAAATATTGAGGATATAGATGACTAACGTTTCAAAAAAGCGACGTAGGCGAAGAACCTGCTTAGGATCATCCCTGGGGATTATGGAAATATTGGAGGTCATTTTAGATGCTATTTTTTTAATTGCGCTGATATTCAAAAACAGGCCTTTATGGACCATAGGTTTTTTGAAAAATACTTATTTTAGTTATTTTTTTTAATATAAAAATTATTATGTGTCAATCACGGGTATGAACCCTGGAACAAATCTTGGAAATCGATTTTAAAGTATGGTTCTCCTGCCGTTGTATCTTTCCGTATCGTAATATTTTTTTACGTCAACCAATTTTAACTTATTGATAATTTCTTCCAGGGAAGCAGTGGCAATTTCACCCCGCTCCAGACTGACCATGCGTCCGAAATCACCATTGACAATCATGTTGACGGCGGCAATGCCAAACCACCTGGCCATTAGACGATCATGGGCAGAAGGGGTTCCACCACGCTGGAGATGGCTCAAGGTAATATGACGTGATTCCAATCCTGTTTTTTTTTCAATCTCATTGGCAACATAGCTGGCAATCCCGCCTACAGAAACATGTCCAAAGTCATCAATATGGCTATCTTTCAGAAATTCCTGCTGTCCTATAGGTTTAGCACCTTCGGCAACCACAATGATGGAATATTTTATTTCCCGACCCTGCCGTTCACGCAGAAGCTCACAAACCTTCTCCATATCAAAAGGATATTCAGGTATTAGAATGATATAAGCGCCGCTGCATTCGCCGCCGTGAAGAGCAAGCCAGCCGGCGTTACGCCCCATGGTCTCGACCACAAAAATACGGTTGTGGGAACCAGCGGTCGTCCTTAAACGATCAATTTCTTCCATGATAATATTAACCGCTGTGTCAAAACCCAGTGAATACTCGGTTCCAGCGAGGTCATTATCGATTGTCTTCGGGATGCCTACCGTTTTGATTCCCATTTTATATAATTTATAGGCAACTCCGAGAGTATCTTCCCCACCGATAGCAACGATGGCATCAATACCCAGCTTTTTGATGTTATCAATCAACATTTCCGAACGATCATTTTTCGGATTAAAGGGATTTGTCCGCGATGTTCCCAGATTTGTTCCCCCATGACGATCCCAGGTGCGAACGATTTCTTCGTCTAAATGTTTGATGTATCGGGCACAACTCTTCTGATCATCGGGATCAACCTCTAATATGCCCTTCCAGCCTTCGACAAGGCCGACAACTTCAAAGGATACAGAACGGTTTGCCGCTATTCGGGAATCAAGCGCGCTTTTTGTGACCCATTTGATCGCTCCGTTTAGCCCGGGACAATCTCCTCCACCCGTTAATATTGCTATTTTCATTTTTTTACTCTCCTCTTGTCTCAGAATAATATAAGAAAAACGGTCCGGTGTGTCAACAATATATTACCGCAAAATTAGGCTTAATTTCTATTTTTTTAGTTCATTCAGGATACTTGAAATATTACCTAAAAGAAGCTATATCTATTTTCAATATTAGTATAGGATTATTCATGACAGAAAAAGAACCGGAAAAATGGATAAAAATTGAAATATCGGCCCCCTCGGAGCTTATGGACGCGCTGGGAAATTTTCTTACCGAAACCGGCGCGCAGGGCGTATTTCAAGAATCATTGACGCCTCAGAACACTGCCGCGGACTTTCCGGAACCTGTAATTGAAGAAATACTCAAAGCCTATTTCCCGCAAGATATCCGCAGTGAAAAACGAATCGTTGCCGTGCAAAAATATATTGACAGTCTTTCTGAAATATTCCCCGACTTTGAAAAACCATCCTTTACAACCGAAATCATCTGTGACCCTGACTGGGGCGAACAATGGAAAAAATACTTTAAGCCCATACGGGTAAGCAACAATATCATCGTCAAGCCAACATGGGAAAGATATACGCCTGCTAGTCGCGACATTGTCATCGAAATTGATCCGGGCATGGCCTTTGGCACAGGTCAACACGCATCCACTAGAATGTGTATCGAAGCAATTGAAGATGTCATTATGAAGGACCGCTCAATTACAGAATGGAAAGTTCTGGACGTCGGTTGCGGTACCGGTATTCTCGGCATCACAGCCGCCAAAATGGGAGCGCAAGATGTCATCTGCGTGGATATTGATAAAAAGGCTGTCGAAATTGCCGGTGAGAACGCGGCCATTAATAATGTAAAACCATCCTTGCGCATTCTAAATAAAAATGTTGCCACCATTGATAAATCGCGCAATTTGATTATCGCCAATCTTACGTCCAAACTGCTCTTAACACTCCGCTCTCATCTTGTTGAACTGCTTTTACCGGAAGGATATATTATTATTTCGGGCATAATCGAGCAGGACGCTAAAAATATCGAGGAACAATTTTCCGCTGATCCCCTGCTGATCCATAGAATTATAACGGAAAAAGAATGGGTCTGTTTCGTGCTCAGGAAAAAAGCCGCGAATATTTAGCTATGGTGGGCTTCCCCGCAAGCCCGAAATAATATATTTTAGGATGCTAAGCATTGACCATCCCCAGAATATACAGCCCGGATTCTTTGGAAAACAAGAAAATCTGTGAACTGGGACCGGATAATTTAAAATATTTAATACAGGTAATGCGCCTGAAAAAAGGCGACAGAATTAATATTTTTGATGGTTTCGGCCGTGAATTTGAGGCCGTAATTAAAGGTTTTTCCACAGGAACAGTTTTTATAGAATTAGGAAAAATAATTCCAACGGCAGATAAAAATATTCGCATCACGCTGGCTCAAGCCATTCCCAAAGCCGGGAAAATTGATACTATTGTTAAAAGCGCCGCTGAACTGGGAGCGGACGTGATTATTCCTTTTGATGCCGCACGATCGGTCGGTCGTATCACCAAAGAAAAAATTTCTTTAAAAGTTGCGCGCTGGCAAAAGATAGCCGAGGAAGCGGCGCGCTGCTGCCACAGCAGTCATATAGCAAAAGTATCGAAAGTATCGTCTTTCACAGACATGATTGCTTTGGCGTCAGGCGATGCTCTAAGATTAATTTTCTGGGAGGAAGAATCTCAAAAAACCATTAAAGATATTTTGAAGGATGAAGCCATTACCGCCACAAAAGATTTTTTTATTGTCGTAGGCCCTGAAGGCGGTTTTTCCAAAGACGAAGTAGCCATGGCAAAAGAAGCCGGCTTTATTTCGGTGAGCCTGGGCAAACAAATTTTAAAAGTGGAAACGGCAGCGGCGACGATACTATCCATAATTCAATATGAAAAAGGCATCTTCGGCCATAAATCACAGGAGATAAAAAATGACCATTTATAAATATGCAGGTTTTTGGCGTCGGCTGGTGGCTTTTATGATTGACAATACGATCGCTACTATTATTTTTTCTGTTTTGTGTACAATTGCTGTACTGGCATTTACCTTTGGCTCTATTTCCGGAAATAGTAAAGTCTGGATCTCTGATTTAATCGATCCCACACATCTTTCTTCAATAATGATTATTATATATCTATTTTATTTTGTTATAATAATTGCTTATTTCACTTATTTTCACGGCACGACAGGACGCACACCAGGTAAAATGCTTCTTGGTTTGCAGGTAGTTTCTGCCAACGGCGCACCTATTTCCTTCGGCATTGCTTTTTTAAGAGCAGTCGGGTATCTGGTTTCGAATTTATTATTTATCTTTCCCCTCGGCTTTATCTGGGCTGCCTTTGACAAAAGAAAGCAGGGATGGCATGACAAAATAGCCGACACGGTCGTTATTATCAAAGAGCAGCAGAATGAAGCCGCAGGCATATCAATTCCCGATAATCCCCCTGCCTTTCCAACTCCACAACATTACGTGGAACGAGACGAAGCCCCTGGAGAATCGATGCCCCAAGCAAGTAAACCACCGGAAAATAATAATGATTAGACGGAGAATAACAAAAGCAAGCGGCCAAAAAAGACCTTGACAAAAGAAACCTTATTCTATAGACGATTGCCTTATTTTATAGGATTAAATTAATCCGGTGGGCCGGTAGCTCAGTCGGTAGAGCATCGGACTGAAAATCCGAGTGTCGGCAGTTCAATTCTGCCCTGGCCCACCATGAAATTCCCTCTCTGGAGTATCTTTCTGCTAACTGCGCTCAGAAGGGCGCAGTTGGCGCACTTCCTACCGAATGAGTTGACCGGAGAAACCCGCCTCAAGCATGTCAATACCTCAATATCCGCTATTTTCTCTGTTCGGTGTTTTCGTCGGTCAACATATTTGATCAGAAATCGAGGTTGCTGTGTCCCATTGAGTGGCATGTCTTATATTAACTACTTCCTGTAAGTGAGCATTTAAGATTTTTCACGAATATCCTTGCTTTCAATCGGAAACAATCAAAAAATGGCTGAATCCAAACATGACCTTCAATCCAAGTCTAAACTTCAAGTCCGTTTTTAGTGAGCGCCGATATGAACCCAACCGTTGACTCTAGCCGACACACCCGCAAGATAAATGGATCCGAGTACGCCACTACGATTAGTCAAGGTTTTGGTACGGTCGAGGACTACGTCAGCCGACAATGAGGTCATGCCGATTGCGAGAGAGGCCGTAGTAGAGGGATTATCATTCGCATTACCGGTCCCGAGACCGATATGCACAAAAGTTGGACTCATATTGTGAGTCTCATAGATATTATAAAGCATCTCGTTTGTTGTAGTAGGACTCACGGTAGGGTCTACGGTTGCCACTTCAATGGAGACCGGGCCCTTAACCTTCAGGCCGACAATTGTGAGATTACTCAAGCCCACATAACCAGCAGTGGTATTGCCGCCGACACCATCAGCATCGCCCCAGGACAATTTCCACATCCAAGCCGCCCAAGTAAACGGAACCGAGAATCTGATCTAGATTACTCTTTCTATTGCCGAGTGCCACATTGGTATTCAGGGAGTCCATACTGATATCCAGTTTACTAAATCCAAGGCTGACGAAGGCTGTGCCAACCGGAAGAAGGTAAATACCGGTGTCGCCGGATTGAACAGTTATCGTCTTAATCGTTGCTTGACCCGTAATCACCAGATTATTAATTGTCAGATTCCTCAAACCCACATAACCGGCAGTGGTCGTGCCGCCGATGCCGTCAGAGTCACTCCAAGCCAGTGTGTCCAAGGTCAACCGTGGAACACTTAGGCCAAAGCCAAGAGTCGTCGCTGTGTCATTGTCTGCGGGATTATAGATGTCCAGATAACCGCCCGCATTCATATTCAAGTCATTCATGTAGAGCGAACCAAGAACATACTTGGTGCCGGAAAAATCCTTCTTATCGCCGAGTACCACTGTCGTATCCAGAGACGAAATGCCGACATCCATGTTTTTAATCCCATCACCTATTTTTATGTGGACAGATTTTAAGTCGGCGTCAACCCTACCCACGCTAATGGTCACGGAACCGGCTGCAGTCACGTTGGTGATAAGCGTATCTTTTAAACCCCAATAACCGGCGTTGCCTGTGTTACCCGCATCTCCGTGGTGGCAACCGTCAGCATCGCCCCAGGACAGGGTGGCGAGTCTAATGCTGTCAATCTTTACATCGACGTCGGTACCGATGCCCAGCTCACCATCAGTTTTGTACATTGTAACATAGCTGGACCCGTTAGTCTTCACGTACAGACCGTCCAAATGAAT
>JBEKRZ010000022.1:0-45709 GCA_049517435.1 Smithella sp. | reverse complement strand
TGAATAAGGTCCCAAGGGTTTGGCTGTTCGCCAATTAAAGCGGTACGTGAGCTGGGTTCAGAACGTCGTGAGACAGTTCGGTCCCTATCTGTTGTGGGCGGAGGATATTTGCGAGGAGCTGTCCCTAGTACGAGAGGACCGGGATGGACGAACCGATGGTGTTCCAGTTGTCACGCCAGTGGCACCGCTGGGTAGCTAAGTTCGGAAGGGATAACCGCTGAAAGCATCTAAGTGGGAAGCCCACCTCAAGATAAGATATCCCTCTTGATGGAGACATCAGGACTGAAGACCCCTTGTAGACTACGAGGTTGATAGGTCAGATGTGTAAGCGCAGTAATGCGTTCAGCTAACTGATACTAATCGGTCGTGAGGCTTGACCATAATAATTATAATGATACTCGCTGAGAGCGAATCCCGATTCGTCGGGATGAAGCTCGAAGCGTAAGTAGAATTATGGTCTCATATTATAAACTATAGTGCTTTGCTTTCAACATAGCGGTATGCATTGTCATGCAATTATAAATGCCAGATTCGCCATATAAGACGATTTGACAATAAAAGATAAATTTCGGTGGCTATCGCGAGGAGGTCACACCCGTTCCCATCTCGAACACGGAAGTTAAGCTCCTTCGCGCTGATGGTACTGCATGGGCGACTGTGTGGGAGAGTAGGTGCTGCCGGATTTAATACCTAAAGCCCTCTTCAAGAAATTGAAGAGGGCTTTCTTATGAGACTCCAATTCTGCAACTAAGCGCAGCAGAATTGGTAAGTCGAATAGTCCCCGACGCGAAGCCGAGTGGGGTTAGTGACACCTTTAAATATTTCCATTAGCCAATCGAAATTAAATTCGTAAGTCTAATGAATGAAACTCAAGTATTATAAATTAAGTAATGTGTCCTGATCTATTCTTGGTTTGACAAATAGTTCCCAATCAAGATGTGCCTTGACAATTGTTACACCTACAAAGAAACAACTTTTAAATGAATTAAGATTGAGGATTACTATTTGAAAGGTGCAACAAAAAATTCACTGCATGACCAGCGCGGGCAACCACGCTGTAATGGAAAACGTGCCAGTATTAACCAGCGTCTGGTCAATGCTTTGGTTATATAAGTTTCTTTTATGATTAATTCAATTAAAACCCATGTATCTCATAATAGCAAAGTTTGACTAATGATCTGTCTCTTTTGCGAAAACATAAGAAAAGGGTATTGCAATAAGGTCTCCGATAATAAAGATAACGAATATGACGACAGAGGGTATTGCATACGTCGGAAATAGCCCCGAAAAAAGAAGAGGGAAAATAACCCCAATAAGCCATGTAACTTTATAGCAAAGTTGAAGCAATAAAACAGGCGCAAATTTGAGAGGAGACCGCAGACCTAAAATAGATAGAATAGCAAAGGCCAAATAAACACTACCCGTAATTCCGAATACTACCGGATCTTGTTTTGGCATTCTAAGACTCATTACACTGGGAAAAAGAATTACACCCAATCCGCTTATTCCTGCTACCACAATAGTTAGAATATACATCAACTTTAACCAACCCCACCGTATATTGACATCTTTAGACATTTTCTCTCTCCTTTCATTAGATAAGCAAAAATTGCCAGAGGTTTGATGAATCTGATCCCATCTCTTTCTGTATAGGCAGGCTAACATATACATTATAGCCCTGCTCAGGTTTTAGGGAGAACTATATTTTCTTATTAGGCTTTCCTCCCAGTAAGAATTTTTGACACCGCCTTCATGGTACCAACAATGCCGAAGCGTTCAACCATAATTTTCTGATACATGGCATCTTGATTTTTGGGTGGCACGTAATTTTTTTCTTTTTTATGTAATGTGTGTGCTTCATTTTTACAGGCTACAAAGCAGGCTCCGCAACCAATACAACGATCGAGATTAACGACAGCAACCTTGTCCTTCAAAGAAATTGCAGCCATTCCACAATTGTCTATACATTTTTTACACCCTTTACATTTCGTAGGATCTATTGTCGTGTAATAATTAGAAATATAAAGATCTGCTGGCCTTGGGTGCATTTTATATGTCTTGAGTGCGTGGCAACAGTCAACACAGCAGCAACAGACGAATTGTGGTTCACGCGCGTTTTGAGGCTGAAGGACAAAACCTGCCTCTTCAGCGCGATTCAAAATGTTCATGGCCTCTTCATTTGTAATTGGACGGCCGATGCCCCTTCCAATCATATAACGTGCTGCGTCACTAAACATAAGGCAAGTTTCACGGAGTTCTGAATGACGACTGGAACCACCGATCACATCAGCCGACTCCCGGCATACACAATTTGCCACAGCAATATCGTCTCTTAGTCCCCCTACATATTTTTTCATATCGTTATATGGTTCTATACGCATTTCCGGAGTAACAGCCAAACCAATAGGAATGGTACGCATCTGAAGAGTTTTCGCTCTGAACATGTCTTTGGGGAATTGCTCTTTTGAATACTGCTCGAAATCATGTACATAATCTTTAGTCAGTCGACTGTTCTGGAATTCGAACATCCCTACAACAAGCGGTGCTAGGCTGTATTGCTTTCCTTTTCCCTTGGATTCAAAAGCGCGGCCGCCCATAATGGCGCCTTTATTAACAAGTTCGTCCAGCACCTTCTCCAGTTCTGTTGGAGTGATTTTAATGCCGCTTTTCTGCACCCGCTTATGCAGCCGGTTGATAGTTTCTGGAAGGATGTTCAGATTTAGAGCGATTTCCGCCTCGGCAGGTGTAAACAGATGCTTTAGAAGTTTCAGTTCTACGCCAGACGTGGTTTCTGAGAATGGGATAGGCATCTTGTTGATCTCATCACGTAACTTACGATATACATCGTCTTGATTAATCATACGATCCTCCTTTTTTTCTACCTTAATATTTTCGCTACCATATAAATCTTACTGAAAATACCCATTACTAAATACTCTAGGCAAGAAATGCTTGTCTTTTAATGTAACAAACTTCTTGGGGATTACATTTGTAGCTTTTAAAGTCTTTGGTTGAAAAAAAGAAGCCCGGTCAATTTAATTGAATCAAGCACAAGGTAGATGAGATGAAAAACGTTCATTTAAATAATTTGGAGAAGAATTATTAATGAGCAACATATAGAAAACATGACTGAGATGTCAAGAAAAAGATTAAGCTGTAAAATGTAATGTGTTTTAATGTTTTCGTCGGGAGTGAATATTGTTTATTACGGATTGAAAGGTTGTATGGTTACGAAAATTGACGATTTAAGGATTACAGGAAGTTATCGATTATCTTGACACTTACTACGCAAACTATCCCCAATCGGTACGCCGTTTGATTTAAGAGTGATTGTCTATAAAATCGTAGATTTCCGGGTGTGTACAAACTTCATAGTATTTTTTTGATATTTTCCCTGTCATATCCAGCGCGTTTGGTTGTAATTTATGAATTACCGCTTCCCGAATGGCAATGCGTTGATAATTACCGTTTACCAGGGGAACTTTGCCTGTATACAATTTCCCACTTTCATCATTTTCTGACGGAAATATGAATGTTTGGAGTTTGATTTCCTTAGTAAGCTTGTTAAATCCGTCTTCGTTGAGCTCAATGCCGTTGACATTATAGCGATAAGTAAAGTCATCTACAGCGGTTTCAGTAATTTCTTCTGATTCATTTTCAAAAACAAATAAATTAAACACGTCATTTTGACTTTTAAATATTTTGCGTAGTAATTTATCGCAACTGGACAGGCGGTCCGCTTGATTGATGGCCTGAGAAATCATTATTCGGGAATCGCCATCAAATAAAAACGACGGAGGGCCTTGGCTGTAGCAGATTCCTATTCCAAGTTCGAGTACGGGAAGATTATTTTCTTTGTTCTTTTCATTGTAGCTACTAACAATTTGCAGTATTGTGATTGCCAATCCGCACGCCCGGGCCACGCTGTAATTTATCTGTGCCGCGTGTTCTTTTTCGAAAATTGATAGGATAATGGCGTCACCTTCAATAAACACTTTCGATGCTTCATATTCAGGAAGAACAGCGGAGATAGGATCAAAAAAATTCAGGCTGAAATATGATGCCGGATTAAGTTTTCTGCTTCTCATTGTATGATTGATGTCCATTGAACCGCGTATATCGGCTTTAATTATGACGTGATTAGCAATCGGTTTTTCTTCTTTGAGCTGTTCATCCGGAAGAAGGAAATCGAAAAGTGAATGATTTTCCCGCGATAGTAAAATAATTTTTTCTTCTGTTGCTAGGTTTATGGAGTCCATTGCATCTTTGATGATACGAAAATTATAGAGGTCTCGGTGATAACGGGAAAATTGTTTTAGAAACATCAGTAAATACTGCTTCTCTTCTGTAGTGGAAGTGCCGTTGATCCGTTTGACAGTTTGCCGAAGGGGTGCAAGAGAGAAGTCCTCACTGTAAAAAGATCTCAGATGTTTCTGTTGACGAGTGATAGATATTCTTGACCAGAAATCAGCCAGAAATTCTCTGATTTGCCTTGGCACCATAGGAGGGCAGTATCTGCTATATACTGACTTCATTTCAAAAGCCGCTACAATTTGTTTAAGCAGATGGGATTTTTTAAATTTACGGTAAAAAATATTAAACAACTCCTGCTGAGTTTGTATTTGTTCTTTGAGTTTTTGAAGAATATCTTCTGGTGCTTTTTCTTTTTTAGCTTTTTCGTAGAGTTCCCATGAGTCAAAATAGTTGAACATCCGGTCAATATTACCTGGCTCCATTATCCATGAATCAAAAATTTTAGATTCAGTATCAGAAAAATGTTCATCTTTTGGAACACTGCCTTCATTCGCACCCATAGAATTATTGTGGTTGATGTTTTCCCGTCCCCAGTCAGTTTTTCTAAGCAGCTCATGGATGATCAATTTAATGTTTGTGTAGTTATCCGGATCTTCTGATCTCTGGCCTAAAAGTACATACTCTTCAATTAGAAAATAATCATCGGTAGGATTATTTGTGTGAAGGATGGGGTTAATAAAATAATTATCCGGTAGAATTTCATCGGAAAGGAAATGCGTTTCTCTCATGTTCCGTAATTTTCGTGCATTAATATTGGCCAGCAGATGGAGCAGCTCTTCTCCCACAAGGCGAGTGATTTGATTATAATGGCGTTTGATTTCAGCCAGCTTATCTTTAATTATGAAAACTTCAGTTTGATCATATTTGGAAGATGATTGATATATTCTAACGAGAGGCTCAAGATGCGCTATTAAATATTTATATTGATTTTCTATTTCTTCTAAAAATAATTTTGCCAGAGCTGTTTGACCCAGGAAATCTATTTGTACTTCGCCTGCGGATTTAGCTCTGTTTATGCCGTCCAGTAAAACATCCGTGCAAACTCGTCTCAAAGCGTCCTTTTCAATTTCACAGGATTCTCTTTTATACTCCTCAAAAAAATCTTCCGATTGGCTATGTTTGATCATCAAAAGAGACGCTGTCCGTTTTAGCGCGTTGTAAACTTGAGGGCTAATGTGGACATCAATGTGAATGTTGTCCACACCGAAAACAAGTCTGTCTAAAGAATAAGCGACTTGATAACGTTTAAGGCCTAAGTTTTTGAGATTTGGCTGTTTTGTAAATAATTCAAAAATTCTATGCATGGCATCCTTTCCGATGGCTGATTTGATCTTTATTGTATAAGTAATATAAAATATTGTCCCCTTTTATGATGTTACTTCAAATGCAGAAAAAAATCCGATGGATTGATACGAATTTCTGCCAGCGGAATTCCCCGAACAATGTTTAAACGATTAGAACCATCCTTGATGATCTGGTCAGCCAGATAAACCATCTCCCCGCGTTGCCAACCGCTTTTTTCGTCATTTACAAGATGTAAAATCAGCGGTAGGCTGCGTTCGGCTTCGTCGGGATAATCCATTACCAAACCGATGTTCCCGTCGCTCAGTTCCACAACGGAGCCGATGGGATAAACCCCCATCATATGAATAAAGCGCTTCAACAGAATCGTGTCAAAACTTTTCCCCGCGCTTCCCCACATCATTCTTAGCGCTTCATCAGCTGGAAAAAACCTTGGCCGGTAACCCCTCTGGGCAGTCAGCACTTCATAGACGTCGGCGATACGAAGAATCTTTCCCAGAAGACTCAGATGGCCCATAAACAGAGTTCGGGGGTAGCCGGTCATATCCGGATTCAGATGGTGCTCAAACGGACCGAGGATAATTTTCGATCTCAAAGAAGGGGTTGCATTCAACATGAGAATTTTTCTGACACCCATAACGGGGTGCGCCTTCATCTGATCCCATTCTCCGTTTGTCAACGCCCCGTGCTTGAGGAGAATCTCTTTGGGGACATCTACTTTTCCCAGATCGTGGAAAAGAGCGCAAATAGTCAAATGCTCCAGTGAAATATCCGATAATTCGATATGCCTTCCCAGACAGGTTGCCAGCAGAGTGACATTGACAGAATGGGCGTATGTGTAATCGTCATAATCCTTGAGGGTTGTCAGTCCGAGCATTAGGGCCGCATCCTCCTTGACCAGTTCCACGATGTTATGAGCCAGACGTCTGCTCTTGCGTACTCCCACCATACCCTGGGACGCTTTATGCGCCACTTCTTTTACCGTTTCAATCGCAAGAAAATAATTTTTTCGCGCCTTTTCATATCGATCTTTTTCCTGGTTTTCATTATCGTCCGTTGCATCATTGTCCTGCTTCTGGATGATTTGTACCCACCAAAAACCATATTCCCGAAGCTTTTGTTCCAGCCATTGATGGGGGTTTTTGTACCTTATTGAATCATTGAACAGACGTATAAACGTTATGATGTTTTCGGGCAAAGCATTGCGTGAGGACTCTAGAAAATTTACGCTTCCGATGCCTCGTTTCGAAAAAAACTCCGCCATGTTGTAAACGACAACTGCCGCGTTCCTACGATATGGGAGTTTTTCTCCTCCAAGATGAAAGCGGCTCCGATAAAGAAGAAGACTGATGTCTCCACTGATAGTTAGTTCCTTGAGCAGGTTCTGAAACGAGTTAACACTCGTCTGGATAAGTTGATTATTATCTTGGTATATGCGCACGGTATGGATCAGGTGATATAGGGCTCTCAGAAAATCATGCCCCAATCGCTCCGGAATCGATTGTCGCTCCGACATGATTATCGCCCTCCTTTGTTTAATTCTTTGCCCGCTTCGCGCGCGATCCTGCGCAGACCGGGACGAATGCTTCGGCCAGCCTTCTCGACCACTTGCCGCGCTTCCGGTATTTTCAAAGCGACCAGGGCGAACGCGGCGCCTTCACGATACGTTAACTTCCTCAGACCGGTCATCCATTTCCGGTTCAGCAGCGTTTTACGAAGGAAGGGAACTGACCGCGATGATCCGCATTTCCCCAGCACTCTGAAACATTCAATAATATGTTCGCTCTCTGCGGCGCTGAATTTTTTGTTTTGAAGATATTGCATCAGAAAGTCTTCCGCGATCTCGTTTTTGGATTGACCCATTTGCGTTAGGATCACCCGGCGCACCGAGGCGTCCGGGTCGTCAATTAAATCAAATATTGCAGACACTTGATTGCCGTGCGTCTGCCCAATTGCCCTGACCGCCATAAGCCGAACGGATGCCGACGAATGTCGGGACAATTTTATCAGATATTTAAAAGATGTATCTCCCTCCAGTCGGGACAGGACAGGAACAAGCATCTCGGCTATTCTTTCGTTTGAAACATTGATCAGCGATTCCAAACAACTCATGTCCCGACGGGCTAGAGAAATAATGGTATCCTCTACTATTTGTTCAAGCTGTGACGGTTGTCCTAAGAGCAGGAGATGAAGTAAGGTATCGATGGCCGATGGATTCAGATGTTGAAAAATCCGTTTGAGGGTTTCCATCTGCGGCACATTTAAGTTGCTCCAAATCTCCTCCAGTGGTTTTAAACATTTGGAATTGGAAGAGATGTCTTTATAAAAGGACTCAATCGACGGGCCTGCCCAGGACGAGCTTAGCCGTCCGCTATCCAGAAGTTTGCGCACCCCATCGAGAATGATAAGGGCGGCTTCAAAATCATGGCGACCAAAAGAGCCGGCGAATTCTTCCGATAAGACTTCCATGACAATATTAAAGTCTTTCTCTTCCAGAGGTTGCAGAAGCATGTCCAGTAACATATTCAGATGTTCTGTGGAGGACAACGTTTCCTCACGAGAGACCATTTCCTGCAGTTCATTTTTTTCCCGGGGTGTCAATACAAAAGAGGTCGGATCAATGGCGGGGCCGCCAGGAGACGCCAGATTAATGGCTAGGTCACCAAGTGACGCCGTATCAATGGTGAGGCCGCCAAGCGACGCCGGTTTATCTTCGGTTTCGATTCCGGTTCCCGCCACGGGGTGTATTGTGTCCGATTTTGAAAGGCTGTCAATTTGATTCGACATTTGTTCTGAAAAAAAATCGTCGGCTTTAAATAGCACATGGTCAAAATGGGCTTCCCAGAAGGCGGTTACGATGTCTCCTTCCGGCTCCGTTGTCAATACCGAATACTTGTGGATAATAGATAATACTTCCCGGGTTTCTTCCAGTTCTATTCCTTCAGTGAATTTCAGCCATCGTATGCCGTCCCGGAAAAGAGTGAAAGGCAGCGTTCCTTCTTCGGATGGTCCCTTATGAACCTCTATACCCTGACAAATCACGCGATCCCTTTCAATTTCAATTCTGATATCGCCATATTGACGAATATGGTCTTCCAGCGTCTCGTGAAACTGCCTGATGGAATTCATACTGATGCTGTGGTCTTCGGGATACAAAGACACATTTTTACACGTCAGCAAAAGATAAAAGAACAATTTTCTGGTGTCATCCGATTGCTGAGTTGAAAGACTTTTTTCTGCTTCCTTTAAAATACTGCCCCGGACTTTCATCATCACACCACTTTTTTAAAATAGCTTATTCTTCTATCCTATATCGACATGGAATCATAATAACTTTTGCAAAATAACCGGCTGAGGACAAATCCGTTAAGGCATGCCAATCCGCCATTATCCTGCCTTTCATCATTCCAATCGCTCCGACCGCTAAGCATAGAGTTAGATTTTCGTATGAGAAATGATAATTCGAATTTCCAACAACCCACGGCGCCAGATTCGATTGATAAGAATTTCCTTTTTAGCGAATTGATTATATGAATAATGATTTTATATGTCAATCGCGAATATGAACCTCAAAGTAAGCTGAGGAGTATGAATTCAACTTACAAATATTACGGCACTGCGCTTGTAATATTTGAGTTTCATTCATTCGACCTGCAAGCTTCAGTCGCAGATGACCTTCAGGTTATGCACTATGTTTCTTAAGCTTGGGTCTCGTTAAGATAGTCCCACTTAGCTTCGCACGTGGGATAATTCGACTAACGCTTCAAACTTCACTTCGTTCGTTTTCAGCGAGTCTCATTAAATTGGAGTTTCACTCATGAAATATAGACAACAAAGTGGCGGTTTATTGCTTCGATTTATGTTCGCAAATCAGGGCAAATCTGAATTAATTGCAGTATCTCCTGCTTTTAGTCAATTCTAAAGCTTTGCAGACTCGCATTACACACGCTTTTTGCGCATCACGGCAACCCAGTTTGTCGTTGCACTGCAGAAAATAAGCAACTGCCCGGTTGTTTTGGCATTGGCATCATTCGGTTGCAATCCAATAGCCTTTTTCGGATCGGTACATTGTTCCCTATCTCATAATAGGTGTGACTTATTAATTTAATCCAATGTCGTTTCGCTCTTTTCCGAGCAGGAACAAAGAAAGGTGAAAATAAGAAAGATGAAAATGATAATTCTGTGCCTAACACCTTCGTTTATACTTTTACATTATCATCAATATTGATAAAATTAAATTAATAAATTTTACTTTTAAATCTTTACCACATTATCAATACTTATTATTTACCCTCTAATAACATCACCGTTTTTCAAGACAATTCTCTTTATTACTTTTTGTTCACAGGAATAATGTTAGTACTTTGCAAAACTTGCATCATTTTCTCATTTTTAATAGCATATGACATAGCGTCTTTTTTGTGCAGATCACGCCAATTGACGTCTGCCCCTCTTTCCAGCAGAAGCTTTGCTATAAACAAGTTCTTTTTTTGTACTGCAAGTATAAGGGGAGTTGTTCCTTTATTATCAATGGCATTTACGTTAGCACCTTTTTCAATCAACAATCTTGCCACATCATCAGATCCAGAAGAAATTGCATAATGTAAGCTTGTCACACCATCAGCATCCGCAAAATTAACATCTGCTCCTTTTTGAATAAGATGCTCGACAAAAGAAACGTCTACATTCGGACACCAAGAAACTGCCATGATTAAGGGTGTAGACCCATAGGAATCAGCTAAATTTACATTGGCCCCTTTGTTTAATAAAAGTTCCGCTGCCTCATATTCACAATGAAATAATGACCAAAATAGAGGTGTAGCACTCCATTTCCCTATATTGGGCTCATCAATTTTAGCACCTTCATTTAGAAGCTTGTTGATCCTGACGACATCACCCTCCCTGGCTGCAGAAATTAATGGCGTCATTGTACAACCGGTAAGTTGCATTATAACTAATGGAAGCGCTATTAAACCAACCAATATGGTAAGTTTAGACTTAGATAGCATCATCTTTTTTACCCCCTGGATAAATTTAATTATTTAAGGATAAGTTTTTCGGTTTTTTATAAATCTTTTGGTAGATTTTCACTATTTTTCTTTACCTGTCAATATAAATAATTATCTTTGTATGACTTGCTTCCGAAATATGTACCAAATGTCAAGATATAGTTTCAGCCATCTTTTGATTATTTTCGATTGAAATGTTGTGCGAATTTGTAAAATAAGAAAAACAACATTACAGGAAGTTAGAGATAAAAATAATATTATTTGTTTTATCTACAAATCATCAGCTTCATGGAATGAATAAAATTGAAGATTACTGTTGGTAAGGTGTAACGATGTCGCTTAGGTATGCCATTACACATCGCTCTAATGGTCGCCATGGATGAAGACTTCAATAATTCAGAATCACTGACGTCTGACAGGTTGCCGAATGAATGTTAGTCATATCCTTTGGAGATGCAAAAAATCTAAAATTATCTATTGTGTAATAGTTGACTAATTTTTTTCTTTAGCAGTTCCTCTATTTTCCCACTTATGTATTTTTCTTTTTCCTCTATTCTTCTACTTATTATATTCATTTGGATTTGCATTGCTAGCACTAGCACCAGCAGAAATATAACAATAAAAGCAATATAATTATGTTCAGTCATAAATTCCATATCACGTTCCTTTTGTTAAGTTAGAATGCTGCTCTTTTTCAACCGTTACCGATTGTAATATAGCATAAAACGACAAAATGGAAAAACAAAACTTACAGGAAAAAATCCACAATTATTAACTCAAAGAAAGACGAACTGTCCGTGATGTCCTTATATTGTTAAACGATGCGAGATTCATTCTTGAGCACTTTGGGTTAGAAAACAAAGGTCTTTGGTTCAATCTCTTATTCCCATCACTAAAAATGATGACTATAAAGATGCGACTTACAAAATGTCCACATAGTGTCCACAATTGTGAACACTGTGAAAATTATCAATGCTTGTAAGTTATTGATATTGGTAGCGGGGAGAGGATTCGAACCTCTGACCTTTGGGTTATGAGCCCAACGAGCTACCAGACTGCTCCACCCCGCGATATATCTATATTCAAAACCGGTGACTTTACACCATTATACCCAATATTTGTCAAGGAGTTATTTTGATAAAGTCTTTCAGCATGGTGCTTGTGCGCAATGATTCGAAGTAGCGTTGCAGAATGTCGCTATTTAGTTATGTAACCCATAAAACGGTAAATAAGTTTAGCCGCCATAAAATCCGGCGCAACAATGCCGGGAATTGGCGCCAGCTCTACCACGTCAAAGCCGCGAATTTTACAGGAACGCGAAACTAACTTGAGCAAGCGTAAAACATCCCTCCAATAAAGACCGCCTGGTTCCGGCGTACCCGTTGAAGGCATTATGGAAGGATCAAAAACATCTAAATCAATAGTGACAAACACATCGCCGCTTAAGTTTTTACAAATTGTTTCACACCAGTTTTTATTTTCCATGGCGAAATCGGCGCTATAGGATTTAACTTTGCTTTGCGGTAGAAAATCCGCGTCCTCTTTGCTCATGCTTCTGATACCTACCTGAATCAGTGGACATATTTCCGAAATTCTTCTTGCCACAGAGGCGTGGCTGTAAGAGCTTCCTTGATAGCTTTCCCGTAAGTCGGCATGGGCGTCCAATTGCAGCACTTTTAGTTTAGAATATTTTTCTTTTAGAGCCTGTACAGCGCCTAAGCTGATACTGTGTTCTCCACCCAGCATTACCGGTATTTTATTTTGAGCGGAAACCGTAGCAATTTTTTTGCGCACAGCATTAATCATATTCTTGGGCCCACGGGCATCAATTGTAAGCGGTAAAGTCGTATGGATCCCCGCCAGGTAAGTTTCTTTTTTTAACTCTTCATCGTAGAGTTCCATATTGGTCGAAGCTTCGATGATGGCTGCCGGTCCCCGGCGGCTCCCCGGCTGATAAGTGGAAGTCAAATCGTATGGAACGGGAACAACGACAAACAAAGCGTTGCGCAGTGAATGCGCCGGATAAATTCCTCCAAAATTCATAAGCTCAATCCTCACTAATAATTTATGTTAAAACATTTGCACAAGATTACAAAAATCATGGCCGGTAATATCCGAGAAAAAAATTATTATCTTCATAATAGAGAAACGAAGAATGATTGATCCAGTCGCCCAGTGTAACAAAAGTCTTTTTCTTTCCAGCAACAGTATAATGGTTTAAACTTGGTACATGACAATGTCCCAGGATAACGGCATCGTAATCTCCCTGAAATTTAGCCAAAGCAAAAGAAAGCATTTTTTTAACCAAGGCATCACCATCCTCTATAGTCATTTCCTTACTGGCGGTAGAACTGAAGCCGGCCAGTGCCCACCGCAGCGAGGCTGGAATAAAGCGCTGAATGCTATAAAAGGCATGACTGCGCAAAAATTTACGTAACAAAATATATTTAATATTGGTGCTATCCGTGGTGTCGCCGTGAGCAATAAAAGCCTGCAAATTATCTAATCTTACATTCATCCATTCCTCAAATACTTCCATGCCTAAAACATTGCGAAAATATTCTTCCATGAAGAAATCATGGTTTCCCTCGCTCAGATGGATGCGGATACCGGTTTTTTGTAATTCAATTAATTTATTAATGACCGGGATAAATTCCGGATAAATTTTTTCCTTTTGGCAAAACCAAAAATCAAACAAATCGCCGACAATATAGATATCATCAATATATACTGGTCCTGCACCGGGTTTATCAGAATCGATAAGGCGACTGATCTTTCCTTCTTTAATATCATTGAAGAAATTTATTAGTTTTCCGTATCTTTCATCATTAGCTCGCCTCAAATGAGCATCGGAAATGAAAATAGCCCTCATTACTTTAATCCTATCTATTTAATATGATATTCATTAGCAGATAGCTCAGACAAGGTCAATCCCGCGATTTGGAATCCACCGGCTTCTGCGGAAATTGGTTTCACCGCCAACCTATTGTTTTTCTGAAAAATAGTATTAACTAATAACGAGTATTATACCATCCACTCCTGGGATAATTCAACTTACAGATATTACTGTGCTGCGCTTATAATATCTGAGTTTTATTAAAGCTTGGGTCTCATTATCAGCGAGTCTCAAATCCCACGGCGCTTTGCGCCTGGGATAATTCGACTAATGCTTCAAACTTCACTTCGTTCGTTTTCAGCAAGTCTCATTAAATTGATTCTTGTTTTGTCTGGTTTTTTTTGCTAGTTTTGACCAGAACTATCTAATTGGGAAAATATTAAAATTCACAATTTCAATTAAAGGCAAAAAAATGATAAAAAGACAAAAAGTCATTAAACGGGCAATAGATGTATTAAAAATAGAAGCACAGAGTATTTTGCAGTTGATCGATAAAATCGACAGCAACTTTTCTCGTGCTGTGGATTTAATTTCCAAATCCAAGGGCAGGGTAATTATTACCGGAATCGGCAAATCCGGCTTAATCGGGCGAAAAATTGTTGCTACCTTAACGAGTACGGGAACACCGGCGCTTTTCCTCCATCCTGTTGAAGGCATCCACGGCGATTTAGGGATTGTCACTAAAGAAGATATATTGCTGGCCATTTCCAACAGCGGTGAAACCACCGAGCTTATGCCCATCATCAATTCCGTCCGTCATATTGGTGCTCCGATCATTGCATTTACCGGCGATATGTCATCAACTCTTGCCCGGACAAGCGATATCGTCATTGATGTTTCCGTGGAAAAAGAAGCCTGTCCCTTCGGTCTTGCCCCTACTTCCAGTTCTACCGCGGCTTTGGCAATTGGAGACGCTCTGGCCATTGTTCTTATTGATGAAAAGCAATTTAAAGAAAAAGATTTCTATAAGTTTCATCCGGGAGGGAATCTGGGCACAAGGTTAAAAGAAACAGTCAGAGACGCGATGATTGTTGGTAAACAAATTCCCAAGGTGTTTGCAGGAACTTCCGCTCGAAAGGCGATACAGGAAATTAACCGTAAAAATGTGGGATTTGTTTTAATCATCGACAGAAATAATAAACTTCTGGGAATTTTGACTGACGGCGATGTGCGCCGCATGATTAGCAAAGGCATATCCTTTGAAGGAAAAATTATCAATGAAATGATGACTGAAAATCCCAAAACGATTGATGAAAATGTTTCCTTGGCGCATACCCTGGAACTCATGCAGCAACAAGAAATAACCTCTTTTGCTGTGGTTAACGAAAAAAAAGAACTCAAGGGATATATCCATCTGCATGATATTTTAGGACGGGGCGGATCGGTGAATATTTCTTTAACTCAATAATTATAAGCTGGAAATAAAAATATGGCCCTCTATGAATTTGATGGCAAAAGACCGCAGGTGCCGGCTGATTCCTTTGTTCATCCTGATGCCGTTTTAATCGGTAACATAAAAATCGGCCATGAATGCCTTATTGCTCCCTGTGTTTCCATCCGGGCTGATTTCGGGCCGGTTGTAATCGGCAATCGTTCCAACGTGCAGGATAATTCGGTTATTCATGTGTATCCTGATTCTCAAGTGATCATTGAGGATGATGTTACCATAGCTCACGGAACAATCCTTCATGATGTGCACATCAAATCCAGATGCGTAATCGGCATTGGTGCTATTGTACTTTTTAACGTCGTTTGCGAAGAAGATGTTTTTGTGTCTGTCGGTTCAATTGTGCCTAAAGGCATGCAAATTCCCGCCGGTAAAATTGTCGCCGGTAACCCGGCAAAAATTACTCATGATGTCACGGATGACCAAAAAATGATGGCGAAAGCAGGTATCGACTATTATCGCGACCTCTGCAAAAAATATATCGCCACGATGAAGGTAATTACTTGAGATGCCATAATCCCAGATTGCGCAATCTGAGATTATGATAAGGGAGGGGCGAGGAGAAAACCTCCTTAAAATTCGATCATGGTGAGAGGTTCTTTCCGAACTGTAAGTGAGTATTTATGATTTTTCAAGGGCATACTTTTTTCAATTAGTAATCAATATTTAATTGACATACAAAACCGAAACTCTTATAATTTCAAGTAAGCAGGGTTTGAAGTGAAGGGTAAAAAAACGATGATTCTGGAGCAATAAAGGAGGAATGAATCGTTATGGACGAAAAAAGGAGGGCGATACGGCTGAGGGATGATAATGAGATCACCGTAACTGTAGTCCCTGGTAAAGGAAAGTATCTTAAAGAAAAATTCTTCTATAACTACAGCAAGGATATTTCTGTTTCCGGTGCCAGAATTAATGCCCATATTTTTTTACCCATCGATACCCTTCTCATGATGGAAATGACATTAAAAACTCTACGTCAAATTATTACCGTCATCGGAAAAGTAAAATGGATTAAAGTCGTCTTTGAGGATGAGTCTTATGAGGCGGGCGTGGAATTATTCAATACACCACCCAGTGAAGGGATTAAAAAATTGGCGGATTACATCTCGTGGAAACAAAAATCTACAAGTCTTTATCCGGCTTAAGAATACTTATATAAAATTGCTTTCTTTCTGTACTCGTTAAAATTTAATTTTGGCAATGATTGAGACATGAATAATAAAAAAGGCAGGGTCAATAGACCCTGCCTTTCTGCAATTAAAACGTTTCAGAGTTCAGTTATTTCTTAAGCTTTCTCCTGATTCCTGCCAAGCCGACTAATCCAAACCCAAGAAGTAGGATGGTAGTGGGTTCGGGTACGGCGGTGGCACCTCCCAAATTGGTTACATAGGCATGAACTGTTACTGTACTGCCTAAGCCGATCGCAGACCCATTCTGAAAGTCGATTTTGATTTCATTGCCATCAGCAAGAGTAAAATAATCGGGAACTGTGTTAGGATCCCAAGTGAGAGTTCCTCCGGAAATAACCCCGAAAAGAGTAGAGAACGTTCCACCACCAGTTCCTGTACCTGCGATAGCAGGATCTGAAAAGGCAAGTATTGCTTCAACGGTATAATCTTTATTCCAAGCAAGACCGCTGGCGGTAAGTGTGAAAAAATCAAGTGTTTGAGTACTGTTGTCGGCCAGAGTGAATGTAGCAGCAGCCAAAACCAATGTTCCCTTCATGTCTCCATAATTCGCATCATCAGTGACAATTACTGACGATGCCGATACGTCAGGAGTGAAGATAACTGGCGTTGCCCAAACGCTTGTAGTGACGACAAGCAGAAAGGCCAGCGTTAGAAGTACGCGCAATGTTGTTTTCATGATGTTCGTTCTCCCCATTTTAGTTTATTTACGTAAATGAAATAAGCAATAAAGATGCCAATATCATAACTACTTGAATTTGCGTATTATTTAATAGATACATATAAATAGTAGTGCTGAAAGTGTAAAGTATTCCGACAAAAATTAAATACTATCAATAAAAAATTTAATGCTGATAATGTGTAAACTATTATTTTTTTAACTAAATTGTAAATAAACACAACCGTAAGATTTTCCGACAACCTCTACGATTGATCTTTCATGATGGAATAAAGATTCAATTCTATGATGCTTGGTTTCTTCCCTTATCTGCTTTTCAAGATATTAAGGGATAATCCACGCTTGTTATTGGTTACATATTTCAATCTGTAATTATTAATCCTGACAACTGCCAACACTGAATAGTTGTAGATGTAACCAATAAACTATATTTAAAAACTTTCTTTATGATAGATGCGGGGAAAACATTTGTTATCCCCGCAGAGATCAGGCGATATTTTTAATTTGCCCTGGTTGCACTAATGTTGGGATCAATCACTTATAGCGTCATTTCTAAATCAAAGATGATATTGAGGCGGCAGTGAAACTCGAATTACAGTTATGAAGTAAACTGGAATTCGTTAGTTGAACTGTCCCACTTTAGCGGGGCTAGGCGGGAGGCGTATAACCTAAATAACCTAAAGATCACGAAGGAGGCACACGGGGTCACGCGTTATACATATGTTGAGGAAGACGAGAATCCCGCATGTGCGGAACAAGCTCTGTTAATAAAAATAACACTTTGATTTAGAATTGGTACTATATACTTCTTTTGGGAACGTTAGCTAGCATATCGCTTAATTTTATGTCCGGATGATGATAGCGTTTTCTATTCGTGGTGCTCCTGCCGTATTGAATCGCTTCTTCAGGACACCATTGGATGCAGGCTAAACATTGTTCGCAATGATGCTGCCATGTCGGGTTGCCATTGATGGTCAATATATTTTGTGCGGGGCAAATTTTTTCGCAGATTCCGCAGCTTGTGCATTTTTCGTCAATCAAAAACGGTTTATCCATTTCCGGAATATGAGGAGAAGATAAGCGGTAAATCGCCGAAAAGAAAATATTTTTCCAGATGGGATCTTTTTCCGGTGGTTTTTCTTCTTTTGTACGGATAGATGAGGCAATCAGGGTGATTTTATCCAACGCTTCTTTGAATATTTTCTGCTGCTTTTCTTGCGCAATAGCGCCGCCCCAAGGAATGTAATTGCTGGGCATACAAATGGAAAATCCCGTAGAAAGGTTAATGTTCTTCTTTTGCAGCAGCATTTTTAATTGAATCAGAGTAGCGGCGACCTGGCCGGCATTAACTGCAACCGCAAAGTAGTATTTTGTAAAATCAGTTTCCAAACGATTCAAAAAATCAATAACCCGGAAAGGTATTCCCCAGATATGAACAGGAAAGATAAGACCGATGTTTTCTGAATTAGAATGAATTAAGCCTCTACCGGCAAGGGTTATGGGAATAAGTTCAGTATCCCCTAATATCTCAGACAGTTTTTTTGCTGTCCACAGGGAGTTTCCCGTTCCTGTATAGTAATAAATTGTGGTTTTCATTTGGATGAATCAGGGATTGGTTTCACCCTTCTATTGTGAGAGATTAATTTTTAACGCTCTATTATAAACGCTTTCCGAAAATCCAAATACTTGATTTTTATTGATGATCGCAAAGGGGACGTCTTCGCTATCATCGACTTCTTTTCTTCGTGCGGCAGAGGTCTTATCAGTGTTCATATTGTATTCAGTAAAAGGAATATTTTTTGATTTCAAAAATTCCCGTGCCTTGTCGCAATCGTTGCAATCGTTTTTGGTATAAAGGACGACTTCCGGTTTTTTCTGAGATTTTGATTTGTTGTCTTTGGACGATGATCCCTGCTCCTCAGTATTTTGCAAGTCTGTTAAATTATCGGATTCATATTTATGAACTTGAACATTCTTTGCCGATTTGCCCTGCGGAGGAGGATAATCTGTTATTTGCGTAGCTCCGTTTTCATCTTCCCATGTATAAAAAGTGGCATTTGCCGTTCCATAAAGGAAGAAAAATAATGGTATCAACAAGAATAGATATTTTTTCATATATGCCCCCACCGTACAAAGTTTTTTTAAAAACGTTTATTCGTGAAACTCCAATTTAATGAAACTCAGATATTACAAGCGTAGCACAGTAATATCTGTAAGTTGAATTATCCCACGTGCGAAGCTAAGTGGGACTATATATGAGACCCAATCTTCAAAAACATAGTGTCTTGAAGCTTGCAGGTCGAATTATCCCGCGAAGCGGAGAGTATAAAAATACGCAGCTTGCAGCGGAAACTTTTTCCAAAGCTTGCTTTGGGCTTCATACCCGTGATTTTCTCTTTGTGCCTGCGCCAGCGGCAATAATGTTTTAGATTTAAACATTATAGTTACCTCAGCTTGATTATCCGGTAGATGAGGAAGATCAATAAAGTCACGGTAAAAATAACTTAAAAACTTGATAGTTGTCAATTTTTTTCTGTAATATTAGGATGCTTTATTTTAGTAAACTTTTTTTACATAAAATGTTATTTAAAACATTAATTTTCATCATGCAACAGTTATCTTATTGTTGAAACTCCAATTCCGAAAGCGAAGCGTAGCGGAATTGGTAAGTTGAACAATCCCGCGCAGCGGAGGGTTTAATACTCCGTAGCTTGCTGCGGAACCTGTTTCCAAAGCTTGTTTTGGGGTTCATTCCCGTGATTAAAGAAACATTGTAATTAGGAGTTTTTTATGTTTGGCCGTCCTGTAAGCCTTTTTAAAGTTTTTGGGTTTGAAGTAAAATTTGATATAAGCTGGTTACTCTTAGCGGCTTTGATCACCTGGTCCTTGGCAAGCGGCCTTTTCCCTGAATATTATAAAGATCTTCCCCATGATGCTTATTGGTGGATGGGAGCGGCAGGTGCTGTCGGACTTTTTTTATCCATAGTTATTCATGAATTAACTCATTCTCTAGTAGCCAGATATTACGGAATATCCATGAAGGGAATAACTCTGTTCATTTTTGGCGGTGTCGCCCAGATGGAAGATGATCCTCCTAATCCTAAAGCTGAATTTATGATGGCTATTGTGGGTCCGCTTTCCAGCTGTTTGATCGGGTTTCTCTCGTTTTTACTCTACAATCTTGGGGAAAAAATCGGCTGGCCGATGACAATCAATGGCGTTTTAACTTACTTGACTTGGTTAAACATAGTATTGGCGGTTTTTAATTTGATCCCTGCTTTTCCTCTGGATGGAGGAAGAGTATTGCGTTCGGCCCTTTGGAGCTGGAAAAAAGATATACACTGGGCAACGAGTATTGCCGCGCAAATAGGGTCCGGTTTCGGAATTTTATTAATTATTATGGGAGTCGTTTACATCGTCAGTGGTAATTTTGTGGGTGGTCTGTGGTGGTTTTTGATCGGCCTGTTTCTCCGTTCGACGGCACAAATGTCCTACCAGCAGCTTTTGGCGCGCAACCTTTTTAACGCAAAAAAAGTAAGTGAACTTATGGTTAAGAATCCCGTGACCGTGCCGCGTTCTATATCATTGGAAGAATTTATTCGTGATTACGTGTATAAGCACCATTTTCAGATGTATCCGGTGCTGTCTTTTGGCAAGCTAACGGGCTGTATTTCCATAAAACAAGTAGCGTCAATTCCACGCGAGGAGTGGGCAGCGTCCACGGTAGGAGCAGTGGCTCTGCCCTGCAATGAAGAAACAACAGTGGGCCCGGAGGAAGATGCCAATAAAGCATTGGCGATCATGAATCGCACAGGAAACAGCCGTTTGCTGGTTGTCAAAGGGGATCAGTTGGAGGGCATTATTGCTTTGAAGGATATGCTAAATCTGTTATCTCTAAAAATAGAATTGAATGATTTGGAAAAAAAGGCTGTGAATTAAAGAAAATATGAATTATTGCTCAATATGAAACAGTTTGGGCAATGACCGTCCACAAAAGTCAGGGATCGGAATTTGAGCGAGTTCTACTTATTTTATCTGACCGCGATGTTCCCCTGATAACGAGAGAACTTATTTATACGGGAATTACCCGTGCGCGCAAAGTCGTAGATATATGGGCGGGTGAGGATTTATTGAAGAGGGCAATTTCAAGACGCATCTCCCGTCAATCCGGTCTAACTGACGCTCTGCAAAATCCATCAAAAGCAATATTGTCTAATTCCAAGCCAATACAATAAGTTACAAGGTGGAAAACATTTAACATTTTACTTCAAATAATCCTTTCATAAATCTTGACAATTGTTGTGCAATCCATTAGCTTACCGCTTTAATTTAGTAGCATGACGCAAGCAATGGTAGCTTAATGGTTTAAACGCGTTAAAAAAAGGGGGGGTAATAATGATTGGTGCACTTATTACTACGCATGGGGACTTGGGAAGTGAGTTGATAAAATCTGCAGAATTGATCAAAGGGCCATTAGGCGATATATTACATATTAGTGTTGATCAGACAAAAAATGTTGAAGATTTAAAAAAAGAAATCAGCAATGCCATAAAAAAACTGGATAAAGGTAAGGGCGTTTTGATTCTTACAGATCTTTTTGGCGGAACGCCTTCCAACATTTCGCTTTCCTTTATTAAAGAAGGAAAAGTTGAAGTTCTTACCGGAGTTAATTTACCAATGGTGCTCAAATTATCGGAAGTTAAAGAAGATATGACTTTACGGGATTTTGCCTGCCTTATTAAGAATTACGGGGAAAAAAATATTATGTTGGCCAGTGAAATTTTAAGCAAGAAAGCTAGCAGGTAATTACTTGGCGAAAGATTTTAACATAGCTTTAGTTCGAGTTGACAGCAGGCTTGTCCACGGTCAAATATTGGAAGCATGGGTACCCCACATCAGGGCGAAATGTATTATTGTTGTTGACAATAAGGTAGCGGGTGATTCCTTTTTTGAAACCATAATAAGAATGGCCGTGCCCAGCGAAATCGAAGTAATTATTAACTCTGTAAATGATTTTGTAAAAAATTATGTTTTTACCCATGGTGATGGGAAAAAAACTATAGTGTTATTTAGGAATATTGCTGATGCGTGCGATGCTTTTAATCAGGGGTTTCATTTTGATAAATTAAATATCGGTAATGTTTATAATAATGAGTACAAGATTTGTTGTTCCCCTTCCGTCTTTTTATGTAATGAAGAAATTAAATGTATTAAAAATCTATTGGAAGATCCCCGGGTTGTTGTTGAATTAAAAGGGACACCGAAGGGAAAGGCTATTGATATTAAGGAAGCGCTGAAGGATTGTTGGAATACAAAACCATAAAGGTGTTTGATCTCGCGACTTGGAATCCTCCGGTTCCAACCGGGAAAGGAATGCACTGCAATACGCGGGAGGTGACTCCACTTGTTTACAAAAATTATTTTAGCATCTTTTTGCGGCGGCCTGTTATGTCTTGATCGTGTTTTTATTCAAGCCATGATTTCCCGGCCGGTTATCATTGCTCCTATTATCGGACTCCTTTTGCATAATCCTTATGCAGGATTGGTAATAGGAGCATTTGTTGAACTTTTTTGGATTAATCGCATCCCCATAGGAACTTATATTCCTCCCAACGATTCCATAACTGCTGTCGTGGCGACTTCAACGGCCGTAATTGCCGGCCAAAAATTGGGAGGCATATCCCCCCACGAATTAATTGCGTTTTCTATACTTATATCCATTCCTTGTGGAATATTAGCCAAGCAGATGGATATCCTGATTATTAAATCCAACGATACTCTTTCCGATGGGGCGTTGGTAGATGCAAAAAAAAATAATATTCGGGGAATAGAACAAAAAAATTATTTAGGATTAATTAAAGTATTTTTATTCGATGTCGTTTATGTTTTGGCAAGTCTAGTGATCTTTATTCCTTCTGTAATCTGGCTCTATCCTAAATTAAATGCGACGGTCATATCAGCACTTTCTTTTACCTATTATTTTCTGCCGCTGTTGGGGATTGCCGTGGCTGTTAATATGCTAAAACTTCAGAGAGCAATTCCCGTTTTTTGCGCGATATTTTTAGTTGTAGCCATGCTTTTGGAACTTTTCCATGTCCTGTGAAAAAGATGCCCTTAAGGTGACAATTGATCTGATGAATAAGACTGACCTGCCGGAGGTGCTGGATATTGAGCGAGAGTCATTTCCATCACCCTGGACGGAGGGCATGTTTACCAGAGAACTGGGCAGCACTCATTCCGTGTGTATTGCTGCGCGGATAAACGTTGAGGAAAAAAGTGTAATCGTCGCCTATATTATTTTCTGGCTGGTGGCCGATGAAGTTCATTTGCACAATCTGGCGGTAAAAAAAGAGTATAGAAGGCAAGGTCTTGCTTTTAATCTTATGGAGGCAATGGCAGAAATCGCAGGGAAAAATGAAATTACAGAGCAGACATTGGAAGTAAGAAAATCAAATATCGAAGCAATAAAGCTTTACGAAAAATGCGGTTTTGTAGTAAAAGGAATAAGATCGCTTTATTACACGGACACTCATGAAGACGCCTTAATCATGTGGGCGGATATAAAGAAGTAATTTTGTAATGTGTTATTGCGAGGAGCGTCTTGCGTCATGATGACCTTGCATGATACTGCGTGACCTTCAGGTTATTCATGTTATTAGGTTACGACACGGCAATCTAATTAAATGAATTATGTTTATCAGGTTGAAATGACCAAAGACATTTACATCGGGGAAATTTCAAGCAACGAAGAAATTCAGGAAGATTGCTTCCTGATGAAAGTGAAAGTTGCCTCTTCCTTTGAAAATCCGCTGCCGGGTCAGTTTGTCATGATTCGCATCGCCGGATTGAATGATCCGTTCCTTTCCCGTCCCATAAGCATATATTCTTTTTCCCGTGGGAGAAATTACTGCTTGCTTGAAATGCTCTATCGTGTTGTCGGCAAGGGAACGCAAATTATGGCGGGTTTGATTAAAGGTTCGCAGGTGGAAATCAACGGACCCTTGGGTAACGGCTTTGAAATTTCCGACGTCAAAAAAAATATTGTTTTTATTGCCGGTGGAATCGGCATAGCTCCCCTGTCGTTGTTGATCGAACATTTATCCAGAAGATCTGATCTTTCTCCATCGGCGATGACTTTATATATGGGCGCTCAGAGCGCCGCCGCGATAGTCGGTTTGGATAAACTGCAGAAGCTTTGTCGTAGCATCAATGTGTGCACTGATGACGGAACTATTGGCATCAAAAGTTTGGTAACTCAATCATTTCAAAAAGACATGAAAAAGTTCACGCCGGCAAATACCGTCATTTACGCCTGCGGTCCCAAAGAAATGATCAAGTCGCTGGCGAAAATATTGAATAAAAGTAAATTCAATTGTCAGGTATCGCTGGAAGAGCGGATGGCCTGCGGCACCGGAGCCTGTATGGGCTGCGCGGTAGCCGTAAAAAATCAAAAAGGCGTTTTCGATTATAAACGAGTTTGCGCTGATGGTCCGGTGTTTAACCTGGCGGATATTATCTGGGAATAACGTAGGAAAACAAATGAAAGCAAAATCATCTCCGCGAATGGCAGTGAATCTGGAGCGGTTAAAATTGAAAAATCCGGTAATGACTGCGTCGGGCACTTTCGGTTACGGCGAGGAATATACCGGTTATGTTGATTTAAACAAGTTGGGAGCCATTGTTGTCAAAGGCCTATCGCTGAAACCGCGTTTGGGAAATCCACCGCCGCGCATCATGGAAACAACCGGCGGCATGCTCAACTCAGTTGGTTTGCAGAATATCGGAGTTGATGCTTTCATTGAAGAGAAACTTCCTTTTCTGCGGAGATATGACGTTGCGGTTATTGCCAACATCTACGGTGAAACTTACGATGAATACAAAAAAGTGGCCAAGATTTTGAGTTCAGCAAAAGGTGTACACGCGCTGGAAGTAAATATCTCCTGTCCCAATGTAAAGAACGGTGGATTAAGTTTTGGTTACGATCCCAAAATTGCTGCTAGAGTGACGCGCATAGTGAAGGATGAAACTGGTTTGCCCGTTATAGTAAAACTTACTCCCAATGTAACTGATGTAACGGCAATTGCCCAAGCGGTGGAAAAAGCCGGTGCGGACGCTATATCATTAATTAACACGCTGACGGGAATGTCCGTTGATTTGAAAACAAGAAGGCCGCATCTGAAAAATATTACCGGCGGATTATCCGGTCCGGCGATAAAGCCGGTGGCTCTGCGAATGGTCTGGCAGGTGGTAGAAAGAGTTTCCGTGCCGGTCATCGGCATCGGCGGCATAATGACGGCTGAAGATGCCCTGGAATTTTTAATTCTAGGGGCGAAAGCAGTACAAATCGGCACGGCCAATTTTGTCAATCCCCACGCCACAATGGAAATTATCGAAGGGATAAAAAATTATCTTTCCGATAACAAAATAAAAGACGTTAACGAAATCATTGGCACTTTCCAAACATAGAGTCGGGGTCTTCAGCGCTTACGTAGTCCGGGCCTTTAGGCCCGTAAAAAAAACGAACCTAAAGGTTCGGACTACGTTATCCTATATAATTCGGGTCTCTTGTGACCCCACGTGACCTTTATGTTATTTAGGTTATTAGACCCGCAAAATATGCGAACATAAAGGTTCGCACTACATTACCTTAATGAACATGATAAAATACAAACCAAAACCCCATATCAAGGATTTTGACTATTGCGGATATTATCGTTATTTTGTTACTATTTGCACAGATAGGAAGAAAAACTATTTTGTTAAAAATAATCATTTTATAGAAAAGATTATTGAAATCCTTGATCAAACAGGGGAGAAACATTTTTTTACTGTATGGGTTTATTGTTTTATGCCAGATCATCTGCATATTCTTGTGGAGGGTATAAATGTGCATTCGGATTTAAAGAAGTTCATGAAGGATTTTAAACAGCGAACAGGTTACCGGTATACGTATGAAGAATAATCCAGTGCCGGGAATAAATTATGGCAACCTGGCTATTATGATCATGTATTGCGGAAAGAAGAAGATACCACTGAAGTATTGCGGTATATCCTGAATAATCCCGTGCGCAAGGGATTAGTGGCGCATTATCTTGATTATCGGTATTCGAGATCGCTGGCGATGGATATCAAGGAAATATTATTTTGATATACGGGTCTAAAGACCCGGACTACGTGAAAGAACGTAGTGCAAACCTTCAGGTTCGCCCGTGTTGCTGATATAAGCAATATGCTAGAATAAATATTTTCGTACTCTGAACAATTACTTTCATGAAGACAAACACTGAGGAAATAATAAGCGGCATTTATTTAATCGGCGGTCCCAATATAACATCAGCCGATGACGCGGCGATATACCTGATCGATTTTGCCGGTGATCTGGTTTTGATTGACGCGGGTGCCGGTAGAAGCGCTTCTCAGATTGTGCGCAATATTGAAATGCTAGGGCTTAATCCCGCCAATATTTCAAATCTGATATTAACGCATTGTCATATAGACCATATAGGTTCGGCGCCTTTCTTTCAAAAACAATATGGCATAAAAATTTTGATTCACGAACTGGACGCGAAGGCAGTGGAAAGCGGTGATTCTCTCAAAACAGCGGCAAACTGGTATGGCACAACATTTCCGCCAACTAAAGTTGACCGGAAACTATGCGGTTCCCAAGAAATATTAAAATTTGGTCAGGAAGAATTGCATTGTCTACACACACCCGGACACACGCCCGGTTCTATTTCTCTTTATCTGAACAGGGGAGGGAAGCGGGTTCTTTTTGGGCAGGACATTCATGGGCCCTTTCACGCAGCCTTTTGTTCCGATATTGAAGTATGGAAAAAATCAATGCAAATTTTATTGGCTCTCGACGCCGATATTCTTTGCGAAGGTCATTTTGGAATATTTCAACCCAAAGAAAGCGTGCGCGGTTATATTGAGAGGTACCTGGAAGAATACGAATAACAACATCATATTCTTCCCTTTGAAAAAAACCTTGCTTGAAGATCAGTGCAAAACTACCGCCAGCCAAAATCAATGTTCATATCGATAGGTGCTTCCAGTTCAATATTGTTCTGAATAGTTTTTTTCTGCCCTGCGGGCACATCCAGAATCCAGACGAATTTAGAGTGGTCTTTTTCCGCTGGGTCCGGATTCTGCTTAAAGTTCAGGTGTATTTTTTTGTTACGCGCCTGAGGGACCGGCTCTTCGATACGCAGTTTGATATCGGCATTGCTGGAATTCTTTGCCTCAATAAGCCATTGCCAGCTTCGGGTTTGTTTATCCTGAAAAATAGTTTTTGTATCGGACTGGTCGGCTATTGTCGAACTAGTGACGGAAATCAGCGGACTTGTTCCGAAGAAAAGTTCTCCCTCGGAGCCGGTAAAGGAAAATTCACGTTTGCCCAATATCGCTCCATCAATAACGAAGATCGCCTGCCCGGGAGGTATTTCGGCGGGCTTATCCAGTTTAACCGAAGCACGGACAAAAGCTTGCGGATTTATAGCGGGACGCGCCAGAAAAAGAAATTCAGCGGGCCATGATTCATCTTTGATTTTCAGGCGCTGCCGGTTACCGGCCGGAATATTCTTTTTACCCAGTGACCAAACAGAATAAGTTGTGTTTTGGGTTTCCGTAGGCATGGCGCCAAGGTCTTCATTGTCAGATGCTTCTTTCTGCATTAACGATGCGGCGGCAGCATCGTTTTTTCGTGATGCTTTATAAAGCACACGCGGCTTGATAATCCATGCCGGTATTTCAGGAGGATTAACATTTATTACCGGCTGCAACGTGGCTACGTTTAACTGCACTTGTTTCCAGTCTTCACCGGAAGATTGCCATATTTCCGCCTCCCAGAAAAATGAAACTCTTTTATCGGTGGGGAGGGCTTCAATGCGATAAAGGGGAAGCCAGCCACAACCGGCAAGTGAGTAGGTGTAGGAAAAAATTATTTCATTCTGGCCAACGCCGGATGTTGTTAATGTCATTTCCCAGGCAGTTTCTTTTTTGCCGGCGATCTGATTTAATTCATCCTGAAGTTTTTTAATGTTTTTGTCGGATTTTTCCAATTGTGTTTCGACGGCGAATTTTTCTTGATTAGCCCTCCGGACATTTTTTCCAATGGCGTCGGCTAATTTATTGGTATCGGCAAGTGTTTTTGTTTTTGCTTTTGTTTGTGCCTGCCAGAACTGAAGCTGTACTTCGAGCGCCTGCAACTTTGCCTGCATTTCTTTTTTACTCGCTTCTAATCCGGCAATTTGCTTGCGCAGTTCGGCAATTTTTGTTTCATCCTGAACCGGAATCGGTTTTACCTGCACATCTTCAATTTTTACGTGACTTTGCGCTGGAAGTGAAACAACAAGCGATTCCGGATCAGCCTGTGAGGGCAGGGTAATAACAGAAATGCATTTTCCTTTATCACATTGAGGATTAATTTTTGCTGTTTCCGATATTTTCGCGGAATTAGGGAAGATTGTAACTTCCTTTACCGTCGCCAGGGAATATACGGGAAGCAATAAAATTAAAACAATAATCAACTTATGGTGGATAGGGTAATTATGTAATCTCATAAATTTTTACTACCTCCTATATTTCCGTAGTTCGGGTCTTTAGACCCGTAAAACACGAACCGAATAACCTGAAGGTCACACTTTATTTTTGTAGACTTTGTTTTACCTTCACGGCAATGTCTCTAACTTTTTGCATAACTTCCTTTTCGTTGATAGTCAACAGTTTACGATTTTCCATGACAACCTTGCCGTTGATTATAACAGTGTCAACATCGGCGCCGCTCATCGCGTAAACAAGATGCGAATACTCATTATAAAGCGGCGTCAAATGCGGTTCGTTCAGGCCGATAACAATAATATCGGCTTTTTTGCCCACTTCCAGAGAGCCTATTGTCTTTTCCATGCCGAGAGCTTTCGCACCTTCGATAGTTGCCATGCGCACGACTGTTTGCGCGTCCATCACAGTAGGATCAAGTTTGGCTACCTTATGGAGTTTGGCGGCCGTGGACATTTCCTTGATCATATCCAGATTGTTATTACTGGCGCAGCCGTCGGTTCCAAGACCGACGGTAATTCCGGCTTCAATCATTTCGGGTATTGGAGCTACACCACTCGCGAGTTTCATATTGCTGGCCGGATTATGACCGGCTTTACAGCCGTTATCAGCAAACAATTTAATATCTTCTTCCGACAGACAAACGCAATGAAAAGCGATAAGCCGTTCGTTAAGATAGCAGATATCTTTAAGAAACGATACAGCGCCTTTTCCAAACTTTTCTTCAAGCTGTTTTTTTTCGGCAGCGTTTTCCAAGAGATGAAATCCCAGAGGGACATGGTAATTGTCGGCAAGTTTTTTTGCCTCGCTCAACAGGGCGGGGGAGCAGGTGTAAAGAGCGTGCGGCTCGACGATGATGTTGATCAAGGGATCGTCGGCCCATTTTTCGATGAGTGCGCGGGTGTAAGCTAAACCTTCTTCAGGGGTTTTAAAATTGGGCGAAGGGAAATCAAAGAGCACTTCGCCGATAAGACAGCGGAGGCCTGCGGCTTTGGCTGCCCGGGCGGTTTCATCTTCAAATATATACATATCGCAAAAGGTAGTGGTGCCAGATTTGATCATTTCGACGGCTGCAAGAAGCGATCCCCAGTAGGCAAGTTTTTTATTCACATTTCTGGCTTCAGCCGGAAAGATGTAATTATTGAGCCAATCCATCAGTTCAAGATCATCAGCAATGCCGCGGAAACAAGTCATGGCCGCGTGTGTGTGACAGTTGACAAAGCCAGGCATAATCAGGGAATCGTTGGCAATTATATTATTTTTAGCGTGATATTGTTTTGCTATGTTCTCAGTATGACCAACAGCAATTATATCGCCCGCCTTGATCGCTACAGAAGCGCGATCAAGGCACGTATTTTCAGAATCCAGCAAAAGTGCTTTTCCGCCAGTGATGATGAGATCAATTTCCTGCATATGGCTTTTGTTTATCATATAAGTTATCAAATCTTCAAGAAACAAAAAAACTTGAGCAAAAAGTTAATTAGTAAGACCTTGACAGTACAATGCAAAAATAATATAAGCGCAAAACGTTTCTAATACATTTAGATTCGTATGCCTGGGTGGCGGAATTGGTAGACGCAAGGGACTTAAAATCCCTCGGTCCTTGAGGCTGTGCGGGTTCAATTCCCGCCCCAGGCACCAATCAATTCAAGGATTTAGAGGAAAGTTTTTGATTTGCTTCGATAGGAATTTTAGTGATTGTGCCCGCAATTGTGCCCATTTGTGCCTGAAGATAGGCTTCTTGCTTCTGTGCGGCGAGTTTTAAATCTATTTCAGAAACGACATTGTATCTCTCAAAGACTGATCTCGTTTTGTGACCTGAAATCTTCCTGTAATGTTGTTTTTCTTGTTTTCCCAATTCATGCAACCTTTCAATCCGTAATAAATACAATTCATATTGTTTGTCCAAATTACCTTGACTTACCAGATCATTATTCATATGCTTTTAATGTTGAAAAGGAAGTTATTATCGAGAAAGTGTGAACTATCCTTTGGACGTTATTCTTTTAATGAAACAAAATCTTTAAAACAGTCGTTATGTAGAGAAGCTTCTTGCTTAATGTGTTTACTAACGAACAATAATAAATAACTTAATAGAATTTTTAAAATTAAACTTTCAGCAAGTTTAAATGAAAAAATCGATAGGGAGGGTTAAGTTTATGGCGATTTTTGAATATGGAGAGTATAAAAACACGTTTGAAGCCCCGGATAATCTGGTGGATTTTTTCGAGTCCAGCGCGTCGAAATACGCGAATAATCCGTTAATCGGCGAGAAAGATGCCGCGGGTGTCTATCAATGGGTTACGTACGCTCAGATCGCGGAACGTGCGAATAATTTGCGCGCGGGGATGGCCGCTATCGGTGTTGGAGTAGGAGACACCGTCGGCATTATTGCGAATAACCGAAAGGAATGGCTAATCGGCGAAATTGCCACACAGGGATTAGGCGCCGCCTATGTGCCGATGTATGAAAAAGAGTTGGTTTCGATGTGGAAGTATATCGTTAAGGATGCCGCTATCAAGTTGCTGCTGGTATCCAGAGCTGAAATTCTGGAAAAGATAAAAGATTTTCCCGCCGAAATTCCAACACTGAAGCACATCTATCTGATTGACGGCACGGGAGAGAAAACGATGGCGGCTTTGGAAAAAAAAGGCGCGGCAAAACCAGTGCCTTCCCGAAAGCCCAAATACTCCGAAGTTGCGGTACTGATTTATACCTCAGGCACAACCGGCGAACCCAAAGGAGTCTTGCTGTCTCACGGCAATCTGGCGGAAAACGTCAAGGCCTGCTTGGCCTGGTTTCCGAACCTGACTGAAAAGAGCCGATGTATCTCCATGCTTCCCTGGGCACACTCTTTCGGGATCACGGCCGACTTGCATGGCTTTATTCGCCGGGGCGCGTCCATAGGGATTATGGGATCGGTGGAAACTTTGATAGATGATCTGCCCAAAATTCAACCTACCTTTATGATCACCGTACCCCGGATTTTTAACCGGGTTTATAACGGGGTATGGGCAAAAATGCGGGAAGAAGGCGGCTTGAAGTTAAAACTTTTTGAAGCTGCGCTTGAGGCGGCCAAAAGCAAACGGGAAACCGGGAAAGTGAGTTTTAAATATAAAATCCTGGATAAAATCGTTTTGAAAAAGATTCGCGCCCGTTTTGGAGGACGCTTGGAAAACGCTGTAACCGGCAGCGCTCCCATGAACGTTGAAATAGCCAAATTCTTTATTGATGTGGGAATTCCCACTTACGACGCCTATGGCTTGAGTGAAACTTCTCCGGCCATTACCGCTAACTCCCCTTTAATGGGCAATCGCTTGGGATCGGTTGGAAAACCCATTAATAAAACCAAGGTAGTTATTGATCGCTCCCGAACAGGAGAGACCGGCGATGATGGCGAGATCCTTTGCTTCGGGCCGCAATGCATGATCGGATACCACAATAAACCGGAACAAACCAAAGAAGTGATTGTGGAGATGAAAGGTATGCGCGGCGTGCGCACGGGAGACAGGGGTCGTCTGGATGATGACGGTTTTTTATTCATCACCGGCCGATTCAAGGAAGAATATAAGCTGGCCAACGGTAAATATATTCATCCGGACACCATTGAACTGGAAATGAAGGTCTTACCTTGGATTTTAAACGCCATCATCACCGGGGCGGGGCATGAGTACAATGTAGGATTAATCGTGCCGGATATGAATCTGTTGAAGCATAAAGCCGAACAGATGAACTTGTCGGTTGATCCCAAGGATCTTTTTGATTCATCAAATCCAGCTGGTCAGAAATTTAAGGAATTGCTCACCGCTGAGATCCAAAGCCATCTCAAAAAAACAATAGGATCCTACGAAATTCCCCGCAAATTTGCGTTTGTTTTAGAAGATTTTACTCTGGATAACGGAATGCTCACCCAAACCATGAAACTCAAACGCCGTGTGGTCATGGATAAATACGGGGACATGTTGGAAAATCTCTACAAAGAATAATCTGCAGTGAGAAGGAGGGACAGCTGTCCCTCCTTTGAATACCAAATATTTTGTATGTTACCACCTTGCATGCTGCTGATTCCATCCAACTTGGTATGCAAAGAGCGACGCAAGAGAAAAGCACTTAATAACTTCTTCCTGTAAGAAACAAATCATTATTCTTGTCAAGTATGCAAGCTTTCAATCCGTAATAAACACCATTAATGCCTGACGACAAACATCAACACCAAACCTTATATTTTTTTGACAAGATTTAATTGACATACAAGTGTGGCTATCCTATACTATACTTACTTCCGGTACAAACACGTTCTTATCAATTTAATTGGGGGATAAGCATAAGCCATGTTTCCTGAATATTTTGAATTCAGCCTTCCGACAAAACTGATCTATGGCATTGGGGTCTTAAGTAAACTCGAAAATCTCATCAAGCCTTTCGGCCTGCGCAAAGCCATACTGGTGACAGATAAAATACTGGCCAAGGCAGGTCCTGTAGGCAAGGTCAAAGAAGGGTTCAAGGGCAGCAACATAAATATTGTATGCACCTATGACAAGGTCCCCCCTAACTCCACCATAAATACCGTAGAAAATTGCGCTCTCATGGCCAGGAAGAACGGCTGCAATATGATTATTGCCGTTGGAGGCGGGAGTGTTATTGATACGGCCAAGGTAGCAAACATCCTTATTGTAAAGGGTGGGCGTGTCGAGGACCATATGGGCGCATATCTTCTTGACAAGAACGAAGTATTGCTACCCACTATTTTCATTCCCACGACCGCAGGTACAGGATCGGAAGTAACTAAGGTTGCCGTCATTGCAGATCCCGATCATGATGTGAAGCTTCCTTTTGCAGAAGATCAGTTCCTGCCTAACCTCGCTATCCTCGATCCTGAGGTAACTGTGTCCATGCCCCCGATGCTTACAGCCACTACAGGAATGGACGCCCTTACGCATGCAATTGAGGCATATGTCGACAAGGAATGGTCGCCTGCCGCGGACGCGATGGCCCTCCATGCTATTAAACTCATCATCAACAATATTCTCTTGGCTTGCGCTCACCCTGAAAACTTACAGGCCCGGGGGGGCATGCTGATTGGAAGTTTTCTGGCAGGAGCGGCCTTCTCTCACTCCATGGTGGGAATGACCCATGGAATTGCTCATGCCCTTGGAGGTGTTTATCACATTCCGCACGGACTTGCCAATGCCTTGGTCCTGCCGGAGGTTATGGAGTACAACCTGGAATCCCAGCCGGAGCGTTTTGCCGATATCGCAATCGCGCTGGGTATCAATTTTCCACAAGTGGTCACAGAAAGCAGGAATCTGCTCAAGGCCGACTCGATGGATATCTTCATCAAGCTCTTCCAGAAAATGGATTTTACCTACCTGAGGGATAAATTAATAAGCGCATCCTCCTGGTTGCGTGGATCAGCAGCCGATGCTGTCGGCAATCTCGATTTCATTGACCATTGGTTTCGACACCAGGCTGCCAGGGCAGGCATTGAAAAGATCCGGATGCTAAACCGTCAGCTTGCCTATCTGACCAAGATGCCGCTTAACCTGGAACAGGCGGGCGTCAACGACGACCTGGCAAAACTTGATCAGGTTGTAACAACAGCGATGGAAGACGGCTCCATGCTCTACAACCCCATCGAACCGACACGGGAGATGGTCGAGGAGATCATCAAAAAGACATTTGCATCAGAAGCCATACCGCAGCCTGTTTCACGAGAGGATCTGCACCCCCAGGATACGACTCTTGGGGGAGGTGATATGACCAACGTCTTTAAAGACTCAAAGATGCTCTACGATGTTCTTATCGGTTTCTACGAAGAACTTAAGAAGGATTCTAAGCTAGGGCCGGCCTTGGCTGAAACCAACATGGTAATACAATTCATATATAAGAATCCTTCCGCCATAATTACCATTGATACAACTGGAGATGATATTGTCATTCACAAGGGTGACTTTGACGGAAAACCCGAGGTCAGCTTGACCATGAATGCCGATTTCGCTCACAAATTCTGGCATGGCAGGGCCAACCTTGTGACTGCCCTGACTCTCAGACAGGTTAGTGCCAAGGGGAATGTTCCGAAGACAATAAAACTGTTGCCGATTTTGAAACCGGCCTATGAAAAGTATCCCCGCTTCCTCAAAGCTAAGGGTTTGGAACATCTCGTCATGTTTTCGATAGAAACCGAAAAAGAGGATCAAAAAGAGGACTTATGAAACAGGGGACTTTGCCTTCAATAAAACAGAGGATAAAAGAAAATGTCCCGGGGAAATATTATATTATTGATAAATGTATAAGTTGCTCACTCTGCTATGAATTATCGCCGAGAAATTTCAGCATGAATCTGGATGAAGGGTATGATTTCGTATTCAAACAGCCTGAAACGCAGGAGGATGAAGCGCTGTGTCTGAAAGCTATGCAATTCTGTCCTGCAGACGCCATCAGGGATGATGGACTTGGACCAGTGAAATAGTAAGGGGGATTATTATGAAAAGGATCATCAGCATCAGTCTTGGAACAAGCGAAAGGGATTACGAGATCACTACGAAATTTTTAGGCAAGGATTTCTTCATTAAGCGTATGGGCACGGATGGTGATGCAAATGAAATGGTTGAGCTGCTTTATGATTGGGAACAGCAAGCCGACGCTATCGGACTGACTGGTATTAAATTTCCCAGTGAATTCGGATTCAAGCGTAAAGCTGAAAAACGTGATAATCAGATCATGGAATTAAGCTCCCAACTCAAAATACCCGTTACCACGGGAGAGGCATTCAGGAATGTAGCGCAGGAGTGGGTTGCCCGCTATGTTCAGGAAACACAGAAGAATTTTTTCACCAATGCCAGGGTTTTAGTCCTTTCCGGGATGACCGACTACAGCGTTGCCGCTGTCATTAACGGATATACGGATAACATACAGTTTGCCGACCCGGTCTTTGATCATGGAATTCCAAAGTTTATCAATTCGTTGAAGGATATGGAACTCTACGCCAAAGGTATTCATGACGTGCTTTCACTGTCCCCGGCCAAGGTGATTTCTACCTCATTGCCCTTGGTGAATGAATGGAACAAATACATCCTGCGAAAGGCCATGCAGAAGGCCACGGTTATAATCGTTCCCTATGAGGGTTTCTATAACTATCTGGACAAGTGTACCCTGGAGGAACTGGGAGGTAAGATCATCCTCACATCAACTGCATACGAAGATCGGGTAGATTTCCTGAAGAAGAGAGGTGTGGATATTATTGTCGATGCCACCCCGCAGATCCTTGACCGGATGGTCCAGGTGGATGTGCTGGAGGCTATGGTCATTGCAGCCTTGGGAAAGAAGGAAGCTAAGTTAAACAATGATGATCTCCTGGAGGTTATCAGCGAACAGGGCATCCATCCGAGGATATTGTATCCTTCCGGAAAAGTCAGGCGCGTGAACCGCTTTTCTTTTGTTATTCACCCTCTGTCCCAGGAACACTTAAAAAAAGAAAAGGCCATAGAACTGGTCGCCAGCATGACCCCTCCCGTAGCTCTGGACGCTATCGAGAAGATTATCGCCTATGCCCCGCCGTTTGTTTACTCCAAGGTGACCGGGATCAAATCTCCCACCGGAGTAGAAGCTGAAGGATGGCTGATTACCGTTGGAGGAACGCCCAAACAGATGCTCTCCCATCCGCCCGAGTTTACCTACAAGCGATTATTGGAGGCGGCAGCCATGTCCAAAAGGTTGGGTGCACAGATCATGGGTCTGGGGGCTTTTACCAAGGTTGTGGGTGATGCGGGGGTTACGGTGGCAAAGCTTGCGGATATTCCCGTTACCACCGGAAACAGTTACAGCGCGTCAGGCGCCCTTTGGGCCGCAGCAGATGCAGTACGTCGCATGGGACTGATCAAGATTGAAGAAGGTAAGAAGATTAAAGCCAAGACCATGGTAATAGGGGCCACAGGTGCGATCGGGTCCGTTTGCTGCCGATTGCTTGCGCTGGCTTTTGAGAGTGTCTATATGGTCGACATTCGTGATGCCAGACTTCTCTCCCTCAGAGATTCGATATTGAAGGAGACCCCGGATGTAGATATTCATATCTCCACGAGGGCTGACAAGTACGTAGGAGATATGGATGTGATAGTAACGGCGACATCAGCTGCAGGGAAGAAGATACTTCACATCGATAAGGTCAAGCCGGGATGTGTCATCACCGACGTGGCCCGACCACTCGACCTGTCACCTGAGGATGTGGCTAAGCGTCCGGATGTTTTGTATATTGAATCCGGGGAGATTCTCCTGCCGGGTAATCCAAAATTCAAGGAAATTGGCTTGCCGCCAAAGGTTGCCTTCGCCTGTCTGGCTGAAACCATCGTCCTGGCCCTTGAGGGTCGATTTGAAGTCTTCACCATAGGCCGTGAGATCGAATGGCAAAAGGTAAAGGAAATCTACAAAATGGGCCTCAAACACGGCATGAAACTAGCCGCTATATCAGGTATAAACGGGGTCTACAGCGATCAAGATATTAAAAAGGTAGTAACATTAGCCCTCAAAGCGAGAGCCAAGGGGAAAAAAGCAGAGGAAAAGCAACCCTCGACGAAAGTTGCTACGAAACGTGCTGCCCCGGCAAAAAAACCGTCCGGCAAGGCGAAGGCCATTGCCAATAAAGCAGCGATGAAAGGTAAACCGGCCACTGGTGCGTCTCGAGAGAGAACCATATGATACAACAGTTCAGTTGTTCAGGGTGGAATGTTATATATCTGCCCTGAACAACCTTCTCTTGACGTGGCAGAGGCATCATTGATCCTGGAGCTTTAATATACTGCAACCACACCTGTGTGTCGGAAGCTTGACATATATTTGGTAATTGATTATTGATAAGGTGAAATTATGGAAATAAATGAAATATTCCGATTCAAGAGGACATGATGAACGATAACCTATCTCCAATGACTCTTTCAGAACAATCATTCCTTCCCGATCAAGAATTAATATTCATCCCTGAACTGGATGAACGTGTCTTTGATTTTATCAGCAAAATCTGGCACTCCTTTGTCAACAAAACAGTCTCCCTCACCTTCACTGACAGGAACTATTGTTTCGACCATGGTTTGTTCGAAGTTGTCGACGGTAAAGCCACCCGTATCGCCACTGTTTCCAGCCAAGTCCGGCTTGGTGACATCGCGAAGCAAAAGATACCGAAGGAGTTTGCTCAATTCAAAAAAATGACCCGTTCCACACCAGTGAGCTATGAGAGCAACTTAACATCGAATATCCTGCGGGAGGCAATCATCAAAAGGGGAAATGGAGAAAAACCTCCCATAGTCATGGTAGATCTGAGAAAAGACAAACGAATCCATCCTAAGCTGAAGGAAATTATTACTGAAGATATGAACCATAGTGTGGGGATCACAATCTTTTTCGGTGATAATCCGATCGGAGTCCTGTGGGGTGTCCGCCGGGACCCATTAACTCCAAAGCAGAAAGAGCTTTTGTTTCCCCAGTTGTATTCTTTGAGCGGGGGTATCTCAACTATTATGGCTCTGGAATTCAACAAGAGTAAATATAATTTTAGATTTGTCCGGAAAACCATCGAAAAGATCGATACCAACTCCAGCATTCTCAACCTCTACTATACAAAGAAAGCCGGTCAGTCTATCCCTGTAAGAACGATCATCGGCAGATCAGATATTTTTAATTCTAAATTCCGGCTGGATGCGAGCTACATAGTCCCTACATCGCGAGGTTATTCCATCAGTTTGAAACGGTTTTTACCCGAACGTGAAAACAAAACAGGGAAAACACTGCTCATGATTCCCGGATTCTTTTGCAATCGCTCGATATTCGATCAGATGGCCAGAGAGATGGCATTCAGATACGGGTATAAGGTTATCTCCCTTGACTGCCGAGGAAGGGCCAAAAGTACACTACCGGATGGCTGGTTTAATGAGGCCTGGTCAATTGACGATTTTATTAACGAAGACTTTCCGAAGGCATTAGCCTGGATACATGAACAGTATCCAGATGAACGTATCGTGGTCTACGGGCACAGCATGGGCGGACTCATAGCCCGTTGTTACACGGGTTCATATCAGGCAATTCAGCAGATGACAAACCGCGATGATTTACCCGATCCAGAGACCCACATAGCAGGTATTGTCTCTATTGCCTCACCGGATTATGTGGATGTGAAACTTGGTATTCCCGGTACTAATCTCATAAGATATTTTACGAAGCTCATTCCGGAAAGCTTTAACTTACATACTATGACCGGTAATGTCTTCAACAAACTGCTTGCCCTGTCCATATCGAAAGTAGTCTCTACGATTAACCTGAAAAGCTTTTTTTCCTACCTTTTTGACTTCCATGAATCGATACGTCAGCTTACTTTCGATCTGAGCACCCAAGTCTCTTCTCTGCATGACGTTATCGGTTTTCCGCAGATTACGCCCCCTGAGGTCTATCTGTTGATGGAAGACATCATCTGCGAGGAATCCACCAAGGTGATGATACAATTCTTACGGTCTCAGGTTTTCGGCAACAGCATCATGTCATTCGACGGAAAAATAAATTATACTGAAAATATGAAAAATATCAAATTGCCTGTCTTTCACATTATGGGCAGCCTCGATGTAGTTGCCCCACCTGAGACCATCAAATATGGTTACAACGTAATTTCTTCGACCAATAAGCATCTGAAGGAATTCAAACAAGGACATGTCGGACTGGTCATGAATCCGAAAACCGTCCGGGAAATTGCAAAAACTACCAATCAATGGATAGGCATGCTTTAATATTTGACTTGAGTGTTTTTTTAATATTAAAATCTTTCCAAATGTTCGCCGGAGGTTTCTACTATGGGGCGCACTAAAAAGTTTGAACCAATGTCGAGTATCGACAGCTTTTGGTTAAGCATGGACGAACCGACCAATCTCATGGTCATTACGGGCGTTATGGAATTTGATGAACCGCTCGATTTTTCTGCGGTGTTAGCACTGTTAGAAAAACGCCTCCTTTGTTATGAACGTTTCAGGCAAAGGGTTGTATGGCCAACATCACAGTTAGGCAGACCATTTTGGGATGAAGACCCCAATTTCGATATACGAAACCACATGTCCCGTGTGGCACTGCCGACACCCAGAGACAAAGCCACCCTGCAGCGCATGATCAGCGATCTCTCCATTATCCCACTGGATAAGACAAAACCGTTATGGCAGATTCACATTATTGAAAACTATGGCGAGGGGTGTGTCCTATTCATTCGGATACACCATGCCATCGCCGATGGGATCGCGCTCATACGTCTATTGCTTTCCATGACCGACATGGAACCGAATCTGTCTTATTTAGGTACGGGCGATACGGGCGAAGAAGAGAGCATTAAACTCTCTAAGCAGCAGTCGGGATTAAACCTTTTCATGCGGGCAGCTCTGAACACCTCCGTAAAGGCCACCGGGTTCGTGTACGACGAAGTCATGAAGACCGTAGCTTCTCCATCTCGTCTAACAAAATTGGCCAAACTCTATGGGGAAATTGGATTGGAAAGTTCCACTGTTTTAACAAAACTTGCCCTGATGCCCTCCGATTCGAAGACATCCCTTAAAGGAAAGCTGGGTGTCCAGAAAAGTGTTTGCTGGTCTGAACCGATGCCGCTCACCAGCATTAAGGAGATCAGCGGATACTTTCGTTGCACGATTAATGATGTCTTGATGGCGGCTGTTTCAGGAGCGCTGCGGCGATATCTTCTGGAACGCGGAGACGATCTGGATGATGCGGAGGTTCGGGTGTCCATACCGGTCAATGTCCGTCCCGAAAGTCTGGATGTTGAACTGGGTAATCAATTCAGTCTTGTGATATTGTCTCTTCCGGTCAACATGGATGATCCCGTTCGCAGATTGCGTGAGACGAGAAAGAGAATGCGATCCATCAAGGAGTCTGCCGAGGCCTTTGTAGGGTACCAGGTCATGAAGATAATGGGCATTCCTCCTCAAGCCCTTTCGAGGAAGGGTGCCAGATTCTTTGCCAGTAAGTTTACCGGTATTCTATCAAATGTCCCCGGGCCCAGGCAAACTCTTTATTTTACTGATAAAATGATTAAAAACATGATGTTCTGGGTTCCCCGTTCAGGGGATCTGGCCATCGGTATCAGTATCATTAGCTATGCGGGCAATGTGTCAATCGGAATTGCAACAGATACCCGTGTTGCATCGGATCCTGAAAAGATTACAGAATATTTCAGTGATGATTTTTCCCATTTACTGCAGCTAGCGAAGGAGGATGTTCTGCGCAGATCTTCTACGAGCGACCAAGCTTCAGAACAATCATGAAGGATTGTTGAGCTGTTGTTGATCGTTGTTTGATAAAAAATACAAAAGAAGGGAGATTATGATTATGGCTGACAAAAAAAAAGCAACAACCAAAGCAAAACCTGCAACCGAGAAAGAAGATGTAGCTGATACAGCAAACAAGATCTGGAAGGCCGGACTGGGTGCGCTGCGTACAGCCGAGGAGGAGGGTTCAAGGATCTTCAAATCCCTTATGGAGAAGGGTGACAGTTTTCAAAACTCAAGCAGGAAAGAGAGCCAGAAGCAGATCGACAAGATGAGTAAGATTATTAAAGGGGGTGTAGGGTCCGTAAAAGGTAAACTCGATGATATCACCGATCAGAAGGAACGCTTTTGGGAAGTATTGAAGTTAGAAGATACCTTCAGATCAGTCATGAAAACATTTGGGGTAGCGACGAATAAGGATATTGATATACTGAAAAAGAAGATCGATGCGATTTCAAAGGCCGTTAACGAACTGAGAGGAGATCCTAAGAAGTCTCACGTAAAGAAATAATATCAAATTCTAGATAATTTGTTACAGTATACTGACATAGCTTGGTAATTAGTGAATCTACAAAACAGCTGATAATTACATATCAACTAGGAATTTATATAAGCTATGCCATGCAATAAATGATACGATGAGAGGAGGTGACATGGTCTGGCAATGTCACTTCCTTTCATCTTATACCCTATACAATTCAAAGGAACCATTATCAAAAAGGAAATCGTAGATGAATCATATGATGTGGTTAAATTGGCGCTTACGCCACTTTGCGGGAGAAATCCCGGAAAGACAGATTATTGTGCCAACACCCGAGGATCATTATGTGAAGATTGGCCAAAATTGCTACCACTACACGGAATATCCAGCAAACGGAAAAGATATACTTTTCATACACGGCTTTGCCTCATCAACCTATACGTGGGAAAAAGTGGCCCCAGTACTCAATAAGCTGGGATATCATGTCTGGGCCTTGGACCTAAAAGGCTTTGGCTGGTCTGATAAGCCAAAGAATACATCATACGATATTTTAACATTAACTGAAGAGGTTTATCAATGGATGAAGGCTTTTGGTTTAGATGATGTCGTTCTTGTCGGTAATTCCCTGGGGGGTGGAATAACAACTCTTATGGCCCTCCTGCATCCGGAAAAAGTTGGCCGTGTGGTCCTTATTGATGCTGCAGCCTACAATACAAAATTTCCTTTAATAATGGAACTGGCTCGTTTGCCGTTGTCTGCTGAAATGACGAAACTGTTCTTCAGCCATTGGGTGGTAAAGCAAACGTTATGCGAGGTCTATCATCATAAAGCCTGGATCACGAAAGATCAGGTGGACGCTTATTACGACAGACTGCGAACAGATAATGCCCTGAACGCCCAGATTGCCGTAGTGAGGGCCTTGGAGTTCTCCAGATTTGAAAAATATGTCAATCGAATACCGGAAATACAATCCAAGGCCATGATAATCTGGGGCGAACAGGACAGATGGATTCCCCTAAGTAGCGCTTACAGGTTCAAGGCAGAACTCCGGGACGCAACCCTTGTAATCATCCCAGAGTGTGGTCACATGCCGCAGGAAGAGTATCCGGATATTACGGTAAGACTGATTGATGACTTCATTCAGGACAAGCCCGTGGCGGATATTATTAAACCTAACCCAGCAGCTGGTTTGCAAGAACAACCCATCCCGGCTCATCCGGGAAAGCACGAATAATAAAGAGGCTTGTGGTATGGTAAAAGAGCGCGGAACGAAAATCGGCACTAAGCCGGTAATGTCTCGCAATGCCGCCAATAAGCAAAGGACTCAACTGCCCGATGAGGAACGATTCCTTGTTTTACAGGTAGCTTCATTGGCGGCAAAGGCCTTTCGGCTTGCGGCAAAGGCAGGGTACTCTTCGGTTAAAGTCGGCAAGGCACTGCTCCTTTCTTCATCAGGTGACACAAAGTTAATGCAGGAAAGCGGCGCCTATCTCAGGGATGTTCGTGAACTGGCCGGATTAACCCAGGCTGAGCTGACGGAAGCGCTCCATTTGTCGGACCAGTCTCTCCTCGCAGCCGTCGAGAAGGGTACAGCCACGCTGTCTTTTGAATTAATTCTGCGATTGGCCGCCTTGCTTGCCAGACATGACCCTGTGCCATTTATCATCAAGTTCACCAGGACCTACGATCCGGAGATCTGGGATATTCTCGAAAGATGGGGTATTGGCCACATTCCCGTTCATTTTGAGAGGGAACGTGAGTTCATAAACATCTATCGTGGACACGATGCTGCGCGGAAACTGACTGACAAAGGTTTTGAAAAGGTGCTGCAATTTACCCGGGCAGCCTTTGAGATGGCCCTGCATTTCGTCTCCGAGCAGAAGCAGAAAAAAAGTCAGAGCAGCCGGAACAGGAAGGCAAAGAAACCTTCAGGGACAAACCCTAAAAAGCATCGTAAGGACATATGAATGCGAATTCGCAAAATCGGTAATATTCCCAAGACATATCAGAATCTCGACCGCTATCGGCAGATTCTTGTAATCCTCTTCAAGTATGGTTTTGGCAGCATGCTCGACAGAATCAATCTTGGTAGTTATTTTGAAGCAGGTCTACAAACAATCTCCCGAAAGCGCGGTGAGCAGGTGGAAGGACTGACAGACTTTGAACGTCTCCGCATGGCTTTTGAAGAGCTAGGTCCAACGTTCATTAAAATAGGACAAATCCTTTCCACCAGACCCGACCTTGTTCCGCTCGATCTCACCTTGGAACTGAGCAAATTGCAGGACAATGTACCGCCGTTTCCCATTGCCCAGGTAAAAGAGATTTTAGAACAGGAACTACGAGCACCCATAAATAAATTTTTTGCAAGGTTTGACGATATCCCTCTCGCAGCAGCGTCAATCGGCCAGGTACACCGTGCGCAACTGGTTACCGGTGAAGAGGTAATCGTGAAGGTCCAGCGGCCGGGAATCAAAAAGGCTATTGAAGTGGATATTGAGATTCTCTACCACTTGGCCATACTGATGGAAAGACACATCACAGAGGCTAAAGTATTCCAGCCAACAAAAATTGTCGATGAGTTTGCCGGCAGCATAGAAAAGGAAATCAATTATGAGATTGAAGCCCAGCATGCAGAGCGTTTTGCAAGGCAGTTCGCCGACAACAAATTTATTTACGTCCCGAAGATATTCAAACTGACAACAACCAAACGCGTCCTGACCATGGAGTATGTGGACGGCATTAAGGTCTCAGATGTCGGACTCTTGGAACATTCTGGCCTTGACTGTAAAATCATAGCCTCCCGTGGCGCGGACCTGACTTTTGAGCAGATCTTCAAGCATGGTTTTTTTCATGCAGATCCTCATCCGGGAAATATCTGTATCTTGCCGGGAAACGTGATCTGCTATCTTGATTTCGGTATGATGGATTATGTTGATAAGCGATCCATGGACACGTTTACCGATATCATCTTAGGCTATGTCAATCGTGATAAGGCAGTCGTTGCTGAAGCTACCATGCGGCTCATAGAGTGGGACGATAACCCTGACCTCCATGCCCTAGAAAGTGATATCCAAGGTTTTATTGATCAGTATCTCAACAAACCGCTGAAAGGAATGTTTTTAGGCGATACAGTGCGTGAATTCCTGCTGCTTTTTGCACGGCACGGTCTGAGGCTGCCGCCGGACATCTTTTTCATGATAAAGGCCATATCAGAAGTTCAAAGCATCGGATTAATGTTGGACCCTGCTTTCGATATATTCACCAAAGCGGCCCCATTTATTAAGAATATTCAGACAGAGCGCATGCATCCCAGTCGTTTCATAAATGATTTCCTTACATTGAACAGTTATCTGAGGCATTTCACTCTTGATCTTCATGACCTTCTGAAACAGATTAAACAGGGAAAAGGCAAGATGCGAATTGAGCATAGAGGACTTGAACCGCTGATTTTCGGTATCAACCGTTCATCCAACCGCATCGCATTCTCATTCATTATTGCATCCCTTATAATAGGTTCCTCGCTGGTAATTACTATTCATACAGGTCCGTCAATTTATGGTCTTCCCTTCCTCGGCCTTCTCGGCTATACCATTGCAGCCATTTTATTCTTGTGGCTTCTTATTTTAATTCGGCGGTCCGGTAAACTCTGATCATTCTCAAACTGGTCATCAGCCTAACATCCCTGTCTCAGTTAAGTCCATTGGCGGACGATGCCCAAAAACCGGATCAGCAAGAAACATTGTGGATCACTAATATCAAACGGTAATCTTCAATAGACATATCGTAATCTGTTTAAGGACTTGTAGGTGAACTCAAAAAGCACGTTTTCCTGTAATAAATGAGATAGTGTGATTTTCTCTTTTAAAAAAAATGAATAGTGCTATTATGTGTCGTATTCATAGGAAAAAGCGAAGTTCGGATATTAATTGTTAGGTCACATAAAGGAATCATAAATGAAAAAGAAAGCAGAATATCAAATGACTTCATCTGTGAATGAAGGGATTCTTGAAATTATCATTACGGGTAAAGTAACAAGCGATGATACAGAAAAAATAATGAACAAGATAATTGCTGTCCGAAAGTCAATTAATACAAAGCACGAGTTAATAGATATCCGAACGCTCAAGGGGCGTTTGGGAATTTCAGAAACATATGATTTTGTCAGAAAATTACCTTCTGATAGATTAACAATGAATATTGCCTTTGTTGATATTGTTGATTATGCGGAGTATAATTTGTTTTATCAAGCTACAACATTAAATGCTGGTCTGTCATGGAAATGGTTTACCGATATTGAAGCTGCAAGAGCCTGGCTTAAAAGCAAACTAAGAAGAGTTAACACAACCAATTTGTAAATTTACTCTCTTTCCATTCGTAATCCTCAATTCTGACAACTGTCTTCTACTGAAACTAAGTAGATACCGTTCTTGTCAAGCTAAAGTTGGCTTATAATTTGGGTCATACTTTTTGCCTGATTTCAGTACTCCAAAGATAACATGAACCAGTTTCCGCATAATAGCGCAGACAATAACTTTG
>JBEKRZ010000021.1:0-48178 GCA_049517435.1 Smithella sp. | reverse complement strand
AAATAAAGATTCTTTCTATCATGCGGAATAAATTTTTATGAATCTGCCAAAATTAAAAACAGAAAAGAACGCATTATCTCATTCGAAAAATTTATTGACATTAATGGATCCTGTTATTGAAGATGATCCCTCTTTTTTTAATCAGTCACATTTCCGTCATATGTTGCGTGTGGAATGTATGCGAACGGAACGATCAAAGAAACCCTTTCTGCTTTTACTACTTGATATTTCACATTTAATTGAAACCACGAAAGATATAAAAGCAGTTGATAAAATCAAAGCATCCTTAAATCCATCATTAAGAGAAGTCGATATCAGGGGATGGTATCAAAATAATAGAACTATTGGAGTGCTGTTTACCGAAATAACATCTATTGATGAAGTTTTTATTGATACAATAATTCATAAAATTTTTAATCGCTTTAGTGAACGACTGAATCCCAACTGGATTAAGAAAATAAGTATATCTTATCATCTTTTTCCGGAAACAAATCACGGATCTTTGGCAGGTGAACCTTTTAACATAAATCTCTACCCTGATATTGTAAGAAAAAATTTAAGCAAGAAATTTTCTTTTTTTATGAAGAATATTCTTGATATCGCAGGAAGCGCTAGTGCTCTTTTGCTTTTTGCACCTCTTTTTTTGATCATTGCGGCGGCCATCAAGTCTACTTCGCCTGGTCCTGTTTTTTTCCGGCAAGAGCGTGTTGGATTAAATGGCAGAACTTTTCTTTTCTATAAATTCAGATCAATGAAAACAAATAATGATCCTCTCAAGCACAAAGAATATATTAAAAAGTTTATCAATCAGCAAAATTCTTCAGCAGTCGAACCGGGGATATTCAAATTGACTAATGATTCCCGCATCACAAGGGTTGGTCACTTTATACGCAAAACCAGTCTTGATGAACTTCCGCAATTAATAAACGTATTAAAAGGCGACATGTCTCTGGTTGGGCCACGTCCGCCTATTCCATACGAATGTGATCTCTATGATATTTGGCACCGCAGGCGTTTACTCTCAGCCAGACCAGGAATTACAGGGCTATGGCAGGTTATGGGTCGAAGCCGCACAACTTTTGATGAAATGGTCCGGCTTGACCTTAAGTATTTGCGGGAATGGAACCTACTGCTCGATCTGAAGATTCTCCTTATGACTCCCAAGGCAGTGATAAGCGGCAGTGGTGCGTTTTAATTTCTTAACTTACGCTACAATCTCGTTTCCATGGGATATGGAAACAAATTACATTTGGAAAGGGTTATAGTTTATGTTGCGCATCGGTGTGATCGGGTATGGTTATTGGGGCCCGAATATTGTTAGAAACTTCAGTACAGCTAATGGTTCAGAGGTGAAAATGGTTTGCGATATGAATCAGCAAACCCTCAAAAAAATCAAGAAAGCTTATCCACAAATAAATGTAACTGATAACATCGATGAACTGATCAAAAACCCGGAAGTTGATGCCATTGCTATTTGCACTCCGGTTTTTACTCACCATGATCTGGCTAAAAAAGCACTCGAAGAAGGAAAGAGTGTTTTTCTGGAAAAACCTTTCACCTATACCGTTGCCGAAGCAGAAGACCTAGTAGAACTGGCTGCAAAGAAAAATTTGAAACTAATGGTGGATCACACCTTTCTTTATACAGGAGCGGTGCGCAAGATTCGCCAGTTAATTGATGATGGCATCCTCGGCAATCTCTATTATTTCGACTCCGTCAGAGTAAATCTGGGATTATTCCAACATGACGTAAACGTTGTCTGGGATCTTGCACCCCACGATATCTCCATTATGGATTACATCATCGGTGAAAAACCGCAGGCCGTTGTGGCAACAGGTGCCAGTCATTTTGGCCGCGACCTGGAAGATATCGCCTATCTGACTTTTTATTACGACCATAACATCATCGCTCATATTAACGCTAATTGGCTTTCACCGGTTAAAGTCAGGACCACACTGATCGGCGGAGAGAAAAAAATGCTGGTCTGGAATGATCTTGAGCCGGATGAAAAAATTAAAATCTACGACAAAGGTGTTAAGGTAAAGACTAAAGAAGGACAATACAATCTGCTTGTTGACTACCGCTCAGGTGATATGTGGGCACCTAAAGTTGAGCAAACCGAAGCGCTTAAGCTAATGGCTGAAAAATTTGTTGACTACGTAAAAAATGGCGGAACAGTCGTAAATGACGGCATTGCCGGTTTGAACAATGTTAAAATGCTGGAAGCAGCCAACAAATCTCTCCATAATAAAGGCGAAATTACTTACATATGAACCATGTATGCATATCAGATGATGTTAAGCTCGGAAAAGATGTAAAACTCTCCAAATTTATCAATCTTTATGGCTGCTGTGTTGGTGACAATACAAAAATCGGAGCTTTCGTTGAAATTCAAAAGAATGCCTTTATCGGCAAGAACTGTAAAATATCGAGCCACACCTTCATCTGTGAAGGAGTAACCATTGAAGATAATGTTTTCATCGGACATAATGTAGCTTTTATTAACGATTCTTTTCCACGAGCCACTGCAAAAGACGGGAAATTGCAAACGGAAGCCGATTGGAAAGTAGAGCCGACTCTTGTAAAGAAAGGAGCATCAATAGGTTCCGGCTCAACAATTCTTTCTAATGTAATCATCGGCGAGAATGCTATCATCGGCGCCGGCAGTGTGGTAACAAAAAACGTGCCGCCCGATACGATTGTTGCCGGCAATCCGGCAAAAACACTAAGAAAGGTCGAAGGATAATTATGAACGTTCCATTTCTGGATTTAAAAATTCAATACAAAGGTATCAAAGATGAAATTCATACGGCAATTAACGAAGTTATGGAAAACACAGCTTTTGCCGGAGGACCTTTTGTGGCCAAATTCGAACAGGTTTTTGCCAAATTTTGTAATTGCAAGCATGCCGTGGGCGTCGGAAACGGCACGGATGCTCTGTGGCTGAGCCTAATTGCGCTGGGAGTCGAACGAGGCGCAGAAGTCATTACTGTGCCTAATACTTTTATCGCCACCGCCGAAGCAATATCGCTTGCCGGCGCAACCCCGGTTTTTGTTGACATTGATGAAAAAACCAATAATATAAACCCTTCTTTGATCGAGGCGGCAATAACTAAAAAGACCAAAGCCATCATCCCCGTTCATCTGTTCGGACAGTGTGCGGATATGGACCCAATAATGGCTATCGCCCAAAAGCATGGGCTGCATGTGATTGAAGACGCCTGTCAGGCGCATGGCGCCGAATATAAAGGAAAGAAAGCCGGCGCAATCGGCCATACCGGCTGTTTTAGTTTTTATCCCGGCAAAAATCTCGGCGCGTACGGTGAAGGCGGAGCAGTGGTGACCAATGACGATGTACTGGCGGCAAAAATGAAAATGTTCCGTGATCATGGACAGGCAAAAAAATACTATCACGACATTATTGGCTGGAACGCCAGACTTGATGGCATTCAAGGTGCCGTGCTTAACGTTAAATTAAAATATTTGCAGGCCTGGAATGATGCCCGCCGGAAACACGCCAAAAACTACACGACAGGGCTCGTTGCGGTGAAAGATGTTATCGTTCCGCAGGAAGCAGACTACGCCAAGCACATCTATCATATTTACGCTATTCGCGTTAAAGACAGAGACCAGCTCATGGCTCACCTGGCTGAAAAAGGCATCTCCTGCGGTATTCATTATCCCGTACCTGTTCATCTGCAAGATGCGTATAGTTTCCTTAAGAAAGGCAAGGGCAGTTTTCCCGTTGCCGAAAAATGCGCGGAACAATACCTGTCTCTGCCGATGTTTGCCGAACTGTCAGACGAACAGGTTGCTTATGTTGTCGATCAAATCAAAGAATATTATGCGTGAACCGGTGCTCATCAATCCGGTAGAACAACAAAACTGGAATAACCTGCTTATCTCCACTCCGGGTTATTCCTTTTTTCATACCTCCAACTGGGCTGAGGTTCTGAACAAATCATATAACTACAAACCTTTTTACCTGCGTACCAGCGAAGAAAACACATCTACCAGCCTTCTACCGGTAATGGAAGTCGATAGCGCCCTCACCGGCAGAAGAGGAGTCTGCCTGCCTTTCACTGACACATGCGAACCGATTGCCGAAAATGCGCAAGAATTTCAGAAACTGTTTGATCAGGCGGTTGTTATGGGTAGAAAGCGAAAATGGAAGTATCTGGAACTTCGCGGAGGAGAAAAATACTTATCAGCGGAAAAGCCGTCACAATCATTTTGGGGGCATACACTGGATTTGAGTTGCGGGCAGCAGCAGCTATTTTCCAATCTGCGGGATTCCACCAGACGAAACATAAAAAAAGCGCAAAATGAAAATATCAATGTGACGATTTCCACATCGCCACAATCTATTAAGGATTTTTATCGCCTAAACACAATGACAAGGAGAGAACACGGACTACCGCCGCAACCATACAAATTTTTTCAGCATTTCTACAATCAAGTAATCGCCAAAGATATGGGGTTTATCGCTACTGCATTCCTACACGATCGCACGATCGCCGCGAATGTTTATTTAAATTTTGGAAAGGAAGTCATTTACAAATACGGCGCTTCCGATAAGGCTTTTCAGCATCTAAGGGCTAACAACCTGGTGATGTGGGAAGCCATCAAATGGAGTTGTGAGAGAAAATTTCAAAGCCTCTCTTTTGGCCGGACAGAACCGGAAAATGAGGGTTTAATGCAGTTCAAAGCAGGATGGGGAGTCAAGCCATATCAGATTTATTATTACAGGTATGACTTACAGAAAAATGTTTTTATCTTGAATTCTTCAGACATCAATCCTTTGTTTAACAAATTTTTTTCGAAACTACCCATACCGGTTTTGGAAATGCTGGGCAGGATACTTTATCGCCACATGGGCTGAAAACAAGATTTTTTCTCATTAAACCTTGCAAATTATTGAATAATGTTTTAAAAAATTACATTTAATTGTGCAAAAAATATATTTTAATAAGCTAGTTTTTTTCCCCCTCAGATGACGTATATGTAACCGAGAGGGCGGAGCTGTATTTACAGGAATAAATGTCTATTAGCTAAACACAGTAAGATTAATTATTATTTAGTTCATCCTAAAACCATATATTAGCCAATAGAACTGCAATTGATTATCACGAGGAGGTAAAATGATTGATAAAAAAGAAATTCGTGCCTTTATTCAGACAAAGATAATGAAGGAAGGGAACATCGATGATTTTAAAGACACCGACTCATTAATTGAAACCGGGATCATTGACTCTCTGGGAATACAAGTTTTATTAGCTTATCTTGAGAAAACTTATTCAATAAAAATAACAGATGAAGAACTGACACCAGAAAACTTTGAAAACATAGATGCTATTACGGCCCTAATTCAATTAAAAACTACTGCAATTAGATAAATATGTTTAATGCAATCCGCTTCAAAAGAGAAAAAGTAGCATAATGCCATTGTTGAACAGGTAAATTATTTATGTTTCAATACATCAAAATGCGTTTTTTTCATGTAATGGAATTTATTAACAACAAAAATTTTTTGTCCATTTGGAATGAGGTTGTATATTTTCAAAGAACCTGCATCCTACTTGAAAAGGATTTAAAGAATTTTGCACCAAATAGCGTTTATGTCCAGCATGCTGATTTAACAATGATTGAAATCACTCCTATAACTTTTTCTGAAAATAAATTTATTCATCAATCTAAAGTGAGATATATGAAAGCACTGCGATATCTCAAAAAAGGATATTCAGGTTACGGTATTGTTAGAAACAATGAAGTAATTGGCGATATTTGGTGTTCCACCAGCCACAAGCCGGCTGAGATCCATACCGACGTTGTATTCTTTAATATCAAGTGTGCACCTAATGAGTGCTATTTATTCGATATGTACATGAGCCCACTAGAAAGGGGAAATAGGAACATTGCAACATATTTAGAAAGAGTTGTTCTGAACGATTTAAGCAAGAAAGGTTATGAAAAGGCATATGGCTACGTGTGGGCAGATAATGTGCCAGCGCTTTGGGTACATAGAATCATTAAATGGAAAGAAACAAGAAGACTGAAAATAAACCGCTTTCTCGGTTTCAAAAAAATATCAAAAAAAACTATTAGTTGAGAACAAAATATCCAAAATAATTTACGAGGTGATGGTCATATGAAAAGAAAAGATGTTCCTATGGTTCCTAATCGTAAAGCCGCACTACCAATAATTTACGGTAACACACCTTCCTTCCTGGGGGTACCTGTTCTAGACATCAATTCTTTGCATAAGGAATTAGATGTAGTATTTATTGGCGTCCCTTGGGAAGGTACTATCACTTGGGGTTCCTTTTCAGGATGCGAGTTATCCCCGCGCGTTATAAGGCATGCCGCGGCGCGTTATGGTGGTTTTTTGCCGGAATATGAATTGGACTTATTTGATTTTCTCAAACTTGCAGATGTTGGGGACATATCAGTTTTCCCTAATTCTCCGGACAAAACGATGAAAAATATTTTGATGGCTGCACACGCTATTTATAAAAATGGCAGCATTCCTTTCTCGCTTGGTGGCGACCACTCAATTAGCCCTCCAATTATAGAAGCATTAAGCAAAACGGCGGAAGGCGGTATCGGCATCATTCATTTTGACGCACATTTAGATAATGCCAAAGAATTTGGTGATGATCAATTTGCCAGATGCAGCCCTCTTCACCGGATTGCTCAAAATCCAAAAGTTAGAAAGAAGAGCATTGTACAAATTGGTATTAGAGGTCCCCGAAATTCGCCATCTCAGTTTGAATACGCCAAGCAGATGGGCGCCAAGGTCTTTCATATGGGAGAAATACGTAAGCGCGGCATGGAAAAAATAATTAGTGATGCAATAAATATTGCTCATGAGAATACTAAGCAAGTCTATGTAACCATATGCAGCGATTGTATTGATGCGGCCTATAACCCCGGGGGACCGGCGGATTTTAACGGACTCACTCCGTATGAACTGTTTTCCTCCCTTTATCAGATTGGAAAAGCCGGTATTTCAGGGCTCGATTATGTGGAAATTTACCCGCCTCAGGACCCCAATTCCTTTTCATCCCACCTTGCTTCCTGGGCTATTATTTATGCTTTGGTCGGCATGGCCGCTGGGAAAAAAGAAAACAAAGGAGGCTGATACGTGAATTTTTTATTCACTCAAGAACAAACAAAGTTAAAAGAATCTGTAATTAACTTTGTGACTAAAACCCTAAATGAGGGTGCGCGCGAGCGCCAAAACCGTGAAGATTTTTATCTGGAGGGATGGAAAAAATGCGCTGATTTTGGCATGCTCGGGTTGCCCATGCCCAAAAAATATGGCGGTCTGGAGATGGATTTAATGGCGTGCGTAGCCGCCATGGAAGGATTCGGCTATGCCTCAAAAGACTTCGGACTCCTTTTCTCGATTAATACTCAGATATGGACTTGTGAATCGCCTATTTTAAGATTTGGCACTGAAGAGCAAAAAGAGAAATATCTTGGAGAATTAATCAAAGGCTCCCTGATAGGTGGGCACGCCATGACCGAACCCAACTCCGGCTCTGATGCATTCAGCCTGACCTGTAGCGCCAAAAGAGTAGGCGATAAATACATTCTCAACGGCACTAAGATGTTTATTACAAATGCCCCTATTGCGGACATTCTTCTTGTCTTTGCCAGGACAGATGAACGGAAAAGTTTTGCCGGCATTTCTGTTTTTATTGTTGAAAAAGGGTTTCCTGGTTTTTCCATTAGTAAACCATTAAAGATGATGGGATTGAGAGACTGCCCTTTGGGCGAAGTCATATTGCAGGACTGCGAAGTACCCGTTGAAAACAGACTGGGAAAAGAAGGTGCAGGATCTGCCATATTCAATTCAGAAATGGAACAAGAAAGAAGTTGTCTGTTTGCGACACATCTGGGCAGCATGGAAAAAATTTTAGAAGACTGCATAGAATATGCTAAAACTCGTTATCAGTTTGGTAAACCTATTAGCAGCAATCAATCCATTTCCCACAAAATTGCCGAAATGAAGCTGAGGGTTGAATTGTCCCGTCTCGCTTTATATAAAGTTGCATGGATGAAAGCCAATGGACAAAGGGCACCCATGGAATCGGCAATTGCTAAATTGTACATCAGTGAAAGCTATGTAGCCACATGTTTAGATGCTGTGCAAATTCATGGAGCATATGGTTATTCTACTGAGTTTGGACTCGAAAGAAATCTCCGTGATGCAATTGGCGGAAAAATTTATTCAGGCACTTCAGAAATACAAAGAAATATTATAGCAACATTTCTGGGTCTTTAATTTTCATCATAAAGAATAATTAATGTTTGTTTATCTATTACAACATCTGCTGACAAAGACAGCAAGGCAATATCCTGACAAAGAAGCTGTTGTCTTTAAAGGCGATACCTTAACCTATTCCAGCCTGGAAGAAAAAAGTAATCAGCTTGCCGCTGCTTTATCTCAATCTGGTGTAAAAACTGGAGATAGAGTTGGCATTATGCTCAACAAATCAATCGAAGCGATCATCAGTATTTTTGGCATTTTGAAAACCGGTGCCATATATGTACCTATTGATGCTCACACACCAACAAGCAGAGTGCTATGCATCTTAAAGAATTGCGATATCAAATATTTAATTTCATCTTCAACGAATGTAAAAGCAATTATGAAAGATATTGGCGGTGATTCTCCGCTCAGACATATTATTCTGGTTGATGACAAGGTAGACACAGCCCCTATTAATGTAAGCAACATTGAGATACTCTCGTTTGAAATGACGCTAAGGAACCAAAAAGGAATAACCTTTCAATCAAACATTGCAGACGTTAGCCCTGCCTATATTTTACATACATCAGGTTCAACGGGGGTACCTAAAGGGGTTGTAATCTCACATCTGAATGCGCTTACCTTCATTAATATGGCGGCGGAGTTTTTTCATATTAAATCAAAAGACAGGTTATGCAGTGTTGCCCCTTTACACTTCGACCTCTCTGTGTTCGATATATTTGTTGCTATTAGACAGGGTGCAACGCTGGTTTTAACACCTGAATACCTTACTACCTTCCCCGCAAAATTAGCAGAATATATTTCCAATCAGAGAATCACCGTTTGGAATTCTGTTGCTTCTCTTTTGTCTATATTGGCAGAAAAGGGCGCGCTTGAAAAATATACATTTGAGACAATGCGAATCGTTCATTTTTCTGGAGACATTCTGCCTGTGAAATATCTCCGGCATCTGAAGAGACATATGAATAACGCGGAATTTTACAATATCTATGGGCAAACGGAAGCAAACTCTTCGATGTGCTATCAGGTAAAAGATATTCCAAACGATAGTTGGAAAGTTCCTATTGGAAAACCATTCCCTAATTTTGAGGTCTTCCTCCTCGACGAAAATGGCCGTGCGCAAAGAACGCCCGGCCATGAGGGTGAGCTCTATGTGAAAGCTGCCACCGTTGCTCTTGGGTACTGGCGCAATGAAAAGGAAACTAACGAAAAATTTATAACTGATCCACGTAATAGCGACACAGTCAGCAGATGTTACAAAACAGGTGATCTAGTTCGTATTGATGCAGAAGGTAACTTTATTTTTGTCGGTCGTAAAGATCACATGATCAAGAGCAGAGGTTATCGTATTGAGTTAGCTGAAGTCGAATCTACACTTATCAGCCATCCACTTGTCAGGCAGGCCGTTGTTATTCCAGTACCGGATGAACTAATCGGAAACAGACTTATCGGACATATATCATTAATCGACGATGGCAAATTGACTGAAAATGATATTTCCATTTTCTGTGGCCGCGTCTTACCAAAGTATATGGTGCCCGAAACTTTTATATTTCATGACACGCTCCCAACAATTTCCACCGGTAAGATTGACCGAAAGTTGTTAGAAAAACAATTTATTGAAGGACTGAAAATGGATTGAGATAACCTTGTTGGAAGAAACAAATAATAAGGAATGGGCTTTTAATTGTATATCCGAAAATTTATTTTTTGCACTAAAATTAGGAGGATCGACATATGACTCGTTTTAGCGTAGTTATTGCTTCTTACAATCGCGAAAAGTATATCCGCCAAACAATTGATTCTGTCCTATCGCAAACCTTCAAAGACTACGAGATCATAGTAGTCGATGATGGTTCCACCGATCGAACAAAGGATATACTCCAATCCTATGGAGCACATGTCAAGACTATATATCAGCTCAATCAGGGACCAGAAGTCGCATATAAGACGGGAGCTTCCTTCGCGAACGGAGAATACCTCGCATTTTTGGACAGTGACGACCTCTTTCTTCCTAATACACTAGCAACATACGATAAAATCATCCAAGCATTTGATTCACCTCCATTGATTATAGGGTGCATAAAGCGTTTCTGGGACGGACAGGATGTCCCGACAAATACCGAAAGTGCGGACGTTATCGAGGTGTTGAAATATCGTGATTACTTATCAAAAGATGTTGGAATGAGCACGGCGCAAAGCATCATCGTTATACTAAAGTCCGTCTTCGAGGAAGTAAGTGGAACAATAGATAGCAAAGCAAATTCTTATCTTTTCAACAGTGATTCTAAGTTGCTACTTCAGGCCGGAACCCACGGACCATGCATGATCGTAAGACACCCGACTACCCTTGCCTACCGTCAACACGTAACACAGATCAGTAACAAAGTTGGAATAATGGTCCAAGGAGTTTTGGACCTAATTCACATGATCCGTAGTGGATTGTATTATGGCGGAAACACCCGCCGTTTTGCTAAGTATGTTTTCTTGGGTGGTCACGTGACCCAATGGGTCAAGACAGCATTCAAAAGTCATCAACGTGGGCTGGCGATCAGGCTTTTGATCAGCGGTTGGCCAATGATAGCTGCGGCGGCATTGAGAAAATTATGGTTTAGTTTACACAAAACCAGTCAATTAATCCTTTTAAAGAATAAAGACTAAATTTACACCTAAAAATGATTTATAACTAGAATGAAGTGGCTTTGCATTTCATTGATGACAAAGCGTTGTTATAGAAACAAATATGATAACCTCGCAAAAAGTCAAGAAATGAACATCTTTAAAAATTTGCACATAATATTATGGGAAAGGATCGGATCCAATATTTATCACAGGAGCTAACAGATTTATTGTTGATTCTTGTAGTTTGAATTCCAATCAAGTTTTAAGACGGCGAGCAAAAGTTTTTTCTTTATACAACATGCAGAAAAGGAGTAGGATATATGACAAACCGCTTCAGTGTAATTATTGCTTCTTACAATCGCGAAAAGTATATCCGCCAAACGATTGATTCTGTACTATCGCAAACCTTCAAAGACTACGAGATCATAGTAGTCGACGATGGTTCCACCGATCGAACAAAAGATATACTTCAATCCTACGGAGCTCAAATCAAGAATATACTCCAGGATAATCAAGGATCAGAAGCCGCTTTTAGGATGGGATCTTCCTTCGCGAACGGAGAATACCTCGCATTCTTGGACAGTGACGACCTCTTTCTTCCTAATACACTAGAAACATACGATAAAGTTATCCAAGCATTTGATTCACCTCCATTGATTATGGGCTGCATGAAGCGTTTCTGGGACGGACAGGATGTCCCGACAAATACCGAAAGAGTGGACGCTATCGAGGTATTGAAATATCGCGATTACCTATCAAAAGATGTTGGAATGGGCATGGCACAGAGCATAATTGTTATGCAGAAGTTGATTTTTGAGAAAGCATACAACCCGACAGATGCCGCAAATCCATGTTATATTAATGATTATAAATTGATGTTACAAGTTGGTATATACGGGCCTTGCGTGATCGTGAAAACTCCGATAACCGTTGCTTATCGACAACATGAGAACCAAGGCAGCTTAAAAGTCGAAAAAATGGTCCATGGCGTTCTGTCCATGATTCATATGGTTCAACACGGGCAGTGTTCTGGTGGGCGAACTCGCCTTTTTGCTAAGTATGCATACTTAGGTGGTCCCGCGGCCGAATGGATTAAGAAAGCATTCAGAAGCCATCAACGTGGACTGGCGATCAGACTTTTAATAAGCGGTTGGCCAATGATAGTTGCGGCGGCATTGAGAAGATTATGGTTTAGTTTCCACAAATCAAGTCAAGTAATCCTTTTGAAGAATGAAGACTAAATTCATCTAAAAATTACCGAGACCTTTCCAAAACAGGATATTTCGGCGGTGATTAAAAAGTTGTATATTAAGTTAAGTAAACTATGAAGGCTGCAATTGAAATTATAACACAAAATAGATGTACGGGATGTTTTGGCTGTTACAACACTTGTCCTGTAGCTAACGCTATTAAAATGAAATATGATGAAACCGGTTTTTTCAAACCTTTTTTATCAAAAGATTGTACAGATTGTGGTATTTGTCAAAATGGATGCCCAGTCATCGAGCATTCTCAAAACATAAACAAGGTAAAAAAAGGGTTTGTCGGATGGTCAAATGATAAAGATATCATTATGAACAGTTCTTCAGGTGGCATTTTTTCTGAATTATCATATTTGGTGTTAGCGCAGAAAGGTGTCGTATACGGAGTCGGCTGGGTAGATGGCTATCCGAAACATAAAAGAGTTACAACATTTGAGGAATTGAAGGATTTAAGAGGTTCTAAATATCTTCAAAGCAATGTTGAATATTCATATAGCAAAGCTTTGGAAGATTTGCGGTCTGGTAGGTTGGTCTTGTTCTCCGGAGTCCCGTGCCAAATAGCAGCATTAAACAAGTTGACTAAAAACAATAAATTATTGACTGTTGATTTGATTTGCCATGGCGTGCCATCGAGAAAAGCCTATGACAAATATTGCGAGGAAAAATTTCAGAATAAAATAACTCAGGTTGATTTTCGAAACAAAGATAAAGGGTGGGTTAACTTTAGCGTTTGTATGCATTGTGATAATGGGAAGATATATAAAAATATTTTCAAGTATGATAGATTTTTTAAGGGATTTTTGAAAGATATTTATTTAAATGAAGCGTGTTATGCATGTGAATTTAAAGGAAACAATGATGGGAGTGGCCGAGTAGCCGACATAACACTTGGTGATTTCTGGGGGGTACCCAAAAAATATTTTAATCATAATGGTGTATCTTTCATTGTTTCGAATAATGAAAAGGGATTTTCTTATATAGATAAATTAAAAAAAGAAAGAGATGTTTATCTTCAAGAAATAGAAATTAAATTAGGGTTAAAGTCTAACCCCTTATACTATATGAGCGTTAATAGACCAAGTGAAAGGGATTTTTTTTTCCAAGAAATAGGAAAAAAGAGTTTTGTGGAACTTTCAAATAAATATTTTAGACCTTGGAACAAACTTGAACAAATAATAATAAATATCCTACGATTACCTATGAGGGTTGTTCGATATTTATTAAACAAATTAAAGGACTAAGATAAAATGAATAAAAAAATTCTTATTACCGGACATGCTGGGAGTCAGAATCGCGGATGTGAAATGATTTTGCGCGGCACTATCGAGATCCTCCGGCGTTATATAAAATCAGTTGATATATCTCTTAATTCGCGTATGCCTCAGTCAGATCGAGTTGCCCTAAGGGGGGAAAAAGCTGATGGCATCAGAATTTATGATAATGACAGTTATTCAGAAAAAGGTATGAAACGCTTTTCGTTTCAATGGTTCGTTACCCGACGTAACAGAATCACATTGAAAGGTTTTAACCCCCTTTTTTTTCAGGGAATCCTCCCCTTTGATAAAGATACATATATAAACAAAGACGTTGTAATACATATTGGTGGTGATAATTTTTGTTATGACCATTTGGCTAAGGAATCATTTGCCGGACTACATTTGGCCAAGTTGAATGGTGCTCAAACAGTGATCTGGGCCGCTTCCATCGGACCATTCCACCCAAAGGATGAAAACAAGTTTGCTAAAGAATTGCGAAAGGTGGATCTTATTACCGTCCGGGAAGAACTCTCTAATGAATATCTCCAAAAGATCGGTGTGAAAGAGAATGTACGAAGTGTGAGTGATCCAGGATTCTTAATCCAAGCCTCATCTGATGGTGCATTACATATAGCACGCATAAAAGAAGACATAATTATCGGCATTAATATGAGTGATCTTATCTCTGATCATGCATTGAATCGACAGGACTATCTAGAATCTTTTACAACTTTCACAAAAGACTTGCTATCAAACACAAATATAAAACTGGTGCTGATTCCCCATGTAATTTATCATTGGCGAGGATGGAATGACCTTGCAATATGTGAAGCATTGGCCAATCGACTAAATATGCCAGATCGGGTGATTATGCTAGGCGACAACCACAATGCTAGCCAAACAAAATATGTGATCAGCCAATGTGATTACTTTATTGGGGCAAGGACTCATTCTACAATTTCAAGCTTATCATCTGGAGTTCCAACGCTGAGCATTGCGTATAGTCAGAAAGCTTATGGGATTAATCAGAAGATGTTTGGGCACACTAATTATGTTATACCAATCTCATCTTTGAGCGGAGGTGTTCTTTTGGAAAAATTCAATCTTTTGCGTCATGATCGTCAGAAGATAGTTGAACAATTGATTAAGTTGATGCCTATTGTAAGAGAAGAGGCTGATAATGGTGGCCGATATCTTGCAGAATTATTACATGTCTAAAATATATAATCTAACCCCTTTGGGACGGAACCAAAGAGGTTAATGTCCCTTTTATCTTTATTTCACTTCAAAAAATGCAACTTTAATTTTATATGAATAATTCAAATATCTCCAGTAAAGATCAAAAATATAGTATATCTGAAGCGACCCCAGAAATTGATCAGGAATGGTGTGATTTCATTTCTGAAAGATCTGATGCAACCATTTATCACCATCCCGCATGGTTGATGGTTCTGCAAAACGAAACAAAGCAGCCAGTATTACGATTAGTTTGTAGAGACGAAAATGCAAGGCTTGTAGGGGTATATCCACTTCAATATACATTGGGAGTGCCCTTGGGATTGGGAGGAATTCTTGCGGCAAAACGGTTATCCTCACTGCCAAGAACACCAATTGGTGGGCCCATTGCAGTAAATAATGTTGTAGAGGCAATGCTTGTCAAAAAGGCCATTGAGATCAGCGGCAAGAATGGTGGTGGTCGGTTAATTCAAATTAAATCTTATGACCATACTTTACATGAAACGATACCTGGCTTGTCCAGGTTTTTTTGGAGGGAAGTGTATATTACTAAAATCCCTCGTGCCCCGAAAGAAATAAGATTTGGAAACTCAAAAAACCATACTGCGATAAAATGGGCAGTAAACAAGGCACTGCGACACGGTATCAAAGTCAGATATTCCCACTCTGATTCTGACCTTATTAAGTGGTACGATCTTTACGCTGATACGATGAGATTCCATGCCGTTCCAGCACGGTCAATCAATTTCTTTAGAGGCGTGTGGAAGTATTTAATGCCGTTGGGGTTGGCTCAATTGATTCTTGCTGAAGCTGGAAAAGAAGATGAGACTGAAATAATTGCTGGAAATATTCTCTTCCGTTACAATAAAACTATAGTTGACGCATTTAACGGCAGCAAAAGAGAAACTTTTGAACTCAGGCCGAATGATCTTCTTCATTGGGCGGCTATTCACGATGCTCAAACGGCGGGATTTGAATACTATGATTTAGGAGAAGTAGCAGATGATCATGAGGGGCTGTCTTCATACAAGAAGAAGTGGGCATCCGAAACAAGATCCTTATACCACTTCTACTATCCTGAACCCGATATGCCGGACAAGAAAAGTATCGGCAAGAGAAACGGCATCGGAATGAAAAGAAAACTTTGGAATCTCTTGCCAATAAAAATAACAACGATGATAGGTGAGAGAATAAATGAATACTTGTAAGGCGTACCTGAAGAACCATATTTTCTTATCATAGATTTGTTCTCCTAAAATCCATCCATATTTACGAATGTTTACCTTGTCATTTGTGTGTATTGAATCAAGATCTATATATGTTGAATAAAATAACCCAAGTATTATTTTATGATAAAATCTAAAACTGATTATAAATTTTATCTGAAAGCAGATAAGATAGCGCTACAAAATACCCACAGGTGGCATGATTACTTTTTAAATTATATCTGGTGTTATCAACGGCTGCTTCGAAAATTGGAATATTTTATAAATTGTAAAAAATCTCCAATTTGGAAACCATATATTTATTACTTAAAATTTAGATTGACCAGGCAACTTGGAACAAAATTGGGTTTTGTAATTCCTCCTAACGTATTTGGTCCTGGTTTATCAATAGCTCATATCGGAACAATAATTGTTAATCCTAATGTTCGTGTCGGAGAAAATTGTCGGATCCATAATTGTGTCCATCTTGGAACAAAAGCCCATCCAAAGGAAGAATCAGATAGATGTCCTAAGATTGGTAACAATGTATTTATTGGACCAGGTTCAGTAATTGTTGGCGATATTAATATTGCTGACAATATTGCAATAGGTGCAAATTCTTATGTTAATTCATCATTTCTTGAACCTGGAATAACCATTGCTGGGGCCCCTGCAAAAAAGGTAAGCAACAAAGGTTTTAATCGTTGTTATTATAAAGCTACCAATATTCTAAGAAAATAATTAGATAGTGTCCAACCATAAAAGGTAACTGTTAAAAATAAAAAAACACATTATAACGTTGTCAAAAGCATCGGAAAATTGTTATCGAGAAACCTGGTTTTAATACTCTGCCGCTTGCGACGTATATAAAAACTATTATGATTTCCTTTCATGGGAGAGCTAATTCATAAATGAAAAACGTTTGCTTAGAGATTTCGAAACGCTATAAAATTCGGAAACGAGACCTTTGCACAACAGGACCTTCCAGCAGTGATTAAAAATGCGGATATTTTAAAACAATTATTCGACTGTGAAGCCCACAAATGCCAATTTGAGCATTTATTCTAAGCTATGATGAACTTCTTTTACATCAATATTAGGCCGATTTTTCGTCGGATGATTGATTTTCCCGTACGTAAAACATACGTCGCCACCTGTTACGCTGTTTCTAGTATTCTGGAAGCCCAAATGTTAACGGACATGCTAATGAGATAGTCATTCGTAAGTATATCAAGAACCTAGTTAAAAAAGATAAATACAAATGGTTACATAATAAAAATCGTTCGAGGTGGAAGATGAAGAGGCGGTTCAGTGTGTTAATCCCTGTGTATAATCGTGAAGATTGCATACAAGAAACCATTGATTCGGTACTGGCTCAAACTTTTATGGACTTTGAATTGATTGTCATCGATGATGGTTCCAGTGATGGGACGCCGGATTTACTGAGATCTTATGGGGATCGGATTATAATTATACAGCAGACGCAACGAGGCCCAGAGGTCGCGCGCAACATCGGCGCGTCACAGGCGAATGGGGAGTACTTGGCACTGTTGGATAGTGACGACTTGTTATTGCCCTGCGCATTGGCTACCTATGAAAAGGTTATCCGCGCATTTGACTCGCCCCCATTGATACTTGGGGCCATGAAGTATTTTCAAACGGGCAAAGATATCCCGGTAAATGATCAAACGGATAAAGTCGAAGTAGTGAGGTATCGTGATTTTTTATCAAAAGACGTTGCGTTAGGCATGTCGAGCAGTAAGATTGTGATCCGAAAGTCGGTCTTCGACCAAGCGGGCGGTTTGCGAATGAGCACCCCGTCGACATTTCATTTCGACGATTATAACTTACTTTTCCAAACGGGAACCTCAGGGCCGTGTGTTGTCATAGTGCAGCCGACCACCGTGGCCTATCGCGAGCATGCAACCAACGCCGTCCACAACATTGAAGCCATGGTCAATGGTTTGATGGCTTTGATTGACGCTGAACACAATGGAAAATACCCGGGGGGACGAACTCGTCGTTTGGAGCGTTATGCCCGAATTGGCGGCCCGGCACAACAATGGCTTCGGAAAGCTATTAAAAGCGGCCAATCTAGATTGGGTTTTAATTTGTTGAAGGTTGCCTGGCCGATGATCACGGTATGTGCGGCGCAGAAAATCTGGCAAGGGCTTCATCGTTCTACCAAATCGATGTTCCTGCCTGAGGATGCCTAAATTCCTTAATAAAACATGAGGACTATCAAAATTGATAAAAACAACACCTTTTAATTTTCTTAAGCCTATAATGCCTCGAAAGATGCAGATTTACCTCCGTCGGAAATTAATTACCTTTTATCTGCATTCATATAAAAATGTTTGGCCTATAGATCCAAAATCAGCCGTACCACCGGAAGACTGGACAGGCTGGCCTGAGAATAAGAAGTTTGCCCTGGTTCTTACACATGACATTGACACTCAAGAAGGACATGATAAATGCCATTTAGTAACCGAAGTAGAGGAGCGCTTGGGGTTCCGTTCGTCATTTAACTTTGTTGCTGAAGATTATCAAATATCCAAGGAGCTAATCAATAGTCTGAAGGCCAAAGGCTTCGAAATAGGTCAGCACAGCATCCACCATAAAAATCCATTCAAAACAAAAGAACATTTTAAAAAATTAGCTGTAGAAATTAACAAATATTTAAAAGATTGGAATGCCGTTGGTTTCAGATCTCCAAGCATGTACCACAATCTTGAGATGCTTCACAATTTAAACATTGAATATGATTCCTCTACCTTTGATACAGATCCTTTTGAACCTCAGCCCGATGGCGTGAGAACAATATTCCCCTTCTGGGTTTCCGGCAATTACGATCAGAAAGGATATGTAGAGCTACCTTATACTCTACCACAGGATTTCCTGCTCTTTATAATCCTGCAGCAAAAAAATATCGACATATGGAAAAAGAAATTGGACTGGATTGCTGAAAAGGGTGGTATGGCTCTGTTCATAATCCATCCGGACTACATCAGTTTCAACGGTAATTCTCACTACGAAAAATACCCAGTTAAATATTATGAAGAATTTCTTACTTATATCAAAACGAAATATAAAGGTCAGTATTGGAATGTTTTGCCTAAAGATATTGCCAGCTTCTGGAGAACAAATCACAAGGAGGAGAATAATATATTAAGCAACGGCAGCACAAAGGAAAGAAAGAAACAAAAAATATGGATTGATCTGGATAATACGCCGCATATCCCATTTTTTAAACCGATCATCGCTGAGCTTAACAAACGTGGATATGAGTGCATTCTGACAGCACGCGATGCTTATCAGGTCATTGCTCTGGCTGATCGTTTTGGCTTGAAATATAAGAAGATAGGCCATCATTATGGTAAGAATAAAATATTCAAAGTGCTGGGTCTAATCATCAGAAGCTTGGAATTGATACCAACAATAATGAAGCAAAAACCTGCACTGGCATTATCGCATGGTTCACGCACACAAGTTGTTGTCGCAAAATTGTTTGGTATCCCTTCAATGACGATTTATGATTATGAATACACGCAGAGTTTGATCTTCACCAATTCTGAATATGAAATGACGCCGGAAATAATTCCAGTCAATTCGACAAAACGGAACAGAGATAGCGTCACTAAATACCCCGGAATTAAAGAGGATGTCTATGTCTCAAGTTACATTCCTGATCCAAGCATTAAAACAGATCTAAAAATGGACGATGAAAAAGTGATAGTCACCATTCGTCCGCCGGCTACCGAAGCGCACTATTTTTGCCAGGCCAGTGAGGAAATGTTCGAAGCAGCCATGAAATTTCTGCTGCAAAAAGAAGAGGTCCAATTGATCTTAATACCAAGAAACAAAAATCAGGAAAATTTTGTCAGTAAAACATGGCCCTCTGCCATTGCGACAGGTAAAATAATCATCCCGGATCATGCAATAAACGGTTTGGATCTAATGTGGTTTTCTGATCTTGTAATTAGTGGCGGGGGAACCATGAATCGCGAGGCTGCCGCATTGGGCGTGCCTGTATATAGCATTTTCCGGGGAACAATCGGCGCAGTGGATAATTATCTCTCTGAAAAAGGCCGTTTAGTGCTTTTGGAAAGCTCCAATGATCTTGGCACCAAAATAAAACTGATCAAACGTGATAAGAACTTTTCACCGGACCAAAGTGAAAAACAAGCATTAAATACTATCGTTAATAAAATTGTTGAAATTTTACAAAAGTAGCAAATTATCATCATTACGAAGAACATAGAACACCATCATAAATTTTCTTAAGGAACTCTCGAAACAATGACAACTAATAAAAAAATCAAAATATTAAGTGTTGTCGGCGCTCGGCCAAACTTCATGAAAATTGCACCACTTATATTTGCCATAAACAAACACAATATAGACAAGAGACAAGACAAAATAATTGATCATATTTTGGTGCATACAGGCCAACACTATGATCTGCAGATGTCTGAAGCCTTTTTCCGTGATCTGAATATACCGAATCCTGATTTCAATCTGGAAGTCGGATCCGGCTCACATGCCCTGCAGACGGCAGAGATTATGATACGCTTTGAAAAAGTATGCCTTCAGGAAAAGCCGGATTGGGTCATTGTTGTCGGCGACGTCAATTCCACAATGGCCTGCACGATCGTCGCATCAAAGTTGGGCATCAAAGTTGCGCATATTGAAGCCGGCCTCAGAAGCTTTGACCGGACCATGCCGGAAGAAATAAACCGCCTGGTTACTGACGCCTTGGCTGATTTATTGCTGACACCATCTAAAGATGCTGATAAAAATCTTATAAGAGAAGGAGTGCAGCGGAAAAAGATAAAATTTGTCGGCAATATTATGATCGATACACTCTTGACCAATCTGGAAAAAGCGCGCGAACTGATACCGTATAAACGTTTTGGAGTGAAACAACAAAAATATATTTTTGTTACTTTACACAGGCCATCTAACGTAGATAACAAAAAGTCATTGACTGCCATCATGAAACATCTTATTGCTCTTTCGAAAAAAATACCTGTTATTTTTCCTATGCATCCGCGCACCAGAAAAAACCTAATAGAATTTGATTTGCATGACAGAATTACCAAAGCAAAAAACTTGATAATCTGTGACCCGATTGCTTATCATGAGACAATCAGCCTCGTAGATCGATGCGCTTTTGTTCTGACAGATTCTGGTGGATTACAGGAGGAAACAACCGTGCTCGGTATACCCTGTTTGACATTGCGGCCAAACACTGAGAGACCCGTCACAATAACACAAGGCACGAATCAACTGACATCTCTTGTTGAGATAGAGAGCGATCTTACCAGATTGATCAGTGGTAAATATAAAAAAGGCCGCATTCCCAAAATGTGGGATGGACATACAGCTGAGCGTATTGTTGAAATCCTTGTTGGATCAGCGTAGGCCTTTATCATTTTCCAGTCTCCAGTTACCCGTTGAATTGCACATGGCATCGTCCTTTGAAGCCTCATTAGAGCTTTGCTAAACTTTACAAATATCAAAATGTCATCTTTGAATAGTCACTATTTTTGTCGAGAAAATAATGCGTCAAGAACGAATAGGGACGCTTAATTGTGCAAAGCTCTCATAACGTGGATAATTATAGCAAATACGATTGGATGGATTGGCTCAGAGGGTATGCGGTTCTGATGATTATTTTTCACCATTGGATATCTTTTCTTTATAAACAAACGAATGTAGAAATTATTGATAACTTGGTAGACATACTTTATACGTTCTCGGGAAACAGCATTCATCTTTTTTTTGTACTCAGTGGGGCCGGCCTGGCGGTGTCTTTTTTTACGAAACCAGTACAATGGAACAAATGGTTTATTAAACGGATGCAAAAGATTATTGTCCCATTTTGGATCGCGGTAGTAGCCACCTATGCAATTATAAATTGCAGTCACTACTTTATACCTTCTTTTATAAAAGATAGTTTTAATATTAAAGTACTTATTTCATATATTACTTTAACAAGGAATTTTTACGAACCCGCGCATAATTTCAACTTAAGTTTGTGGTTTATTTCCAACATAGTCGGATTATATTTAGTTTTTCCAATTCTAATTACCTCTTTTTCTAAAATGAACCGAGTCGGATTTCTATTTATAACTTTATGTGTATCATATTGTTCTATTCTGTTATTTATGCTCATGGGCTTGAGCGTGATCCATCAAAATTCTGTATTTTTATTCTTTGTTTTTGAATTTACATTTGGAATATACATAGGGTATCGCTCGGTGTTTCTACCGATTAATGAAAGCACGAAAAGGATGATCTTGTTACTGCTGCTTGGCTTTTTATTCTACAGTATTTCTTATTATCTTGTAATGAAAACTTCATGGGGTGACAATTTCAACAAACCATTCACTTCACTGGGATTATTCCTTATCACATTCCCCTTGTTTTTTGGGATATCCCGCCTTTTTCCGATGCTATTTAAGTATTTTAAAAATATCAGTTCGGCCAGTTATTATATGTATCTGATTCATTTCCCCATTGTCTTTTATTTCCTAAGACCTTTTAAAGACCGCTTTCCGGAAAATATTTCTATACGTCTATTATCATTTACTATTACTTACATGGTTTTTTGCTGGATTGTTTATTTAGTAAGTAGAAAAGCAGAATCTATCGTCAATAAACTCGTCCAAAAAGTAACTATATCCTTTGAGCCGACATTGTCGCATTAATCCAGATTGGAGTCTTATGCGAAGGTCTCGCAATATCAATTCATATGAACCGTAAACTGTCGAATGATACTCTAGAAACCGTAACATTGAAACTATTTGAATATTGCCGGGCGAATAACTGGGCAGGGCATGATCCATACGATGCCCTTAACAGTGAACTATTCAAGCGCCTGCCGTTTCTTGATTTTTGGCTTCCACGTTTAGCACTGACACAGTTATTAAAAAGAAGCCCGATCAATTTTCGTCCGCTGTTAATTATCCCGAAAACGCAGAACCCAAAAGCGTTGGCGCTCTTTCTAATGGCTTTTTTGAAATTGCCCCAAAACGGACAATTCGAGCAGGGGAAAAGCATAGACGTGATGGTTGAAAGCATTAGAACCCTGCGTTCACCTAACACCTCTTATTGGTGCTGGGGTTACAGTTTCCCCTGGCAGGGACGATCAGTCCTAGCACCGAGAGGAGAGCCAAATATTGTTTGCACTGTTTTCGTCGCCAACGCTCTGACAGACATATACGAAAAGAATCAGGCCACGGATTGTCTAACGATGGCCACCAGCGCCGCGGAATACTTATTAAACGAACTATACTGGTCAGAAGGCGATAATGCCGGATTCAGCTATCCCCTACCCTCTTTTCAAACGCGCGTGCATAACGCCAATTTCTTAGGTGCAGCCCTTCTCTGTCGGATATACAAACATACCGGGGAAAAGAAATATCTGGAACCTGCGTTGAAAGCGGCGCGATACTCGGCATCTATGCAGCATCCCGATGGCAGCTGGGATTACGGCGAACAGGACAAACAAAACTGGATAGATAATTTTCATACTGGTTATAACCTTGGTGCGTTGAGGATGCTCTGCAATTACTTAAATACGGATGAATTTGAACCGCACATTTGCCGAGGTTTTAAATTCTACAGGGATCACTTTTTCCAAGAAGATGGAGCGCCCAAATATTTCCATAATAAAACCTATCCCATTGATATTCATAGCGTGGCACAAAGCATCATCACACTGATCGAATTTCGAGACCTTGATCAGAACAAGCTTGCGCTTGCCCACCGTGTTTTAGAATGGACTATGGCTAATATGTGGGATGACCGCGGATATTTTTACTATCAAGTAACACCTTACTATAAAAACAAAATATCCTACATGCGCTGGTCAGAAGCTTGGATGCTACTGGCACTTGCAACACTGTTGGAACAACAAAATGAAGATAAACTCTAGATCGCAATCGTGAACTGTAAACTGACATATGTCCTAATCACGCCGGCCCGTAATGAATCGGCCTTTATTGAACTAGCAATCAAATCCATGATTGCTCAGACTTATAAGCCTCTTAAATGGGTAATCGTAAGTGATGGTTCGACAGACGGCACAGATGATATTGTTAAAAAGTATATCAATGATAACCCGTGGATTGAACTTGTCCGGATGCCTGAAAGAAGAGAACGCCATTTCGCTGGAAAAGTACATGCTTTTAACGCGGGTTATGAAAGAGTAAAAGAGATGAATTTTGATATTATCGGCAACCTGGATGCGGATATCTCTTTTGACTCTGAATATTTCGACTTTTTAACGCAAAAATTTGTTGACAATCCGCAACTAGGTGTTGCTGGAACACCTTTCAGAGAGGAGGATCGACAATATGATTATCGTTTTACAAATATTGAACATGTATCCGGGGCTTGCCAGATTTTCCGCAGAGCTTGTTTTGAATCAATCGGCGGTTACACACCATTAAAAGTAGGTGGTATTGATTTAGTAGCAGTAACCACTGCCAGAATGAAAGGTTGGAAGACCAGAACTTTTACTGATAAATTTTGTGAACATCATCGAAAAATGGGCACAGAAATGAACAACGGATTAATGGTTGCGTTTCGTGGTGGTTATCACGATTACCTTATGGGTGTAAGTTTGATCTGGCAATTTTTTCGATCTATTTATAGCATGCTTAATAGACCTTTTTCAGTTGGCGGATGCGTTCTCTTCGCAGGATATTTTTGGGCATTGATAACACGCCCCAAGCGCCCCGTATCCAAAGATTTTATATATTTTAGAAGAAGAGAGCAAATGCGTAGACTAAAGGAATTATTTTCGAAAATGATTTTTATCAAGTAAAATAGATTAGCTCAACACCATCACTAAAATTAACAAAAGGCATTATCTGTAAAACATCATTTTACTTATAAAATAAAATGTGATATCTGAATAGAAAAAGCTTGGGGGTGTTTACATAAAAAAATTAACTTATTATTATAATATAGTAATTTAAATCTGTTTCTACAATTACTAATGTTAATCTGTGTTTAGTACACATTACGAATCTCATCAATGGATGTATTAAACAACGTCAAAGTGCCTGAAATAATTTATATAGAGCCTATTTATCAAACCCTGCCGGTGTAGTTTAGTAGTAAAACGGCTGAATCGTCTTCAGCAGATGGAGTGTCCAAATCCTCCCGCCGGCTCCAATATTTTTTATTCAAAATCAATCAGTTAGTTACATTTAACATCCAATACATAGTTATGATCAGAATATTTTCTAATATATTTAAAGTGGATTAATCATGAAAGTTCAAGAAATTGATATTAATTGGAACCCTGATCTTTCCATATATGCCTCTGAATCTTTCCTAAAAGCAGTTGGTGATGATTATGGATGGCTGGGCGGTTTTAATTCATCCGGGAAATTATGTTGCATACTGCCATACACCATCATTCGTAAGGCAATATTTAGCATGGTTCGTTTCCGCATTGAAACCATTCTAATAGACCATGAAATTACTGTTGAAGAGGAAAAGTCCTTCTTGAATAATGTTGTCGAGTATTTCCGAACCCGCGGAGCAGATATGATTATCCCTGCAACTACAAACTCCATTTTCAGAACATACCCTGATGGTGCTATCGCAGCGCCTTATGGCAGTTACATAATAGATCTAACTAAGTCAGAAGAATTTCTATGGAATCAGATGAATACAACTTATCGAAAAAAAATTCGAAACTCCTTGAAGAAAGGCGTAGAAATTAGCACTGGATTTGAATATTTAGATGAATCGTACGAACTCTTAAAAAATGCACTTAAAGTTTCCGGTGTCGGATTTATGCGTTACAAAGAATTCAAACGGATGATCAGTGGCTTCGGCGAATACGTTAAATTTTTTGTTGCGTATTATCAAGGAACGTTACAAGGCTGCACCATATTCCCTTTTAGTAATTACAGCGCTTATTCCCTATATGGCGGCAGAATACCCGAAGCGGAGACAGGTGCCATGAACCTGCTCAACTGGGAAGCAATCCAACAATTTCGTGAACATGGTGTAAAATGTTTTGATTTTGTAGGCGTTCGAATAAATCCTGAAAAAGGATCTAAGCAAGAGGGAATCATGACATTTAAACAGCGCTTCGGAGGCTCTCTATTTCAGGGCTATATGTGGAAATATTCAATTCGACCATTAAAGTATTTTGTCTATGCACAAGCCGTTCGCTATGTAAGAGGTGGTGATATTGTTGACGCAGAATGCCACAAACTAATAAATAACGACAAGAAAATAGGTAATGCTAACATTTAATACTCAATCTATTATCGGTTTCTATGATTGAATGTATTTTCACTATTGATTACGAAATATATGGCAATGGCGAAGGATCGTTGAAAGATCTGATCTATGAGCCTGCGGCCAAACTGATTGACATGTTCCTTAAGTACAATGTGTGTTTTGTACCTTTTGTCGAAGTCGCCGAATTAGAGCTTATTGAGAAATACGCATCTGATCCGTTTATTAATTTAGTCAAACGACAGGTAAAAGATTTTCATCATAATGGTTTTGAACTCGGGTTGCATTTGCATCCACAGTGGTATAACGCCCGCTATAATAATGGGATATGGCAGCTTGATTACAATGAATACAATTTATGCACACAGTCACCAGAGCGTATTAACCGAATAGTTGAACGCTCAATTAATTATTTCCGTCATATCTTAGGCATACATGATTTTACACCTTTTTCATTTCGTGCGGGTAATTGGCTTTTTCAACCGACCGGCAACATGGCAAAGGCACTCTCTCGCTATCATATCAATATTGACTCGTCAGTTTTCAAAGGTGGCCTACAACATCAGCATCATCTAGATTACCGGCCTGCGCTACAGAATGGCTATTTCTGGAAATTTCAAGATGATGTAAATAAGGCTGATGCAAATGGGACAGTGATAGAAATTCCTATTTACACTGAAATGGTTGCTCCATGGCAGATGGCAACAAAGAAGCGGCTTGGATTGCAAAAGAAATCCTCTTCAGGAACAAAAACAGCAAAACAGAATTTTTACCGTTTACTGGATATGGCCCGCTTGCACCAACCGCTAAAATTTGATTTTTGCCGCATGACCATTGAAGAATTAACTGGCATGATGGATAAAGTTATTGAAAATGATAAGAAAAATATGCAATCGTACAAGCCAATAGTAGCCATAGGTCATACCAAGGATTTAGTTGATTTTAAAACCATCGAAATTTTTCTTTCATATCTAAAAGAAAAAAACATTAAAGTAACAACTTTCATGGATGCCATTAACAAAATAGTCTCTTGAACCTTGAATCTTTAAACGTGAATCTTTGTCTTTTAGCCTTCATCTTTATGAGATCTTTGAAAATTTAGAAAATCCCAGCAGTGATTAAAGTTGTGCAAAGGCCTCAGAAATCAGATCATATCCTGATTAGAACGGCATGGTTTGTTATAGGTCTTAACTTTCTCGCTGAAATGTAATGAAAAATAATGATATTTTTACGTCAGAGAAATTCTCTTCCATTAAAAAATAGAAACTTCAAAGTATGGAGGCCTTTTGTATGAATAAAAGCAGAGAATGCAACAGGTGTCTGATGACAAGTGAAGTTCCGGGTGTCACAATAGGACCGGATGGATTATGCTCGGTTTGCAGGGATCATGACAGCGTGTGGAATCAATGGTTGATAAACAAAGATAGTTATGCCAAGAAATTAGAAGAAATACTAAGACAGGTTAAAAAAAAACGACGACCGTATGATGTACTCATCCCACTTTCTGGAGGTAAAGATAGTACATACGTTCTTTATATGTGCAAAAAGCAGTTCGGTCTGAGATGCCTTGCTTACACTTGCGACAATGGTTTCCTACAAGAAACTGCAAGAGATAATATTAAACATTCATGCGATATTCTACGTGTCGATCATGTATACTATACCCCGAACAAACCTCTTCTTGACGATCTCTATAGATACTTCTTCTTAAAGACAGGTTTCCTTTGCCCTGTATGTATGAGAGCAATTGGCGTGGGAACAATGCGGACACAAATCGGCTTTGATATACCGTTGTGTATTCAAGGAACATCTCGAAGAACTGAGGAGCATATATCCGATGAATTCTTTGTAAATAGCGATAGTTTTATTGAAAATATCTTAGCAGAAAGCCATTTAGCTAATGAATCTGATGCGCTATTATCGCCAGTGGGATTATTTAGATCACCAGTACGTATTAACTTACCAGATTTTATCGAATGGAACTATAACAAAATATACAATACTCTGAGAACAGAGTTAGATTTTAAAGAAACTTTAAAGGGTGCAGAACATGATGATTGCCAGATAAACAGTATTGTGGATTATTTCAGATACAGAAAATGGCCATCCTTAGTTCCTGGCATGTTGAGATATAGTAAAATGGTCACATCAGGACAAATATCAAGAGAAGCGGCAATAAAAATGCTTCCAGCAAACGCATCAGAAATAAAAGAACCTTCTAATCTAGATTGGTTTTTGAAGAAGATGAACATAACCAGAGACGATATGGAAACTATATTATCAGAACGAATGATGCATATGCCATATACGAAAACAAGAAGTCGAGTCGCCAGAAGATTGAAAGCGATACAACGTCGTTTTGTTCAATTTTGATGTTTCCGTCTAGATTAACGATTGGAATAGCTTACACAATAAAAGGATTAATAAATGAAATCAAGTGAACCACAAGTATTAGAGAGAAATGATACTATTTTTTTAAGGTTTGTTGCCATTTTATTAATTACCAATTCACATTTGGGATTGTACTATCCGATACAACACTTCGCAACAGGTGCAAGTATTGGCAACTCACTTTTTCTTGCACTATCTTCATTCGGCCTTTTGTTGAGTCAACGGGACAATCCAAAGACATTCAAAGACTGGTATACAAAAAGGATACAAAGAATATACCCTGCGACATCAATAATGATCATAAGTTTAATATTGCCCTATCAATTATTTATGAATACTTTTGATTTTAGAAATTTTCTCGCTTTTTTCGGAAATTTCTTCTACCCGCCATTCTGGTTTATTGAAGCTATTATGATTTATTATTTTTTAACCTTCTGGATAATAAAGGAATACAGTGACAGAAAAATATATTTCATGCTCTTCTTGCTTACTATTCTATATGCCATAATTTACTTAAGTTGTCTTGATCTATCAAAATGGTCTATTGAAACTCAATACAATTCCTTTCGGTATCTATTCTATTATATGATATTTATTTTTGGAATCTTTATAGGAGACAGGAATAATAGGATACAGTATGCGGGCATTCAGGACTGGGGCATATTATTTGTTTTAATATTTATAATATACGGCCATAAATTTTTAATGCTGAAAAACATCACCCCTTCCTTTCAATTTATCCAACATCTCACTATTTTCCCACTAATATATTATTTCTTAAAAATTAGCAGATCACATCTCGTCAAAAAGAAAGTTATGACCATACCGATTCTTTCGACAGCTATTAATTATATAGGCGATTCAACTCTTGAATTTTACATCGTTCAAGTTTCTATTGTCGACATAATTCTAAGTTTTAGATTACCGTTCCCCATTAACGTTTTAGTTTTTTTAACAGCAACAATATTAATAGCTTCATTAGTAAAATATTTATCTGGATTAATCATTTCATCCAAATTCATCCGAGAATGACAATGGAAATATTAAGGTATAATTCGCATACAATTATTTAAAACAATTTCTATCACGACACCCTATGCTTAAGAAAGATAAATCACCTATCAATCTTGACAAAATATTTATAATATTGTTATTAAACATCAAGTAAATATGCTGCTAGTATGCTAGTGAAACATTCAATAATGGGGTCGTAGTTAAATTAATATAACATCGGCTTGTCTAGTCGCAAGTTGTAGGTGTAAATCCTACCGGCCCCGCCATTAATAGCCTGATAATTATTCTATATCCAAAATGAACGCCACCGCGAGCCTGTCAATAAAATTCTATAGCCAAGCCTCGAAACCAATATTTCAGACGCTTTGGGCAACAGACCATTAAATATCTTTATGATTTCTAACCCCAAACAGTTACATGATAACCACATTTCAGTTTGTATCTGCACCTACAAACGACCGCAGATGCTTTCCAATCTTTTCAGCAAACTGCAGGATCAGATCACAGAAAATCTTTTTACTTACTCAATAGTAGTGGTTGATAACGATGTCAATAAATCGGCCAGCGATATTGTTGCAGGATGGAAAAAGAACGCAAAGATACAGATTGATTACTATTGTGAACCTCAGCAAAACATTGCACTTGCCAGAAACAAGGCCGTGCAAAACGCCAAAGGAAATTTCATTGCATTCATAGATGACGATGAACACCCAGATGACAACTGGCTCCTCCATTTATTTAACACCCAGATAAAATATAAATCAGCTGGCGTGTTGGGACCAGTTAACCCGTATTTTGAAATTGAACCGCCGCAATGGATAATCAAAGGCAACATTTGTGAAAGAAAATCTTTTACCACAGGGACAATTATCAGAAACAGCAACGATACAAGAACAGGGAATGTTTTGCTCGACAAGCAAATTTTCAGCAACGAAAAAAACCTTTTCGACATCAGCTATGGCAAAACTGGTGGTGAGGATACCAATTTCTTCTCGAGAATGCTTAATCAAGGTTTAGAATTTGTCTGGTGCAACGAAGCATGTGTTTACGAAACAGTGCCATCCGAGAGATTTAAAAGAACATACTATCTTAAAAGATCGTTAATGCGCGGTTTAGTCGCGTCAAAAAACACGTCAATGGTAAGCCTCAGTACTGTGAAATCACTAATCGCATTTTTTTCATATACATTAATTCTACCATTACTCTTCTTGATCAGACACGACATATTCATGAAATATCTGATTAGCGATTGTGATCATATTGGAAAGCTGCTGGGTCTCTGCGGGATTAAATCAATAAAGGAAAAAACATTTTATTGAACCAATCACAATATATTCACAAATAAATTGATGCGCGTGTATTTAATCTCGACTCTTCGGGGCGCTATCTAAGATGAGTAACAGATATTCTGATTCAATAATTTTGGTATTTAAAGGGGCTATATGAATGATTAGCCGAACGTTCAAATTAATCATATCACTTTTATTCTACGTCATTCATTCACTTTTTGTTTTATTACGCCTAATATTCAAGAAACATTTACCGGCAACACATGTCATTATAACTTACCATTCTATAAAACCACATGAGCGCGATAAGTTTGCTAAACAAATGGATACCCTTCTCAAGATCGGTTACCCCTTATCCCTTGATGCGCAATTACCCGCATTGAATAATAGAAACTTCATTAGTGTTACTTTTGATGACGGTTATCAAAGTGTCTTACAAAATGCTCTACCTATTTTATATGAAAAAAATATCCCCGTAACCATTTTTGTACCCACAGGTTTTTTGGGTAAAAAAGCTGAATGGATTCGGAATCCGAATCATCCTTATTACAATGAAATCGTTCTAACAGAAAAACAATTAGAAGCATTGGATGGACACCTCATAACCATCGGATCGCATACAGTATCACATATTAATTTAACCAATATTAACGAAAGAACTGCAAAACGAGAAATTGTTGATTCAAAAATAACACTGGAAAGGATATTAAGAAGAAAAGTTACATTATTCGCAGCACCATATGCAACATTAGATGAAAATATGGCCCCATTATTCAAACAAGCAGGTTATGAACGTGTTTTCTTAAATATACCAACTTATCCGGCAACCAAAACCGATTTATTCATTATGGGCCGTAACAGTGTTGAGCCATCCGACTGGCCTATTGAGTTTTTCCTTAAATTGGCCGGCGCCTACCAATGGCTGCCTTGGGCAGTCAATCTAAAAAAGAAATTCACACAAGGAAAAATATCACATGTATCTGAGTCAGAGGATTAGAAACGTCGTCAGAAGTTATCAGAGACCTGAAACAAGATTGGACTAGCATGGAAACCAAAAGTCGCCCTTATGGGCAATGACAGTATTGATCCAACCGATTGGCCTTTAGAATATCGTCTGAAATTTATGTGAGCTTATCAGCGGTTACCTTTTGCAATCCAAATAAAAAAAGATTACTAAAACAAAATGTTTATTGATGTGCTCTCAAGTAAAGTTACAAGTATCATGCCATTAGCCTTTGCCATTTTTTTATAAACATGCCCCGACAAATAGCGATAGTTATATTTGTTTCTTTTATTGTTTTGCTCTTCTATAGAGATCGCAATCTTCGGCCTATGACATCTTTTGCCTTATGGATTCCGATAATATGGTTTATTCTTATTGGAACACAATTATTAGCCTTTTGGTTTACCGATGCGAGCTCTGATGTCGCAACGCTTGATAATTATCTGGAAGGAAATCCCTTCAATCGTAATGTTTTTTCAGGTATTCTGATTTTGGGTTTAGCTATCTTGATCAAACGTCGCAAAATGCTGTCTGGTTTTTTTTCTGAAAATCGTTTGTTTTTTGTCTTTTTTATATTCTGCGCCATTAGTGTTTTTTGGTCTAATTATCCACTTACATCCTTTAAAAGATACATTAAAGATATCGGTAATATAATCATGGCATTAATAATAATCACCGAAATAAAACCCGCACAGGCTCTAAAGGCCGTATTAGCCAGATATACTTATCTGGCCATTATTCTTTCTGTACTTTTTATCAAATATATTCCGGAATATGGTCGATACTACAACCGCTGGACTTATGAAGTTGGTTATGGCGGCGTTACTACCAACAAAAATGACCTGGGTGTGGTTGCATTAATTTGTGGAATATTCCTATTATGGGATTTGATCACGGTTTATATAAAAAAATATGAAGTAATGGATAAATTTGATTTGTTGCTTCGCATCATCCTTTTATTTTTAGTCATTTGGTTAATGCATATGGCTCATAGTTCAACGGCAACTATTTCCATGCTTATCGGATCATTAACTCTCGTTTTCCTTTTCAGTTCTTTTGGAAAAAGACAAATTCATAATCTCGGTAAATGGTTTTTGGCAATATTGTTTTTCATGATTATACTTTTTACTATCCCCGTGGTATTAGATATATTTTCAGGAGTTTTCGGAAGGGATGCAACGCTTACCGGCAGAACTGATATCTGGCATTTAATACTGACTCAATCAAGCAACAACCCATTACTTGGAGCGGGTTACAATATCTTCTGGGAATCACCAGCAGGTATAAAAGTTGGTGAAAACTATTATTTCAGGCTTAATCAAGCACACAATGGTTATCTTGAAGTTTACATACAAACTGGTTTGATTAGTCTTTTATTACTTATCGGTGCAATTATTGTCGGGTTTTATAAACTCAAGAAAGGCTTACTGGCGGGAAACAATATCGCAATATTACTTTTTTCATTTTTTGTTATTGCTTTGATCGGAAACCTGACAGAAGCTATATTTAATAAAATGAACATACGATGGTTTGTTTTAATAACGGCGTTGTTATTCTTTTCAAATAAATCATCGACAAACTCAGACATAGGCACCGATACATTGATAAAATGATTGTTTGACCACCAGGGCTTACTGTCACCTAATTATCTGTATATGGAGGTTTAATGTTTATAGACGACAACGAAGTGATAGTGCGTGGAAGGTTTGTAAAGATTGCTCTATTTAGAGAAGAATGGGATATTGATGTTAACGATCCCGAACTTGTCATCAAGAAAATTATGGAAAGCAGTCTCAACGCAGACATCTTCACTTTTCAGCAGCGACTACCTGAATCCAAACCAAAATTCAATTATCATATGGAATGGGATAATGTTGCTGCTTTGCCAATCAAAGATTATGATATTTGGTTTAAAACAGTTTTACATCAGAATCCCCGTAATAAGATAAAAATTTCCGAAAAAAAAGGCGTGGAAACAAAAATATTTGATTTCAATGACGATACGTTAAAAGGTATCATAAAAATTTATCACGAAAATCCGCTCAGGCAAGGCACTCCATTTCTGGACTATAATATAGATTGGGATACTGCCAAGAAAGCAAATATAACTTTCATTGATAGAGCTACCTTCATTGGTGCATACTATAAAAATGAACTCATTGGTTTTATAAAGTTGGTTTCCACTGGTAAATATGCAAGAACGATGGGTATCTTAGGAAAAATTGCACACCGTGATAAAGCGCCAATGAATTTATTAATAGCAAAAGCTGTTGCAATTTGTGCCGAAAAAAAAATCCCTTATCTTGTGTACGGTAAATTTAGCTATGGAAAAGTTGGTAGTAAAACATTACAAAATTTTAAACTTTACTTTGGGTTTGAAAGTATAGTTCTGCCACGATATTATATTCCGCTAAATACTTGGGGTAAAATTATGATAAAATTAAATTTACACCAAGGTATCGTTGGGATAATGCCGAAAAAATTAGTGAGAATTTTAATTAATTTACGCAACAAATGGAATAACTTGAAGTACGCGCAATAAATCCATACTGTTATTCTGTTATCGAGGTTTATATTCATCATTATGTTAACCCTAAGGTCCACTGATTTTCATATTGAAGTTGATACTGTTAACAAAGCACAATGGTCTGATCTGCTATCACAATTTGATGATGCTACTATCTATCAAACATGGTCTTATGGAGCCGTTCTCTATGGTGCAAATAATTTAAGTCATATTATCCTTGAAGAGGATAACAATATTATTGCGGTTGCGCAAGTTGGCATCAGGTATTTCCGTGCTATCCAAACTGCGACAGCTAACGTTCACTGGGGTCCGCTCTGGCGTAAAAAGAATACTACATATTCTATCGATAATTTTGAGGGTATTATAAAAGCTTTGATAAATGAGTATGGTATAAAGCGACGCCTTTTATTGCGTATATGGCCATTTGAAATTGACTATCCTGAAAATAAAATAAAAATAATATTACAAGGCTCAGGATTAATATTTAATCGCTTAACACCAGCATATCAAACACTTAGATTAAGCCTTTTGCCATCAATTGAAGACTTGAAAAAAAATCTGGATCAAAAATGGCGGAATCAACTAAACCGTGCGGAAAAAACTCATTTTAATATAATAGAAGGAAATAGCGATGACTGCTATCGGGTTTTCTTGGCGTTGCAAAAAGAAATGTTCGAACGTAAAAAATATGTATCCGGAGTTGATTACGAACAATATCGTTTAATCAATAATGATTTACCTGTAACACAGAAAATGAATATTATGATCTGTGAGTATGAAAATGAACCAATTGCAGTTTCAATATGTTCAGCAATTGGTGATACGGGCATATATCTTCTAGGTGCCACGGGTAATAAAGGTATGCGATTAAATGGGTCAAATCTTCTTCAATGGCGTATAATAAAATGGCTCAAAGAACGTGGCTGTTTATATTACGACCTTGGTGGTATAGATCCAGAAGCAAACCCAGGCGTATTTCGTTTCAAATGTGGCATAGCAGGAAAAATTGGCAGGAACGAAAAACACATAGGGCAGTATGTTTTCTACAACAATATCAAAGCGCATCTCTTAAATATTGTTATAAAGACGACAAGATATATTCAAAAAAGATTGCAAGCAATTTACAAACACAACAGTTAAAATATATTTCATTTACAAATGTATAATCCGAAAATTTAGTTATTCTATTTTATATTGAACGGAGGTAATTAAAGTGCCTGGGATTACTGGAATAATCAGCAAGGCAACACGCGAAGAGAACATAAAAAAAATAAACATAATGCGCAATAGCTTAATGCATGAGACCTTCTATTCTAACGGCATTTATACCAGTGATGAGCTTAATGTCTATTTGGGATGGGTATGTCACAAAAATTCTTTTTCAGATTGCATGCCTATATGGAATGAAAAAAGGAATGTAGCATTAATATTCTTTGGTGAAAATTTTACAGATTTAGAATTATTTGATCAACTGAAAGCAAAAAATCATAAGTTCGATAAATCCAACGCCAGCTATCTAATACATTTATACGAAGAAAAAGGCATAGATTTTTTGCAAGAGTTGAATGGTTGGTTCACTGGAGTATTAGTAGACAGGCAGGCAGGTAAAGTCATTCTCTTTAATGATCGGTACGGATATCAACGAATATATTATCATGAGAGTAAGGATGCCTTTTACTTCTCTTCTGAAGCAAAAGCATTACTAAAGATTTGCCCGGAATTACGTGCAATTGACATGAAGAGTTTGGGTGAATATTTTTGCTGTGATTGCGTTTTAGAAAATCGAACATTATTTAAGAACATTTTTCTATTGCCCTGTGCCGCTGCGTGGACTTTTCAGAAATACTTAATCCCTAAAAAGGATTTGTATTTTAGACGGGATACATGGGAAGACCAAACCTGGCTGGAAAAGGAATTTTTTTACGACCGTCTGCGGGAAACATTCAATAAAATTTTACCTAGATACTTTCGTACCGAACAATCAATTGGCATATCACTGACAGGTGGTCTTGACACGCGCATGCTTATGGCCAATGTTGCTACGCCTTCATTTAAATATCCTTGCTATACATTTGGCAGCATGTATCATGATAACTTCGATGTTAAGATTGCCCGCAAAGTTGCCGCTGCTACCAACCAAACACATCAGGTGTTGACACTTGATAAAAATTTTTTAGTTGATTTTCCACGATATGCAGAAGAAACAGTATTTATAAGTGACGGCTATGCAGATGTAAGTATGTCACCAGAAATATATGTAAACAAGTTGGCACGTGAGATTGCGCCAATTCGCATGACGGGAAATTATGGCAGTGAAATACTACGCAGCGTAAGATGGCTGAATTGCGGAAATCCGAATATAAATTTATTCCATTCTGATTTCATAAAATTTCTCCAAGATGCCCCTGCGACATTTGCTAAGTTAGACCAAAACATCAAACATCCATTGTCTTTTACCTTGTTTATTGAAGCTCCCTGGCGTGAAAATATTCGATTTATTATTGAGCAGTCACAATTGACACTTCGCACTCCCTATATGGACAATGATCTGGTAGCGTTGATGTATCGCTCGCCAATGGAAGTAAGAAACAATAAAGAATTGTCATTTCGTCTTATCAAAGATGGCAATCCAGCATTGTGGAAAATTCTTACTGATCGAGGCTTTAGTGGTAAGTTAATATTTCCTTATTCCATATTACAACACCTATATTATGAATTTTTATTCAAGGCAGAGTATGCCTATAATTATGGAATGCCTCAATGGTTGGCCAGTATTGATCACTTATTTGAGTACATGCATTTCGAAAAACTGTTTCTTGGGCGACATAAGTTTAATCACTTCCGTCTATGGTACCGTGATGAGCTCGCCAACTACGTAAAAGAAATCCTATTGGATAAACGCACCATCAACAGACCCTATTTAAATAACAAATACTTAACCAAAATAGTTCATGGACATACATTAGGCAATCGAAATTACACAACTGAAATAACCAAGATGCTCACTGTAGAGTTAACTCAGAGGTTGCTCATAGAGCAATAATAGTTGAAAAGATAACTCTATCATGCACAAGGTAATGTTTAATAAACCAATACATTAGCGAACAATCACAAAGTAAAAATATAGACACGTACCCGGGTAATAACAACGAAAATATTCATATCAAATATATTCTCTAAAATCCTCGTCAGCGTATTGTGTAAAGCCACTAGGACAAGTATTTTTATCCCATACTACCATATGGTAAGTGATGATGAAGTATTGCATATAAAACACTTATATTCTCACAAGAGTGTAAAAGAATTCAGTGATGATATAGATTTCATTCTAAAATATTTTTTACCAATCAGTTTGAATGATATTTTTAATCATTTGAGCATGAGAAAGCCATTACCTCCTAAAGCGCTCCACATGACTTTTGATGATGGCTTTCGAGAAGCACATGATATCGTTGCACCAATTCTTATAAAGAAAGGCATACCCGCAACTTTTTTTATCAACAGCAGTTTTACGGATAATAATGCTTTATGCTATCAGCATAAAGCTAGCTTGATAGTCGAACATCTGTTGCACCATAATATTTCAAAGACTGCGCAAGGTAAAATAGAACATCTTCTGGGACCAAGCGCTGTAAAAACAACAGCCACCAACTTTCACATACTGGCAATAAAATATGACCAGAGAAATTTGATAGACCGGATTGCAGAAATTCTGGACATGGACTTCAATGATTATTTACAGGGATATCATCCTTATCTTACTACGCAGCAAATTCATCAACTGATCACCGGTGGCTTTACAATCGGTGCACACAGCATTGATCATCCGCTTTATGCAAAACTCACTCTGGAAGAACAGATTTCACAGACTATGGAAAGCGTCCGGTTTGTGCGAAACACATTTAATCTGGACTATGGAGCTTTTGCTTTTCCACATTCCGATCTCGGCGTTTCAAAACAGTATTTCAACCTTATTGAAAATAGTGGTCTTGTGGACATAAGTTTTGGCACATCAGGTATGATTGAAGATTGCATACAGAACCATTATCAAAGATTCAGTCTTGAAAACCCACTGCTGCCCGCACAAAAGATTTTTGCGTATCAATACGCAAAAAGACTCTGGCGATACATTAAACACAGCAACAAAATAATAAGAAAGCAAATAAAACACACCAACTGATCGCTTTACATCATATTATTCCGTGCTTGACACGGCATCTAGTTCATATAAACCTTTATCGATTTTCGAATATAAATCCTGATGGCCTCTCAAATAAACAACAATGACGATTATTTCAACACTGACCATTTAAAATCCGGATTGAAAGGTAAGGCTATGCGTGGCGCGGGCGCCACCATATTCGCCAGTGCTGCATCTTTTTTTATTCAATTTTTCAGCACAGTGATCCTGGCAAGGCTTCTCACACCAAATGATTTTGGCCTAATTACTATGGTTACCACTTTCAGTCTGCTTTTACAAAACTTTGGCGGTAACGGTTTTACTGAAGTCATCATTCAAAGAGAAAATATCAACCATAAAATAATGAGTACGTTATTTTGGCTCAACGCCACAACCAGCGCTGTCCTAACCATTTTATTCATATTGATAGCGCCTGTTCTTGCATGGTTTTATAAAGAACCTCGACTTGACACTATAACTATCGGTGTTGCACTTTCTATAATTGCTGGTGGCATGTCCACCTTGCATATGGCAATACTTCGCAGGAATATGCAATTCTATATCACATCTGGCATTGGAATTCTTGCAACGCTTTTAGGTATTTCAGCCGCTATTATACTTGCGTGGACTGGTTGGGGATATTGGGCTTTAGTAGCCAATACGGTGCTGCAACCGCTTACTGTTACCCTATGCGGTTGGATTTTTTGCCGCTGGCGTCCAGGCAAACCGACGTCTATTAAAGAGATAATACCGATATTAAAGTTTGCCCTGAATACTTATGGTAATTTTACTCTAAATTATTTTTCCCGTAATGTTGATAAACTATTGATCGGCTGGCGTTATGCCGCACAATCCTTAGGATATTATAAAAAAGCTTATGATTTATTTGCATTGCCTGCCAATCAACTGGTATCACCACTGGCAAACGTAGCCCTTGCGGCGTTGAGCCGGTTAATAAATGATCCTGATAAATACAGACGTTATTACCTGGAGGCTATATCTATAATTGCCTTTATCGGCATGCCGATTAGCGCAATGTTTACCCTGACTGGGGAAGACATCATCCTGTTGGTTTTAGGCCCACAGTGGACAAAAGCAGGAGAAATATTTTGTTATTTTGGTACCAGTATTGGTATTATGTTCATTTACGGTACACAAGGGTGGCTACATTTATCCCTTGGCAGACCGGATCGCTGGTTTCGCTGGGGTGTGTTTGAAGCTATTACTACTTCACTTTTTTTTATAGCGGGTCTGCCTTTCGGTATTGCAGGAGTAGCCATTGGTTATTCGCTATCTTTTTTCATTTTAGTCGGACCATGTTTGCGATATGCCGGCAAACCTATTGACTTGCAACTATCGGCCATCATTTCAGCGATCTGGCGTTATTTCACTGCAGCACTGGCTGCCGGGTTGCTAAGTTTTGTCATATTGCATAAGATTTATTTTGTGGTTTCAATATTTTCGCACCTTCATGTTTTCTTCAGAATTATTCTTGCTTCAACTCTTTGCCTCACCATGTATTTAATCTTGATCATCCTCTTTTACCAAAGCCTTAACCCCATTAAAAATTTCTTTTCCACTGCCCATCAGATGCTCCCTGATAGAATACAGAAAAAATAATCTTTATTATTAATTATTCTCCCGGATGGAAAGATTTAACTTCGTAATGGGGGCATACTTTTTAAAAACCCCTATAAAATGACTGTCTTCCAATGTGACGGTCATCTAGATGGAAAGCAAAAAAATGCTGGCATCCTTACTTAACATATAGTAAAAAGACGCCATATTAATTATGGTGTTACAATATAAGAACACCAATATGTAGTGAAAGTTTATGAAACTGCCAATTGGTCTTTGCTTGAAACGATGTAAAATACTGTTGGAAATTAGAGGTAATTTGTTTTCATTTTGTCAAAACTTTAAGTGAGCTAGATACGGTTGGCACGCTTATTAATGCTTTGATAATGTGATCATAGATTATACTGCTGGTAGTTTCTTAATTTTTCCGTAGAGGATTAGTATGAAAAAAATATTCGTTACAATTTTAATAATGCTACTGTTTACCTATGGAGAAACATTTGCAACTTTTTCTTTGCCATCATCCCGTGTTGTTACATGGCAGGGCAACGTTGGCGTTTCTGGAGACATTCCGGCTAGAACAACGATTTATAAAACCATAACTGCAAGTGGCGGAGACCGGACTTCCACAATCCAAACGGCACTCAATAACTGTCCTTCCGGCCAAGTTGTTTTGCTGGGAGCGGGTTCGTTCAATATCACATCCTTGACGATTCCATCTAATGTAACCCTGCGTGGCGCGGGAATGGGAGTAACTACTCTTGTTGGCACCGGCACGACAAGTTCCTATATCATAGGCTTCGGTGAAAGCGGCTCAACTGGTTCTTCTGTTAATCTGGCAAGCGGATATACAAAAGGTTCTACAACTATTACGACTTCATCGGCACATGGATGGAGTGCAGGTAATATTATTCATATAGACCAACTCGAAAATGCGTCTGGTAACCCTCCGATAACCACTGTGGGCAATTCAGGAACTTGCACCTGGTGTGATAGGGCTGGTGGTAATCGTCCGATTGGGCAGATGGTAAAACTTGTTGCCCCTACCTCTGGAACAACTGCCACATTGGAACTCCCTATATACTGGAATGTTGACGGAACTATGACTCCACAAGGCACTAAAATGAATACGACTACACATTATGCTGGATTAGAATCTCTCACTGTTGATAATTCAGCTAGCATGAACTCTAGCCAGCAAAATTATGCAACTGTTGATATTAGATATGCCGATAATTGTTGGGTTTATAATGTGGATATTAATGGAGTTTGGGCGGCGGGAATAAATATGCAAGCTTTTTACCGTATTACTATCCGAGGTTCTAAAATCCATTTATCTCACGCTTATACTTCCAATGCCGGATACGCAATGTCTTTGGCTTATGCGGGAAGCGCAAGTTTAGTTGAGAATAATATCTTCTATAATCTGTCTAACGGCCCACAAATGGCCGGGGCAACTTCGGGAAATGTACTCGCATATAACTATGCGACAAATATGTATTCCACTGATTACCCTAATACGGTAAGATCGGGAATAGGCTTTCATGGGGCGCACTCCATGATGAATCTGCTTGAGGGCAACATGCTTGACGGATGTTATTTGAGTTCGGATGATATCTGGGGTTCGCAAAGTTGGAATACTTTTTTCAGAAATAGAGTGTTTTATAATACCAGTTATACCAGTCAACGGCTTGATATAGCTATTGATACTAATAGTACATATTATAATGTTATCGGAAATTATGTAGGAACAACAGGATATGAGTGGGTGTATGAAGCTAATGCAATTCCCTATGCCGGCGATGGGAATAATGCCGCAATATATGTTACCGGATATACCGCCGGTGCGTATGGTCTTGAATGGTCAACAATGTTGAGGCATGCTAACTGGGATTCTGTAACTCAAGGTCAGAAGTGGTGCGATACCAGCGGCGAGCCGGGATGTCAAGGTGCTAGTGATGATACTACCTTGCCTGACTCTCTTTATCGCGCATCTAAACCATCATGGTATTGCAGTGAATCAAGCTATCCGGCCGTTAATCCTGCTGGCTCTACTGACACACTGAGATATTCCAAGATACCGGCGCAGATTGCATATGAGGGAGGTTCCTGCACATTGAGTACATATGCACTTACTGTTGTATCAGCTAACGGTACGGTAACATCAACCCCCTCCGGCATCAATTGCGGTTCGACCTGTTCAGCTAATTATGATTCAGGAACATCAGTGACCTTAACTGCTTCGCCGAATAGCGGATATACCTTCACAGGCTGGTCAGGAGGAGGATGTTCCGGCACGGGCACTTGTACCGTAACTATGAACGCGGCTACATCTGTTACGGCATCTTTTGCTACGACTATATACAACTTAACCGTTACAAAATCTGGTACGGGAGCGGGGACTGTCACCGGCAGTGATGGTCTTATTAATTGCGGCTCGACCTGTTCAGTAAATTATGTGTCTGGGACATCAGTGACCTTGACCGCTTTGGCGACTAGCGGATCTGTCTTTTCTGGCTGGGCAGGAGGAGGATGTTCAGGGACAGGCACTTGCACCGTAACTATGAACGCGGCTACATCTGTTACGGCATCTTTTGCTACGACTGTATACAACTTAACCGTAACAAAATCTGGTACGGGAACAGGAACTATCACCAGCAGTCCTTCCGGTATTAGTTGCGGCTCGACCTGTTCAGCTAGTTACAGTTATGGAACATCAGTGACCTTGACCGCTTCAGCGGCTAGCGGATCTGTCTTTTCTGGCTGGTCAGGAGCATGTTCCGGCACAGGCGCTTGCACTGTAACTATGAACGCAGCGACAACTGTTTACGCAAAATTTATACCTGTATACAGCTTAACTGTTACAAAATCTGGTACGGGATCAGGGACTGTCACCAGCAGCCCTTCTGGTATCAATTGCGGCTCAACCTGCTCCGCTAGTTACAATTCAGGAACATCAGTGACCTTGACCGCTTCGCCGAATAGCGGATATACCTTCACAGGCTGGTCAGGAGGTGGATGTTCAGGAACAAGTACTTGCACCGTAACTATGACTGCAGCGACAACTGTTACGGCAACTTTTTCCACATCCGGTGGTGGCGGTAACAGCTTCACTTTAATCGTTTCTTCTAGTCCGTTAACAGGAGGGACGGTCACCAGCAGTGATGGTCTTATCAATTGCGGTTCGACCTGTTCAGCTAATTATACTTCAGAAACATCAGTGACCTTGACCGCTTCGGCAGCTAGCGGATATACTTTTTCCGGCTGGTCAGGAGATGGATGTTCAGGGACAGGTACTTGCACCGTAACTATAAACGCAGCGACAGCTACTGTTACAGCAACTTTTTTACCTTTATACAGCTTAACCGTTTCAATATCTCCTACGGGAGCAGGAACTGTCACCAGCAGCCCTTCCGGTATTAGTTGCAGCTCTACCTGCTCCGCTGATTACAGTTCAGAAACATCCGTGACCTTGACCGCTTCGGCAGCTAGCGGATATACCTTTTCTGGCTGGTCAGGCGCATGCTCCGGCACAGGCACTTGCACAGTAGTAGATATGACCGTAGCGACAGCTGTTACCGCAATTTTCATCGCCACAGCGAGTGGCGGTGGCGGCGGCGGCGGTGGTGGATGTTTCATTGCAACGGCTGCCTATGGTTCTTATCTCGATCCGCATGTATATATACTGAGAAATTTCCGCGATCATTATCTGCTGACCAATTATTTTGGCAAAAGTTTTGTGGAATTTTATTACAGGTATTCACCACCTGTTGCAAAATTAATTGCAAAAAATGACATTTTAAAAACAGCAACAAGATGGGCATTAACACCTGTCGTTTATGGCGTAGAATATCCAAATGTCACATTAGCTCTGATTCTGGGGTTCATTTTTTTGGCGCTTATTTAAAGAGATCAAAAGCTCCATTATGCATATGCATGATGATCATCATTATTACAAACTTCCATAAGGAGCGATAGCAAAGCTTCTTTAATAGCTTTTAATGGTTTCCATTAATTTATCAACGGCATGTTACCAGAATAATCAGGAAGGTAACAGGCCCTTAAATTTTATAATATACATTCCCGTTTAACCCACTGTCCAGGTATATACATGAGGGAATTCTGCCGGATTCATATGCAACCATTCGTGAACAGAAAAAATGTAGGTTTCAAAAACCAGGATAAAATCCGTAGTGTCCGGGGTCCGATTCCCTGCACCGCCACCAATGATTACAAGGACTTAGATATTTCTCTAAGTCCTTTTCATTTTCAGGGCTAATTTCAGGGCTAATTTTTTTCCCGAATACATCGTCCAGAACACTCATAGCTTTCATTTTCTTCTGCTTGAGCGAGAATAGATATTTTTGTGTTGTAGCAATATTTGTATGCCCAAGAAGCTCACTGACAGTCTTAATATCCGGCAAGTTGTTTTCACTCCCCATAGTGATTGTTGAAGCAAAAACATCTCTTAAATCCTTTGCTGTGATTTTAATTCCCGTTGCTTCCTTGATCTTTACAAATAGCTTATCCCGTCTCAATATCCTTTTACCGTTACTGTGATGAAAGATATAAGGAGAGTCTATTCTAAAAGCTTCCATTCCTTTCAAAGCCTCATAAAGACTATTGCAGATTTCTATTGTTCTCAACGAACCTTCTGTCTTAGTTCCCCTCAATATGATTTCCCGTTTTTCATAATCAACATCTTCCCAAAGTGCAGAAAGTGCCTCTGTCAGCCTCGCCCCTGTAAAGAGCAGGAAGAAGACGAAGTAGAGTTCTTCGCCCTCTAATGCCGCTTCACATATCTGAATCTCATTGCATGTAAATCCCTTTTTGATTATCCTATCCGGTCGTATTCTTTTTCTCACTACTTTTGTCATTGGATTGACATCTATGATTTCCTGTTTTAGAGCCCAGTTCAGAAGTGCATTTAAGTCCGTCACATAATGATGGATTGTTTTTTTCGTTATTTCCCTTTTGAGCTGATTGTCAATAAAAGCATCAATATCAAGATGAGTTATATCTTTGATCCGCTTATCTTTAAAGAAAGGGATTAAAAATTTATTAAAATTAGAATACAGACCGTTCATTCTATTCCGTAATTTGCCGATACGGGCTGAATACTTTAAGAACTCATTCACTGCATCAATGAAAGAAGTGCCAGGGCCTGAAAGATGGTTTACTTCTCGCTTAAGCTTTCCGAGAAAGTCCTCTGCCGCCTTCTGTGCCTCGTCCTTCGTATTCCATGCAAAGCTTCTGTAGTTCTTTCCGCGGAAGTAATGTTGATACCCCCACTTTCCAGTGTCTTTCCTTTTTTTGATTTGCATTTACAATGTTCACCTCCTCTTCTTTCGACTTTATATAATTTATCAGGTCACTTTTTCTGTAACGGATTAGCCCCCTACCCTTTCCTATCCTGATCTTGACAAGACCATATAATCTGTAGACCGTATTAACTTTAACTTTTAAAATTTCCGCTATATCGTCTACCGTCAAAATGTCAGGATATGTGTCTAAAAAATTCATAATTACAAAAATGTCTATGTTAGAATCATCTTCTTATTTCCAGCTCTCCCTCTTTATCTAATCTAATGTCACCAACACGCATTACATCTTTCAATTTAGCTAATACCTTATCCCCAACCGCCACCGCTTTTATTAAGCCCAATCTATCCAGCGATTGAAGTTCCTCAATACCTAGTTCAATAAGATTAGACATCATTTCACTTCGAGATAAACGACCTCTTATTGCACGCAGTCTGTCAATTTCTTTTACTACGCTTGGTCTCAACATTACTGTGTATTGCTGTTTCGGCTCTTCTATTTTTGTTCTTCCCATGATTATTTCCTCCTAAAATCTAAATATTAAACACACTATGTTTAATTATGTTAAATTATATAACTCATATTATTAATGATCTGTCAAGTATTTTCTTTACTTCTTCCTCGAACATATTTCTGTTAATGAATTTAAGTATTTACCCGTGATAAATAATTACTTCCTGTATATTTCATGCAGAATAATTTTGTGCTGTAGTATTTCAAACGGCGGCACATATTTTCGCCACTTCACAGGATTAATAAGTAGTATTTTTTTCCTGTAATCCTCAAATCGTCAACCTCTATGATTATTCAAGATTTCAAATGATAATCATTAACTCTATTTTTTAACGGAATGTCCCAGTTTAAGGTAGTGGAATACTTGCTTTCATCCACCTTACATAACCATCTTTAGAATTATATGCATTAAATCTAACCTGTGTAGAAAATTCTTTGGTTAAGATGGGGAGTTCATATTTTAATGTTATATTAATTGAACCTTTGGTGGTTTCATATGGGACCGTGTAGAATCCATATATATAATTAGTCGATTGGCCAGATGTTAATTTATCACTTATTTTAACTTTGTAGACATTATTTTCAAACTTAAATACGTCTGGAGGTTTTTTACCAACCGATAAAGCATCTTCAAAAATACATTTCACTTTATAAATTGGCAGTAATCCGGAATTTGTAATTACTATTGGTAAATCAGTAGGACTATTTGGAAGTAAATGCGGTGCATAATCTATTGTAACTTTTGGGGATAAAACAAGATATGAAAGCCATATATTCAACAATACACTTATTACCAAAACTATCGACCAAAATTTTTTTAGAGGGAATTTTACGTAGTTTCGCAAAATTACTGAGTTATGTTTTAACTCTTGGTCTTGCGATTTTAATTGCTTTGAGTCCTCTAATTTATTGGTATTGTGTTTTTTATGTTTTTTAGGAGTATTCACCTATTCTGCATATCACAACCATAAAAATAATAAAAGGCAGAGCAAAAAGACCCTGCCTTTCTATGATAAAATATCATGCTTTAAAAAACATGATATGGAGGATTTATTTCTGAATCTTTCTCCTAACTCCTGCCAACCCAACTAACCCAAGTCCAAGGAGCAACATGGTGGCGGGTTCGGGGACGGAATTAACATCGCCATTCATTACCACCCAAACTTGATAATTGTTTATCGACTTATTTGGAAGTGCGCCATAGGGAGCACCCAATCCAGTATAATATAAATCCTCCCATATTGTATATACATAGGTATCACTATCATCCGGTTCTGTGCTGCTTGTCCAATAATTAAAACCAGCTTTATAAATACCATCCACATTAGTTATGAAATCGTAATTTGGTACAATTGTATAATTTACAGCTCCCAGATTAATTGTGATTGTGTATCCCAGAAAACTTAGTATAGCCAGGGCTTCGTCTTCTGTTGGCAAACGCCAGTTACTCAAAGTAGTATTCAGAACTGGATCATAGTAACTTAAATTAGCTGCATATGTCGTAGCATCAGCCCATGACATCAAACCATCAGAACCATAACCTTGAGTCCTTGCGTAGTTAGCGTCTTCCATCCAAGTCACTCCTGAAGCAGTGTCGTACATTAAACCACCGCCACGGTCAAGAAGGGTTGCATTACCCATATTTGTAAATCCAAAAATTATAGCGATTAACAGGATAAAAACCAATTTTTTCATTTGTTTCTCTCCTTAATAATGTAGTTTTAAAGATGAATTACATATTCGCTCGATTTTATGTGCACAAATCGTTCCTTGACAGAACTTAATTAAATGAAATCATGTGACTATTTAAGATAGCCCTTGATAAACAATTACTTACACATATTAAAAATATTTTCTGCCCTATGAATTGAAGTCTTTGTTGCCTGAGTCAGAGTTAAGAATTGTAAAGATACCCGACACTTTTTAAATAATCTGCAAGTGCCGATGTTGAGCTATCGTAGATCCACACTGCAATAGATGATTATTTTAAAATTGTAAAACATTCCGACAATGCTTTCAACTAGCAATCATCAATTCTGACAACTACCCACTACTGAAACTAAGTGGGTGAAAGAAATAATTCTTACTGATCAAAGGATTTTTATTTGTTACTTCCTCCTACCACGAATTCGTATATAGAATGATGTATAATTAATTTGTAATATTAATTAGGAAGGCAGGAGGACTCATTTCTTCCTGGGCATTATAGCCCTTATTTCAGTATGTCCCA
>JBEKRZ010000020.1:0-48594 GCA_049517435.1 Smithella sp. | reverse complement strand
CCAACGCCCAGATTGATCCCGGATGATTGAACCGCAAAAAGTATGTTCTCCTTGGATTTTATGGCCCCGTTTCTTATATGATCCCACAGGGCGACAAAATGGGCGGTGGATGCCCCATTTCCTCGTTCAACGACGTTGACGATGGAATTCTCTTTGGAACAAACCTTCGTCCCAGTCCAGGCATTAATACTTTCCCGGGTCGTTTTGATGGCCCTTGTCCCGGTCTGATGCATGATATAATGATGATTTTCACTGTTTTCCCATTTGGTTTCTTTGACCATCCGCCCCACATGCTCCGCAGTCATGCCGATGGCGATCTGATGAATTTTAATGGAATCCGTGTACATGACAAATCCGCCATGTGGCTTTCTAGTGTATGAACCGAGGCAGAGGCCACTGTGTTGTGCAACCGTAAAGACATCAATGTTATGAAATCCAATCTCCGGATTATCCGTCTGCTCAAGGATAAAAGCCGCCCCTGCATCGCCAACGGTCAGGGAAGCCATCTGCGGATCTAAGGGTTCGCTAATTTCCTGCTGCGCGGTACGGGAAAGGCAAGTTATGGCTTCACCGCTGATCACCATTGCTCTTTTGATAAACCCGGCCTTAAGGTAGGCATCCACGATATAAAGGGCGGTGAACATCCCGGCGCAGGCATTGGGCTCATCAAAGATAATTGCATTGCCAAAATCAAAATCCCGGGCAAGCAAGGCGGCGGTGGTGGGTTCAAAGCTAGCCTTCCAGTTCGGGCCGTTGTAGCGGGATATATTGGTGCAGATGACCAGGTCGATATCCTCAGGCTGATATTTGGAGATCTCAAAGCACCGGGTTACCGCCTCCCTGGCCAAATCCAGACCATATTCATTATCAGCAGTCACGGGGCGGGTCTTTATCCCGGTTAAATCCTCAATATCAAAGACGGGCTTCACTTTGCACCCATCAACAAGCTCCTTTGTGCTAAGCCTCCCCTCGGGGTAATACACCCCCAAGCTCTCAATTACCGTGTTTAATCCCATAAAGTCCTCCTTTCCCCTGACTATTTATAGATATTTTTTTATTATGACAATAACATATTTGCAATAGGATTGTTTACTGGATAAATACAGGATAAATACTAGGCATACTCTAGTATAAAACCCGGTCACTACCCGATTTTACGTCTCACATATCAAACCACTGCTCTGCCTCTTTTTGGCGCTCCCGGAACTTTGTGTACCTTTCGATTTGTTTTTTTGTGCTGTCGTTAACCGCAAAGGTAAACCCGCTGTATATTGACAGGCCGCCCTTTTTCGGCCAGTTGTTAACATCGATAAGGTCTGATTTTAATACCCTTTTTAATAAATTGGTCATGTCTTCGGTTGTTGTCAGCGCGCAGTCGGGCCTGGCCTTTGAAAGGGCGTCTATATATATGGAGCACTTGCCAAGAACCATGGCCTTCATGATATTAATAGGATTAAAATAGGTCCTGTAGTTTGTCCGCATCATTAAATATTGATACTCCTTCAGGGTAGTGTGCTCGTTGGGATTGGTTATGCAGCAGACCCCTCCGTCAGGGCGCAGGACCCTGGCGATCTCGGCGATAAAAAACGGCCTTCTGTGCCTGAAGTTAAGATAGGATGCGTCGGTCGTGTTAACAAGGTTTAATGAATCCGACGGAAAGGGTATTTGATTCATATCACGTGTAAAAAAGGTGATCTCCGATCCTGTCTCTTGTTTTAATTTTTTTGCTGCTTCTATATTGCTTTCCAATATGTCCTGGCCAAAGACCCTGTAGCCCTTTCCCCCCGCGCAAAGAGAGCGCAATGTGTCTTCTATAACCATGGCAAGCCGGCCATATCCGGTACCCACATCAAGGGCAGAATACGTACCGTTGGAAGATGGAAAATTTGAAAAAAGGGCCAGTCTTGTCAGAACCTCTTGAAGCTGACGCGAAGGGTCACTGACGATGACGCGGTAATAGCTTGGGTCTGTGGGAAAATCAACAACGACAGGAGGGCATGTTTTTTCAAACGCCGCCACCTTCTGCTGATAGCCCTCCGGGTCATCAAGGAGCTGTGCAAGCATATCTTCGAGTTTTTCCGGAAAATACTTTTTAAATGTTTCCCGTGCTTGCCTTGTTGCATCCTCGTCGATTTTGGGTTTCTTCCCGAGCACATCAAAATAAAATGTATAAAGTACATCCACCAGAGCCTTCTGGGTAAAGGTCAACGGCTGGTTGAGTAACTCGTGAAGTTTTTCTTCCTTTTCTTTGGTCTGTTTCAACAATTCCTTTGTCGCTTCCTCTTTTTTCATAGACATATCATCCTTTTAAATAGATGTTTATTGACTAAAGTTTAATTGGACCAATACCATTGAATTATGTTAAATATCCCATTCACAAGCCGATGTAAATCATCCTAAAGATGTATTTTTTTTAAAAAACTTACCCGGCGGCCGTCAAATTTTATCTGGACAAAGAAAAAGTTTAAAGGTATTAAGCCGCAAATAATTCGGTTTATTCATAAATATCTTTTAGAGGGGAGGCTATATCCATGTCCGGGAGTCGAGAAGAGGGGAAGCGCGCGATTCTCATAACCGGAACTTCAACTGGGATAGGCAAGGCCTGCGCGCTTTACCTTGATAGCATAGGGTTTGACGTCTTTGCCGGGGTGCGCCGGGAGGCTGACGGCAACGAATTGAGGAAGAACTCCTCCGGCAGACTCACTCCTGTTCTCATAGACGTTACCGATTCACAATCCATCGCTTCCGCCGTGAAGTTCGTATCCGATAAGGTGGGCGACGCCGGTCTGGCGGCGCTGGTTAACAATGCGGGCATTGTTACCGCGAGCGGCCTCCTGGAGTTTCTTCCCATCGCTGAAATTCGCAAATTGCTAGAGGTCAACCTCATCGGGAACATCGCCGTTACCCAGGCGTTTTTACCCCTTATCCGGAAGGGGCATGGCCGCATCGTAAATATGGGTTCAATCACCGGCACCATGCCCCAACCCTACCTGGCCCCATATTCAGCCTCAAAAGCCGCTCTTGAAGCCATCACCGCTTCGCTCAGACTTGAGCTCAAACCCTGGAAAATCCCGGTTTCAATCATTGAACCCGGAATCGTCTATACCCCCATGTGGGACAAAGCTGAAACAATAGCGGCAAACACGGCAAAAAATTCCCCGCAGGAGGCCATTGACCTCTATGGCCCCACCATCGACGCGATTGTTGAAATCCTTAAAAATAAGAAAAGGATAAAAATGGTTGCGGTTTCCATTGATGTGGTTGTAAAGACCGTTGCCCGAGTGCTCACGGCAAAAAGGCCCGGGGCACGTTACATCGTCGGCTGGGATGCCCGATTTGCCGCTTTTCTTACCTGGGCGCTGCCCAACCGGGCACTAGATCGGCTCGCCATGATATTCTGGCGATTGTTAGGATTAAAGTAAAGGTAATAAGAAAGGATTAAGTATGAAACATTTTAGAACCATTACAAAAGTCATTCTTACAGCAGCCCTTTTTTACTTGGCGTTTCCACAGGCGGCTTTAGCTGCCGCCGAGGAGGGGCACAGCATTACCCTACCTCAATTGCTGCTTCTGGGGCTTGTCCTGGGATGGTATCTCTACAACCATTTCAAAGACAAGATCAAAGACATGTTTAAAAAAAAGCAATAACCGTTGATCAGGTTGTCTTCTCCTGGTAAAGGTTACGTACATACAAGAAATACTTCCTCATGTAGTAAAGCACCACAAACGCCGTGAAAAAAAGCAGTAGCCAGGCGTACTTCCAGTCGATGATGTATGCCATGACCGTTGGATAAATCGCCGCAGCCAGCAGATTTGTCTCCAGATGCGGTATCTCCAGAGCCCCGACTTTCCGTGAGATAAGGATGAAGATCGGGGTAAAGAAGGCTATTCCCGACAGGGTGACGATCAGAAGCGGCCAGGCCTTGTACACGTAAACAACAACAAACATCGTCGGAAACCCGAAGAAAAAATCCGCCAGTGCATCAAAATTGTGCCCGTACGTCACCTTCTTTTTGCTTCTTCTTGCAAAATAACCGTCCAGGGTGTCGGTTATCGCTCCGGCACCGAAAAGATAGAAGGCAACCACCTTTTCGTCATGTAGCAAGAGCCATATAATTACCGGGGTAATAATAATACGCAAAGACGTCATGATATCAGCGATTCGCATGGTTGATACACCTCCTCGTTTATGGTTTAACAAATAACTTTAAAGCGAATCTTAAAGAGCATTATTAAATCTAAAATTAAAAAAATAAATTGCGGAAACGTTTATCATGCTCAAATCTTTAAACGTGGCCAATAACGCTGACACCACAATGCTCAGATTCACCTTGCCGAAATAGTACGTTGCATAAGATGACCAAAGATTCCACAATATAAACTTTTTTTCATATTTTTTTGTTTTTTGATATGCGTGATATTTTATTCTTGATGTTTGTCGAGGAATGGCCGGGAAAATAGGGAAGTACAATAACGCTCCCGTTGATTTCTCCCATAACCTTTCTTGCCTTTTCGATGTCCTGCTTATTGTGACTGGAACTTTCAATCAGTATATCCGGTCTAATCCTCATCACATTCTGCAATGGCGAATAGGTTTCCTGGGCCACCACCACATCCACATATTTTATCGCGGCCGCAAGTTCCATCCGGTCTTCAAAGGAAAGCAACGGCTTAGGTTTTTTCTCCATAACCGCCTCATCCGTCAGGATTCCCACAATCAGTTTCCCGTCTTCTCCGGCGATCGCCTTTGCGTTTCTCATCATCATGATATGACCTTTATGAACGATATCCAACACATAGTATGAATAAACAATTTTCATTTTTATCTTTCCCCGATTGTCTGATTGCTATTACGGTTTTTTAAAAGCACCTCTTGAAATAGCCATTGCAATAGACATCACCAGAATGCTGATCACGATGCTCCATCCTGGTGAATGCACCCCCCCTATGAAAAATGAGATAACGGTAATCGGAACAAGTGCCAAAAGCGACATCACTAGTATGATCCACCAGGCATACATGTCCCCTCTACTGAATTGAAATCTGATCATCATGACAAAACCGATACCCATGGATAACGCAAGGGCGCCCACCACCTTCAAGGAAGCCAAACTGAGCGTCGCCGTTTTCGGGTCCAATTCCTCAAACGTCTTGCCGAGAAATCTCTCATGATAAGGCATTATCCTCGGACTTATTAAATATACCAGCCCGAACAGGATAAGATAAGCGGCAAACACATAAAGCATGATGGCCGCCACCTTCAATCTCTTTTCCATAATTTATCCCCTTGTTATTTTTGTTGCGTAATTTTTGGCTGGACGGGAGGGTTTCAAAACCACTGCCCGATTTTAATTCTTTCGCGCTATACCAAAAATGGCACATGGAGTCAATAACCTTTGTTCTTTCGAATCATAATTGCCAGCATATTGCGCTTGACAATCATTTTTATAAAGCATGGCTAAGTGGCATGAAAAATTAATATGTATAAGTCACCGCGGCTCCGGCAGAGAGTCTGTCTGAATATTGTCCTTCAACATTCAGCCGGAATCCTTTGGCGAGTGGTATATCGATTCCTGCAAAGCCGCCGGCAATTGACTTGTTCTCAATAGAAACATTTCCGGCTGCGTATTCAAGACCGGAAATGTTGGCGGCCAAAGATACCTTTGCCTCCGAATAATAAATATAGGGGCCTGCATATAACTTGATACCGTCGGGAATGGTGGCTTGAAATCCGACACCGAAATTCACATCCCAAAGATTTTTCACCTTAAGATCGGTTGTGAAAGGCGTGCTGCCACTGGTTCCCGAGACATCGTCCGTGAAGTTACTGAAGTAATATGTTCCTTGAATAAAAGCGCCTATTCCGAATGTCTTGTTGATGGGATAAAAGCCCTTTGCTCCCAGAGTGCCAAAAAACTTCCAGTTTTCTTCAAAATCATTTTTGTCAGTTGTAATTGAAGCATCCGTGGAACTGAAAGCGTCGAAAATTTTCAGATCCGACACACCGATTCGCGCGTATGTTTCCCAGATATTTTTCGCGCCATAAGCCACCTGCGAATAAATTTCATTCTGTCTGATTGTATGATCCGCACCATTTTTATATGTATCTTCATGATACCAGTAACCGATGGCGGTGTTTAATCCACCGGATTCTTTGGAAACCGTTTGAGGCGGCCCAAATAGTCCGCCGGCAGTGGCAACCGAATTAATCAACAGGATTAATAATGCTGATATTGCGACAGATATAAAATTTTTCGTAAGGCTTTCTCCTTTTGGACTGAATTTATTACTTCGGCAATGATTGATCAGCAGGGGAATTGCTCACGTTTCCGGCTCTAAATAACAAGGACTTTTCTTTACGCGCTTTTACATCCTTCAGGCGGTACTGTATGTAAGCATCCCGTATCGATACGTAGGGGTCGATGGCTGCCCCGATAAGCGATTCATAGTCCCCGATCCTGAGGGATACATAATTGATTTTTTCATATGCCCAGACTCCGCGGTTGACATACCAGGGCTCGATATACGAAGGAGGATACAGGAAACAATCGCCGCCTATCGTCACGGTATCACGCGGGCTGGATGGTCCATAGACCGGCCAGACGATATAGAAACCATGTCCGACACCATAAACACCCAAGGTTTGGCCCAGGTCGGTATCTTGCTTTTGAAGATCCAGTTCCTTGCCGGCGGAAGGATCCAGCAGTCCTCCAACACCCCATGCTGTGTTGATGGTAAAACGACCAAATTCCGTGGAAGCGCCACCAAAATCGGTCTGGAGCAAACAGTTCAGAAATCGCGCCGGAAACCCGAGATTGGAAAAGAAATTTTTTACACTGATCCGTGCGGGTTCAGGAACAACTGTATTGTACCCCCGGGCAACGGGTTTGAGCGCCCAGAAATACAGTTTGTCGTTAAATTGATGCATAGCTCTGTTGAAGGGTTCCAGGGGATCGGCAATTTCTACTCGTTCTTCCTTAAAAGTATCGTTGGCGTAGTCGAGATTCTGATCATCTTTGTATTCATCATCAATTGCGTCAACCTGCTTACGTGAAGATTTTACCGGGATTTTATTGGAGTTGGAAGCAAGCAAGACCGGTTGGGGAAAGGACCTGGCTTGCGGCAAAACGGTAGAAGTGGGGCTGTGTGCGCACCCCACTGCCAGAAAGATAAACAATACAATCAAAGTAAGGTAAGATTTCATATAGTTGAGGCGCCTCTTTCCCGCTGCCTTGAACATCTTTGATTTAGAAATGGCATGGGCCGTTTTTTTCTTATTGCGCCTTTACCTTTTTTCGCAGGATCTCCAGTAGTTGTTCCGGCGTATCCTTTACCAGTATATCATTGAACTGGGTGCGGTAGTTCTGAACCAGGCTCACATTTTCCACAACAACGTCATATACTTTCCATTTACCATCTTTTAAGATCATCCGGTAAAAAATGGGAATCTCTTTGGAGGCAGTAACAATCTTCGTCTGAATCTCTGCCTGAGTATCCGAAAGCATATTTTCTTTATAGAACTCAACTTTTTCATTCGTATAGTCCAAAACTTTATCAGCGTATGATTTTTCCAGAACCTGCTCAAAGAGATTCACAAATTCCACGCGCTGAGCAGGATTGAACTTGTTCCAGTTGCGCGTTAGAGTGCGCTTGGAAAATTCAATTTCATCAAACATATCTTTGTATATTATCCGGAGCTTCTCTTTCTTTTTCTCTTTGGCTGCCGGACTTTTAAGCTTGGCATCACGCAGAACATCGAGTACTCTATTAACAGTGGATTCAACCGTGGTCATCGGCACTCCGGCGTATACCGGAATGGATAATACAAAAATTATCAATATACTAAATATTGCAATTTGTTTTTTCATTGCTTAAACCTCCTGTAACCTATTTCTTTTCCTTTTTCACTTCGCCAAAGGCATACTTGCCAACAAGGTCCACTATGTCCACGGGCGCCTGCGTTTCGGTGATGGTCCCACGAGGTCCGAGAAGCGAGCCGGAGCCCCCGGGATCAATGCTGACATACTTGTCGCCCATCAGGCCTTCTGTCTTAATGGAGGCGATGGCATCATCATATATCTTTATTCCTTTTTTGATTTTTAATTCCACTACCGCCTTTTGGTTTTCCTGATCCATAGTGATTCGTTCCACCTGTCCGATCTCGATACCTAAAATATTAACCGGGTTACCATTTCTCAGGCCGGTTACGGATACGAATTTGGCAATGATGGGATAAGAATCATCACCAAAGAAAGAAACTTTGCCGAGTTTTACGGTCATATACCCTATGCAAAGCAATCCCAAAAAGACAAAGATGCCGACTATTGTTTCTATCTTGTATTTTTTCATTTGTTTACTCCCCGACGGCGCATTGCAGCCGTCCAATTTCTTTTTGTTGAGATTTCGCCGAATCTATGACGGGATCTATATCGGCGGTAGGTTGCCCTTGAGCAATTCCGGCCTGAATGGTAAAGTCAACGCACTTCCCTGAAGGCGCCTGCTTTTGAGCTCCAGCCCAAATGTTGCTGATTCCCTGCTCCTGGAAATCATTAGCAAAATCCTTTAAAATACTCTCAGCTTCTTCAAGATTGGAAAAAGGAAGCACTGTAACAAATTCATTGGACTTGCGGCGGGTGGAAAAACCACCTATGGTGCCAAAGTGTTTATCAATATATACTCCCATCGAGTGGATGACTTCCTGCGCCGCATCGTGACCCATGCTGGAAATGATTGCATCCAGATTTGTCAGAGTAAAAACCGCAACGCAGTAACTTTCACCTGATTCTCTACGTTTAAGCTGAACATGATTTAAAATTTTGAAATTTCGTTTAGAATACAGACCCGTCAGTTCTTTCTGCAACCCTTCAAGGCTATGGATAACTTCATCATTGAAAGGGTGATCAAAATTTCCAAGTTCTTCTGGAGTTCCCTGAAAGACAATTGTTTTATCATAGAGAGCAAGAATCCGGTTGGAAATAAAATACACATCCGGGATCTCATGGCTGACCATGATCGCGGTGAAATTAAATTTTCTCTGATACTGAGCAATCATGCTTAGTATTGCATTTTTCCGGACAGGGTCCTGGCCAGTAGTGGGTTCGTCAAACAAAACGATTTGAGGATCGGTTATCAGCGCGCGCGCCAGCGCCACCCGTTTTTGCATGCCCCCGGAGAGTTCCGACGGATACTTGTGAGAGGCCTCGATAAGCTCCGTTTGTTCAATTCTGGCCATGACCCGCCGATGGATTTCCGCTTTCTTCAAATTTGTAGTCTCTATAAGAGGCAGCGCGATATTATCATAGACCGTCAGGGAATCGAACAATGCGTTACCCTGAAACATATAACTAATCCGGGCCAGCAAACCGGCAATCTCGGATCCCTTCATTTCGGTCAACGGTTTGCCTTGGAAGAGAATGGTTCCTTCATCGGGCTTAAGCAGTCCGATGATATGTTTGAGCAACACGCTTTTACCTGAACCACTCAGGCCGATAATGGTGGTAACCTGCCCCTCATATATTTGTAAATTAACGTTTTGCAGAACCGTTTGCGATCCGAAGCATTTGGTGATATTTTTAAATTCAATCAATGGAGTATTATTCATAAGTTTCTCTATATTAAAAGTAGCGAAGTCACCACATAATCCGAAACCAGAATCAACACACAGGAGGTAACGACGGCCGAAGTAGTGGCCAAACCGACAGCCTTGGCGCCATGGCTGTCCTTGCGCATGTGCACATAATATCCCTGATAACAGCAAACGGTGGCAACGATTACCGCAAATACTATAGCCTTAATAAAACCGTCGGTGAGATCTTTCATATCCACATTGGATTGAATGCTGTGGGAATAAACTCCGGCATTCAAACCCAGAAGCGCTACACCAGAGACGTAGCCTCCGATAATACCAATGAAATCAAACACGGCGGTGAGCAGGGGAAAACTAATGATTGCCGCGGTAATCCTGGGGCTGATAAGATATCGAAACGGATCAATACGCATGGTATGCAGGGCGTCGATCTGCTCGGAAATACGCTGAATGCCGATCTCGGCCGTAATGGCGGAGCCCGCTCTGGCCGTAATCATAATGGCCGTAAGAACCGGTCCCAATTCTCTGATCAGAGAAAGAGAGACCAGCGCCCCCAACCCGCCCACCGCGCCGAATTTTATCAAGGCGTGGTATGATTGCAAACCTAAAACCATGCCGGTAAACAAGCTGACCAGCATGATAATCGTTGTGGACCTCGCCCCGATATAATAGATCTGCTGAATAACCTTGGATAACTGCTTGGGCCGAAAGGTTTTGACAAGCGCCATAAAAAGGAAAACAGTTGCCGTACCCAAACCGTCAATCCAGCCAATTACCGCCTTCCCGATAAAGGTGAACGGCTCCGCAGGAAATATACCCTGTCGGCGTTTTTCTTCGCACGCAGAGCTTTTCTGATTATTTTCGGTCAAAGCCATGAACAGGTTTCCTCTTGTTGATTTTTCTTAGAGTACTTCAAGTGGGAAGTTTACATATTTCTTGAAATTCGTCAACTGTATCTTAGATTACTTCCGCCAAAAAATCTTTTATAATTTGAGCAACTTCTTTTGGTTTCTGCATGGGAATCAAGTGACCGGCTTGAGGCACTGATTTGTATTTTCCGTGATGTAATAAAGATACCGCCTTGGGTAAATCGATGTATTCTTTATTGGGACTTTTTTCTCCTTCTACTACTAAAACAGGACAAGTCAATTTATCCAGTAGGGGCCAGGGATTTCTGCTTGAACTGCCCATAAACATCGCCGCCTCGCTTTCCGGCGTGCAGGCAAGTTTTAAATCTCCTGTTTTTTGTTTTTCCATGCCGTATTTGATATACAGAGCCAGAACTTCCTCATCCCAGTTGGAAAAAAGCGATTTTGATTTTAAATAAGCCCATGCTGCCTCTTCGTTTTTCCAGTGATTTGTTCTTTTTATCGATTTGGAAGCCAAGGGATGATCTTTTACACTGACTTTCATCAAGTAAAATTCTTCCGGCAGGAAAATCGGCTCGATTAGAATCATGGCGCGCGGCTGCATGCCAAAAACAGCGGCGGCAATGGTGAGCACTGTAGCCCCCATTGAATGCCCGACAGCTAAATGATTTCCAATGTGCTGCGAACGGCAAAAGCCGGATAAATCCTCGGCAATAATATTCCAACCCAAACCGCCTTTTTCCGGATCACACTCGCGATAATTGCATATATACGGCACCCATGTTTGATTTGGCGATGCAATGTCCTCTATTATCGGATGCCAGAGCCAGGGCAAAAAACCTGTGGCATGAGCAAAAAGAATTTGTGGAGCTTCTCCTTCATAATAAAGATAGGGCAATTCGGCTCCGCCGACGTCCTGCATTTTTAATTCCGGTATTTCTTTTTCACTGATAGTTTTATTCATATCTTGCAACATATTTTAAGAGGCCATACTATGGAAGAAAAGGTCTGCCGGTTGATGTCCCGATATATATTCTTTTTTACGGCAAAAGACAGTATTTCAGAAGACAAATACAGCTACGGCAATAACCGTGGTGTATTTATTATCTTTACAAATTGTGGATTGAGTTACATTAAGAGTCCGGACAATCTTGCTGCTGATTTTAAATATTTCTTTTTTCTCATCCCAGCTTTCATCGACATCGAAATCAATACCCAAAGTGGAGGCCAGCATGGCCGCGGCCAGATCTTCCGCGTAGTCTCCCGCTTGTTTTTCGTTCTGGCCGTAAGCATGATGTTCACTAATATAACCATAAGATGATTTGTCGGCAGGAATGGCACAACCCACCGATGCCGCCAGAAGTCTTTTGGGTTCGTTGGTGCAACAACGGCTTAAAACACAATAGGTAATGGCGCCTGGTGTTAACTCTTTAAGTCCCTGAGTCTTGGAGGTCATTTTACAGCGGGGCGGGAATATGCTGGATACCTGCACCAAATTGCATTTTTCTATTCCGGCATCACGTAAGGCACGCTCAAAGGAATGCAATTCATCTTTGTGCGTGCCCACTCCTTTTGTAAAAAAAATTTTCCTGGGTACAAAACTATCCATTTTTCAACTCCTTACTTTTCCGTGAAGGGCAAAAGACTTTATTTTTAAAACCAGCTATCCCCCACCTTAAATAGTTTTAAGACTTATATCAGTGTTCAATGTCTTATTCCACAAAATTATTTACCAACTGCCGAGAAAACATTCATCGTTTAATCTTGCTCAAAGCCTAAAAAAGGACTATAAAAGTCTGTAAAATTAATTCAAGGCATTTTTTCATGAAAATCTCGGGTATAAAACCTAAAGCAAGCGTTGGAAACATTTCACAGCAAACTGCGGGGTATTATACCCTCCGCTATGCGGGATTGTTCAACTTTCCAATTCCACTGCGCTTCGCTTGCGGAATTGGAGTTTCACGAATAAAACTTTTTTGTTTAGTTTTAATACTCTTCTTTTTATCCGGTTGTCTGCCGCCGCCGGACACTATCAAAGATGTAAGAGACTTGCCTCAAGATCACGCATCCTACTTAAAAGATACCGCCAAGCCAATAGGGCCTCTTTCAGCGGAAACTCAGGCGCAAATGGACGAAGATTATAACATCATTTACTTTTCGGTTTGGCATCAGCGTCAACCTTTTCACGCCTCTCCCGACAGAGTATCATCTCTTTTTAAAAAATTTAGCAGGAGTCTCGGTTATGGCGAAAACAAGAAAAAACATTCTGTGGTCTGGATAAAGAAACTTCAGCAAAATGCGTTATTAGACAATTATCCCAATGCCCTACACTTCGCGATTACAACTAGACATACAAATCTGCGAATGCTGCCCACTCAAGGCCCCAATTTTTACAAACCTGATGGAGACATATCCGGCTGGCCTTTTGATAATCTGCAAATATCTTCTGTAGCGGCAAATACTCCTATTTTTGTTTGTCACCTCAGCGCCGATAAAGCGTGGGCGCTGGTGGAAACCAATTTCGCCTTCGGATGGATACCCGTTGAGGACTATGCTCGCGTTGATGATGGCTTTATTAAAACCTGGGAGTCCAACCGTTATGCCGTAATTATCAAAGATAAAACTTCTATCCTAGATGCCGAAGGCAATTTCGGCCTCAGAACATCAATCGGACAAATTTTTCCTTTGGTAAATGAGATGACGGACAAATTAGAAATACTTATTGCGGCGGCTGATAAAAACAACTGCGCGGTAATTAAGCAAGTATTCGTTTCCCGTCAGATAGTCACGCCCAAACCTCTGCTCTTAAATTATCCTAACGCAATTAAAATTGCCAACGAACTAATAGACGAACCATACGGCTGGGGCGGCCTTTACGGCAACCGCGATTGTTCCGCCATGACCAGAGATTTCTTCACCCCTTTTGGCATATGGTTACCACGACATTCAGAAGATCAGGTTAAAGAAGTAGGAACTTACGTTGACTTGCAAAGACTTGATCCCGCACAGAAAGAAAAAATCATCTTAGAAAAAGGAATTCCGTATTTGAGCCTCCTGTGGCGCAAGGGGCATGTAATGCTTTATATTGGCGAGCAAAATGACCGTGCACTTATTTTTCATAATGCATGGGGAATAAAAACAATAGATTTAAGCGGAAGGGAAGGAAGGAAAATCATTGGAAAGGCCGTGATCACGACGTTATACCCTGGAGAGGAATTAAGTTCTCTTGCTCCAGATGGATTATTAATAAAAAATATTGCCGCGATGAGTATCTTGGCGCCAGAAAAACAAAACGAACAAACACAGCAAAATATTATTCCGGCGATTAAAGACATCAACGGTGTCATTCCCGCAAAAGCGGGAATCCAGTAATAGTAACATCTTAATGCCGAACTATTGAAAATCACCCGTCATAATATTTAAACTTTGAATTCTTTGAGGTCCATTAGATATGCACAAATATAAAATTGTTTTAGAATACGACGGAACCAATTACCGCGGATGGCAAACGCAAAAAAATGCTAAAAGCATTCAAGAAACTTTAATTGCCGCCGCACAGAAATTTTTAGGCGTACCGGTGCAACTTCAAGGAGCCGGACGAACCGATGCCGGAGTGCATGCTTTGGCGCAAACAGCCCATCTGGAATCTTCCAAAAAGATTAATCCGGAAACTTTATGCATCGGGATCAATGATAACCTCCCTGCAAGCATTAATGTATTGCAGGTGAAAAATGCCCCGCCGCTTTTTCACGCCCGCCATCATGCCATGAGCCGCAGTTATCTTTATCTTATTGCTAAAAGACGCACCGCTTTCGGCAAGCGCTACGTCTGGTGGATCAAAGACAATCTTAATATCAACAAAATGCAACAGGCGCTGAATTTATTTCAGGGCTTCCACGACTTTGCCTCGTTTGCCGATAAAAGAATGGACAAAGAAACATCAACAAAAGTTAATATTGAAGGATTGTGGTTAAAAGAGTTTGACGACATCATTGCTTTGCGCGTTGTAGGTTCTCATTTCCTCTGGAAAATGGTGCGGCGCATAGTTGGAGTTACTGTAGAAGCCGGCCGCAACAATTTTACCAACCGCGATATCGAACAAATGCTCAAATCTTATTCGGAAACACCGGCAAGATTCACCGCCCCACCTTCCGGTCTTTTCTTGGAAAAAGTGTTGTATGAAGGCGACAAACTGCCGGAGATCAAACCGCCAATTTGTTTATCTTAATTATAAAAGATAAGGCATCAGACAATACAATTGACAAATATGCAACTGGTGTTGCTTGTAAGTCCTCGCGACAGTTTAAACCCCGGTGATCCATATGTTCCTTTGATTGTAGCTTATCCGGGAGGAAATAAAAAAGAGCTTACTGATATTGTCGATAATGCTGATTACTGCGATGTAACAGATTTAATAAAAACAATAATAGAAACCCGCCCTATTGTTATTCCCGGCGTGGATGACAATTAAAAAAAATCCTATTGACAAAATCAACAATAGTTGTATAATACAACCATGTTAATAAAGATAAAAGAAAACACCAGAGAATTGATGAACGTATTCGGCGGCATTTCGCAGGTGTTGCGCTGCTGCTGCCAGGATGAGGCTTTCTGTGAAGGTGTCACCTTCCATCAGTTTATGATTCTTGATGCGGTGGCTAAAGAAAAAGAGTTACACATGGCCGACCTGCACAAACTTCTTTCCGTCGAAAAAAGCACAACCACGCGGCTTGTTAATCCCCTGATTAAAAAAGGGCTTTTACGGCGTGACAAGGCGGATCATGATTTCCGCGCGGTAAAGTTCACGTTAACCAAAAAAGGCAGGGAAACTCACGAAAAAGTCCTGATGTGTCTGACAGATTTTTTACAAAGAGTACTGGGCAATATACCGGCGAAGAAAAGAACCGATGTGTTGGAATCGGTCAAAATTTTCATCACGGCTATAAAAAATTCCGCAAATGGTTGCAGCTGTTGTTAAGGAATTAATAAAGGTGCAAGTCCCACTTGTCTTCGCAAGTGGGATAATTCGACTAACTAATATTACTACGTTCTACTTGTAATATTCGAGGCTCATTATGGATAAATTTGAACTTCCTATAATTCGAGAACAAGCAAGTTGCGGTTGCGGCACCATGATCGCGGAATCTGAAAATACCGTTCCGGAGTTGAATCAATCTTTTGTCAGCGGCTCAATTGGTACACCGGCAGGCAGATTGCCGCAAGTATCTTCAGTGCTTGTTTGGCAGGATCACTGGGGTAGCATCAAGGCGCGCTGGGGTGTGGGCAGAATGGATTATAAAGTTGATCCCGGACTTTATGCGCTGGGCACACCGGATAATAATTCGTTTGTTTTTGTTTCCGCTAATTACAAGATGAGCTTTGACCGTCTCAGAGCAGCTCTGATAGGACGCTCCGCCTGGATTCTGGTGTTGGACACAAAAGGGATTAATGTCTGGTGCGCCGCAGGCAAGGGAACATTCGGCACGGATGAACTGGTAAGAAGAATAGAATCAAGCGGCCTGAAAAACATTGTCAGCCACAGGAAATTAATCCTTCCTCAACTGAGCGCGCCGGGAGTAGCCACCCACAAGGTAAAACAAATATCCGGATTTAATGTGCAGTACGGACCGGTTCACGCGGAGGATTTGTCTGCTTATCTCGATGCCGGATTCAAAGCGACCGCGCAAATGCGGATAATGACTTTCCCTTTGAAAGAAAGAGCCGTGCTGATTCCCATTGAACTTGTGGAAGCGATGAAGCCTTTTTTGATTATCGCGGTTGTGTTATTTATTTTAGGCGGTATCGGCGGTCCGTCTGGATTTTGGGCAAACGCGACAAGCTTTGGGTTGTTTGCTGTTTGCGCGCTTTTTTGCGCCATCATCGGAGGCTCTGTGCTTAATCCTCTTTTGCTGCCGTATCTTCCCGGGCGGGCTTTTTCCATCAAAGGTTTTTCGATAGGCATTATTATTGCTCTGATCCTTCTTTATCTGCGCGATATCAATTTGTCGGCATGGCCGGGAAGAGTTGAGGCTATGGCCTGGCTGCTTATATTTCCAGCTGTTTCAGGTTATCTGGCAATGAATTTTACCGGTTGTTCTACCTATACTTCTCTATCGGGGGTAAAAAAGGAAATGCGCTGGGCTCTGCCATTGGAGATCGCTTTAGGCGCGGTGGGTATGGTTATGTGGGTAGGAGCAATATTGATTTCTTAGGAGTTATGTAAATGAAAAATCCGGTTTATCTTAAAAATGTTGTTACTCTGCAGCTGGACGAAAACAAATGCACCGGCTGCGGAATGTGCCTTGATGTCTGTCCGCATGAAGTATTCAGGATGAATAGTAAACACGTATTAATACAAAATCGCGATGCCTGCATGGAATGCGGCGCATGCTCTCAGAATTGTCCGGCCAATGCCATTTCCGTGCAATCAGGTGTCGGCTGCGCTAACGCGGTAATCAACGCCATGCTCGGGCGCAACGGGGGTGAATGTTCTTGCGGACCGGATACAGACGGTACAAAGGTAGAAAGTAAAGGCGGATGTTGCTGATGCCTAGCGGAAAGGACAAAAAAGATTGCCACGGCAGCCGAGAACTGCCTCACAATGACAATAAGGAATGGGAATGACGGTAGGGGGATATCCCTATGTGCTTCGCACAATGGACAATTTCCAATAGCTTTTGGCTATTGGATAATTCGGCTAAAAAACTTCACTGCGCTATGCTTTTGAAGTTTTAGCCTCATTACAACTAACGCTTCGAACCTACAGTGACCTTTAGGTTATTCGCTAAGCTCGTTTTACCACGGCGCTTCGCGCCTGGTATAATTCGTCCAGCAAGCTTCAGTGCACTTCGTTTCTGAAGCTTGGGTCTCATTATCAGCGAATTTCATTGCAATGCTTTTTTTATTTCTTTTACGTAATCCGAAACAATTTTTATTAAATTAGGATTGTTTTTGTTTTCATCAATCAGGCGCACAACGGCGCTGCCGATGACAACGCCATCGGCAAAGCGCGCAATCTCCCGCGCCTGCTGCGGCTTTGATATGCCAAAACCTACGGATACCGGCAATTTGGTTATTTTGCTGATTTTATTCACTTCGGTTTTTATGTTGTCAATTTTCGGCGCGGCAGTGCCGGTAATACCTGTGATGGAAATATAATAGAGAAATCCCGTGGCCTCGGCGGCAATTTTGCGCAATCTTTTCTCATCGGTCGTGGGAGCAATTAGAGAAATGAAATCTATACCAATCGCGTCCGTATAAATTCTAAGTTCCTTTGCTTCTTCATAGGGCAGATCAACTACCAAAACTCCGTCCACTCCCGCCTTGAGCGCGGCATATGCAAACTTCTTTACTCCATAAGCAAAAATCGGATTAAAGTAACCGAACAGCACAATAGGAATTTCCGCAACCTTGCGCACTTCGGCGACCAAGTCCAATACGCCTTCCAGAGTGGTTCCGGCTTTCAAAGCGCGCTGTGATGCGGCTTGAATCACCGGTCCATCAGCTGTGGGATCGGAAAAAGGAACACCAATTTCCAGAATATCTACTCCCGCCTTTTCCAAACCAAGGATTAATTTCTTTGTAACGCTAATCGATGGATCGCCCGCCGTTAAATAAACAATCAGAGCTTTTTCTTTTCTGCTGCGCAAAGTTTCAAACTTATCTTCAATTCGTCCCATAATTTTCCTCATTTCTTTTTTTGTGTAAACCATGTACCCAGTTTGTACCCACGTTCGTATCTCCCGCTGGCGGGGGATTAAGGGGGTGGATGTAATTCAATCATAATGTTTATCGCTGTGTCGCCTCGGACTGCTCGGGGAGCAGTCCCTACAATATCCACCTCCGTCACTGCGTGACACCTCCGCCAGCAGAGGATACGCAATGACTTTTTTTTATTTCGACGCAGTTCATCTCCTCAACGTAAAGACTAGGTCTTCGCTTCTTAAAGTGCATTTGTTTCAATAATCGTCTGCGCGTCTTTATCGCCGCGTCCGGAAAGACAAATGACGATGATTTTATTTTTGGCCATTTTGGGCGCCATCTTCATCGCATAGGCGATCGCGTGCGCACTCTCCAGCGCGGGGATGATCCCTTCCTTGCGGGATAAAAAGGAAAAAGCCGCAACCGCTTCTTTGTCCGTGATCGTGACATATTTTACTCTTTTTGTTGCGTGAAAATAGGCGTGCTCCGGGCCCACTCCGGGATAATCCAGGCCTGCCGCAATCGAATAAGCATCGCGCACCTGCCCGTGTTCATCCTGCAAAAGATAAGTTTTATTTCCATGCAGAACTCCAATCTTGCCGCCATTGATGCTGGCCGAATGCTCGGAAGTACGCAAGCCGTGACCGGCCGCTTCCACGCCGTACATGGCCACATTCTTTTCATCACGGAAGGAATAGAAAGTTCCCATGGCGTTGCTGCCTCCGCCCACACAGGCAATCAAAACATCGGGATTTCTGCCTTCCAGTTTTTGGATTTGCTTTTTTGTCTCGCGTCCGATGACCGATTGAAAGTTGCGCACCATCTGCGGATAAGGATGCGGCCCGGCTGTTGTGCCGATAATGTAAAAGGTATCACGAACACTGGATACCCAATAGCGCATGGCCTCGTTCATCGCGTCCTTGAGGGTTGCTGTGCCGCTTTTCACGGGCACAACTTCCGCACCCAGAATTTTCATGCGGAAAACATTGGGCGCCTGACGTCGGATATCTTCTTCGCCCATAAATATTTTGCATTCCATGCCGAATAGCGCCGCCACGGTGGCCGTGGCCACACCGTGCTGACCGGCTCCCGTTTCGGCGATGACTTTTTTCTTGCCCATTCTCCGCGCCAGAAGCGCCTGCCCCAGCGTGTTGTTTATTTTGTGAGATCCAGTATGATTTAAATCTTCGCGCTTCAAATATATTTTTGCTCCGCGTAAAGATTCGGACATATGACCGGCGTAGTAAAGAGGCGTGGGACGGCCGGAATATTCCCGCTGATACCATTCAAACTCCTTTTGGAATGTTTTATCTTTTTGGGCAATCCGGTAGGCTTTCTCCAGTTCGATTAAAGCGGGCATCAACGTTTCGGCGGCATAACGTCCGCCGAAAATTCCGAAGTGTCCGTATTGGTCAGGTTGAGTCTTCATCATTTTTCCCTTCTTAAAAAGAGTATTTCGCCTGGTTCAACATCAGCATGCCGGATGATATCAAATATCCGTGCCAATTTCGCGTGATCTTTTTTACCCGGCTCGGATTCCACGCCGCTGTTGATATCCAACGCTGCCGGAGCTACCACTTTCAGCGCTTCGGCAATATTTTCCTCATTGAGTCCGCCGGAAAGAATCAGCGGCTTTTTATTCTTGGTGCGGCAGGCCAGCTTCCAGTTAGCTTTCCTGCCGGTACCGCCGTAAAGTCCGGCATGACGGCTGTCCACCAATATAGCCGCGACCTCGTAGTTATAAGCATGATTCAAATCATTGTCATTTTTTAACTCGACGGCCTTGATAATCTGGAATGCCGGGAATTCCCGGCAGAACTCCGGTGATTCGTCACCGTGCAATTGAATCATGTCGAGTCCGCAATATTCTATCACTCTTTTAATTTCTGCGACTTTTTCGTTTACAAACACGCCGACCTTCACCAGTTCATCCGGCAAAACACTGACGATTTTTCGGGCGTCTTCCGGTTTGATATAGCGTGGTGACGGCGGGTAAAAGATAAAGCCCAGAGCCGCCGCGCCGCACCCGGCCGCGTACAGAGCATCTTCTTCATTAGTTATTCCGCAGATTTTAATTTGCGTCACTTTATTTTTCCCCTTTAAACGTACGCAGTTTTTTCCCGATGTCCGGCGCTGTGATCAACGCCTCGCCAATCAGGAAAGCATGGAATTTTGCCTGCATCAAAAAGTCTATGTCCGCTCTGGACATAATTCCGCTTTCGGCCACAACAATTTTATCAGCGGGAATTTGCGCCCTTAGCTTACGGTTGGTTTTGATGTCGGTAACAAAGGTATCCAGATTCCGGTTATTGATTCCAATAATCTCCGCACCAGCTGCCAGCGCCAATTTCAATTCTTCTTCTGTGTGAACTTCTACCAGTGGACTCAAGCCAAGCTCTTTGGACAACAAAATAAATTCAGCAAGCCTTTTTTCTAAGACGTGAACGATAAGCAAAATAGCATCCGCACCGATTGCCCGTGTTTCATAAATCTGTAAAGGATCAATAATAAAATCTTTGCGCAAAAGCGGCAGTTTCACCTTTTGTCTTATTTGGATAAGATAATTTTTATGTCCGGCGAAATATTTTTCATCGGTAAGCACGGAAATCGCTGCAGCGCCATTTTTTTCATAAACGCCGGCAATTCTGACCGGATCAAAATCCGCGACGAGTCTGCCGCGCGATGGCGACGCGCATTTCACTTCGGTGATAATATTGCAGTCCTCAGAGATTAGCGCCTGCCGGAAATCCCGGCACGGCTCAAGCAGTGCAATTGTTTCGCGCAGACGCGCTTCTGTTGTTTCTTTTTTCAATCGCACCACTTCTTCTTTTTTGGTTTCAATTATCGTATCGAGAATCATATTTCCTTATCCGTTTAGATAAATAATTTCTGTCCCACATGGCTTCGCATGTGGGATAATTCGACTTACAAATATCACTACGCTGCGCTTGTGATATTTGAGTCTCATTAACTATTACTCATTTCGATTAAAGCTTGCAATTTCTTTACTGCCGCGCCACTGTCAATGCAATCGGCCGCAACCTTTACTCCGTCTTTTAAATTTTGCGCCTTTTCTCCGGCAACGATAGCCAAAGCCGCGTTAATCAAAACAACGTTGCGGCAGGCCCCGTTTTTCCCGGAAAGAACATTTCTGGTAATCTGAGCATTCACCGTAGGATCGCCGCCGCGAATGGTTTCCAACGGATCAATCCTGCCGAAATAATCCATCGGATTGATATTATATGTTCGCACAATTCCGTCTTTGAGTTCCGCCACGCGTGTTTCGCCTGTTATCGTGACCTCGTCCAAGCCATCCAGCCCGTGAACAACAAAGGCTCTTTTTGTCCCCATATTTTTTAATACATCGGCGAACATTTCGGTAAGCGTCGGATCATAAACACCGAGAAGCTGCGCTGTCGCTCCCGCGGGATTGGTGAGCGGTCCCAGCATATTAAATATTGTGCGGATGCCGATTTCACGCCTAGGGCCGATCGCGTATTTCATAGCGCCGTGTAGTTTGGGCGCGAAGAGAAATCCGATACCGATTTGCTGAATGCATTCTTCCACAATTTCCTGATTGGCGCTGATATTGACACCCAACGCTTCCAGAACATCGGCGCTGCCGCACCCGCTGGAAACCGCGCGGTTGCCGTGCTTGGCTACAACAATACCCGCCGCCGCAACAACAAAAGCCGCAGTTGTCGATATATTAAAAGTGTTGAGTTTATCACCACCTGTCCCACAGGTATCCACAATTGTTGTCGCGCAGGCATTCACCCGGGTAGCTTTCTGGCGCATGATGCGCGCCGCGCCGGTGACTTCTTCCACCGTTTCGCCTTTCATGCGCAGCGCCGTAATCAAAGCGGCAATTTGCGCGGGCGTGGCAATTCCTTCCATAATCTCATCCATTGCCGCCATCATCTCCCCTTCCCGCAGATCGGTTTTAGTAACCGCTTTTTCAATTGCTTCCTTAATCATGACTGATGCTCCTTTCGTCCTGTATATTTCAAAAAGTTTCTGATGATGCGTTTGCCCTGCGGCGTCAGCACCGATTCCGGATGAAACTGAATGCCTTCCACCGGATATTCCCTATGCCGCAATCCCATAATTTCGCCCTCTGCCGTTTCGGCGCTGATCTCGAAACAGGCAGGTAATGTTTCTCTGGCAACAAGCAGTGAATGATAACGTCCAGCGGTAAAAGGATTGGGAAGACCGGCAAATATTGTTTTGCCGTCATTGATAATCGGTGAAGTTTTCCCGTGCATAATGCGTGAAGCGCGCACGACCTCCGCTCCGAAAGCGTAACCAATGGATTGATGACCCAGGCATATTCCCATAATAGGCACGTCTTTATAAAATTCGCGGACAACGTCAACGGTGATTCCCGCCTCAAGAGGCGTGCAGGGGCCCGGAGAAAGAAAAATGGCTGCAGGTTTCAGACGTCTTATTTCTTCCATCTTTATTTTATCATTGCGATAAACTTCCACATTCTCTCCCATTTGCCCCAGATACTGGACGATATTAAATGTAAAGGAATCGTAGTTATCAATCATCAAAAGCATACTTCTTCTCTCCTAGTCCCGATTAACGGGATAAGTGCGTTAAAGAAATTATTTTCTACCGGAAAAACTCAGAAAATAATTTCTAACTTACTAATTGCCGTTCTTAATTTCAAAACCGCTGGCCGCCAGACGCACGGCCTGTAACATGCCGCGTGATTTGTTGAGCGATTCCTGATGTTCCGATTCGGGAACGGAGTCATACACAATGCCCGCTCCCGCCTGAACATAAATTTTGCCATTTTTTAATACTATCGTCCGGATTGTAATGCATAAATCCATGTTGCCGCTGAAGCTGAAATAACCTACCGCGCCTCCATAAGGCCCTCTTTTGACTTTTTCCAGCTCACTGATAATTTCCATGGCCCTGACTTTGGGCGCCCCGGTCAAAGTGCCCGCCGGAAATGTCGCCGCCAGAACATCGAAGGCATCTTTTCCTTTGGCCAATTGCGCGCGCACATTGGACACCAGATGCATCACGTGCGAATATTTTTCCACGACCATATATTGATTCACCTGAACGCTGCCGGTTTGAGCAACACGTCCCAGATCATTGCGCCCCAGATCAACCAGCATAACGTGCTCCGCCCGTTCTTTTTCATCGGAGAGCAATTCATCGGATAACGCGCGGTCTTCCTGCTCGGTCTTGCCTCTTCTTCTTGTCCCGGCAATGGGACGCAATTCCATCGTTTCTTCCTCTTTGCGCACCATGACTTCCGGCGAGGAACCAATCAGGATAAGATCATCCAGCTTGAGAAAAAACAAATAAGGAGAGGGATTAACGAAACGCAGCGCCCGGTAGAGATCAATCGGATTGGAGCGGCAATCAGTCTCAAAGCGCTGCGAGAGAACCACTTGAATGATGTCTCCTGCGACAATATATTCCTTTGCTTTCTCAATGGCGGCTTTATACTGTTCCGGCGTCATATTGGATTCAAAGTTTACTTCACTTCCCGTGGCAGCTGCTGTTTTATGAGATGCCGCCTCTGCAATCGTTTCGATCATTGCTTCGATCTTTTTGCATGACGCCGCATAACTCTCTTCCAGTGAATCTGTATCCTCTGTATAGGCGCAGGCAACCACTTTGATCGTATGGCGCACGTTATCAAAAATCATCAAGGAATCACTGATGACAAAAACAGCCTCATCCAGATTCAGATCATCCGGCGGGCTGGGCGGGAGTTTTTCAAAATAACGCACCATTTCATAACCAAGGAAGCCAACAGCGCCGCCGTAAAATCGGGGCAGGCCGGGAATAGAAACTGGTTTATAGCGGTTGATCAATCCTCGCAGATAATTCAGGGGATTGCCATTGTGCTCGATAGTCGTAATTTTCCCCTTCTCTTCGATAATAACTTTATCGCCATGAACCCTAAACACAACTCCGGCGTCCGTCCCTAAGAAGGAATACCGTCCCCACTTCTCGCCTCCTTCGACGCTTTCCAGAAGATAGACGTGATCTTTGTTCTGGAGTTTCATTAAAACGGAAACCGGCGTTTCCACATCGGCTAATATTTCCCGATAGACTGGAATCAGATTTCCTTTTTGGGCCAACTTTTCAAATTCCGCAAAACTTGGTTCGTACATAAATTTCTCCTTGACATCTTATCTCCGTCTTTGGCGGAGTCTCTTTATCCCGCGTCGCTTCGCTCCTGGGATAATTCCACTTACGCTTCAAACTTCGCTATGCTCGTTCTCAGCGAGTGTCATTAAAAAAGGCCGTGATTTTTTTATCACGGCCTTAATATGCTAAAAATAAAAAAGCCGTGGAGATCCCGGAGGCTCTCCACGGCTTTGACTTTAATTAAAAAAGATCAGCGGCGGAAAATCCTCCCTGTGAGGTTCCACCACCAATTGTTCAATGATAATATTTTAACTGCTTTTTGCATAACGTACTTTCTTTTTCGTTAATTTATACAACATATAGCAATAAGATAATTGTCTGTCAATCTTTTTTTGTTTTGCTGTAAAAATTTTCTATATGTTAATTTTATTCGGAATATCTCTCTGAAAAATCAAAAAGGCAACTGCACTTGTATCAGGGAAGCAAAACAACGGCGGCAGTTCTTGTGCTGAAGAGAACGGGCACGGCAGGCATCCAGATCAATCCCGCGGGAGGTCGCATTATTGTAGGGAGCCTCCGGCTCCTGCCGGAGGAGGCTCCACTGAAATAGCCATATTTTGCGTACCATACATTTTCCCTCGACTGCTTTTCGTGAGATGTTAAATCACTCCCGGCAGCAATCTGATCATAGGATATTTTTTTCATTGCGGGAAAGATATGAAATAATCGCGGTAAATGTTAATATAAGATTGTTAATCCTGCTTGACACTAGATTGCATATTTTTATATAAGCTTCATACCATTTCGTTTTCTTTGACTAACTTTGTTGGAGGAGCCTGTCCCGCGTATGCGGGATCGTCGGCCTTCTCCTTGCCCCACTGTAATGGGACAGTTCAACTAACGAATTACAGTTTACTAAGTAACTGTAATTCGAGTTTCACTGCCGTCGCGTTATCCTTTGAAAACAAAATGGTATCAGAAATAATTATTAAAGTAACTTCGGAAAAGCTTATGGATTTATTTAATTCAGCTTTAGCTGTTGTTAAGAGCATCAGAATTCAGGATATTCTGGATGTGATAATCATTGCCCTCATGATTTTCGCCCTTTTGACCTGGTTCAAAACAAGAGCTTCCCGCTTCGTGCTCATCGGCATAATACTTTTAGGCGGCGTCTATATTGCAGCCCGTTTCTTTCAGCTTTATCTCACCACTATCGTTCTGCAAAGTTTTTTTGCCATCTTGCTTTTTGTTTTAGTTGTCATCTTTCAGGAAGATTTGCGCGGTTTTTTTGAGAGGTTGGCCATGCTGGGAAACATCGGGAAAAAATTCCACTCACTGTCCGAATTGAAAGGAACAACGGAAATAATTGCGCAAACAGCAGCAACTTTGGCTAAAAAACGCATCGGCGCTTTGATTGTTTTGCAAGGGAATGATCCTTTGGACAGGCATATCAACGGCGGAACAAGTTTAGATGGTCTTGTCAGTGAACCGCTTTTAGAAAGTCTTTTCGATCCTCATTCCATCGGCCATGATGGGGCAGTGATAATTAACGGCAATCGCATTACGAAGTTCGGCTGCCATCTGCCGCTTTCTATAAATACATCAACATATGGCAATATCGGGTTGCGCCATACGGCGGCGCTTGGTCTTGCGGAGAGATCCGATGCTATATGTATCGTGATTTCCGAAGAGAAGGGAACCATATCACTGGCCTATCTGGAAACACTCACGACGGTTCAAACTGCTGCTGCCCTGCATGAGGCATTGGAGCAATTTTATATCCGCAACACACCGGGCAAAAAATCACATCCTTCGGTTAACTGGCTTAAAGAAAATACATGGGGAAAAATTATTGCCTTAAGCATGGCATGTATTTTATGGATCGCTTTTGGCTACCAGAAGGAAGTTATCCGCCGCGATTTTATCATTCCCATTGAGTATAAAAATGTTCCGCAAAACTGGCAGATTGATGAACCGCAGGTAACCGAAGCAAAGGTCATCCTTCAGGGACCGCAGCAGGCTTTTCGTCTTCTTGATGAACGTTCGCTGAAATTATCTCTGGATTTGTCTACCGTTATGGACAAAAAGCGCGAAATTACCTTAACCAAGAATATGGTTAACGCGCCATCAAATCTACCGGTTGCCGATATTATTCCCGCGAAAATTCACGTTTATGCCTCTAAATCTATTACTTGGACTTTTCCTGTTAATATCCACACGCAAAACTCTTTGGATGAGCATCTTTCCTTGCAAAGGATGAGCATTACTCCATCAAAAGTGCGGGTTTTAATCGGTTCCAATATTAAACCCGAACAAATTAAAATCGAAACGGAACCGATTGACCTGCAGAAAATATTTTTTTCAACGACGCTGGATACGAAAATTGTGCTCCCTGCCGGTGTTTCTTTTCCAGATGGAAAATCACCTGCCGCCCGCGTAATTATAAAAATCAAAAAGAAGGGATCTTCCCCGTGAAGCCAACACGTGTTCTAAGTGCTGGAAAATATTTACAAAAAAACAGATCTTTCTCCCGGCAGCTTAATTCATGTTGGTAAAAATATTGCATTAAATAAAAAAATGTGGTGGAGTTATTTTATATTGGATCATTCAACTTTGCACCGAAAGGGCACGATTTTGATCCTATCCCGATAGGCTTCGCTATCGGGATTAATTCGACTAAAAATTTTTACTGTTCCCGCGTAATCCTGCGGGATTGTAAAAATTTAGTCTCATTAAAATCAGGAGGCGTTTAATATGGGAGTTTTTGCAGCGAGTGATATAGTGGAAATTGCCATCAGAATTGAAGAAAATGGCATTAACTTTTATAAATTTGCCGAACAGATCGCCAAACAGGAAGAAGCAAAAAAACTTTTTTCCCAACTCGCTCAGGCGGAAGTTGCTCATAAAAAAACTTTTGAAGGTATCTTTGCGAAAATGGAGAAATACAATCAGCCGGAGAGCTACGAGGGAGAATACAGCGCCTATTTGCGCTCTTATGTGGATAATAATATAATTTTTACTAAAGAAGCTATGGATAAAGAACTGTCTAATGTGAAAGATACCATTGCCGCTTTTGATTTTGCCATGCAGCGCGAGTTGGATTCCATTTTGTATTATCACGAAATAAAGAATCTCGTTCCCGCAGCACAGCATGAGGCTATAGAAAAGATAATCGAAGAAGAGAGAAAACATTACGCCGCCCTAGTCGATATGAAAAAACGTTACACGGCCTGCTGATGATCCAACGCAACTGACTGCTAAAAAAGCCGCCTCACAAGGCGGCTTTTTTATGGTTCATTCCTTTGATGTGTACTGCTCTCTTTCACCTCCTACTGCTCAGCAATCGTCTTCCATCAAAACTGTCGATAATGGAACGAAATAAAGAATACATTTCTCATAGATTGGCGTGGAGGACAGTGGAACGCTAGTTAGATTCAGAAAATAGCTAGACAGTATCGCATTATTTATTTCTCCAATGATTAGGAATATCTGGAAGAGAACCTTTGAAATCTGGATTCATAATAACAATCGTGTCTAGTGATTGACTTTTGTCACTTAAAGTTGCTGGTACTTTCATACGGATAATCGGATTTTCCAGAAATAGTTTTCTTTTTTCAATAGGAATATGATTACGAAAATTAAGCACCCAACCATATTGGCTATATAGCATTCCCTCTACATGTAATAAAGATTTCTCTTGAGAAATATTTATTACATGGTTCCGACATTGTTTGTTTTTACAAGAACTCTGAAGTTGTGCAAGCACATCACTTCGTCCCGTCGAAAAGTGCATTGCTACCTCTTTTTTTCCATTCCATGGCAAATCAAGAGCAAAATGACGAAACGCATCAATTGACGGCTGAGTAAATAATTGCCTGATTGTTAAATCATCCACTCCTTGATTTTTCAGAAGGTAAGCTAATGCCCCAATTGATATTTTTGCAATCCCTCGATGATACTTTTCCTGTTCATAAGAATTTAAACCAACCGGAAATGCGATTGCACAGACATTTTCGCAAGGTATATGTGTATTTGTCTCTATGTCATATATATATCGGAATCCAGTGTTCATCTCTGGATCCGAATCTTCTTGATAAGAAAATTTGAATAATTTGAGAGACCCGTCGGCTAGAAGAGCTTCTCCCGATCGTTTGAGGGCCTTGGTGTTTTCGTATCTTACCCAGTACAGCATATCCCTTGCATCATTATCAAACATAGAATTAGATCGGGTATTACTGTAAGCGCATACTGGTAGCCATTGGTATTCTGGCCCATCGATAGATCTTGGGATGAAATGTTCTTGAGTCGGGATATCGTTATGTTCATCATTACAAAGGAAACAATAATAAGTCATCTAACATCATCTGCTACTTCTAATTTATCCATTAAATGCACCTCTTCTTCGATGGAGAGCTCCACATATTTAATCTTGACATAAACTCACTGGTTCAATCTGCAAGATTGAACCATCCTAATATTCATACCATTTTGCTTTCAAAAGATAACGCGGCGGCAAGGAGGAGGCGACGAAGCGTATTATACATACGTTGAGGATGCCGACGACGATGCCAACAAAGTTAGCCGAAGAAATCAAATTGGTATCAGTGTTTTAGACCGTATTTCTTTAGCTTATACCGCAGCATCCTCTCCGAGAGGCCTAGAATTTCGGCAGCTTTGGTCTGGTTATCCTGCGTCTTTTCCATTGATTCAACAATTAATTGTTTTTCTAATTCTTCCACTGATTCCCGCAAAGGACCTGATAATATTTTCTTTGTGTTTTCATTAAATGGCAGATCGTTGATTGTAAGGTATTGATCACGGGCAATTACTACAGCCCGCTCCATAATATTTTCCAGTTCACGAACATTTCCCGGATAATCGTATTTCAAAAGCAAGTCCCGCGCTTCAGCAGTTAATCCTTGAATGTTTTTCCCATTTTCAGCAGCAAATTTATCAATGAAATGATTGATTAAAATACGCAAGTCTTCTTTTCTTTCTCTCAGAGGCGGCAGCGCTATAGTAACAACCTTTAGCCGGTAAAAAAGGTCTTCGCGGAAAGTTCCTTCTTTGATCTGATCTTCCAAATCACGGTTTGTCGCACTGATAATCCGCACATCAACATGGATGTTAACGTTACTGCCCAAGCGTTGGAATTCGCGTTCCTGCAAAAAACGCAAAAGCTTAACCTGTATAGCAGGACTTAATTCTCCTATTTCATCAAGGAAAAGTGTACCGCCATCGGCTTCTTCAAACCGGCCGATCCGGCGGGAAGCAGCCCCGGTAAAAGCGCCTTTTTCATGGCCGAATAATTCGCTCTCCAATAAATTTTCATGCAGGGATCCACAATTAACGACGACTATCGATTTATTTGCCCGGGGGCTCAATTGGTGAATCAGCCGCGCCAACAACTCTTTTCCTGTTCCGCTTTCCCCTTGAATCAAGATTGATGCTTTGCTTACGGCCACACGTCCCGCCAAATTGATCAGTTCCGCCATGCGCGGGCTCTTGTAAATAATTTTATCCGCAGTAACGCCATTTTTATTCAGTTCTTGCTTTAAGAGTCTATTCTCCTGAATTAGCTGCCTTCGTTCCGCTACCCGGCTGGCAAGTATTAATAACTCATCCAGTTCCACCGGTTTAGTAATGTAATCAATTGCTCCAACTTTCATGGCTTCCACCGCCGTTTCAATGGTGCCATAAGCGGTAATTATAATCACATCTATTTCTGGATTGATGCGTTTTATTTCTTTGAGTACCTCCAAACCGTCCATGCCGGGCATTTTGTAATCCAGAAGAATTAAATCAAAATGACCATTCAAAACTTTTTTTATCGCGGTTTCGCCAGTTTCCGCCTCGGCTACCGTATGGCCCTCGGAACGTAAAAAATCACGCAACATTTCCCGTTGGGATTGGCCGTCTTCTACAATAAGAATACTCAGTTTTTGCATGAATTTTTATTCCTTATTTTTTAGGATATTTCGTTGAATCTTTCACGAGGCAAAATAACTTCAAATGTTGTTCCCTTGCCTTGCCTGCTGCTCACCCGTATATCTCCTCCATGACCGCGAATGATTTCAAAAGCCAAAGGTATTCCAAGGCCTACACCCTTTTCTTTAGTTGTATATTCGGGACTGAAAATCTTTCCCATTTCATCAGATGTCATGCCGCAGCCGGTATCAGAAATTTTCACAACAATATAATTTTTACCTTCTTTATCCACCGTGATGAAAACTTTACCTTCAGCTTCTGTTATAGATTCCATGGCGTTTTTAATAAGGTTAAGAAGCGCTTGCTGGAGTTTATTCACATCCATTGAAATCAACGCTGGAGCATGCCGCCAGGTTGTTTCAATAGTAATTCCACGGGTTGAGGCCTCTTCCCTGATAAGATTGACAATTTTTTGTAAAACTTCTGTGATAGAAAATTTACAAAAATCCAATCTGCGGCTTTTGGAAAAAGTAAGAAATTCTTCAATTATTCCGTTGAGACGTTTGATTTCATCTTTGATAACGCCGGAAAGATTCTGAAACTCATCCACTTTCTGGGGATCAGAGGGAACAAAATCCCTTTTCAGTCTCTGTGTCGCCATACTGATAGCGTTTAAAGGATTACGGATTTCGTGCGCCACTCCAGCCGCCAATTGTCCGAGGGAAGAAAGTCTTTCCGCTTTTTCCAGTTGTCGTTCTATTTCAACAATACCGGCCAAGTGGCGGTTCTGGTCATGATAAAGCAGCCACATGGATAATAAAGCGATTATAACAATGCAAAACATAAAAACAAAGGTATGTTGGCGGTTTTCGACAAGGCTTTTATCCATCGAACTGCGATCAAGGCCGATTCTAACGACGCCGACAATTTTATTATTCACAAATAAAGGCGCCGCCAGATCCAAAATTTTATGTTCAGCATAATTGACTTTTTTACTGGCAATTTTTACATTACCGGTTAAAATTTCCTTAAAATTAAAATCGTTATTGTTTAAACCTTGAGGTGACTGACCTACGCTACTGAGAAGCTTGTTCTGATCATTGATAATTTGCATGTAAATTATACCATGGCCTTCGCCTATTTTATTCATACCTTTTTCTCCGGCAACTTTCAGACTCCAGTAAATCAGTCCGGCTTTATTCAAATTGATTACCACCGTGCCGCTGTTATCCTTGCGTCTTAAAGCGACGAAGCCTATCCCCTGTTTTACGCGTATTTTTTCTATCAACTCCAGCGTAGTTAATTTTTTGCCATCTTTAACCAGTTCTTTTGCGTCTAACATATTCGTTTGCAAGTGACGGCTTTGGTAAACCGCGTTTCCCTGAGCGTTTAATAAACCCACATATAGAAAATTATTATCCGCAGCAAATGTATTTAGATAATTATTATTTATTTTACCTTTTTTCCATTGTTCATCTAACTTTAAGGCCAGCGACGTTATTGCTTCAACCACCCATTTTTTGGAATAAGAAGATTCTTCCTGACTGACATTTTTTAATTTTGAACCTGTTTTTTTAGGCACAGCAATTATGCTTTTTAAATTTTCTTCGGTTAACCTCTGCAACACGCCGATTGTGCTCAAGGCCTGGTCTTCCATAAACGCTATAAGGTTTCTTTCACTTCTTTTAATCTCCAGAAATCCCATAATCAAAATTAAAGCTACTAGAATGGCGCTGACAATGGCTACAGCTAAAGGCTGAAGAAAGGGATCATTGTAATCACGAGCCTTCCGGTTAATAATTAACTCTTTTTTTCTGAAAAAACGCATTCTTACCCTCATAATCTCATTTTGTTCGTCATTTTAAGCTATTTAAGAGAAAAGTCAACGGCAAATACCAAACAGAACCGACATTTTTGTCGAACTTGGGGCAAGTGTTACAATATGTAGATATACATATTGTATTTATTACATTTTTAAAAAATAAACAAATATGAAATCCGACATTTATTGCCGCCAATACCCAAGGCTTATTTATTGTAACCGCCACCATATTTAATTATTTATCAATTATATTGAATAGTTAAAACAGTTATATTGTTTATGGCACAATAAATGCTTTAAGTAAAGGTAAGTTAAGTAATTGTCGACTAAAAATAACGGGTATGATTGGCCGACAACAAAATAACCAAGAAGGAATTCAACCTTCTCTCTTCATGTTTCAGGGAGGCTCCGACCAAGCCTCCCTTTCCTTTTCTGCAACTCTACTGAAATTCTAATATTATTCATCTTTGGTATTATTTTTTTTCTGCCGCCAGGCATTTATTCTCTCTTTGATGGTTTTTTCGAAACCAGCACTTTTCGGCTGATAAAATATCTGTTCTCTTATTTCTTCCGGCAGGTATTCTTGCGGAACATAAGCATCGAGATAGTCGTGAGCATATTTGTAATCTTTACCGTAATCGAGTTCTTTCATTAATTTAGTCGGCGCGTTGCGAATATGCAGCGGCACGGGCAAATAACCTTTTGTATTAATTACTTCTTTAACTTTGCCATAACCTACATAAAGAGAATTGCTTTTGGGCGCTGTGGCCAGGTAAACCGCCGCCTGGGCTAACGCCAGTTCTCCTTCAGGCAGACCGATAAAGTGAAAAGCCTGCTGGGCGGCAACGGCAATGATCAGCGCCTGCGGATCGGCGTTGCCTATATCTTCCGATGCGAAGCGCACCATACGCCTCGCAATATAAAGCGGGTCTTCTCCGGCCTCAATCATCCGTCCCAGCCAATACAGAGCGGCATCAGGATCACTGCCTCGCAAGCTCTTGTGCAAAGCGGAAATTAAATTATAATGCTCTTCGCCATCTTTATCATATAAAAGCGCTTTTTTAAGCAGGGCTTCCTGGGCGAATTTCAGAGAGACAACTCTTTCATCTAATGGCAAGTTCTGTACCATGGATACAATGGCTTCCAGATTATTCAGGGCGCTGCGGGCATCGCCGTCAGCTAAACTAACAATATAACGAAGAACATCATGATCAATTTTTATAGAAATTCCTCCGAACCCTTTTTGTTTATCTTTCAGAGCGCTTTTGAGAATGGCTAGCAGATCGTCTTCAGAAAACGGCTTTAAAACCAAAACCCGTGTGCGCGATAAAAGGGGCGCAATTACTTCAAAAGAAGGGTTTTCCGTAGTCGCGCCGATTAAGGTAATAAGGCCGCTTTCCACATGCGGTAAAAAGGCGTCCTGCTGAGCTTTATTGAAGCGGTGAATTTCATCGACAAAGAGAATCATTTTTATCTTTTTTCTTTCCAGCAATTCTCTTGCTTCATCAATTACCGCGCGAATTTCTTTCACGCCGGAAAGCACGGCGGAAAAACTGACAAATTTTGATTTGGTTTCATTGGCTAAAATTCTGGCCAAAGTGGTTTTTCCTGAACCGGGAGGCCCCCAGAAAATCATGGAAAAAAGTTTATCTTCTTCAATGGCCCGTTTGAGCAGACAGCTCTCTCCCAATAGATGCCGCTGGCCTATATATTCGGAAATCTTTTGCGGCCTCATTCTTTCGGCAAGAGGTGCCGAATCTTTCGAGTCGCCAACGTTTTCCTGGCTGAACAAATCCATGGTCTTCATGTTTTCCCCTTCGCTTTTTCAATGATTTCAAGGAGGTTGACTAGCTTGTCTTTGGGTTGCGCGCCAGTAAAGCGTTCCACTTCACTGGGCGTCAGTTGATATTTTAGCAACATAGCTACATCGAAAAACCTAAACCAGCATTGGATAATCCGCGCGCAGGGCAGATCACCAGCTTCTCGCAGACAGTAAGCAAAGGTCATTTCATCGCCCAATTTCGGGCAGCGGATTAACTTATCGTCGTGCTCTGTTTTCATTGCGCGTTAGCTTGACGAAAAAAAGAAAAGCCGTCAAGAAATTTGTTTTCCTGACGGCTTAGTGAGTCCCAAGTTTTAATGAAACTCAGATATTACAAGCGAAGCGCAGTAATATCTGTAAGTTGAATTATCCCACGTGCGAAGTTAAGTGGGACAATATTGATGAAACCAAATTTCCTATAGTGAAGCGCGTAACCTAAAGGTCATCTACGACTGAAATTTGTTAGACGTAATGAGGCTTAAACTTCAAAAGCAAAGCGCATTGAAGTTTTCTAGCCGAATTAATGACACTAGCTGAGAGTGAGCTTAACGAAACTCGAAGCGCAAGTGGAATTATCCTGTGTGCAAAGCATACAGTGGTATCCAATAGCCAAAGACTATTGGAAATTATCCCATCCGCCGTTGGCGGATGGGATATATAGCAAAGCGGGATCTGTACTATCATTAAGGTTTGGGAAAATCCTTAATGGCGTTTAATGCCCTTTCAACCTCATGATCAGGCAATTCATAAGCTTCAAGTTTGCCGGACAAATAAGCGTCATAGGCGGCCAGATCAACCAAACCGTGACCGCTCCAGTTAAAGAGAATGGTTTTTTCTTTTCCTTCCTGTTTGGCGCGCATGGCTTCATCCACGACTGCCGCCAGTACATGATTGGTTTCCGGTGCGGGAATAAAGCCTTCTGTGCGCGCCCATTTGACACCGGCATCAAAAGTTTTAAGTTGATCATAAGCTCTGGCTTCAATAATTTTTTCATGTACTAAGTGGCTGACGATCGGTGCCATACCGTGGTAGCGTAAGCCGCCCGCGTGAATGGGCGCAGGGACATAATCATGACCCAGAGTGTACATAGGAAGCAATGGAGTAGTTTTTGCCAGATCACCAAAGTCATAGGCAAAGGGCCCTTTGGTCATACTGGGGCAGGAAGATGGTTCGGCGCCAACTATCTTCACATCTTTACCGTGAATCTTGTCACAGACATAAGGAAGAGCGATACCTGCAAAGTTACTGCCGCCGCCGCAGCAGCCCATAACCACATCGGGATATACTCCGATTTTCTGCATTTGTTTTTGAGCTTCCAGACCGATTATTGTCTGATAGAGCAATACATGATTCAAGACACTTCCTAAACCGTATCGCGAACCTGGAGTCGTCACGGCTTCTTCAATCGCTTCGCTGATGGCAATTCCCAGAGAACCGGGAGAATCAGGATGCTCCGCCAGGACATTTCTGCCAGCCTGCGTTAAATTACTCGGGCTGGGAATGCATTCCGCGCCCCAGGTATTCATCATCAAACGCCGGTATGGTTTTTGTTCATAGCTTATCTTGACCATGTAAACGCGACACCCCAGTCCGAACATCTGGGTCGCCATTGACAACGCGCTACCCCACTGACCGGCGCCGGTTTCCGTAACCATTCTTTTTGTTCCGGCCATTTTATTAAAATATGCCATCGGAACAGCGGCGTTGGGTTTGTGTGAACCTGCGGGACTGACACCTTCATTTTTGTAATAAATTTTAACGGGACAATTGAGCAGTTTTTCAAAATTATAAGCACGGTAAAGAGGAGACGGCCGCCAGAGCAAATATTTTTGCAGAACTTCTTCCGGAATTTTTATCCAGCGCTTGGCGGAAGCTTCCTGCGCTATAATGTTCATTGGAAAGATTGCAGCCAGATCTTTAGGAGTTACCGGTTTTCCGGTACCGGGATGCAGTGGCGGTTTCATCGGTGTAGGCAAATCCGCCACGATGTTATACCACTTTTTAGGTATTTCACGGTCTTGCAGTACTACTTTTACCTGTTCCATATTTTTTCTCCTTAAATAAGTATTTTACGAATCACGGGTATAAACCCTATAAATAGGTTATTACATCCTCCGTTTTGCGGTATATCCCTATCCGCCGCAGCGGATAGGATAATTCGACTAGCGCTTCAAACTTCACTTCGCTCGTTTTCAGCGAGTCTCATTAAAAAAAAGCCACGGGATTATTATTCCCATGGCGTTATATTTTTACGGAGTCATGGGAAGGGGCTTCCCTGCCCACACTCTTTTTTATTTGAGCTTATGGGCAGACATTTAAAATCTGCCACCACCAGTTATTTTTGGAAACGACTTTCAACATTTTTCAGCTCACTTATTCTTCAAGTTAGCGAATTCGTAACACAGTGAATAAATAGATGTCAAGATGAAATTTATCTTACTTTACAGATGATTTCGCAAACGCGAATATTCTTTCAATAAAATTTTTCCGCAAGCTTGAATCATGAATGCTTTCTTCATCTTGCACCGGCAGTAAAGGAAAATGCTCCATGAAGATTCTTGCGAATATTCCTACGCCCGCTTCAACAGACAGACATTTTTCATTATAAACTTTAACTTTTTTTATTCCGCAGCTGGGCGAATTGCTTTTAAAAATAAAACCGCGAATGCCTTCGTTCTCCAGTTGGATCGCACGTTTTTGCGACCAATTCACCATTCGTCTGGTCATATCCTGTCTGATCTCAGTTATGATTAAGCGGGGTGAATCCGGTTTGCCTTCCAGGCGCATGGATTTTCTGGGGACGCCGAGACCACATTCAACTTCAGGACAAACCGGTACATATTCCGCATATTTTCCCAGAGCATCTTTAATAAAAGTATCCAGCTTATGTCCGCCGTCATAGCGGACTTTTTCACCCAATAAACAGGCGCTGATGCCAAGCTTGATTTTTTTCATCAGTCCAGAGAGTATCCTTTATGAGGGTTCATCCTTCACGGTGGGACCGTACATATATCCGGTAATAAAAAATAGTCTCGTACCCCAACTTCTTGTAAATGGGTTCCCCCATGATTGAGGCCTGTAGCGTGTTTATCCGCGCACCTAGGTCGAATCCTGCATTGGTAACCTCACGGACAACGGCTTTGGCCAGTCCACGTCCACGATACGCCTCAATAGTTCCCACCCAATAAAGGCCTGCTATTCCATGGCTTGCCAATGTTAAAGCCGCAGCCGCCGGTTTTCCTTTCACATAGGCAACCACAGCCACCACGTGCGGCAAGAGCATTCGCTTTACCGAACTGAAGGCCTGATAAACAACCTCAGCGGGCATTCCGTAAACAGTATAGGCCGAGGCATTGATCTCAACAAAGTGCGCCGCATCATCGGCGGTTACAACACGCCGGATTTCCACATCGTTCGGGAGAGGCTTGACGGGCAGCCTTTGGGCGCAAATCATTTCCGGGTACCGAAGCACCTCGGCAAGCCCCAAGCGTTGCGCGGCAATACCCATATCGTCGTCAATCCCATCGCGGACAAAAAGTGAGTAACCACGATTACGTCTGACAAAAAACTCATCCGCCCGGCCGATAAGAATATCAGGATCAACACTATCGTCAGTACGAAATGCTCCGTTCATCATCACGGGAAAAGTTGAATCGGTTGCATACAGGAGAACTCCCGCCTCTTCCTGAACAATTCCACCTAGACTCCATAACGGACTCTCCCGGTAAAATTGAATCAGGTTAAGATTCCCGAGTATTCCGGCCTCTTGGCGATCAATGTTGATCATTGTTGCCTTCTCTGGTTGATTTTATAATTTTGAACTTGTCTTTTCGGTTGTCGAATATATGAAGAAAACTCTTATGTGTCAAGGAAATGAACTGTCGCATTGTTAATTCCGCGACTTGGAATTTTCCGATTCCTGCCGGAGGGGTCTCCACTTACCTAATTTTAGAGAATATATTGGTTGATTTTTGCCGTGATCGTATGATCAAATGGAATTTACAAGGGGTACTCACAATGGAAGAAATAATAGAAATTAAAAATATTGCCGCCGATCCTTATGTCTATTGCCGTAAGTATAAGGAAGAAACAGGCAAAAAAATTGTTGGTTATACCTGCTCCTACACTCCGGAAGAAATTATTTGCGCCGCGGGGGCGCTTCCTTTCCGGCTTTTCGGCGCAAATGAAGGGATTCATCTGGCCGACGCCAACCTGCAATCGTACTGTTGTTCTCTCGTTCGCGGCATACTGGAGGAAGGGCTTTCCGGTAGGCTGGCTTTTCTTGATGGTGCCGTTTTTCCGCACACATGCGATTCCTTCCAGAGACTCTCTGATATCTGGCGGATTAACGTTGCCCATCAGTTTCATATCGATTTAGTTTTGCCGGTGAAGCTCAATACCGCCAGCGCCAGGCAATATATGATTGATGTTCTGGAAAAATTTAAAAAAGATTTGGAGAGCGCCCTGGGTGTTAAAATCACAGACGCAATGCTCTCTGACTCCATAAAAACATATAATCAGATTCGGGCGCTCATGAGGCGGCTTTACGCTCTGCGCGCCAAAAATCCGGAAATTATCAGTGGCCGAAATCTTCATAACATTATCAAGGCGGCCATGATTATGGATAGACAAACTTTTCTGAAAAAACTTGAGAAAATTGTAGAACAAACGGAAAATGATTCATGTCGTAAAATAATATCACGCAACAAACGGCTTTTCCTTGCCGGCAGTGTATGCAGCCATCCCGACATTTACGATATCATCGAAAAGGCCGGAGGTGTTGTCGTTTGGGATGATCTCTGCACGGGATCGAGATACTTTGAAGGTGTCCTGGATGAAAAAGCTCCTCCAATGGAGGCAATAGCGCAAAGATATCTTGACCGGCCCATCTGCCCGGCGAAGCATGCGGGACTAACGGATCGTGGCGAAAATATCGTTCGGACAATCAGAGAAAGCAAGGCCGACGGAGTCGTGTTTATTCTGCTTAAATTCTGCGACCCCCATGCCTTCGATTATCCCTACATAAAAGAAATGCTGGATCGTGAAAATATTCCATGCATGCTGCTGGATATGGAAGAACAGCTTCCCGCCGAGGGGCAGTTGCAGACACGTTTTGAAACATTCATTCAGATTTTATAAAGACGAACTTCCGTGACAGGATCAAGGATATAAAATGAAAAAACAGATATTGGAATTTCTGAAAACAATTTTGATCTTTTCATTCGGTAAATTCAAAAAATTTACTCTTCGTTTCAAAAAAACGAAGACGATGAAAGACATGATGATAGTTTATTACAGCGAAGCCAAATCGGCCAGACTGACGGGTAAAAAAGTGGCATGGATAACCAGCGGCGGCCCGGTGGAACCGTTGATTGCTATGGGCATCATCCCTGTGTATCCGGAAAATTATGGCGCCATGATCGGGGCTTCCAAAATGGGCGGAGGGCTTTGCGAGAAGGCGGAAGTTATGGGATACTCCAGCGATCTATGCTCCTATGCCCGTGCCGATATTGCCTGCGCGACCATTAATGGCGGCCCTCTCCAAGGTTTGCCCAAACCGGACATGCTCGTTTGCTGTAACAATATTTGCGGGACGGTTCTCAAATGGTATGAAATTCAGGCGCGGTATTTCAATGTGCCCCTGTTTATTCTCGATACGCCCTTTTGTCATACAGAATATACGCAAGAGGCAGCTAAATATGTCCGCAGCCAGATTGATGAGTATATCGCTTTTCTTGAGGATGTCTGTAAAAGAAAATTTGATTATGACCGCCTGAACGAAATATTGCTTCGTTCCTTTCAGACACAGGTTCTCTGGCAGGAAATCCTGGACACAACCACAAACAAGCCTTCGCCCATGACGGCTTTTGATGCTTTTTTCCATATGGCGTTGATTGTCACACTGAGAGGCACACCGGAAGTTGTTGACTATTACACGGCACTGCTGGCGACGATGAAAGATCGCGTGGCGCACGGTATCGGCGCTGTTCCTAATGAAAAATACCGTCTGCTTTGGGATAATATTCCGATCTGGCATCGCATGAAATGGCTTTCCCGGAAATTTGCTTCGCACAATGCCTGCCTCGTTGCTGATACCTATACCTCGGCGTGGTGCAACACATTGAAGTATGTTAACGATAAAACTCCTCTCGATTCTCTGGCGGAGGTTTACACCAGAATTTACCTGAATATCGGCGTTGACGAAATGGCTAAAATGGTTATCGCCATGATTGATAAATATGACGTGGATGGGCTTGTCCTGCACTCAAACCGGAGCTGCAAACCGTATTCTTTCGGCCAGCTTGATATTCAAAAAATCGTCGAGAAGGAAAGAGGCATACCGTGCCTGATGATCGAAGCCGATATGACCGATGAAAGGAGCTTTTCCGAAAGCCAGATATCGACGAGAATAGATGCATTTATGGAGATCATTAAAGAGAGAAAAGAGACCTCTAAAAAATAGATCGTAAAAAGTTGAACAAAAAAAACAGGAGAAAATGCATACAGCAGGTATTGATATAGGTTCCATTACGGCGAAGGCAGCCATTTTTGAGGACGGCAAACTTCTCACCGCGAAGGTTATTTTTACCGGATACAACGCAGAGGCCGCAGGCCTTAAGGTTTATGAAGAAGTCTTAAGTGAGGCGGGGCTTGGCAAAACTAACATAGCAAAAATTGTCTCCACGGGATACGGCCGCAACAGCGTAAAATTTGCCGATAAATCCTATACGGAAATCATGTGTCACGCCGCCGGGGCTCATTTTCTGAATCCGCATATCCGATCTATCATCGATATCGGCGGGCAGGACAGCAAAGCCATTCTCCTCGACGATAAAGGCAAGGTGAAAAACTTTGTCATGAATGATAAATGCGCCGCCGGAACAGGGCGCTTTCTGGAAGTTATGGCCCGCGCACTGGAAGTCAATCTGGATGACTTCGGAGCCATGTCCATAAAATCAAAACAGCCCTCCAAAATAAGCAGTCTTTGCACGGTATTTGCGGAATCAGAAGTAATTTCCCTTATTGCCAAGGGAGAACAGCGGCAGGATATTATTGCCGGAATCCACGAATCTATTGCCGCCAGGGTTTCATCCATGATCGGCCGTGTCGGAATAAAAGAACCGGTCATGATAACAGGAGGAGTTGCCCGCAATATCGGAGTTGTCCATGCCCTCGAAAAGAAGCTGGGGATGAAAATAGAAGTATCGCCTTATGCCCAGGTCAACGGAGCGATAGGCGCCGCCTTTCTGGCCGCATCACTATAATTATTCTCCTTGTTTAAAAAGGAAAGTTTTCATCAAATAAAAATGCAGACAGATATTGATTTTATGAAAATAGCGCTGGAAGAAGCGCAGGAAGCGTTCAGCCTCGGGGAAGTTCCCGTGGGAGCGGTTTTGGTGCTCGAAGGCAATACTTTAGCGCGGGCGCATAACTCGCCCATTACAAGAAATGACCCTTCGGCGCATGCGGAGATGCTGGCTTTAAGGCAGGCAGGAGAAAAAATAGGCAATTACCGGCTTACCGGTGCGGAGCTTTATGTTACGCTGGAGCCCTGTGTTATGTGCGCAGGAGCGATTGTTCAGGCGCGGCTGGCACGTGTAATTTTCGGGGCGCGTGATCCGAAATGCGGCGCGGTGGGTTCCTTATATAATATTTTGATTGATGAAAGATTGAATCATCAGGTGGAAATAACGGAAGGAATATTGCGGGAAGAATGCGGGGAAATTTTGAGTAGATTTTTTCAGCAAAAGAGGATAAAAGCCGATTCGAACGATTAATACGGTGCGGAGAGGTACCGAAGTGGTCGTAACGGGATCGACTCGAAATCGATTTGGGGGTCACAAGCTCCCACGGGGGTTCGAATCCCCCTCTCTCCGCCATAGATAGATACCGAGACGTAACGCATTACGTCTATTATGATAAAAAAATATTGTTTTTCTGGGAGAGATGTCCGAGCGGCCGAAGGAGCACGACTGGAAATCGTGTGTATGCCCACAAAGGTGTACCGCGGGTTCGATTCCCGCTCTCTCCGCCAGAAAAATTCGTAAATTTCTATTTTTATCGAATAAAATTCTTTAACCTTTCTTTAACCTTCTTTAACCTTCCGACTTCTGGCGCTCCACACCGGATTTGAAATAAAGTTATTTCTTACTTCCTGAAAGAAACAAATAGTTATCCTTATCAGGTGTGCTTGCTTTCAATCAGTAATAAACAGAAAAAAGCTGGATTCTAGATTAATATGTGGTACAGGTATTCGGCATGTCAAATCCATTAGACATGTTTAATAGATTCCTTTAGACGCGAAAGAAAAAGTTCAAGTTATGAAAAAAATCTTGAGAATAGTATTTATCGGTATTCTTCACATAACGGTTTACTTGTGGTTGCTGCCTTGCGTTATTCTGCCGAAATTCGGAAATAAAGGTACAAAAATTACAATAACCGTATTGATACTGATTTCCTTGATTGTATTATCCAGCTTGGTTATTAAAAAAAGAGAAAAGAATCCGCGGTTGGAAAATAAAACCAAGGAATCTTTACCCCTCACAAAGATGCAAGACTTCAATCCGTAATAAACACAATTCGCATCCGACAAACATCGACACCACACTCCACATTTTGTGTTCAGTTTAGTGTTGACATACAAGCCTGATTATCCTATTATAAACACGGTTGATACTTCATCGGCAAATGTAGGAAGTATTTTCTTAAATATCAAAAGGAAGCTGAAATGAAAGGATACAACGGTCCATCGATTGTTTGCGCTGTCCTCCTGTTTGGAGCGGTCCTCGTCTCCCCGGCCTTTGCAGATAAGAAGAAGGTCGATGACGCGGATCTAGCCCAGATAAATGCCTCCGTGACAGGGACGTCCGTCAAAGTCCAGAGTGTCGCCATTCAAAAAGACGAGGACAACCCGGAAATATTGCAGGCAAGAGAAAGAGAAAACCTCAACACGAAAATCGGTTCTTCACCATCGGTAACAAGGACCACAGAGCCGATTAGCCAAGAACAGAATATCAACGGCCAGACGTATCAGTTCTCTTTTGGAAGATCGACTTTGACCACAACGGGGGGCATAACCTCGGTTAAATAGCGTTAAGAGACGCCGTCCTGTGACTTTCTTTTGCTAATCTACAAGTCAGTTGACAAGGACACATTGTTTGTTAGTAGGTGAAGTCAACAATTCTGCCGATTCAAAAATCGGATTTTTATTTCTTCCTTCCTGTAAGAAACAAATCGTTATGCTTGTTGAGTATTCTATCTTTCAATCCGTAATAAATAAGGCTGCGTATTTTTCTCTTTTAAAAAATATTCGGTAACATTTTATTTGAGGCAATTAGAATCGGTTATTCCGCTGGACACGGTATAAATACATGAGTATAATATTACTTAATAAATAACTTCATATGGCAATGATTAAGAATCATCGAGTGATCATGAAAGTAATTGTTTTATTTTTTAACCTCATAGATCATTTAATTATACGGATAAAAACCCAATGAACGATCAATCCAAAACAAAGCATGACCTGATTCAGGAACTGGTTTCCCTAAGAAAGCGAATAGCGGAACTAAGTCAATATGAATCAGAGCACAAGCAGGTCGAGGAATCGTTACGCGAATCGGAATACAAGTATAGAAATTTGATAGAAAATATACCCGATATCATTTTCATCATTATTGACCTGGAAGGTAAGATCACCTTTATAAGCAAAAGAACAAAGGAAATACTCGGCTATGAGAACGAAGAAACGATCGACAGGAACATCTTGAATTTTATCCCTGAAGAAGCTCATCAAAGCACTATGGAAAAATTACAGAAAGGTATGGAGGGGGAAAAGATCAAACATGTTCAATTGCCAGTGACAGCGAAATCGGGAAAAAAGTTGTTTTTTGATTTTTCCTTTTCAAGAATTTATAAAGATGGAGTAGTTGTCGGTGCTCAGGGTACAGCGGTCGACATCACCGAGGGCAAGCAGATTGAGGATATGCTACGGCAGAGTGAATTAAATTATAGGCTACTTTTCGATAACGCACCTGCTGCAATATACAAAATTGACTTTAGAACGGGCAAGTTTTTAAAAGCGAATGATTTAATTTGTGAATATTTTGGATGTAGTCAAGAAGAAGTCACTTCAATAAGCCCATGCGATTTACTAACCAAAGAGAGCCAAATATTATTTTTAGAGCGCCTCAACAAAATGGCGATAGGTGATAAAGTACCGGAAGATCCCGAATATGAGTTTGTAGATAAAAATGGGAAGCGAAGATGGCTAAAATTAAATTGTAAGAATATTTACGATTCAAAAGGTCTTGCAGGAGCCGATGTTGTTGCACATGAAATCACCGAGCGCAAACTGGCGGAGGAGGCACTACGTAAAAGCGAACAGAGATACTTGGAACTAAGCATAATAGACGACCTCACGCAGCTTTACAATTCCAGGCATTTTTACGCTCAGCTTGAAAGAGAAATAGAACGGTCAAACCGTTATGAACAGCCTTTGACCATTATGATGCTGGATCTCGACAAATTCAAGATATTCAACGACACATACGGCCATGTTGAAGGGGACTATGTGTTATCGAAACTCGGTCAGATTATCAAACGATGCCTGCGTGAGACTGATTCCGCCTATCGTTATGGTGGCGAGGAATTTACGATCATGCTGCCGATGACCACAAGCGAAGAAGGAATGGTAACGGCAAAAAGAATACAAATGGAATTAAGGAAAGAGGCTTTTCCCCCGGCGTTGGGTAAAGAGGTCTATATGACAGTGAGCATAGGTCTGGCGCAGTACAAGCCGAAGGAAGATATGAAAGCATTTGTTAACCGGGTAGACCAGCTCATGTACCAGGCAAAGAAGAACGGTAGAGACAGGATTTGTCCTGAATCATAACATCATGAATAGTTCAAATAGTAATCCTCAATTCTGACAACTGATTATTACTGAAGCTTTGTAGGTGAAGAAATAATCACTTACTTCCGGTAAGTGAGCATTCAGTATTTTTCACGTATATACTTTCTTTCAAATAGTATTCTTTATCTGTTTTTATTTAATAATCTAAAAATTGATACACCAATTCGCATATTGACAATATATGTTTTTATGGTAACATAAACCATCAATTATTTATTTTCTGCTTAAATCCTGTACGTTGCCTCAATCGGAAAAGTTTAATCATTAGACAATATAAAGGAACCCCTAAGTGACAACAAAAGCAGATTATCAAATCTCGTCATTTGTGAATGAAGGAATTCTTGAAATCATATTGACTGGGGAATTTAGAAGTGGCTCCCTAGAACAAATAAAGAACAAAGTCGTTGCTATTGAAAAGTCGGTGAATATAAAAAGCGAGTTAATAGATATCCGAAAGATTAAGGGACATCACAGCGTTACAGAAATATATTATTTTGCCAGAAGTTTTCCTCCCGATAGACCAAAAATTAATACTGCAATTGTAGATACAGCAGTGAATGCTGACCTTAAATCTTTTCTTGAGACTACAACATTAAATATTGGTATGTCATTTAAATTTTTTACCGATATAGACGCTGCAAGAGAATGGCTTAAGAGCAAGTAAAAAGAAGTACTACAGATAATTTGTGACATTACTCTCTTTCAATCAGTAATCCTCAATTATTTTAAACCTGACAATTGTTTCTTTGTAGGTGTTATCATCTAATATATTAGAATTAATCTTTAAAATATTTAGATGTGTCAAAAAACTCATGAAACTCATAAAGTCAAATCTACCATGAAATCTGGTAATTATAGTCAAGAGTTTTCATGAGTTTTAACAATAACTCATGGCATGCTCATGGATATAAATATATATAATTATGGATACTTTGAGACACTGAGTTTTATGAGTTTATTCTATGTCCATATAAAATTTCACTTGGTTAAAAATTCCCATATTTACTTAATCAGATAAAATTCCTTTTACTATTGATGTAGCGCGATCGTACTACGATGGTAGGTGTGGATATAAAATTGTCGCAAATAGTATAAAATACAAGCCAGCCTATCCCCTATAAAGTATAAAATGAGCTCCCCTACAAATGGAACACTCAAGTCATGATACACTACAGATTCGCCGTTGCTTGCTGAGGTACGACCGGAATTTCAGGCGGTTATTATTTTGTAATAATAATGATAAAAAGTTTTTATACAGGAAATAAAAAAAGAAATATTTTTTCTGTATGTAATTTTTAGATATATAAAATTATTTGATTTGCGATGGCGATGGTAGGCGTCAATGGATTTCTGATTGGTTGGATTATTTGTTACACCTACAAACGACTTTGAAAAATACTGACGTTGTGAATTACTGATAGAAATGTGCAATGAGGAAGTTATATGTCTTCTATGATTTTACTTCTGAAAATACACCCAACCATTCCAAACCTTCTTCAGGTTTTGTAGTTACCTTGACAGAATATCCCAAACGGGTCACCACATCTTCAAAAAAACTATATTTACTGACTTGTTTTTCTGTTCCCCAAAAAGATGTCTTTGTTCCTTTGGGAAGAACCCGACTTATCAAAGGAGATAAAACAAACATCTTAATAATAGAGTCTTTTGCTTCATCAAGTCCCTTTACTTCCGTAACATCAATAAAAACCTTATTCAAATTATGAATAAGTAACTCTTCAAGTGCCGTATAAACTATTTTTTTTGAACGAGGTACTTCAAAACGACCCGTCAACTTCAAGAATAGACAGTTATCTCTTATTTCGTATGTAGAATCCATTTTTTCACATTCCTTCTACGATTATTCTTCTATCTGCTATAGTATTGTTTAACAATTACTGATTGGAATCTAGCACAAAATTCAGAATTTGAATATTAATGATTACAGGAAGTAAGACATTTTAGACAAGTGGGGTTAAGACTTTCAAACTATAGTTTCAACGAGATATAATCGTCCAGTTGCTGGATCATTTCGTTTGATGTATTGAAGAATTTCAAACCGGCCTGACAAAAATCATTCGTAGAAATTCTTTTTATCCATATTACTTTTGCGAAGGCAGTTATCATTTGAGGTGGATTCTTTAACGTAATTTCTATCTTGAGTTGAGTATTGACGGGCAAAAATATGTTTGTCTGAATTCTGATGCCGGACTTAGAAATATTCTTGCTGAGGTACCAGGTGATTTTTTTTTTAGAAAGATTTTCTTCTCCGGAGATGACTGTTATCGTAACCTTATTCTCCTCCTTTAGTCTTGGCGTTCCTCTTCTTTCGTCCATCCATTTCTCCTTTTTAGAATGCCGGTTTTTACTCTTCCGTTCAAACCCTACTTATTCATGTTTGAACTATAAGAAAGGTATTTTTGTATGTCAAGGATATATTTGTCAAAAACGTGTGGGATCGATTTTGTCGAATGTGGATTGTGTTTATTACCGATTGAAATGTTGTATATTTATCTAAATTAAAAGTTTGAGTATTACAGGAAGTTATCAATATCAATCCCAACACTTTATATCAACCATCCACCATCTTCTTCAAATCCTTTCCCACCTTAAAAAACGGTAATCTTTTCGGTTTTACCTCTACATGTTCCCCGTTCTTAGGATTTCTTCCGGTATAAGCACCATATTCCCGAACAGAGAAGCTACCGAATCCACGGATTTCAATTCTGCCGCCATTTTTGAGGGTATTTGTAAAACCATCAAAGACAAGATCAACTATTTGTGTTGCGTTCTTCTCGGTAAGATTGTGTTTTTCTGCTAATTTAAAAATTAAATCCGATTTATTCATACCAAACTCCTTATACGAAAGATTTATGATGGTTGTTTTCCCAATTGATCAAACCTTTCTCTTATGCACACCACCAGTGTTTCCAAATCACTTTCCGACAATTTTAATAAAAAATCCAGATCAGATTCAGTCTTTAGTAGTTTTTTGATGATTTCCAGAAGGTCTATTTTGTCCAGATATAGTTAACAAGTTCTCCTTATCCCTTTTGCAACACATTCGATAAATTACATGTTGATATGTAAATCTATATGCACTTAAAAAATAATTCTTCATATTGCTTTTGCAATGCTTTTGCAATTTTTAACTCGGAATTTTTTCTTGTAGGCAGCCCTTTTTCCATTTTGGCTATTGTTTGTGGAGTTAATCCAGCGTTGCGGGATAATTATGACACACTAAGGGGAATAGCTTCTCTAAATTGTTTTACTCTATTTTTCCGGATATTCTCAGTCATATAATGGCAACCTACCACCACTTACCTTTATTAACTCCGAAAGCAAATGTAAAACTTACAATTAATCAGCTCAATCAAGCAACAGAATATATATCCGCAATTATTTATAGGATTTGTTCATATTGAAAATATATGAAGAAAGATTTTCTGTGTCAAGTGAATCTTGGTAATAAAATGTTAGGAGAGCATTGTGATTTTGTCAAGTGTGAATGGTATTTATTACTGATTGAAGTCTAGCATCTTTATTAAGATTGACGATTTGAGGATAACAGGAAGAAAGAAATAAGATTCCGATTTCCGAGCCAGCGGATTTATTGACTTCACCTACAAAGTTTCAGTAGAGGGCAGTTTCCAGAATTGAGGATTACTGGTTGAAGTATTCATAAATGAAAGGCAGAGCTATTGCTGACCCTGCCTTTCATTTTAAACAGATTGGTTTACAATTTCTAATTATTTGTTAATTATTTCCCTATATATTTTCCATTCGTCGTTTATTTTTCTCAACTCCAATGTCTTCTCACATTTATTTTGT
>JBEKRZ010000019.1:0-55388 GCA_049517435.1 Smithella sp. | reverse complement strand
TATAATAACTTAACATGGAAGGATTGTCGGGTGCTTTATGTATTCCTTTGAGAATTGAAAAATACTTTGTTTTTGCTTCTTCGCTTAATATATCTTTATTCCATACAGAAATAATGCTTTTATTTACCTTTTTAATGCTACTTTTATCATAATACATATCTCCAACAGCAGTTGTATCAAAATATATCCAGTCTGCTGCCCATGCCTGATTAGCAAATAGGGAAAAAATTACTAAACAAATAATACTCTGAACATTCTTTGCTTTCATCATCTTTCCTCTCAATAATTAATATTCGAAGTATGCTTTTTCCGATAACCTAAAGGTAACACGTGAGCTGATTATTATCATAATAGCACTATTCATTTTTTTAAAAACCGAATCAACGGCACCATCCCTTGCCTTTAGCCCTCTCTAACAATTCGCAGTCTCTTAATGCTGCACACGCTTTTTGTGCATCACTGCAACCCAAGCCCAGTTCTTTGTTACCCTGCAATAAATAAGCAATCCCCCTGTCGTTGTAAGCATCAACATAATCCGGTTTTAGACGGATTGCTTCGTTATAGTCCTCAATGGACTGCTGAAATTGGCCAAGATCATTGTATGCAGCCCCCCGTCTGTAGTAGGCATCAGCATAATTCAGTTTTAGTTTAATAGCGTTGGTCAGATACTCGATAGCCTTTTTGGGGTCGGTACATTTTCCCTCAGTCCATAATGTGTTTGCCTTATTAACCCAACCCTCTGCGGTCAGGACATTGGAGTCTTCTTGCGTTTCGTTCAGTATTGACTTATTTTGCTCTCCCTGATTAGAAGCATTTGATTTAATTCCGATTAAAATATAAAGGATTAATGTAGCCGCTATTATAGTGATAATCGCAAGTGTCACTTTAGCCATTAAGTGTATTTTTTCTTGTTGAGCAAAAGAAGACTCTTCATAATTATTAATCTTTTGTGGCTTAGTGTCTTTCGGTTGGAATCTTTTTTGGAAAAATAGATAAAGACCGTAACCCGTTGCCACTGCAATGACTCCCAGTATCATGTTGATAAGCCGCCCGCTCACAATGCCTATTATTAAAAAAAATATAACAACACCAGTAATCAGTGCAATACCTTCCAATACGCTACGGTTGGCTGTCTTAACGTCCACAAACTTTCTCTTTTCCATTTCTGTTTTGAATTGATTGCCCGCCTGCGCAAACGCTTTGTCGTGTGGTCTACTTTGGAATAATCTTCTTTTTTTATTTTTTCCTAACAAGGTATTGATGGTTTTTGAAAATTTAACGTCTAGGAATTGAGCGCCCGCCTGCGCAAACGCTTCAGCCGGTATAGGATTTGCAATGTTGGTTTTTTCATTTGATACAGCATTATAACCAACGTCTCCCACAGTAATTTGACTTTTTGTCTCAAGCCATTCACCGCAGTAACGACATTTTACAGCTGTATCCTGAATTTCTTCAGCACAATAAGGACATTTTTTCATAAACGTTCCGGTCGGATACATATTTCATAAAAAGCAAAACCAGCACATAATCCTTGTATGGCCATGATTTATTCTCTTTTATTGAAGAAGGGATTTTTGCATGGTGAGTATAGGGATAACAAGTGAATATGTCAACTATAAAAGGAGAGGTGTCGATTCGATAGTGAGCATTTCAAAGTGCTCTGATCTGCTTTTTCTTGACAAAAAGTTGGAACCATTTTTAAATGTGGCAATAAAGTTCATTAATTACCTTACGAAAGGCTTTTAATCATCGGCGATATCAGCATGAACTCAAAAAAATATAATGCGCTGATCTTTTTGTTGCTGGCAATAATTGTCGGCGTCGGTTTGATGGCTTGTTCTTCCCAACCTAAATTACCGTCCCTTGCCAATGATGCGATCATTGTGGCATTCGGTGACAGTTTGACTTTCGGAACAGGGGCTGAGCCGACGGAGAGTTATCCGGCTGTTTTGGAAAAAATGATTGGCCGGCGAGTTGTTAATGCCGGGATACCGGGAGAAGTGACCGGTGATGGATTATTACGTCTGCCGGAAGTTCTGGAGCGGGAGAAACCGGCTCTTCTGTTGCTGTGCCATGGCGGCAACGACGAACTCCGGCGTTTGAACCAGCAGCAAGCAGCCAACAACATAAGAGAAATGATTCGGTTAGCCCCAAAAAGAGAAGTAGCTGTTGTGCTCATTGCAGTACCAGCTCCGGGTCTATCCCTTTCACCTCCATCCATGTATCGCGAAATTGCCAAGGAGCTGTTTATTCCCATCGAAGAGGAGATATTGTCCTCTATACTGTCAAATAGCTCTCTCAAATCGGATTATATCCATCCCAACGCCGAAGGATACCGCCGCCTCGCCGAGTCTATTGCCACCCTTCTCCACAAGAGCGGCGCGATTTAGTCACGGTTGACGATTTGTTTGTTTCAGAGGAAAAAAGAAATATTATGATAATAACACTATGAAAAAGTGGGTTTAAAAAATTACGAAAACATTTCAGAGACAGCTCTGTAGTTATTAGACATACAGATAGATACCCATTTTGGGCGATATCGGGTAGGGGGCACTTAGTAATTTTTCTACCGTTCTGATATTAACAATCTTGTTATCGTTTGATGCATCAAAACATTTCACTTTAAGAAGTTTGGGGGTATACGGAAAATTTCGAACTGAGAATACGTAATTATTAAGAGTTGTTGGTCAATGTGTTCGACTTCCGCCGCCGCTTAGGAAAAACATAACTTCCGGAAAGGTTGTCCTTTTAATTCTGCTTGCTTGGACAACATTTCAATCGGAAATAATCAAAAAACTGCTTAATTATAATTTAATATATGACAACAAGAAGTGTCTATGGCAGCTAATTTTTTGAATACGATTCCTTAAGGAAGGAGAATCCATTTTTTAGAAACGAACGGTGTCCGGCGATATGTGGCCATGTTCAACGTCCTGTCATACCACCCACCCCGACGTGCAGAGCTTGCGGCACAGAATGGGCAGAACCCAACATAATCATATCGAGGAGAACGTTGACGCTCTCATTCACGAACGGTGCATACTGGTCCCTGGCTTTCTGCTTAAGCTTGGACGGCGTTTCCTTTTTCTTGCCGCCGCCTTCCTTCTCCATTTCCTTGCGCAAATCGGCGAGCCTGATAACGCCCTTCTTTCCGGCGGCCTCTTTATTGTTCTTGATGATCTCGGCGAATTTAGCGTCTTTGGCAATCCGGTCATGAGACCTTGCTGCCAGTTCCGCGAGCATAGGCTGCTTCACAGGTTTCCAAAGCGGCACGGCGTTTCCCGGCACGTCGAGGAAGGGCGTAATTGCCTGAGCCGGAAGTGGGTAGTCCAGCGCCGTTTCACCAACATCTTCGAGAATGAAAAAGATAGGTAGCCGCACATCTGCCTCTACGCCTATCTTCTGCGTAGACTTGCCTCCGGGCAGGAAGTACAGCGCCGTGGTGACTTTCATGCCGCCCAGATCCCAGGGCAGTGGCGTCAGTGCCTGCACGGATCCCTTGCCGAAGGTATGATCTGACCCGACTATTACCGCGCGATGGTAGTCTTTGAGAGCGCCCGCCACGATCTCGCTGGCCGATGCGCTCAGTCGGCTTGTTAACACGACAAGGGGGCCCGTATAGACCGCATGGGGGTCTTCCGCGGGAAACGTAATCGTTTTGAGCTTGTCGCTTTTCGTTCTCGATGCAGCCGAACCATTGACGAAAGTTGTTACCTGCTCGCGACTGTCCTTGGTCGCTACGATTCCGCCCTTGCCAATGAAAAGTCCGGCAATGCGCACCGCCTCCCCGAGCAACCCGCCCCCGTTACGTGACAGGTCCAGTACGATCCCATCGACATGCTGTCGCCGAGCCTCTGCGAGAAGGTTTCTCACGTCTTTATAGCAGGACTTGTTTTCCTTCTCGTCGCCGTAGAAGGAAGGAAGATCGATCACACCGAAGCGGTATCGCCTGCCATCTACCATCCGTGTTTCGTAGGTGATTTTGGCCTCCTGCTCCTTAATGTTGACCTTGTCGCGCGTGATAGTGACGCTGAAGCGGTTTGTGCGTTCCGCCTGCCGCAGGATTGTCAGGGTTACCTGCGTGCCTTTCTTTCCGCGGATCATCTTGACAACGTCGTGTAGGTCCATATCGATGATATTAAATGGTTTTTCCCCTTCTTGAGCCACGGAGATGATCTTGTCCTTCGGCTTCAACATGCCCGAGCGCTCGGCGCCTCCCCCAGGTATCAACTCCTCAATGATAGTAAAGCCGTTGTCGCTACTAAGAACGGCCCCGATCCCTTCCAGAGAAAGCTGGATCTGAATCTGGAGGTCCTCAAAGTTTTCGGTGGACAGGTAGCTTGTGTGCGGATCTAGGGCCAAGGCGAAGGCCTCGGCGGCGCTCGTAATGAGTTTTTCGGGATTACGCTCGATTACCCGCTTCGTCTGCAGCTCGTAACGGTGAATCTGCTGCTTCTTGGCTTCCGCCATGTTGATGTCTGTCAGTAGAGCGTTTTCGATTTGGAATTGCACGATCTTTCTCAGGAGCGCATACTTTTCCTCAGTCGTCTTAACATAGGGGCGCTTGTTTACGTCGATGTCCAGATCCAATGTCTCATCGAGTCGGTAGTCCGAGTCCAGAATCTTTTTGACAATGTCCTCGTTCTCTTGCGCCCGTGCGACGAGCACATCGTAAACAGGATTGAGTGAAGCACAGTCACCCGCTTGCATGCTTGTAAATAAGTCTTGTAGAACTGGCCTTAGACTTTCTAAATCGGACGCATACAGCAAAGTTTTAGAAGGATCGAGATTTTTAAGCATCTGATCGACAGCATGAGTGTTGATCTCCCCGGTCATATTCTTCATTGCATAGTGGTTGGACAAAAAACTTCCCATCAGCAGAGGCAGACTGCTGCAGGTTAGGTTTTCGGCCACTGATGAGGAAAGGGGCAACAATAGAAGCAGTAGCATAATCAGCAAAAATCTCCGGAAACAGAAACCACCCTTACTACTGAAGAACTTTCTGCGGCTGTGGTTATTGTCCCCGACAGTGTTTTTGGAGATATTTTCGACGTTTCTATCGCACATGCTCATCCTCTCTATACCTAAAACCGCACCGAGGCGCGGCTGTTCGTCATTTTACTCTATATGAGAAATCCGATGGCAGTAACGATAGAAGGACGGAGGAATTATGTCAAGAGAAAAAGAAAATTTCATGCAGGTGGGGTTAAGTATACTAAATACAATTCCATACCACGACCATCCCTGCAAATTCATTGATTTAGGCTTGAAAAATGCAAAGTCTTGACAGCCTATTTCCCGTTCATCTATATATAATGCGCCCATTTTTGCTGTAATGCGCATACTACAATCCCTGATTTTCATTGTGGATATAAAACGACAATTGTGATATAAAAAAGCCATGTAAAATTTTTTTTGATTTTTCTCGCAACATGAAAATTATTGTATGGTGACAGTAAACATAAAGGGACCATGTGGTAAATTGAGAGTTGAGATTGTAAGAGGCAGGCCAGCGTCTAGCACGATTGGCAATCAAGAAGGCCAAAAATTATAGCCGTTTTCTTGAGGCTGATGACATGATAGAAGAGGCATTCAGTAAATCTCCATCATTTCGTCAGAAGTACGCAAACCAAGTGCAGCTATGGCTGTACGGGATAAGAATGTGATTTTAAAATGAGCAATGACGCAGAAATTAAGTTATACAGGACGTTAGCAGAGACAGGTGATGCTGCTGCCCAAAACCGGCTGGGTTTGATATACCAGAATGGTGAAGGCGTTCAGCAGGACGAAGCTGAGGCCATCAAATGGTTTCGCAAGGCAGCTGAACAGGGTCATGCTGATGCCCAGAATAATCTGGGTAGGTACCAGAATGTTGAAGGCGTTCCACAGGACGAAGCTGAGGCCATCAAATGGTATCTCAAGTCGGCTGAAAAGGGCCATGCTGATGCTCAGAATAATCTGGGTTTAATGTACCGGAACGGTAAAAGAGTTCCGCAAGACAATGCTGAAGCCATCAAATGGTTTCGCAAGGCGGCTGAACAGGATCATGCTGATGCCCAGAATAATCTGGGTGTAATATACCAAGACGGTTTAGGCGTTCCACAGGACCATGCTGAGGCTATCAAATGGTTTCGTAAGGCAGCTGATCAGGGTCATGCTGGTGCCCAGTATAATCTTGGTTTGATGTACCAGAATGGCAAAGGTGTGAAACAGGATTATACAATGGCCGTGAAGTGTTATCTTAAGGCAGCTGAACGGGGTCATGCTGGTGCCCAGTATAATCTGGGTTTGATATACCAGAATGGTGAAGGTGGTGTTCCGCTGGATTATGCTAAGACCAACAAGTGGTTTCTCAAGGCGGCTGAACAAGGTCATGCTTATGCTCAGTATAGACTGGGCTTGATATATAGTAGCGGACTGCAAGATTATGCCGAGGCTGCAAGATGGTTTTTAAAAGCTGCTGAACAAGGACTTGCAGATGCACAGTTCAATTTTGGTTTGATATTAGAAGAAGGTAGAGGTGTCCGACCGGATCCTGATTCGGCTGCAGTGTGGTATGGTGAGGCGGCTGCGCAAGGACACGAGGAAGCCCAGTTGAGACTGTATAAGATGCAAAATAAATAACTTACCGTACGAGTTATTGAAAAAAGCCTCTTAGAAGATGATCTACTCTATTAAACATACTCTGAGGCATCAGTTGAAATATAGATTTACTATTCCCATTTACCTTAGCGATCCACCGTATTTTATACCATACGATAACTTATAAAAACATAATATGTTATGTTTAAAGCAGGGGACTCAAGAGAACACCCCATGCGTTGTATGACACGAAATATCATTTGGTATGTACACCAAAGTATCGGAAAAGGATTTGATTCGAACCCCCAACGAGAAGCGAAATTTTCTTGACTATTGAATGTTGTTATTTGTATTTTCATAACACACTCTTTCTGGAAAGGGAGGAAACATTATGTCCAAACTTATTCGATTCGGAGTTTCACTGGAAGAAGATTTGCTGGTTAAATTTGACCGTCATATCAAGAAAAATAAATACACTAACCGTTCCGAAGCTCTGCGCGACATGATTCGTGAAGAACTGGTCAAAAAAGAATGGACGGAAAATAAGGAAGTAACCGGTGCGATAACGTTGGTTTATGATCACCATACAAGGGAACTGGTCACTAAAGTGCTTGATATTCAGCATGATTATCATAACTGTATCCTTTCGACACAACATATTCACCTCGATCATCATAATTGTTTTGAAATTATTGTGACCAAAGGCAAATCGAAGGAAATTGAAGAGCTCTATCAGAAATTAAAATCCGTAAAGAGCGTGAAGCACGCAGGGTTTATGATGGCGACTAAAGGAAAAGATTTGTCCTGATAATTAAAGGGCATTATCTGATGCCTTCTTCAATTTTCTAAAATTTGCGAGAGACCGATGGCATATTCAGCATCTCTGAAGTGAAATCTTTTGTGGGTCTTTCGGACCGTCATCCACCACTTTTTAGTTTTTTCTCATTTAGGAAGATCATCCGGCATCTGATGCGCCGTATCTTCCAGATGGTGATCTTGGTGAATGTGGGGATGAACGTGTACCTTATCCTTATGTCGATGGCTGTGGATATGAACAAGGTTGTTTTTCTGAAGCAACTCCGTATCATTTAATATAACATCCGTCGGTCCCGATCTCACTATTTTTTTGTCATGATTAAAAACATAAATACTATCGGATATTTCTTCAACAACATGCAGGTCGTGACTTGAGGTGATAATGGTCTTCCCGGCTCCATGTGCCTCGTTTAATAGATCGATGATATGGCGGGTCGTTGCCGGATCAAGGCCGGCAGTCGGCTCATCCAAGAGCAGAATTTCCGGATCAATGATCAGGGACGAGGCAATGGCAACTTTCCGTTTTTCTCCGATGCTCAGTTGGTGAGGCGATCTCTCCAGCAGGGCTTCTATATTCAGGCGACCCACCAGTTCTTCAAGGCGCTGACTGATTTCTATCTTACCCATTCCCAGGTGCAGGGGGCCGAAAACGATATCATCTTTCACCGTTGGGCAGAACAGTTGGACATCCGGATTCTGAAATACCAGACCGACCATGCGCCGGAAATTCCGAGAGAAGGTTTCATCTTGAAAATCATTTTCCGCTAAATTCTTCCCGAGGAAACTGACGCTCCCCTGATCCGCAAAGAAAAGTCCATCTAGGATATGCAGAAGCGTCGATTTACCTGAACCGTTAGCGCCGATAACGGCAATTTTATGACCTTCTTCTATGGTAATATCTATCCCACACAATGCAGGAAACTTTCCAAGATAAGAATAATAAACATCTCTTAATTCAAAGATTACTCTATTCACTTGATAACTCCATTAAAGCAGATTAAGGCAATAAAAAACAGACTTGTTATAAACAAGCACACCCAGTCAACACATCTTGTCTTAGAGTTTTCCAATACGGCGGGTTCGCCTGTATATCCCCGGGAAAGCATGGCCTGATATACGGCTTCGTTGAGATGATAAGATCTGAGCCAGAGCGAAGCCATATTCCACGCCACCATATGCTGGCCTCTTTTATACGGCACTCTCGTTCCCACGCGGCTCTTAATGGCGAGATACGTATTTCCCGCCACTTCCAGAAAAAGATAGATATAGCGGTAACACATGCCTAGGGTCATCACAAAAACCTGGGGTATGCCAAAAATACGCAATACCTTCAGTAAATCAAAGTGTCGTGTCGTCAAGCTAAGGAGAACGGCAAACGAAACCGACGCGGTGACGCGGATGACAAATAGAGTGGCTCCCAATATCCCCTGGCGCGTAATGCTCAGCTTATAACCAATCAAGTTCACACTAAAAAGAGCTTCACCGGGGCTGAAAATACTGAAAAGCGCCGGAATGGCAATAAAGAGGGAAAAAAGAGGGATGAATATCCATGTCCTCTTCAGGAAGAAACTGATTTTCACTTGGGAGAAATAGGCGAGAATCAGGCATAAAGTATACAGCACACAGGAAACGGCGATACTTCTTGTTAATATCGTAGCAATAATAAGCAGGAAAATTGTGATGACCTTGATCCGGGGATCCAACGATTGCAAAAAGCCCGGCTTCGACGCATATTCCTCGGCGAAAACGGATTCTTTCAAAAAAGAAAGAGCGCCCGTGATTGAGCGCTCTATAAAACTGTCATATCCGGCCATTGAATCTAATCATCTTTCCTTGCTAACAACTTTCCTATCCCGAAAACGACAAGGATAATTATCCCGATACCCACGATTGCGGATACTATATAAGCAAAACTCAGATATTGCAATCCCTTCTCTTCCCAACCCTTGAAGGCATAATCGGGCATGGGGGCATTCCAAAGGTCTGACAACTTTTTCAGACCCTGAGGAATATACCCGACCAGCTTTTGCATCTCATCAGCTCCCCACTCCCCCCAGGCGGAGCCTGCTTTAAAATGTTCCGGCAAGATAATTCCAATGGGGGAAAGAATAATCAGCACACCGAGCCCTATCCATAATTTAGTAAGTATCTTCATGGTTATGTCCTCCCGTCATAAAGAAGTTCCGGGGCTTGTTTCTGCAGGTATTTTAGCACAAGAGCGGTCACCAGCGCCTCCACCCATCCAAAAACCAGCAGATGTCCTCCGAGCATGGCGGGCAGGGCGACATTTAAATCATATGGGCAATACAAGGCATGGCCGCTCACCTCGTGATAGAGCAGTGGTTGAATGCCGAATTCAAACCCGGCGCATGCGGCAGCAATATTAATGGCCAGATAACCGGCAATCGCAGCAGCAATAACTTTTCTCGGAGAGTCGGGAGCCGAATTGAAACTGATGGCCTTATAGATGTAATACCCTGCGAAGGGCAGCACGAAAGCCATGTTGAAACAGTTCGCACCGATTGCGGTAATACCGCCGTCACCGAAAAGGAGGGCCTGAACCACCAGGGCGACGGTAATGGCGATGCAGGCCGCCCAAGGACCGAGAAGGATGGCAACAAGCACCCCGCCTACGGCATGTCCCGTTGTTCCCCCGGGGATTGGAACATTAAACATCATAATCACAAAACTGAAGGCCGCACCCATAGCCAACATAGGAACCTGTTTTGCTTTAAGCGTTTTTTTGACAGTTTTCAATGCCATCGCCCACACCGGGAGAATGGCGGCACCCATAACACCGCATGTCGATGGTCCTAAATATCCGTCTGGTATATGCATGATAAATTCTCCTTAAATAATTTAAAACTTAATTCCTAACCCCGATAAACGGGATAAGTCCCGCCCATGCGGGATAAGAGCGTTAATGAATTTGCTTTCCATAGAAAGCAAATTCAACTTACTAATGCGTTAACGAAATTATTATCTGCCACTCTTTTCAGTACCCCCTTGAGGGGTAGAAACGTGCAGAAAATAATTTCTAACTTACTAAAACCGGAAGGTAACCCCGGCCAGCAGGGAAAAATCCGTCTCGGAATTGGTCAGGCCGCACTTAGCGCCGAGATCAACATCAAAATTTTCGTTTATGGAATAGATGATCCCGCCAATAAGAAAAGCAGGATCGTTGTTTGCGTCATCATCGGGATTGCGCTCAATACCGATATTAGCAGCCAGCTTCAAATTCTTAATAACTTCCCATGTGGCGGCTAACGAAACATGCCAAATATCCTTGCGTTCATCCACATTGTTTTCGTTTCTGATGTAGCCCAGATTTCCATGAAATGCCCATGAACCCAGTTCCTGGGAAGCGATTAAAAAAAGATGGCCGCCCAGTCGTCCGGCGCCCAAACCTTTTTCAGCATTGCCGGTGGGCATGCTTATTCCCGGTTTTAATGCCACGCTGAATTTGTCTTTCTCGAATAACCGCCACTTTGTTTCCAGCACCGCATCGCCGATTCCTTTTTCATCATATACCGTTATTTCATTTACTTCAGCCTTCCCCCACAGATAGGGCAGGCTCAAAACCAGGTCAACATTTTCCGCAATTCCGTAAGATAGCGTGGCTGCCGCCTGACCTCCCGTGCTCTTGACAGATACATCTTCAGTGTCATCCTTGTCCCAATCGTATTGGCCATTCAATTCCAACTGAAATTTCCCTTTCCCCTGTGTACCCGTATCATCGGTAATCAGCGGATGTGCCGCCCAGGAAGGGCAGGCGATGAGCAACATTGCCACAAATGCCAGTCCCTTTGTAAACCATTTCCACGTCATTTTAATCCTCCTTATGTGCTACGATTTTTACTTCTGTGGCACGATTTTTTAATTCTGTCAAGATATTTTATAAGTATAGATAAATATTAATAAATATTTTACATTTTTATGTCAAAAAATATCTTTACAAGCATTTTTTCTTATGCTAGTGACTAACAGTCATTGCATGACAATTATGACTTAACGCTGTGTGCTTAGATTTTATTGATAAAGATGGTGTTATCGATTACAATGTTAATAAATTAAATGAATTTTTCTCGATTCTTTGTTTATATATGAAACTTAAATATCTTGTATCCAATCACAAAACTATAAAATTAATAGAAATTAAAGATATGGGCATGTTGCACCCAAGTGAACAGCCTTAGATTATTGAAAGGGGGAAGTATGGCAAAAGGGAATAATTCCGAATACAAGAAAATGATTGACAAACAGTACAGTGACTTGATGAAGCATTGTCAGGTTCAAATGGAAAAAGTTGAAAAAGATTTACCTGAGCCAAAGGAAGATTTTCAGGCGGTGTTAAAGGAGCATGGCGTTAGTCGTAGGGATTTCATTAAGTGGACATCGGCTATGACTGCTGCTTTGATGCTTCCGCCGATTTTCCGTCCGATGGTGGCAAAGGCTGCGGAGAATTTCAGCCGCCTTCCCGTGGTATGGCTGCATTTTGCTGAATGTACCGGCTGCAGTGAAGCCTTCTTACGTTCTTCTTATCCCAATGTTGATGATATTCTCCTTGATACTATCTCACTAGAATATCATGAAACACTGATGGCTGCTTCCGGCTATCAGGCAGAGCAGAATCTGGAAAAAGCTATTAAAGACTTTGAAGGTAAGTTCATTTGTGTAATTGAAGGCGCCTTACCCAGAGGGTTGAATGGAAAATATCTTACACTTGGTCCTAAAGGTAAGACAGGCATTCAGGTAGCCAAGGAAGTTACTTCCAAAGCTGCCGCCGTTGTCTGTATCGGCGCATGCTCATGTTACGGAAATATTCCAGCAGCAAAACCAAATCCTACGGACTGTGTCGGTATCAGTAAGGCATTAGGAATCAGTACGGTCAATATCGCCGGCTGTCCGCCCAATTCCGTTAATTTCACAGGTACGCTGCTCCACTACCTCATGTTTGGTTCTCTCCCCACACTGGATTCACTGGGCAGACCGGTATGGGCTTACGGAAAGCGTATTCACGACTATTGTGAAAGAAGGCCGCATTATGACGCGTCAGAATTTGTTGAAGAATGGGGCGACAATGGAGCGCTTAAAGGTTGGTGTCTGTATAAAATGGGCTGTAAAGGTCCTTACACATACGCCAATTGCGCCAAAGTACGTTTCAACGACGCAATCTCCTGGCCGATTATGGGCGGTCACGGTTGTATCGGCTGCACCGAACCGGGATTCTGGGATACCATGGCGCCGCTGGAAAAACCGCTTGATGAAAAATCTTACGGTGGTGGTGAAAAAACCGTCGATAATATCGGCATCGCTCTGACCGGTGCTACTGTTGCCGGTGTTGCAGTTCATGCCGTAGCGAGTGTAGTCAAGCATCGCCATGACAAATTTTTTAAAACGGCTCCCACATCTGAAGACCGGACGGAGGAATAACATATGACCAAGAGAATTATTGTCGATCCCATCACCAGGATTGAAGGACATTTGAGAATCGAAGTAGAAGTTGATAACAACAATGTTATCAAAGACGCGTGGAGCAGTATTACTCTCTGGCGCGGTATTGAAACAATTTTAAAAGGCCGCGACCCGCGTGACGCCGGATTGATCGTTCAGCGTTTTTGCGGAGTTTGTACTTTTGTCCACTATGAAGCCAGCATTCTGGCCTGCGAAGATGCTTTTGGCATCAAACCGCCGCCCAATGCGAGAATCGCCCGTAATTTAATCAGCGCTTCTCTTTACCTGACTGACCATGTCATGCATTTTTATCATCTGCATGGTCTGGACTGGGTGGATGTGGTCAGCGCTCTTTCGGCCAGCCCCCAAAAAGCAGTTGACATGGCCAAGGCTTACAGCCCCAACCCATATAATTGCTCGGCGACTCACTATAAGGCAGTTCAGGAACGCCTTACAAAATTCGTTAAATCCGGCCGTCTCGGACCTTTCGCCAATGCCTATTGGGGAAATCCATCCTACAAGCTGCCGCCGGAAGCCAATTTAATCATTCTTTCCCATTATCTTGATGCCCTGAAGATTTCCAAAGTCGGCGCCCAGATGATGGCTATTCTTGGCGGAAAGAATCCTCATCCGCAGACACTGGTTGTCGGCGGTGTTACTTCGGGCATGGATTTATTTGATGCCGAACGAATGGGGCAGTATTTGTTCCGTTTCAAGGAAATGAAAAACTTTATTGAAACAGCTTATATACCTGATGTTCTTCTGGCTGCTAAATACTATAAAGACGAAGGACTGAATGGTATTGGCGGTGGTGTGAAGAATTATATGTCTTACGGCGGATTCCCTCTGGATGATGACTGGAGCAAACTGCTCTTCCCGCGCGGAATTGTCAAAGACAGAAATTTAGCTAAGCCCTTAAAACTTGATGAAGAGAAAATCACCGAAGAAGTAACACATTCCTGGTACAAAGGCAAAGAAGCACTGCACCCCTACAAAGGGACAACAGATCCTGACTACACAGGATATGACAGCAATGGCAATGTAAAGGGCAACGAAAAATATACCTGGTGCAAAGCTCCCCGCTATGACAACAAACCTTACGAAGTAGGTCCTTTGGCTCGCATGGTTGTTGGCTATGCTCAGGGTGATAAAAATATTAAACCGCTTATCGATTCCACACTGAAAGCAACCGGGCTTCCCGCTACTGTTTTGTTCTCTACATTAGGCAGAACAGCGGCACGCGCTTTGGAAACCAAGCTTGTCGCGGACAATACCGAAGGATGGGTGAATGAGTTGATCGCAAATATCAAAAAAGGCGACACCCGCACATGGACTCGTTGCGATGTGCCCAGGAAACCGGCTCAGGGACGTGGCATGACGGAACCGCCACGTGGAGCTCTCGGTCATTGGATAAAGATCGAAGATCAAAAAATTTCCAATTATCAGGCAATTGTTCCTTCGACCTGGAACTGCTCGCCCCGCGATAAAAACGGGTTGCGCGGTCCTTATGAGGAATCATTGATCGGCACCAAACTGGCGAAAGTTGATCAGCCGCTGGAAATTATTCGGACGATCCATTCGTTTGATCCGTGTATGGCTTGCGCGGTGCATATAATTGATCCGAAAACGAATGAGGTCAAAAAATTTAAAGTGGCTTAAGGGGGGAGGTGACCATGCAAAAAACTACGCGAAAATATCTAGGTATCAAAGAGTGGTCTGCACCCATGCGAATTAACCACTGGTGCGTGGCAATCTCAATATTCGTATTGATTGTGACCGGTTTCTATATTGCCGATCCTTTCACTATTTCCTCCGGAGAAACGGTAAATAAATTCTTCATGGGCAATGTGCGTTTTGTCCATATCCTGTTCGGCACTTTTCTCATCTTTCTGTCCATCTGGCGGCTTTATCTGGCCTTCTTTTCCAGATTTCATGCAGACTGGAGGGATTTCCTCGCCTGGACGGATATAAAGGCCCTAATCGAGCAGATTAAATTTTATCTACTGATTAGCGAACATCCGGAAAAGAAATACCTATACGGACCAATGCAGGCCTTGGCTTATACAGGCTGTTGGTTCATGGTTGTGGTCATCATGGTTACGGGCCTGATCATGATGGGAGCCGGATACCATGCCGGTCTGACGTCGATCGCATCCTTCGTGCTGAAACCGATTGAGAATCTGCTGGGCGGATTAGCCATGGTGCGCTACATTCACCATGTTTTCACCTGGTTGTTCATCTTGTTTATCGTCGTTCACATATACATGGCATTCTGGTATGACGACGTTCTTAAGCAGGGTACGGTTTCGTCCATGGTCGGAGGAAGAACGTTCAAGAAGATAGACGAGTAATCGGATCGGAAGAACTATTGTTTTTTTCGAGAGGGGAGAGATATAACGTTTCTCCCCTCTCATTTTTTGATGGGCTGTTGATTAACAGTCATATATTGAGATTATATTTTATGACTGAAAAGAAGGAAAAGGTCACGATCTTGGGAGTAGGAAATATCCTGCTCAGGGACGAGGGCTTTGGGGTTCATTTTGTTCGCTGGTTTTCCGAGCGGTATAAACCTTCGGAAAATGTCAGCATTATTGATGGTGGCACACTGGGCTATGCGCTCATCGATATCATTTGCAGTTGCGAAAATTTGATTGTGATCGATGTCTTGAAGGCAAAGGATACGCCTGGTTCCATTTACCGTTTTAATACGGAGGAGATGCAGGCGCACATGCCGCCTCCCACAACGGCTCATGAAGTCACCTTTTTTGATGTCTTATTTAAAGTAGAACTAATGGATGAACTGCCGGAGACATTGTTTTTATGCATCGTCCCGCAGGAGTATGGTGATATGAATATGGAACTGACCTCTGTCATGCGGGATAAATTTCCGGTTATGGAACAATTTCTTCTTAAAGAATTATCCAAGGTGAATGTGACTTTGGAAAGAGCCGATCATGCATGAACTGTACTTGGCGGAATCAATTTTGAATATCGTTCAGGAATACGCGACGCGGCAGAATTTCAGCAACGTTAATTCCATTTCACTTTCCTTCGGTCGCTTATCCTGCATTGAGCCCAAGTCTTTACAATTTGCTTTTGAAGTTCAGGCAAAAAATACATCTGCTGAAAATGCCTCTCTGGACTTTCAACTTCTTCCCGCCGTTATCCATTGCTTTTCCTGCGAAAAGGATTTAGAGGTAGAAACATATTCGGCCATCTGCCCAAAATGCGGCGGAGAAGAAGTTATTTTAACCGGCGGTACGGAAGAATTACGAATTTTAGAAATGGACGTAGATTAGTAAGTTAGAAATTATTTTCTGCGCTTTTCTACCCCGCGAGGGGGTACTGAAAAGAGTGGCAGAAATAATTTAGTTAACGCATTATCCCGTTTATCGGGGTTAGGAATTTATTATGTGTATTGGATTTCCCGGAATAATCATCTCGATTGACGAAGATAATTACGCGATTATCGATATCAGTGGAACAAGACGTGAGGTTTGTCTGGATATCGTGGATGAACCAGTCGCCGTTGGTGATTATGTGATTACCCACGCGGGTTATGCAATTCACAGGATAGATGTAGAGTCAGCTAAAGAAAAACTCTCAGCGTTACAAGAGCTTATCGACAATGAAATATATTGACGAGTATCGTGATCCTGCGCTGGTGGCGGGACTCTTAAAGAAAATAAGCAAAGTTTCCGATGCGCTTTCCGGTCCTGTAACTATTATGGAAATCTGTGGCAGTCACACATACGCAATCGGACATTTCGGCATTCGAAAACTCCTGCCGGCAAACATCAATTTAATTTCCGGGCCGGGCTGTCCGGTTTGTGTAACATCCTCGCGTGATGTGGATATAGCTCTTTATTTAGCCGGTCAGGAAAATACCATATTCGCTACTTTCGGCGATATGCTCAGGGTACCGGGTACAAATGGCGACAGCCTCCAGAAGAGGCGAGCCGCAGGCGCGGATGTTCGGGTCGTCTCATCCGCTGATGAGTGTATTGAACTTGCCCGATCCAATCCGCAAAAAGAAGTAATTATGATGGGCATTGGTTTTGAGACAACCGCGCCGACAATTGCCGCCACCGTCGAGCACTGCCGCAAAAAAGGCATTAAAAACTTTTCCGTCTTTTCCGTACATAAGATCGTGCCTCCCGCGCTTTACGCTTTAATTGCCGATCCCTTGTTAAATATCGACGGTTTTCTTTGCCCTGGCCATGTCAGCACCATGATAGGCTCCGATGCCTACAAAATGATCGTTGAGGCCGGTCGGGCTGCCGCAATCACCGGATTTGAACCGGTGGACATTATGGAAGGCATCTGGATGATTTTATCCCAGATCGAAAGCGGCAAAAAAGAAGTAGCAATACAATACAGCAGAGGCGTCAGACCAGAAGGAAATATCCGCGCTATGAATTTTCTTAAGTCCATGTTTCAAACGGCTACTGTGGAGTGGCGGGGACTGGGGCCTATACAGGACAGCGGTCTGGTTTTCAATGATAATTATGCCGCCTTCGATGCCTTGAAGAAATTTGATATTCCCGAAATTCAATCGTTGGAGATCAAGGGCTGCGGCTGCGGTGATATTTTACGAGGAATCAAAGCTCCGCAGGATTGCCCTTTATTTAAAAAAATATGTACCCCTATGAATCCGATCGGGCCGTGTATGGTCTCTTCGGAAGGAACTTGTTCCACTCATTATAAATATTACTAACGGAGGTAATAAAAGTGAAAGTATCGGTTGTAAAAAATGTCCTGGATGCCAATGATCGAATTGCCGCGGACAACAGAGAACTGTTCGACAAAAATAAAGTATATGTAATTAACCTGATGAGCTCGCCCGGCGCCGGAAAAACCTCTCTGGTGGAACGCACCATTCTGGCACTGAGAGACAAATACAAAATCGGCGTGATCGAAGGCGACATTCAGGATACGTATGACGCCGACCGTATCGCCAAACTCAACATTCCTGTCGTACAAATCAATACCGGCGGCGCCTGCCACATCGACGGCAACATGATCCGCGAAGCTCTACCGACTTTCGATTTGAGTAAAACCGATTTGCTTATTGTTGAAAATGTCGGCAATCTTGTTTGTCCGGCGGAATTTAAAATCGGTGAAAACGTGAAAATCATGTTGCTCAGCACGCCGGAAGGCGCTGATAAACCGGCAAAATACCCTTTAATGTTTCAGGAATCAGCGGCGCTCCTGATTAATAAAATCGACCTGATGCCCTATGTGGATTTTGATCTGAAAAAGGCGAAACGCGACGCGCTTTCCCTGCACAAGGATTTAAAAATATTTGAAGTATCCTGTAAGACCGCGGCCGGTCTGGATATCTGGATCGCGTGGCTTACAAAACGCATAGATGCTTTTAAGAAAAAATAACGAAGTGATTAAAAGAGCACGCTATCTTTTTACCGGTATCGTTCAGGGTGTCGGCTTCCGACCTTTTATTTACCGGTTGGCTGTGCGCCAGGGGCTTACCGGTTTTGTGCAAAACCGTCCCGACGGCGTGCTGGTTGAAATTGAAGGAACACCGCGGGCAATCGATAGCTTTTTCTCCAGTGTCGGTAAAGAACTGCCGCCACTGGCCAACATTACAGGCGTTGCGTCTTCAGAAATAACAGTCGCCGGTGATGCCGAATTTCAAATTATTGCCAGCGATCAGGATGGGCAGGGCGATGTCCATATTACTCCCGATTCAGCTGTTTGTGCCGATTGTTTAAAAGAATTATTTGATCCCGCCGATCGCCGTTTCCACTATCCTTTTATCAACTGCACCAATTGTGGTCCCCGTTTAACGATTATCAACGATATCCCCTACGACCGCGTTCATACTTCCATGGACTGCTTTCCCCTTTGTCCTCAATGCCGCGCTGAATACGAGAATCCGGTCGATCGCCGTTTTCATGCCGAACCCAACGCCTGTTCTGTTTGCGGCCCAAAACTTGAACTACGCAATGCTGATGGTAAAATCATTATCTGTGAAAACCCGCTGGAAAAAGCGATTGAATTAATCGCCGAAGGCAACGTGCTGGCAATCAAAGGCTTGGGCGGATTTCATTTATGCGTGGATGCGACAAGCGATGAAGCGGTAAAGAAGCTTCGCTCGCGCAAATACCGGGAAGAAAAACCACTGGCCATTATGGTGAGGGATATTGAGCATGCCCGGCTGATTGCCGAAATTAATGATGAAGAAAAAACGTTGCTTTTATCTGTGCAACGGCCGATAGTTCTTCTGAAGAAAAAAAATAATGGTTTGATTTCCGCTTTGGTTGCTCCGTCCGTTCCCAATCTAGGCATCATGCTGCCTTACGCGCCTCTGCACTATTTACTGCTGGAAAATATATTTATGGCTTTGATTATGACCAGCGCTAATCAGGTTGACGAACCGATCTGTATCAGCAACCGCGAATCGCAAATCAGATTAAAAGGCATTGCCGATTATTTTCTGGTGCACAATCGTGATATTTTGGTGCGCTGTGATGATTCCATTGCTTTTGTCACCGGCGGAAAGCCGCAACTGATGCGACGTTCGCGCGGCTATGTTCCCCGGCCGCTGATTCTCAAAGAATCATTTCCGTCAGTGCTCGCTCTCGGGCCTCAGTTAAAAACAACACAATGTATCCTGAAAGATAAGTTTGCTTTTTTAAGTCCCCATATCGGCGATATGGAAACACCGCAGGCACGGGATTTTTTTCATGAGAGCCTTGCCTTAATGAAAAGAATAACTCAGTCCGATCCGCAAATTATTGCCTGTGATTATCATACGGCATATTATTCCACTCAGGCGGCACAGGAACTTAATGCGGCTAGAATAATCCATGTTCAGCATCATCACGCGCATATTGTCAGCTGCATGGCGGAAAATCAAATAGACGGCGATGTAATCGGGCTGGCGATGGATGGCACAGGATTCGGTTTGGACGGCAATGCCTGGGGCGGTGAATTTTTAATAGCCAATGTTACCCAAATTCAGAGGTTCGGACATCTGCAATATTTTGTCATGCCGGGCGGTGAGAAGGCTATCCATGAACCCTGGCGCATTGGCGTGAGCCTACTTAGACAGGCTTATGGTCAATCCTGGCAGGAGATTGCTTTCCGCTTGAATTTCGCGCCTGATAAAACTGATTTTGAATTGCTGGATAAAATAATGGAAACAAAGCTCAACTCGCCATTATCCTCGGGATTGGGAAGGTTGTTCGACGGAGTTGCCGCAATAATGGGTTTGCGCCGCAACGTCAGTTTTGAAGGTCAGGCGGCAATGGAGTTGGAAGCAAAAGCTGAATTGGCAGGTGAAGTGCTGCCTTTTGAAATATTGCGTATTACCGATAATTCGCATATTCTGGATGTGTCGGCAACAATCCGCGCAATTGTTGAAAATATTATTTCCGGGAAAAGCACGGAAGAAACAGCATCCGCTTTTCATGCAACACTTACTGCGGCTTTTGCGGCAATGTCCATGGAAATGAGAAAAGAAACAGGCATCAACCGCGTGGCGCTCTCCGGCGGCTGTTTTCAAAATCGGATACTTCTGGAAGGAACCGTGACCGAGTTGAAAAAGAAAGACTTTGAAGTTTATTATCACAGTCAGGTTCCCGCCAACGACGGCGGCGTATCTTTGGGACAGGCTGTTATCGCGGGCTCCATGATTAAAAATGAAAAATAATTGAACAATAAAGATTTAGCGGAAAGGGATTTAAAAATGAACTACGATAAAATATTACTGGAGCACGGCGGCGGCGGATTATTATCCAATGAGTTAATCTCTGAAATGTTTCTACCTCATTTCAATAACGCCTATCTTGAGCGTTTGGAAGACAGCGCGGTATTGACCATCGGCTCTCAGAAATTTTGTTTTACCACTGATTCTTATGTCGTCAGCCCCATTTTTTTCCCCGGCGGCAACATCGGCTCCCTGGCGGTGCACGGCACTGTCAATGATCTTTCCGTCTGCGGTGGAAAACCACTCTATCTCAGTACAGGCTTCATTCTGGAAGAAGGATTTCCGGTAGATTCACTGAATAAAATCATCAAGGCAATGGCCGAAGCGGCCGAGAGCGTGGGCGTGAAGATTGTTACCGGTGATACCAAAGTTGTTTCCCGGGGCGCTGTGGACGGAATATTCATCAACACTTCCGGTATCGGCATTGTCGAATATCCGGGGATATTATCAATAAAAAGTATTCAACCGGGCGATGCCATAATTTTAAACGGCACCATCGGCGATCACGGCGCGGCTATTATGAAAGCAAGAGAAAATCTGGGCCTCGCGGCGGATATTTTATCCGATTCGGCGCCGCTCAACGATTTGATTGCGACGATTTTAAAAGTAAGCCCCAACGTTCACTGCATGCGCGATGCAACGCGCGGAGGCCTGGGGGCGATTCTGGCGGAAATTGCCAAGAGTGCCAAAGTAAGAATCGATATCAGCGAGCACAATATTCCCGTGCAGGAGAATGTGCGTGGAGTTTGCGAAATACTGGGGCTTGATCCACTGTTTCTCGCCAATGAAGGGAAAATGGTTTTATTCTGTCCGGTATCTGATGCCGAAATTGTTTTGTCGGTCATGAAGAGTCATAAATATGGCAAGAAAGCCGCCATTATCGGTAGTGTCACAGCTGGTGAAAAAGGACGAGTTGTTCTCAAAACTATTATCGGCGGTGAACGCATTGTGGATTTGCCGACGGGTGAATTAGTACCGAGAATCTGTTAAGGGTATTATTAAGTGATAATGGCGGGAATATTTATATGGGTTTATTCACTTTTAAAAAAAAATAAATAGTGCTATTATTATATCCAACGTATCGGAAAAGTTGACGTTCAGATATTTATAGTTATGCAAACATAGAATGGCGGCGGATGGGGCAAGGCATTTCGCACAAGCGACATAAATCCCGATTTTATGTCTACCGTGAGCGCGTCAAGAAGAAGCTTTGTCCGTGGGACTTCATATTGGGCACTGAGTCACCAAAGGGCAGCTTTGGCGGGAATATCAAAAAGTGCTTACAGAAGAGCAAAATTGATGCGAAAGGGTGGATTCAGCTTGTTCCAAAGAGAACCTTAGTATATTAAATCGAACACAGATTACTAAAGGAGGGTGTATGTCGAATATTAAGGCATATTTTTTTGAATATTTCGAGCAGATTGTGGTGCTGTTTATTCTGGCGGCTGTTGTTGTTTTGAATTATTTTATTGCCGAAAAACTCGCCCTTTTGAATCTGTTCTATCTCCCCGCGATTCTAGCTGGATTCGTACTTGGGAAAAGAAAAGCCCTACTTACCAGTATTTTCAGCGTCACGGCGGTCACATTTTATGTGTTTCTGAACTATGACAATTTCAAGCAGGTTCAGTCAGTCGTATCATTATATGCAAATATCATTTCATGGGGCAGCTTCCTCATCCTGTGCTCAATTGTTGTCGGCTACCTGCATGAAGAAAATGAAAAAAAAGTAATTCAGCTCAAAAACGCCTATATGGGCATACTGGAAATACTATCAAAGTATATCGAATCTTCCGATAAATACACACAGGGCCATTCCGTGCGGGTTGCGCATTATGCCACCGAAATAGCTGTGGCCATGAAGCTGAAGCCACAGGATGTTGAAAATATCAAAGTCGCGGCGCTGCTGCATGATATCGGCAAAATCGATATCAGCACGGAACTTATCGGCAAAGCAGCTTCACTCAGCAGCGAAGAAATAAATATTATGGCCAGCCATTCCGAGCGCGGAGCACAGATACTTTCTTCGGTGGGCAGTGTGTTAAGCGAAGCTATTCCGCTTGTCCGGGCCCATCACCAGTATTTCGATCATGACGAGCACAAAGGTTCCCCGTCGGGTGAAGTGCCGCTGGGAGCGCGCATTTTGGCGGTTGCCGACTCCTATGATGCCATGACTACTGATAGGCCCTATCGTTCGGGCATGCCGCCGTGGAAGGCTATTGAGGAACTGGAGCGATGCACGGGTACGCAGTTCGACCCGAAGGTTGTAGCATGCTTCAAGAACACGCTTGTTCAGCGTAGCGGTACCCATCAGATACTGTCAGGAGATTAGAACGCGCCAGCATTTGAGTAGCCATGGCCTTATGTGATCTACCCCAAATTCTTGTACCATGTGTTAAGTTAGAATTCCGTAATAATCCCTCTTTTCACGCGTAATTTTCAATTCTGACAATGGACCAACACTAAAACTTTGTAGGTGAATTAATTAAATAGAATTCTATTCACTTCTTGTCTTTTATTTCATTTTCAAAAGCCAGAAGTGCGGAAGGGAAGGGCGCTAGGCTGCGCGAGATTACACCCTGCAGGAAAGATATCGCTACGCCATAGTTGGTTACAGGAACGCCGGCATCTTGGGCCTTGCGCAGGCGGGTTAGCATTTCCCGGCGGTTAATCATGCAACCACCGCAATGCAAAATCAGCTTATATTTTTTTAAATCATCGGGATAATCCCGTCCCGAAGATATATCTATCTGGAGATCGCCACCTACATATTGCCGAAGCCAGCGGGGAATTTTTATTCGCCCAATGTCGTCTTCCAGCGCGTGATGCGAACAGGCTTCCGCGATCAAGACCCTGTCGCCCGGCTGCAATCTGTCAATAAATGCCGCTCCCCGCGCCATGACACTCAAATCTGACTTTTGCCGTGCAAACAGAATGGAGAAAGTGGTAACAGGAATATCTTTTGGAACATCAGCCGTGACTTTGAGGATGGCCTGAGAATCAGTCACGACAATTACGGGCGGATTTTTCAGGTTGGCGAGCGCCGCGACCAGTTCTCTTTCCTTGACAACAAGTGTCATGGCATCATTATCGAGTGCGTCACGAATAGTTTGTACCTGCGGCAGAATAAGTCTGCCTTTGGGCGCCTGTAAGTCAATAGGAACAACTAAAACAGCTAAGCTCCCCGGTGGCAGAAGATCGCCGATGAGCGATGGAGTTCCGACAAAATCAGCAGGAGCAACTTCCAGCAATTGCAGTTTCAAGGCCTCCAGATAATTCTGGCGCTTGGTTTCATCGTTGCAGGATACCGTTAAAATTCGTTCTGATTTTGATTGCAGAAATTTCAGATGATCAGATGAAGGCTTATGCAAATCAATTTTGTTGATGACCACCAACATTGGTATCTTGCGGGTTTTTGATTTTTTCAGAACTGATTCTTCGTAATTTGTCCAGGTATCCGGTTCCGTGACGAGGATAATGACATCGGTACGGTCGAATACTTTTGCTGTTTTCTTTAATCGTGCGCCGGAAAGTTCGGATATATCATCAAGACCGGCCGTATCCAGAAAAAGAACGGGTCCCAATGGCAAAAGCTCCATTGCTTTTTCTACAATGTCAGTTGTAGTTCCGGCAACAGGCGATGTGATGGCAATATCCTGACCGAGCATTAAATTCAGCAGGCTGGATTTGCCGACATTGGTTCGCCCCAGAAGCGCGATATGCAGGCGGTTTCCCTTCGGTGTGTTATCCATTATTTTTTATCCTTGTAGCCGAGGGCCGTTAATTGATAGGGAGATAATACTTTATCGATCAATTCTTTTCCCAGTTTTTCTTCTAAAAACCGCCGCATGTTTTTTTCGCCGCGGGAAGAAAATTCCGTTATCAATTGTGTGGCTTTTTCGTAACCAGTCACCGGCAGTAAAGCCGTGATGATCATGGGGCTGGCATCAAAATATTCTTCGCATTTTTCTTTGTTGGCGTCAATGCCGCGCACATGTTCGGTTAATAGTCCATTGATATTGATCAGCAGATCCAGCGATTCCAAAAGGGCATGCGCAAGCAGAGGCAGAAATTCATTGATTTGCAAAGTGCCTCTGGCTGCAGTTTCCGTAATGATTCCGTCGTTGGCAATTACCTTGATACCAGTTTGAATGGCCGCTTCGGCTAAAACAGGATTGACTTTGCCGGGCATGATGGAAGAGCCGGCCTGCAGTTGTGGTAGTTTGATTTCTCTCAGAAAATTCATCAGGCGCAGATCGTTGGCAATTTTGATAAGATTGACGGCGTGGGCTTTAAGTATTCCCGATACTTCGACAAAAGCATCGGCATTGGCGGTTTCTCCCATGATATTCTCGCCGCGCGAAAGCCCCATTCCGGTTACTTCTCTTAATTTTTCGATGACCAGAAAAATATAATCGCGTGGCGCGGCAAGTCCTGTTCCCACGGCTGTTCCACCCAGGTTCACAACGCGCAGGCGTTCTTCGCATTTAAAAGTACGCCATCGATCGCGCGAAAAAGCTTCGGCAAATGCGGAGAATTCAGCACCGAGGGTGATGGGAACAGCTTCCTGTAATTCCGTTCTTCCCAGCTTGACAATTGCGGCGAACTCTTTTTCTTTTTCCTGAAATACGCCTTGCAGATTGGCTATAATTTTGGATAAATCGCGTAGAAGAAAAATCGCAGCAACTTTTATTGCCGTTGGATAAATATCGTTGGTGGATTGATGGAGATTGACATCTTCCAGCGGATGAACAATTGTGTAATCACCTTTGTTGCCGCCCAAAATTTCAATAGCACGGTTGGCAATTACTTCATTCATGTTCATATTTGTGGATGTTCCCGCACCGCCCTGCAGAGCATCAATGGGAAATTGATCAGCGAATTTACCGCAAAAAATTTCATCACAGGCATTTTCGATAGCCTTAGCTTTTTCTTTAGGTAGATATCCGGTTTCCAGATTAGCCAGACAACAGGCTTTCTTCGTTTGAGCCAGACTTCTGATCAGCGCGGCATTTACTTTTATGCCGCTGATATTAAAATTATCGATGGCTCTCTGGGTATGTATTCCCCAATAAGCACCTGTGGGTACTTCTGATGATCCTAATAAATCATGTTCTATTCGTTTATCATTCATAAATGACCAGCTCTCTTGGTTGGAAGGTATGAACCATAAATTAAATTATGGTGTGGTTCACTCTTTCCAAATTTAAATTCACTACGTTTTTGAAGTTTGAGTCTCAATACCACGCTTCGCTTTGCTCGCGGGATCAATTCCATTTACGATTCAAATTTCGTTACACTCATTTTCAGCGAATGTCATTGATTCGACTTACCAATCTGACTGCGCTTTGCTTGTCACATTGGAGTCTCAATATCCCACTTCGCTTCGCTCAGGGGATAATTCGACTAACGCTTCAAACTTCGCTACGCTTGTTTTCAGCGAGTCTCATTAAAAAAGAGGTTTGCCCCGGTTGGAACAAACCTCTTTTCATATTATTTGATTTGATCGAAAAAACTATTCATCTTTACTATGAGGCAAATCGGTGCCCCTCTTTACATACTTGGTATGCAGAAGCTTATGCGACTTATGTCCCAAAGGTTCCTTCAGGAATTTGTCATATAGCTTTTTAACCGATTCATTCTCGTGCGATTGACGATTTTTCTGGACTTTTCCGTCATCCTTATAAAGAGCGGAAGTGCGCAGCATGCGGATCTCGTTATTCGTTGGAATGGGTTCACCGCCGCCGGCAATACAACCGCCGGGACAGCACATAATTTCAATGAAGGCATAATTTGCTTTACCTTCGCGGATGAGATCCATGAGTTTGCGGGCATTGCCCAAGCCATGGGCAACAGCTATCTTTACATTGCCCAGAGGTCCTATCTTAACGGTTGCTTCTTTAACGCCTTCCAAACCGCGGACAGGGGTGATATCCAGACTGGGCAGGTTTTCTCCCGTGACAACGGCATAAACTGTTCGCAATGCTGCCTCCATAACACCGCCGGTGGCGCCGAAAATTGTGGCGGCTCCTGTGTATTCACCCATCGGGGCATCGTAATCTTCATCTGGCAGATTGACAAAATCAATTCCACCTTCTTTGATCATCCTGCCCAATTCTCGAGTAGTGAGAACATAATCGACATCACGGAAGCCACTGCTTGCCATTTCCGGCCGCTGGGCTTCAAACTTTTTAGCGGTGCAGGGCATGATGGAGACGGAAACGATATCTTTCGGATCGATGCCCGCTGTTTCCGCATAGTATGTTTTGGCCAGAGCGCCAAACATTTGCTGCGGCGACTTGCAGGTTGATAGATGACCGAGCAAATCAGGGTAAAAATGTTCGCAGAATTTTATCCAGCCGGGACTGCACGATGTAATCATCGGCAGTGTTCCGCCTTCTTTGACTCTTTTGAGTAATTCGTTGCCCTCTTCAATAATGGTAAGATCGGCGGTGAAATTGGTGTCAAATACTTTATCAAATCCCAATCTTCTCAATGCGGCAATCATCTTTCCAGTTACAAGGCTTCCCACAGGCATATCGAATTCTTCACCAAGTGCTGCTCGAATAGCTGGTGCTTCCTGCACAATAACATGCTTGGTCGGGTCTTGAAGCGCTTTCCAGACTAGATCAACATCATCCTTTTCATACAGCGCGCCAACCGGACAGGCCATAATGCACTGTCCACAGGCGATGCAATTGGATTCCATCAAGGGTAAATCAAACGCCGGTACCACTTTGACATCGCTGCCGCGATGTGCCGGAGTTAAAACGCTGACTGTCTGAATCTGTTCGCAGACTGTCACGCAACGATGACATTCAATACACTTACGGCTGTCACGCACAATAGAAGGACTGGAACGGTCGATCATGCCTTCCTTGGGGAATTGAGTCTGATCGAAACGGACTTCTTTGAGACCGACAAACTCGGCTACTTTTTGCAATTCACAGCTGCCGTTTCTCACACAAAAGTTGCACTCCTGCGGATGATTGGCCAGTAGCAGCTCCACAACCATTTTTCTGGCTTGGCGAACTTTTTCCGTGTTGGTGTGGACAACCATACCCTCATTTACAGGGAAAACACATGCTGCGATTAGGCTGCGCTGACCTTCAACTTCGGTCATACAAACACGGCAAGCACCTGGCGTGTGATTAATTTCTGTCCAAGCGCAAAGAGTAGGGATTTTAATTCCAACGCTACGGGCAGCTTCCAGAATGGTTGCGCCCGCTTGTACTTCTACCTGACGATTATCAATAGTCAATTTAACATTTGACATATAATTATTTCTCCTTATCGTTACACAATTTTGAATTAAACGGCCGCATCGCAACGCAGACAGCGGCATGCTTCTTTAATGGCGTCTTCACGGTTGAAGCCCAGTTCCACTTCGGCAAAACTCATTTTGCGTGTATCGTGATTCATTTCCGGCATAAGCATTTGAGGAGCTTCTTCACTGTCTTCATCGATGATTAATGGCACATCGATTTTTTCCATGGCCGGTTTTTCGTAGGCTGGTTCACCGTTAGCTTTACGGATGGACGCGTCAATGTCGTCGGCAGCCTGATGCCCAGCGCCGATGGCCGCAATAACTGTATCGGGACCGGTTACTGCGTCGCCTCCCGCGAAATACCGTGGATTGGCAGTGCGTGATTTGTAATCTTTGCCGACATTGTAACAATCCCACTTATTGATTTCCACGCCGGTTTTCTTATCGATAAAACTCATATCCGGCACTTGGCCGATAGCCGCAATAATGGCATCAACCTTTAAAGAAAATTCAGAACCGGCGACAGCGACAGGTTTCTTACGGCCGCTGTTATCAAAGTCGCCCAGCGTCATGCGCTGGCAGGAGATAGAACTGACTTTTCCCTTTGTACCTTCAATCTTCAGAGGAGCGACCAGGTATTCGATTTTGATTCCTTCTTCTTCGGCGGCCTTGATTTCTTCTTGGGCCGCAGGCATATCCTGTCTTAAGCGGCGATAAAGAATGGTGACATTCGTGCCAAGACGTACAGCAACGCGGGCGGCGTCGATGGCGGAATTACCGCCGCCGATGACCGCAACTTTCTTGCCCAGAGTTTTTTCGCCTTTCAGCCATTTATCCTCATTGGCATTAAATTCACGCAGGAATTCCACACCGCCGTAAACGTTTTTCATGTCTTCGCCGGGAACGCCCATTTTCTGGCTCTTGTGGGCGCCGGTGGCCAGATAGATAAAGTCAAAGTCTTTTTCCAGTTTGGCAAATGTAGTATCCTTGCCGACACGTGTGTTCAAACGGATATCCACGCCTAAGGCGCGAATATCGTCAATTTCGTGATCCAGAATGTTACGCGGCAGACGGTAAGAAGGAATGCCCCAATAAAGCATACCGCCAGCTTTGGGCAATTCTTCGAAAACGGTTACTTTATAGCCGCGAAGAGCCAGATCGCGCGCAGCGGTGAGTCCTGCGGGGCCACCACCGACAATGGCTATCTTCTCTTTACGGGTGATAGGCACAGCTTCGATTTTTGGACGCGGCGCGTTATCCGTAATAAAGCGTTTCAGGAATTTGATAGCTAGTGGTTCGTCCATATTGCCGCGGCGGCATTTGCTTTGGCACTTATGATCGCAAACTCTTCCGCAAACTGAGGGGAAGGGATTGGTCTGCAAAAGTATCTTGTAGGCGTCTTCAAATCTTTCCGCTCTCACTAGAGCAATATAGGAGGGGATATCCATTTCAATGGGGCAGGTGTGCTGACAGGGAGATTTAAACATTGCCGAGCAAACAGCGGCACTGCAGCGATGGTTGCGAATATGTTCCTCGTACTCCTTGCGGAAATAACGTATGGTGCTCAGAATTGGATTAGGCGCGGTTTGTCCCAAACCGCACAGTGCTGCGTTTTTAATAACACCGGCCATTTCTTCCAGAAGTTCGATATCTCCTTCCTTTCCTTTACCCTGAGTGATATTGGTTAAAATATCCAGCATGCGTTTTGTGCCTTCACGGCAGGGTGTGCATTTACCGCAGGATTCATCCTGACAGAAATCCATGAAGAACCTCGCCATATCAACTGCGCACTTGTCTTCATTCATGACGATCAAGCCGCCGGAACCCATAATGGCGCCAAGCTCGACAACTTTTTCGTAGTCAACGGGAGCGTTTAAGTGCTGAATGGGGATACAACCGCCGGATGGGCCGCCCAGCTGAGCGGCTTTGAATTTCTTGCCCTTGGGAATTCCACCGCCGATATCGAAAACGATGGTGCCTAATTTTGTTCCCATGGGAACTTCGACTAAGCCCACGTTATTGACATCTCCGGTTAAAGCAAAAACTTTTGTTCCTTTGCTCTTTTCTGTTCCAATGGAAGCATACCAGGCTGCGCCTTTAAGCATGATCTGTCCGACGTTAGCCAGAGTTTCCACGTTATTCAGGATGCTTGGTTTTTGCCAAAGGCCGGCCACGGCGGGGAAGGGCGGTCTCGGGCGGGGCATGCCTCTTTTTCCTTCAATAGAAGTCATCAGGGCAGTTTCTTCGCCGCAGACGAAAGCGCCTGCGCCCTGATAAATTTCCAGATCAAAATTAAAACCAGTGCCTAAAATATTTTTTCCCAGCAGTCCCGCTTCTTTGGCCTGGGCAATGGCCACATTTAAACGATGAATCGCTAAAGGGTACTCGGCGCGGCAGTAGATGTAACCTTGAGTGGAGCCGATAGCTTTAGCCGCAATGACCATTCCTTCCAGAACCGAATGTGGATCTGCTTCCAGAACGCTTCGATCCATGAATGCGCCGGGGTCGCCTTCATCGGCGTTACATAAAACATATTTTACATCGCTTTTAGACTGAGCGGCAAACTTCCATTTTAACCCGGTGGGGAAGCCTGCTCCACCGCGGCCGCGCAGACCGGAATCAAGCATTTCCTTAACGATTTGATCAGGCGTCATTTCCGTAAGCGCTTTAGCCATGCCTGCATAACCGTCACGAGCGATATATTCATCAATTTTTTCGGGGTCGATAAGTCCGCGGTTTCTCAATACGCGCAATTCCTGAAGAGCAAAAAAGGGAATATCCTGCATGGTAGGAATTATTTTATCAGTGCCAGGTTCCCGATATAACAGCCGCTCCAGAATTCTTCCCTTGATCAGGTGTTCTTCAACCAGTTCAGGAATATCCGCCGGCTTTAAATTAACGTAAATTACACCTTCAGGATACGCTACCATGATCGGGCCTAAGGCACAAAAGCCATTGCATCCTGTTTCTACAACTTTTACTTCTTCAGTCAAATTCCTTTTGTCAACTTCTTCTAATAAAGCTTTTTTGACGGCGAGACTGCCGGAAGATTGACAACCCGTGCCTCCGCAAATTAATAAGTGTGAACGAAAAACTTTCATTTAGCCTACATCCTCCTTAAGAAATGATCATGCTTTCAATTATGAGCGCATGATTGGCGACAAATTTATTTAATTACTTCAGAGCCTTTAGCCAAAACAAAGGGCGTCTGAATTTCTCCCGCTAAAATGTGCCTTTTAAAAACCTGCCGCATTTTATTGGGGTTCATGTATTCATATTTAATAGGTTCTTGATTTAAAACTTCAACGGTGACCAGAGGCTCACGGCTGCAAAGTCCCATACAACCGGATGTAGTAACGATAACATCGTTTGCTCCCGCGGTTTCAATTTCTTGCAACAGTGTATCCATGACTTCTTTGGCACCGGAGGCAATACCGCAAGTTCCCATATGAACGGTGACTTTGACTCGACGATCGCCATCACGCAAAGACATTTCTTTGTGTACTTTTTCTTTAATCTTTTTTAAATCAGCAATAGTTAATTTCGCCATCGGCGTTTCCTCCATTTTTATCAGCTTGAAAATTTATTAATTGTATTGACTTAAAATTTCTTTAATTTTTCCTGGTTTACACCGGCCATGGACATCTTCATCCACCACTATAACAGGGCCTAATCCACAGGCCCCAAGACATCGAACCGATTCCAGTGTAAACATACGGTCAGGGGTGGTTTCACCTTCTTTGATGCCGAATTGTTTTTCCAAAGCTTCAGTCAGCGCCTTGCCGCCACGGACATAGCAGGCAGTGCCCAGACAAACACGAACAGTGTGTTTACCTCGCGGGGTCATGGTGAAAAATGAGTAAAAGGTAACAACGCCGTAAACACGGCTCAGCGGCAGATTTAACCCGGAGGCAATTCTTTTCTGCACGGATATAGGAAGATATTCTAAAGCAACTTGCGCTTCTTCCAATACCGGAATTAATCCGCCCGGCTTACCTTTAAATTTTTCAATGATACTGTTTAGCTTTGCTACTTGTTCTTTTGTAAATTCTTTCAATAACTCTGTGTCTTCAGATTTCATCAAACTCCTCCTAGATCTTTGGGGAAATTTAAGATTCAGGTTTTATTTCGCTAAAACCTTCTTCTAAAACACCCCGGATATACTTTAATATTTCAGGATGATTTATTGGTACATCCATGATTTCTTTGCGTATTTCCCGTGTATCCAGTTTAAACTGCCGGTCATTATGCCTGCATTTGTAAAAAAAATCAACATCTGAATTACCGGCAATAAGAATAATTAATGTGCTGATAATATTTCCCATGGGTTGTCTGTCCACGTGGCTGAGACCAAAGGTTACTTTAACAGTTGTTCCTTTGTCTTTTACTGAATCAATTTGCAGGCTTCCGCCTGATCTTTGAGCGGCATCAGCAAGGAGCGGAAGGCCCAGGCCGACACGCCGGACAGTTTTTGTTGTATAAAATGGATCTAAAACTTTTTCTATCTCTTCTTTTTTCATTCCCTGACCATTATCGATAATTTTTATGGAAAGAGAATCTTTTGTCGTATCTTCATCGATATCGATTTCAATTAATTTAGCGCCCGCCCGAATGGAGTTTTCGGCAATGTCCAGAATATGCGCGGCAAGCTCAAGCATTATTGTTGAAACTCCATTTTAATGAGACCAAAGTTTCAGAAACGTAGTGTACTGAAACTTTATGGTCGAATTATCCCACGTGCGAAGCTAAGTGGGACTATAACATCATAGTGCACTATACCTGTAAGTTGAATCCCGCAGCTTGTTGTTAAATATGTTTCTAAAACTTACTTTCGGGTTTATACCCGTGATTGCTCCATGACACAGCGGCCATTTTGTTTTTTTAAAGCCATCTTCAATTCGGCAAAAGATGGTTCCTCAAGATAAAATCGTGTAAAGTCCTGTCCGAGATCTTTTAAAAAATGAGAGTCCGAGGAAACAATAAATGAATATTTACAAAGTTCCTGATATTTAATTCTGGCTTGATCAAAACCTGTGAGATGCGTAATCTCAAGAGCGTCAAAACCGGCATTATCATCGATGAATCCAAGTTGACTCAGTGCACTAAAGCTTTCCCGGTCTATGTGTGCGGCAATAGCCAATCCGTCAAATTGATGAATATAGCCAATCATTGTATCCAGGGATAAATCAGTCGCGCCGATCAGTAATTGATTATTTATGCCCTCCACTTCGCAATTTTCATTGACGATAGCCTGGACGCCAAAACGTTCTTCATCATTTTCTCCGGGAAGATGCTGATCGATTATTTTTTGCAGTAATGCGAGATTGGACAGGGAATCGAATATAGCTAAAAGGTGCACTTCTTCAGAAGTTGTGATCTCCATGCCGGGCAGTATTTTCAATTTGCTTGTCCGGGCGGCATTGATTACATAAGGAACGTTGGCTGAAGAATTATGATCGCAGATGGCAATCATATCGAGCTTGGCTTCAATGGCTTTTAGCACTAAAGCCATCGGGTGCATATCAAGCTCGGCGCAGGGTGAGAGGCAAGTATGGACATGCAGATCGCAGTTGAAAACTTTTAGCATTTTTCTTTACGGAATTAATCAAAAAAAATGACCGTAAAACATGTTGTCATTAAGATGGCTGCCGGGAATTAATCTTTTTTCCCCAATAGATTATAGATTGCACCGGTTAACTCAAAGGCAGGCAGACTGGAAACCATGATTGGTATTTTTTCCTGAATAGCCTTTTCCAAAGTGTCTTTTGCCGGTTCGCAGGAATTAACCAGAATTATACCAGCATGTTCTTTCAAAGTGGCTATGGCAACTATATTTTGATGCACCTGTCTTGTTATCCAGATATCTCCCTCGTGTGAATTTGCCATTACATCGCTTAAGAGATCTCCCGTATAACCTCCTGTAACATTATTTTTAAGTCTGTCTGAAGCAGAACTTACTTTTAAATTTAATTTTTTGGCAATAGTTTCGATATCCATGAGAAATCCTCAGATGCATTATGGAATGTTAATAATTATTTTCAAGAAAGTTCCTTTGTTTACTTCCGACGAGATGTTGAACTTGTCGGAATAGCATTGGATGTTATAGAGTCCCATACCGGCGCCAAATCCCATTTCTCTTATCTGCTGATTTGCGGTGGAGTAACCTTGCTTCATTGCTAATTCAATATCGGGTATTCCCGGTCCTTCATCCATTACATCAATTTCGACAGTCGTTGGGGTGACTGTAAGAGTTACAATTCCTTTTCTAGCGTAAGAGACGATATTAATTTCCGCTTCATAGGAGACAATGGCTGATTTCCTGACTACTTCGTTGGGCAGCCCTATTTCTTTAAGGATAGATTTTATGCCCGTAGCAATAGTTCCCGCTTTACTGAAATTACCGCCTTCAATATCAAAACTATTTTTGTATAAATAATTTTCAGTTTCAGTTTTGCGCACTGTGATCTTCAACTTGTTCCAGGCAACCAACTATGCCCTTGGCATAAAGACGGCCTGCTGTTTCAAATAGAATATATTTTGTTGTTAGAATGGGAATTTGAAGATCTTTAGCCAGTGCGAGTGCTTCAGTTTGCGGTTTTTTCCCTCTAACTAAAATGATCGCGGCAATGTCGAGAACATTGGCGATTCTGATTACCTGTGTATTGGTCAATCCGGTTAAAAGAAGACTTCCCGCTTTTGCGAAGGCCAAAACATCGCTCATCAAGTCGGCTCCAAACGCTGTTTTGACTTCCATGTCTAATTCTTCTTCGCCAACAATAACATCGGCGTTGAGTATTTCTTTCACTTCACTCAGCTTCAATATTCAATCCTCATAAAAAAATACACGGTGGTTTTTATTTAAAATATCGATATTACATTTTTTTAAATATCATATATTAAACTTTACTGTCAATGTATTCTTATTTGTACAAACTGTGATTTTCAACTTTTTTCAGGCAACCAACTATGCCTTGGGCATAAAGACGGCCTGCTGTTTCAAAGAGAATATATTGTGTCGATAAAATTGGAATTTGAAGTTCTTTCGCCAGGTCAACAGCTTCGGGGGAAGGTTCTTTTCCCCGAACTAGGATAATGGCAGCAATATGCCGGGTAGCGGCGGTTTTAATGACTTGGGCATTGGTCAGGCCGGTTAATAAAAGACTATCCGCTTGTGCGAAGGCCATGACATCGCTCATCAAGTCGGCTCCAAACGCTGTTTTGACTTCCATGTCTAATTTTTCCTCGCCGACAATTACATCGGCTTCAAGTATTTCTTTAACTTCTCGTAGTTTCAAAGACAACTCCTTGTGGAAAACAAACATGATGTTTATTATTTGAAATATGGGAAGTCATTGTTTATACTAAATAATTTTAATTATAACCAATGCTTTCTTGGCCGCTTGACTATCATATGTCGAGCTTCAATGTCAATAAAATTATTCTTGTAATTGTAAGATACATTAATTATGACTATAAATTTTTTCCGGGAAAACAAGATTTAACTTATTGATCGAAAAGGTGGCCAGTAAAACTATAAAATTTAATCTTTTCCCGTATAAATTACAGAACAAGGGAGAAAAGGGATAAAGGGTGTTGTATTTGCTCTTGACATGGTTTTACTGCAATGGTAATGACCTCAACACCTTGCAGCATGTCGGGGCGTGGCGCAGTCTGGTAGCGTATCTGAATGGGGTTCAGAGGGCCGGTGGTTCAAATCCACTCGCCCCGACCATTAAAATTAAGGGGTTAGCCAATAGTTAGTTAGCCCCTTAATTTTTGTCTGGCGATTGCCTTCCCGCTTTTTTAGAAAATGAACACATTTATGCGATATTTTATTCGGGTTGGAAAAACACAATTTGTCAAGGTAACGCAATAGATTTTTCATACTGCCTGGCGCTGTTTCGATGTCGATCCGTCCAGTTTTTGCCCGCGTACATAATCATGCTCAGAATCTCCTTACTAAAAACGGGCAAAAAGAATGCTTTGCTGGATACCCCACGGAATCCCTTTTTTCAGAAATAGGGGTGGAGGAGTATCTATATATATCAAACGTATGCGCATCAGGGTTCAGAAAAAAATAATGACTCCTTCCTGTAGAGTTGTTTTTCTTATTTTTCCAATTCATACAACATTTCAATCCGTAATAAACACTATTCACGCCCGATAAACATCGACACCACACCTTATGTTTTGTGATCAATATTTAATTGACATACAAAACTAGATTTTCTATAGTTTATACATGCAGAAGCAATATCTTATAAAAAAATCCCATGCGCCAGATATGATGCTTCCGGCAATTTTTTTCGTTGTCCTGTTCGTCTTTGTAACCTCTTCCTGTACCTCTTTGCCTAAACCCACCGAGAGTGTTGGCCAAAGCAGCGCGTATCTGGATTGGGGCAAGAACCCACCCAATGCTCAGGACAGGGCACGCCACACGATCACAGGCAAACGTCCCTTCGAGTGGTGGTACTTTGACGGGCATTTAGATACCGGAGAGACCTTTGTGGGAGCATTTCTTCACCCAAGTTTTATGAACGGAAAACCCGGGGTCACATTTTCGCTCTACAGCCCGGACTGGAAGAAAAGGTCCATTCTAAAATCACTTCAAACCGAAGAGATGCAATCCTCAACAGAGGATGTGGATGTTAGCTGCCCCTTGGGTTTTGTCAGAAGAATAGACGATAAGAATTACCATGTGAAGTGGAACATGGAAGGTATCGTGGCAGATTTAAAATTTACCATGATAGCACCGGGATGGATGCCTGCCGGTAAAGACGGAGTCAACGAAGACTCCCTTGATTTTTTCTGGAGCGTGCATCAGGCACGTAACCGCATAGAGGGCACCATAACTCAATACGGGCAAACACGGCAGGTAAAAGGAGTTGGATACGCCGACCACAACTGGGGCAGGAAACCACTCAACGAGATAACGAGGCACTGGGTGTGGGGAAGGATCTTCGCGGACGAGTATACCATCATCTACGCAGACGTTGACTATATCGATCCTTCCATAAAGTCGCGGCCGCTTTATATAGCAAGAGGAGATACAATAATCGTGGGTGCGGGCAGTCCTACGATCCGCCAGTGGGATTTCGTCACTCACCCTGTATTGAAGCGCCATTATCCGAGACAGATCAGTATTGATTTTGCCGAGGGAGAGGTGGAGGTTCATCTGCACATCCAGTTCAATTCCTTGGTAGAAGATGTTGACCTTCTCACGACAGCAGAATTGAACCCCTTTTCCCAGTGGGTCGCTCGCACGTTTATCGCGAGGCCTACCTATTTCCGGGTCATTGCAAGATATAATGGTAACATTAGCGAGCATGGCAAAGCTACCCCTTTAGAAGGTGAATGCCTTTATGAGATCATGGGCTTCGAGTAGAGAACAATTGCGAACCTGCCTGCTCTTTCTGCGAGGGGATTTCTAATAATTACCTGTTGAATAATAGGGCTGCCCCAGTAATTTCTCCTCTTATTCCTTTTTTGCATCGTCATGCTTTGAAATAAAGGCAAATTATTCCCCGCGAATTAAGTTATCCAAGGGTTGAAACCTGTCAAAAAAAATATAACGTGGCCGTAATCTCAATATTTCCAGGTTTTCACCAAATGTCATACGCAATCTTTCTTTTTATATCTATTCGATAACTCGTCAGTCTCTATCACAAATTGTTTTACAAAGAAAACTTCCTCTTCGGAGGGAGATCATTCAAGGATTTATTACTGATATACTATCTTTCAAATGGTAATCCTCAATTCGAACAACTGTTCATTACTGAACAGTTGTAGGTGTAAGAAACAATTTTGACAGTTAGGAAATTGAAATTTTGTTTCTTTCTTCCTGTAATGTTGTTTCTCTTGTTCAACCAATTAATACAACTTTTCAATCCGTAATAATCAAAATGGCTGAACTCTAACTTAACATATGGTACAATTATTTAGGGCAGGTCATAGGCTTACATAAATATTTGGGAAAAATTGATTGACTATAATAATAGTTACGTTTGAATAAGTTGATATGAAAATGATAGTATTGCGTCCTCGCCAACAAGATAAATATGGACAAGATTTTCGATCAAGCATGGCAATCAAACAACTTTTATTAACTCCAATTTATTTAGAAAATGGACTTACATTACAACAAGTAGATGTGTCAGGAATTAATCTTGCGATAACTTTTGATCCAGAAAATGTGGATTGCAATAAGTATATTGAATCTCTTTCAAATGATAATATTCCTTTAGTTTCACATTTCCATCTTCAATGGGAATACCAAACAGAAAACGAAAGGATTATTGCAGAAAAAACAATTAAGCGTTCTAATGCCGTTATAGTTCCGGTTGCTTTCCTAAAAGAACAATTAAAATCTAAATTTCCGGACGTACGAATAGAATGTATTCATAATGGTGCCGATAATCAAATATTTAATTGTAGTGATTCACAGGAAAGAAAAAAGTTTAGAGAAGAAGAATTAAATATAGCAAAAGACGAGTTTGTTTTTGTTTACGTTGGTAGTCTTACTAAACCAAAAGGACTTCAAATTATTTATGAATTTTGCAAAATAATCCCCCAAAACTATCACTTATTATTTTATTGTAGAGAGGATAGTGTTTCAAAAGAAGAAATCACCAATTTGCTAGAAGTAAATCCTCAACGAATACACGTTCTGTATGATAATAATGACCAAACTCGGGAAAAACATCCGGTTAGGTTATGTGATTGTTTAATTACATCTTCTTTAAGTGAAGTGGCTCCTATGGTAGTAATCGAGGCTCTCTTGTCTGGAGTAAAAGTCGTAGGTACATCTTCAACACAATTTTATGAAGAATTACCAAGTACTATATTAGATAAACGCTACCTCCAATTAATAGATCTTCCACCTCGACTAAATAATTTATCGCATGATAAACTATTTCTTGAAAATGAAGAGGTAACTACCATCGTTAATAATTTAATCAAATACACAAAAAATATCGAATCTTCCTCAGATACCGAAAGGAAATCATTGTCACAAATCATGATTGATGGTGGATATGAAGCAAGTAAAATGATAAAAAAATATAAAGAATTGTATGATGAAATAGCTGATAAAACTTAAAATATAATAATCACATTAAGTCGGATTTAAATTCGGCTACATTTCATTGCAACTGCTTATGCAGTGCTTTGCACATTTCAAATGGTTGTTTTTCTAATTCGGCCCGTTAATGCGATATTTCAAGTGATAATATCTGCTTTAAAAAAAATTGACATAATAACCGAACTTCTATAATATTTCTCAATAGAAAGTAATATATTATCAAACAAACATTACACTTGATGGAGGACATATGCCCAACCAGCCGGACTATAACAGATTACGCTCCGTAACTATTTTCAAAGACCTTGATAAAAATGAGCTTGAGGTAGTCCACAATCACGTCTTTGAACAAAGTGTTAAAAAAGACTCTGTATTATTTGCGGAAGGCATGCCGGGAGAACTGCTCTATATAATAATGTCGGGCCGTGTCGAGATAACAAAAAAGACAAAAGACAACGAAAAAATAGTACTGGCCACTATGGGAGCCAACGAAATAGTCGGTGAGATGTCTCTGATAGACTCGGAACCGCGTAGTGCAACCGGCAGAACAAGCGAGGATTCGATCCTGTTGGTGATAAAAAAACAAAGTTTCAATGAGATACTTCAGTCAGACCCACGCACAGCGGCAAAGGTACTTATGGGCCTGTTAAAGGTCATTAGCAGACATTTAAGGATGACGGACAAAAAAATTGAAGAGATAAAAAAAATTGTAGAAAAATAGGCATAACAGCCGCGGCGGGACTGGAAGTTGTACAAAAAAGAGAAATGGGTTAGGCCTGCCTTTGACCATTAATAAGAGGCAGTTGTATGATGCAGTTGATTTCCTTTGCTACCTACTCAGTTTTGTAGGGAAGAATGGATTGATTACTGAAGCCCCTTTTCCGAAAAGAGAGTGGAGTTCTTGTTTTCCATAATCACTTCGTAACCAGATTAACAGTGAGGTAAAATGAAACAAATAGTTTTAATACTGTGTGTTTTTTTTACTTTCGTAACCTCTGCCTATGCAGGAAAACTGTACAACTGTATTGACCGTGACGGTAATGCAGTCATCACAGATATCCCGAAAGATGGAATGAAAAATTGTGTGTTAAAGGACTCTTATGAAGACCCCTCACCAGAAGAATTGGCAATTGAAAAGAAAAAAATAATTTTAGAAAAAGATAAGGACATTGTAAAGGCGAAGGAAACACCTGAAGCACATAAGGCACGCATGAAAAAATGCATTAATTGTTGTGACAACAAAATTCTAGGTTGTTATAATTATACTGCAGATAGCAGACTTTGTATTGCAGAAAATCGAAACTGTGTTGCCACTTGCAATTCAGAGGGTGCTTCTCCTTCATCATGGAGTGATTGTTGGTCTCAATCGGACAAATAATCAAATATGAATTAATTGTGTGGACATTGAATTTGAACATTTCAATGGTAATCTACATTCTTGCTGGTTCAAACAGATTGAGCCTTTGCAGGTAGACTCAATAAACACTTCTTCCTGTAGATACCCGATACTTTTCATGTGCATTACAGAGTTACTCCACGACTTTAAACTTGCCTATGCGGTCCGCATGAAGGCTGCCCAGATACAAATATCCCGCATATTCTTGTGCGGATGTTATATCGTACAAGTGTTCCCCCGTCGGATCCTGAAGGGTTTCTGTTATATTTCCTCGCTCATCGAGGGCGACCACGAATCCGTGCCGTTTGGATTTGGACCACAGTGATACCGGCAACTTGCTCAGTAATGATTTAATTTTCGGATATCGGTGCAACACATCAAGCATGCTGTTTCTGACTGTGAAAATAGCGAGCCAGAATTTCCCCTTTCCATTGGACGAGATGTTGTCTGGGAAGCCGGGAAGGTTTTCGATAAACATGTCGCTCGTCCCGGCTTTTGGCCCGACGAGCCAGTATCTGTGTATTCTGTATTTGTAGGTTTCGTTAACCAGCACAAAATCCTCATCCCTGGACAGGGCCACACCATTGGCGAAATTAAGTCCGCGCAGCAGCACCGTCACCGTGCTGGTGGCGGGATCATAGCGCATGAATCTGCCGTGCGGGCGTGCTTCGAGCATATCAAAAAGATAATCTTTTAATGGGAATTTGTCGGAAGCGTCTGTAAAATAAATGGTTCCGTTTTTCGCGACATCGAGTGCGTCGGTGCATTTGAACGGTACGCCATCAGCCGATGTCGCCAGAATCATGATCGAGCCCTGGGGGTTAACCGAAAGAAGTCCCTTTTTGGCGTCAGCCACGATAAGGTTGCCTTTTGGGTCAAATTTCAGGCCTAGAGGACGTCCCCCGGTTTCGGTGAATGTTTCGATGACACCGTTGGGAAGGAGCCGTGCTATTGTTCCGGCCGGGGTTCCGAAATAGATGCGGCCTTGTTCATCTACCGCCACTTCTTCGGGACCGTTGACTTTTCCCTTGGCCAGAAGTTCCGCTGTTTGCAGAAGATCATTCGGCTCCAGTACGCCGGTCATTGCCGGTTTTGAGGGGGCATTATAAGCAACAGGATCCACCGGCGACTTTAACGCGATTAAAATGATTACTAATATAATGACAATTACTACAGCGGCTAAAACAATTTTTTTAAACATATCCAACTCCTTCATGATTGTTTTTTAATTCAGCTTCTGCATTGCTGGAAATTCGTAGAACAGATTAATTTATATTAATACCTTTTTAATATCCACCTGTCAAAATAATATTGCCATGCTGGTCAATCAGGCGGTTTTTACTCAATCGCGTTTAAGCGCGAGAAAATCCAGCAGATCTTTAATAAAGGGATTGCGCGTCTAACTCATGAAACCATGACTGCAATCCTTGTATTCGGTTAATCTTGCGCCCGGTATGCGCTCCGCCAGCATTCGCGAATTCCGGGGGAGAGGATGAGCGGGTCATCGGTGAAAATCTATGATAAGAAATTACTTGGAGCATTATCTTCAAGTTCATATTTTGTAAAAAATGTGAATTTGTCTGAATTCTTTCAGTTCCCAAAATGGTAATTTATTATTAAAATAAAGTAAATATATCGTTTTTATAGCTGCGCCGCTCAATATTGTCATTCATTGTCGGTATTATTTACAATTTTAAATATCTTATCTATGCTATTAAATTATTTATGTAATTATCTAATAGCACCATCTATATCCATTTTTAAGTGTCGGAATAATTTACAGGTATTATCCTTCGAAATTTAATAAGATATTATTCTTCTTTTAAATAAAGCAATTAAAGAACTGGTATCATATTTGCATTTAATTTAGGGGTAAAAATTACTAAATGAAAATAGAATGGGGATATGAATATGAAGGATCAGTCACTCCGGGTATTGATGGTTGATGATTCGGAAGATGATGTGCAACTTATAATCCGTGAGCTTAAGAAAGGCGGATACGATCCTTTATATGAGAGAGTGGAAACAGCCGTTGCGATGCAAAAAGCACTCCAAAAAAAGCAATGGGATATCGTCCTTTGCGATTATAAAATGCCAAAATTCAATGCTCCCTCGGCCATTACCGTGTTTAAAAAAGCAAATATTGACATCCCTCTCATCATTGTATCCGGAGCTATTGGCGAAGAAACAGCCGTAGAGTGTATGCGTTTAGGTGCTCAGGATTATATCATGAAAGGTAACTTTTTCCGTCTTTGCCCAGCCATAGCCAGAGAATTAAAAGATGCAGAAGTTAGAAGCAAGAAAAAGCAAGCGGAATCCGAAAGGAAGGCTGCGCTTGAAACGCTGCATCAGAACATTATCGAACGCAAGCAGGAAGAGGCGGAACTTCAACAGACACTTGACAGTCTCGAGAAGGCCATTAGCGCGACCCTCCAAGTCATGGTATCTGTCGTGGAGTCCAGAGATCCCTATACATACGGTCACCAGTTCCGGTCTGCAAATTTGGCATGTGCCATAGCCACGGATATGGGATTAGCTCAGGAGAAAATGGATGGAATCCGCATGGCAGGTTCCATATATGACATCGGAAAATTATCCATACCAGCGGAGATATTGTCCAAGCCTACCAAGCTGACAAACGTTGAAATTGCCATGATTAAAGAACACTCTCGGAGTGGATACGAGATGCTGAAGAATGTGGAATCTCCATGGCCGCTGGCACAAATTGTTTACCAACATCATGAACGGATGAATGGTTCAGGTTATCCAAGAAATCTGAAAGGGGATGAAATTCTCATGGAAGCCCGCGTTCTGGCCGTTTCCGATGTCGTGGAATCAATGGCTGCCCTCCGTCCCTATCGTCCGGCTTTAGGTATTGAGGTAGCCCTTGAAGAAATCAGACGAAATAAAGGAATTCTTTATGACAGTGCTGTTGCAGATACCTGCCTTAGATTATTTCGAGAGAACAACTAAAAGCTTCCATGAAATGTTGATACGAATCCCATAAAGAAACCTGTTTTAAATGGTAATCTTTACCTCAATTCAAAACTGAAAATTGCAGAGTTGTAGTCAATTTCAGTAAGCACTTCTTCATGTAATTGCCAACGAAACAAAAACTGAATATATTTTTGATAACAATCAGTAAACAGTATTTTATATCGTCAACTTTTCGTTGACATACTAGACCGTTTTTCTTATACTCCCTGCCATCGGAAACAATGTCTTATTAAAAAATGCAGTGATACAAAGAAGGAAATTATGAAATCAATAAATAAAACTAAAAAAAAACTCATTGATGAATTGGAAGTTATGCAGGAAAGAGTTTTAGAACTCGAAGCTCTTATTGGTCTAAGGGCAGCAAGGCAGGAATTTGGTAAAAGAATAGGAGAATATTTCCCGCAAATGCAACACATGGATGAGGCCATTTATGTTATTTTTGATCGAAAGTATGAATTTGTCAATGAAAAATTTGCCGGTATGTTTGGTTATTCGCCGGAAGAGGTTTGCAGCCCGACATTTGATCCGATGACATTAATCGCTCCGGAAAGTCGTCGTTTTATCAGGGATAAACACAGGCATGGTTCTCACGGCGAATTTATGGTTGATCAGTACGAGTTTACGGCTCTAAATAAAGATGGCATAAAAATGGATTGTGAAACGTTTGTCTTGTTTGTTCCATATAAATGGGGAGTTGCCATTCATGGGATGCTCCGGAATATAACTGTACGCAAGCGAATCGATGAAGAACTTCAGAGAAACCGTAGTGACTTGCAAGTTGTATTGAATTCCATACCAACAAGCATTTTTTATCAGGACAAGAATCATCGATTTATCCAGGTAAATAAGGCATTCTGTAAATTCCTTGGATTTTCGATGGAACAAATCATAGGAAAGACATTAGCCGATCTTTTCCCAAATCTACCGGTGGAGCAACTTTCTCCTCTTTTTGAAATCAATAATCAAGTCATGAACTCTGGATTTTCGAACCGAGGATTTATTGAAAGTTTCCCATCTGTTCGAGGAAGACGATGGATTCAAAACGACCGGATTCCATATCGAGGCGAGCAGGAGAATATCATTGGTGTAATCTGTCTAGCTATTGATATCAGCGAATTAAGAGAAACGGAAGATAAACTACGTTACTTGAGCTTTTACGACGTATTAACCGGTCTTTATAACCGAGCTTATTTCGAAGACGAAATATCAAGATTGGAAAACAGCAGACAATTTCCAATCACTTTTATTAATATTAAGATAGAAGACTTGAGATCCGTTAATGATCGTCACGGTATCGACACAGGAAACAATTTGTTACGACAAACAGCAAAAATTTTGAAAATATTCCGTGCTGAAGATGTTGTCGCTAGAATTAGTGGCGACAGATTTGCAGCTCTCCTGCCCCTTTCGGATAAATCCATCGGAGAAAGTGCTCTTGTCCGGCTTAAGGAAGCCCTTGCTTCACACAACAAAAATCACGATGGGATTCCATTATTAAAATTGTCATTTAGTGCTGAAACGGTCACTCAACCCAAAGATATCCGTCACGTTTTAAACTAATGTTTTAATAAGTGAAAGATCCTATACATTTTTTTGATTAAGGGAATATAGCCTCTGGCTAAAGAATAAACCACTTTTAAAATTATACGGTAAATTCATGAACTGCTGATTCTTGAACCCACCGGTTATCAAGTTGATGTTCTGTAAAACAAGCAGAGTGGAAGATTGTAATAATGTAACCTATTGCGGTTATATTTATTACGATTAATCTCTAAGGGTATATGAGGGAGTAGTCAAGACTCTGCGGTCTTCCCGTAGCAATTTCCAACAGGCTCTTTGTCGCGTCCTTTAGCCGCGATGATAAGTTTAGTGCCGAGAGCTTCTTTACGGGCGTATCTGATAAGGGTGTGTACCAAACCCTTATTAAACCTGCCTTTTTCTGACTCATCAAGCAAGAGATCTATAGCTGACCTAAGCGTAAAAGGTTTTTTTCTATATGGCCTCTCTGATATCAGCGCGTCCAAAGTATCGATTATGCCTAACAGATGAGAATATTTATTGAGCCTCTTTATTCCCTGTGGATAACCCGAGCCATCAAGCCTTTCATGATGCTGGAAAGAAGAAAAGTCATATCTTTTATGGTATTTGCCGAAATAATAATGCAAAAGAACATATCCTATCAACGGATGCGTTCTTAATATGCGGCGTTCTTCCCTTGTAAGCGGTGAACGCTTATTCAGGATGCGCAGCGGCAGACGCGATTTGCCGAGATCGTGAAAAAGGCTCAGGCGTATGGTAATATCCGTGGCATATTTATTTTTTAGTGAATCTTCTAAGGATGTCTTGGCAGCAATAACGGCGATTATCAGGACATGGTGATAAGTATCCGGCATCACCTTTTTCATATGCGCAAGCTCAGACAATACATTTTTAGGCATTTTTATGCGGCGTATATGACGAATTATCTTCAGGTTAGTTTCGGGCGGATAGAAGATATTTGTATACCGCTTATCTTTGAAGGCCTGGATCAGGTCATTCATTAGCCGGGTGTCTTTTATTGATACATAGCGGATATGCTCAGATAAACCGGCGATGTTATTTAGTGTCCCACTATTGATGATATGTCCGGCTTCTATAATAAACCTTTTATCAATGCCATATAGATCGTTTTCAAGTTGCATATGAATCGCCTCACGAAAACATTGCATTTTATTTGTCCCTTTATGACAAGAGTTTACTTTGGGATACCTAGTTTTTCCATTAAATCATATAAAGTAGGACGGCTGACTTCAAGATCCGATGCTGCTTTAGTTAGATTATTTTCATTTCGCGCTATGGCTTTTAAAATGAGCTCCTTTTCCAATATTTCGCGGGCATCTTTGAGCACAAGGCACTCTTTCTTGCCTACAGTTGACTCCATTCCTAAGTCTTTCAGTGTAATTTTTTTACCCTCAGACATAATCACCGCTCGTTTTATCCGGTTCTCCAATTCCCGGACATTTCCAGGCCAGTGGTAGCTCTCGATGGATTCGATAGCTTGACTGCTGAATCCTTTAATCTTTTTTCTATTTTCACTTGTATATCGATCCAGAAAAATTTTAGCCAAGATAACGACGTCTGCATTTCTTTCCCGCAATGCCGGAAGAGAAATATTTATGACGCTTAGACGATAATATAAATCATCCCGAAAAGTTGCATTTTTCATTGCTTCTTCAAGATCGCGATTGGTAGCCGCCAAAACTCGAGTATCCACCTCTATTTGTTCTCTGCCCCCTACACGTTCTATTGTTTTTTCTTGAAGAAAACGAAGAAGTTTTACTTGAAGTGTCAGCGGAAGATCACCAATTTCATCAAGGAAAAGAGTTCCTCCTTCAGCCATTTCAAATCTTCCTTTACGCTGAGCATGCGCGCCAGTGAATGTTCCTTTCTCATGTCCAAAAAGTTCACTTTCGATAAGATTTTCAGGAATGGCGCTGCAATTAATAGGAATAAAAGGCTTGGACTTGCGGATACTCAACATGTGAATGGCACGGGCAACCAGTTCTTTGCCGGTACCGCTTTCGCCTCTTATTAAAACTGGTGCGTCGGTTGTTGCTACTTTGCGAATAGCGGAAAAGACATCCTGCATTATGGAGGATGTTCCGATCATGCCTTCAAAAATGTCGCTGTTTAAACGATGCCTCATCTCACGTTGTTCCTGTTCCAGTTGAGAAACGTGGAATGCCCGTCGCAGCACAACTTTCAGCTCGTCTAATTCAATCGGTTTGTAAAAAAAGTCGTATGCGCCTTTTTCGACAGCTCGCAGTGCATGTTCTTTTTCACCGCGTCCGGTTATAATAATTACTTTTGTGTGGCTATATTCATCAAGGATATAGTCTAGGATGGCGAAACCTTCTTCAACACCGGCAGGATTTGGCGGCAATCCCAGATCTAGGGTGATTACGGCCGGCTGCTCTTTGTTTATAATGTCTACGGCGCTTTGTCGGTCTTCAGCCAGATAAACATCATAGTCCGCCGTTAATGCCCATTTCATCTGAGTGCGCAGATCTTCATCATCATCAATGAGTAATAGTTTTTGTTTTTGCAAGATAATACCTTGTTATTTCCAGTCGTTCCGGTTTCTGGCAAGGGGCAGCAGTATTTTGAATACGCTTCCCTTGCCTTCCTCGCTTTCCACGTTAAGTTTGCCACCATGCGCATCTACAATAGTTTTACAATGATAAAGGCCAATGCCCATCCCCTGCTTTTTTGTTGTCTGAAAAGGATGGAAAAGATTTTTCTCCATAAATTCTTTAGACATTCCACAGCCGGTATCGCTTACAGAAATTTCCACCCAGCTATCTTGAAAATTTGCAGCAACAGAAATTTGGCCATCATTTCCCGTCGCATCGTATGCATTCATGAGCAGATTTTCAAGTACTTTGTGCATTTGTTCCTGATCTATGAGAAGCAGAGGCATGTTTTGATCGACATTCTGAGAAACCAACATTTTAACATATTCTTTCAAATCGTAGATAGCTGTGGTTATCAGGTCATTTATATTCGTTTCGCGAAAGGAAAGATCAATTTTCTGGCTTAAGAGAGAAAGGCGGCTGCTCATCTTGTTAATTTTGGATACACTCTGAGAAATAGTTTTCAGCGCATCTGTGCGGAACTCAGGGTTATCCATATGCAGAGGCAGATTTTGCGTTACCAGAGACAGTTTTGATGCCAGATTTTTCAAATCATGCATAAAAAAAGCAGACATAGTCTGAAACGCCTCCAGTTCCTTGGTCTGCCGCAGACGTTCGGAAAGTCTCAAGCTTAATAACGCGGCCGCGGCCTGGTCGGAAATAGTTTTAATCAGGTCCAATTCTTCAAAAGTAAGCGCTTCATAAAATACTTTTTCACTTAAGGTCATTATTCCGATTAGCTGTTCTGCGGCATTAAGAGGCACGCAATAGCGGACGCGCGATTCTTTGGTTTCCAATTTATAGGTATTGGCCAGATCAGAAACCCAGTCATCTTCGCGCCCTTTTAAATCAAGCGGCATGTTTTGATTGGTCATGGCGCGGATCATCTTCGTTCCGCCTTCTTTGAAAAAGCGCATTTCTTCGATCTGATCTGTGCTAAAAACCGTTGATCCGCCAAAAGATAATTGCTGCTGCTTTTCGTCAACAAGCCAGATGCTGACGGAAAGGATTTCCAGTGTATCCGATACCATCTTGACGATAATACTGCATAGTTCGTTAGTTTTTGTTACAGAGGCGGTTCTCTGGGTGAAGTCTTCCCATATTTTTTGATAATCGTATTGCGGACGCTTTAAGTGCCGGCTGATGAAACGTTTTCGTTTGATTCGCAGTCGGTCGGAAAGCAAAAAAGTAGCCAGAACAATCATCGTAAGAAAAACCAGGAAGATAACCAGATTGATATTCTTAAGCCATTCGAAATACAGAGAAATCCAGGCAATCATACCCAGTGATATAAAATATGCGCCGACAATCAGGATAGTGAAGGAAGTATAGAGAAACTGGTGTGAAAGCTGAATGCTGGCATTAAGCGGTCTACCGCGAAAGAGCGACCGTAAAATAAAAATATTGGCTATCAGAAGAGCGCCCATATCAACTACATAAAGACCTGTGTCCACGCCGTTGAAAAGGACAACCTGACTGTCAGTAAAAATCCGTATTCCAAAAATACTGCTTATACCCAGAAACATGAATTTGGTCTGCCAGCGAATGTGCCCGGTAGAATAGCGGAAAGTTCTTTCCAGATTCATAAGAATGGCGATGGATATTATAATAGAGATAACATGCCACAGATAACCGGACCATCCTATCCGGATAAAAAAATTTGGCGAATTTTGCGGCGTCAGAGCTAAAGAAATAAAGTCATTATCAAAAAGAGTAATCAGGCAAAGCGGCGCGGCAACTGCCAGCAGTAAAACCCACTTCCATTTAGATATTTGTTCGAAATAGTTATCGCGGGCAAAGCTAATGCTGAAGATTAGCCAGGCCGCCGGCACAAGAGAGGATATTATAAACAATAGCCGTTGCCGGAAAAGTAATTCCGAAAGAGTGTATGATTGATAAACAAGTCCAGTGAGTGCGGCCTCCAGAGATATAAGCAGCATGCCGAAAGCAAATATACCCTGAACAAAAGAACGCGGCCCGCGGTAAATGCCAATGGCAATCACTGCAATAGTAACGCCCGCCGCCATAAATGAAAGTCCAACATTAAAAGCCATGATTCATCCGTAACTTCTATTTACGCTGCTTAACTATTAACTGCAAATCGAAAACCGTCCATTTGCTGCCGGTAAATTTATTACTTCTTTTCTGATCTTCTCAAAAAAAACAGTATCGGGGCCAACAGCAGCAGTGCCACAATGAAAAAAGGAATGCCGCCTTCTCTGTGCAAAGAACTTTCAAGAATCCGCGGATCAACATAATTTGCCAACAGCGAGAGCGTTAAAATCCGGATGCCATTTTTAAACATAGCAATCAATACCGCGCAGATAACAAGAAAAATTATTTTCCAGTAGGTTTTCAGAAACATATGACCGGCCAGAGTAGCGACAATAAAAATAGCCATACCTGACCGGATGCCACTGCATTGTTTAGCCACTTCGACACTGATATTTGGTAGGTGAAAGGCAAAGCCATCTCTCACAAATGGCACTCCCGAGGCAAGAAATAAAAGATTTGTAAACTCTGCGGAACCGACCTGTAAAAAATGGATAATATTGTCCATGAGAACAGTTGGTATCGGAACGGTAAAAATCAAAAAGAGAAGAGGGAACAAAGCACTTCGATAAGCCTGCATACCATAAAGAAGAATAAACGCTCCATTTATAAAAATGACGATAGAAAAGGTGACAAGAGATCCATAATCGTTTTTATCCAAGTGTGTGCCCCATAGAAACCCGCCCAGAAACAGAGTAATCCCCGGAAGTAAAAAGGGAATTCCCACGATAAATGAATAATTTACATTTATGAAAATTTCTTTGCGTTTTATATAAATCAAATAAATGCTCACCAGAGGTATTAAAGCAATATGCGAATAATATTCACTTTTGTTTGATGAATAAAGTTCCTTGACCGGCGTATAAGCCATGATCAATGCCACAGCGGTAAGAAGAAAAAAAATAATGTTTCTGGTGTTGAGATGTTCCTTGATTTTTTCAGCCAGAGAATTTTCGCTCATATTAACCTTTAATAACATTATAGAATCTTATTAATACATTAGGCAGAAAAATGCGAACATTTTTTTAATGGAATTGAACAATTGCCTTTTTCTTTGCTCCGTGTCCCTTATTTTGGTGAATTTAACCTAAAAAATGGGCAAAATGACCATATTTTGAGAGATCTAACATAGCCATATTTATGTAATATCTTAATATTATGCACTAATTAATTGTATTGTTTTGTGGTATAAATATTGCATTTTTTTAGAACTTGAAAAGGGCAAACCACCTGAAAAGGTGGGGCGCAAAGTTACTGACCTAAGTCTTCATAGGAGATAAGGTGGCAGAACTGCCGGGCAACATCAGAAAATCTGTCCAGCACCACTGCCATAAAACAAATCAACAAATAAAAAAAGCGTTTAACAACAACGCAAGCTTGAAAAAGGCAAACCATCTGAAAAGATGGGGCGCAAAGTTACTGACCTAAGTCTTCATAGGAGATAAGGTGGCAGAACTGCCGGGCAACATCAGAAAATCCGTCCAGCACCACTGCCATAAAACAAATCAACAAATAAAAAAAGCGTTCAACAACAACGCAAGCTTGAAAAGGGCAAACCATCTGAAAAGATGGGGCGCAAAGTTACTGACCTAAGTCTTCATAGTGAGATAAGGTGGCAGAACTGCCGGGCAACATAAAAAGATCCGTCCAGCAATCCTGCCACAATGCAAAATAACAATTTTTTAAAATAGAGGTGGGATCATGGCTACAAAGACAATTTTATCTGTAATTTTTTTGGCTGGATTCTTTATTTGCCAGAATACATTTGCGGCTTGCACAGTTTCAGCACCGACGAGGTGCTGCATGAAGAAAATCAAATTAATCTTAATCTTAATCTTAATATCGGTATTTTGTTATGGAGAAGCATTTGCTGTCTTTTCCCTACCATCTTCCCGATCCGTTACATGGCAGGGAAATGTTGGAGTTAAGGGCGACATACCGGCAAGAACTCAAATTTGTCAGACACTAGGAACGGCTGGACAATCTTCCAATTATGCCCAATCAGTAACGTATTCTCAAATTAATACAGCATTGTCTGGTTGCACGTCTGGACAAACAGTTTATCTTAATGCTGGAACTTATACTCTAACTGGTGCTATCAATATGAAATCCAACGTAACCTTGCGTGGTGCAGGAATGGGGCAGACTATTCTTAAAGGGGCATTAGGTTATACTGGATCTTATTTAGTTGGATTTGGTGAAGCTGGTTCATGGGGAATTTCAATTGGTTTAGCAAGCGGATATACAAAAGGTTCTACAACTATTACGACTTCATCGGCACATGGATGGAGTGCAGGTAATATTATTCATATAGACCAGCTTGAAAATGCGTCTGGTGACCCTATAGTAACTACTGCAGGAAACGGGGGTACTTGTACCTGGTGTGATAGAGCTAGTGGAACTCGTCCAATAGGTCAAACAGTAAAACTTGTTGAACCTACTTCCGGCACAACTGCAACATTGGAAATTCCTTTGTATTGGAATGTTGATGGTAATCAAACCCCACAAGGAACTAAAATGAACACGGCTACAACTATGGCAGGGTTAGAAGAACTAACGGTAGATAATACAGCTAGCATGAACGCTAACCAGCAAAATTATGCAACTGTTGATGTTAGGTGGGCTGATAATTGTTGGGTATATCATACAGAAATTTATGGTGTTTGGGCGGCGGGAATAAACATGCAGGCTTTTTACCGTATGACTGTCCGTTCCTCAAAAATCCATTTATCTCATGCTTATACTTCCAATGCTGGATACGCTATGTCTATTGCCTATGCGGGAAGTGCTTCTTTAATTGAAAACAATGTTTTTTATGATTTGTCTAATGGACCGGAACTTGCAGGAGCAACTTCGGGAAATGTTATGGCGTATAATTATGCGACAGATATGGTTTCAACTGATTATCCTAATACGATAAGATATGGGATGGGTGCTCATGGAGCACATACTATGATGAATTTGCTTGAAGGTAACTTTACTGATGGCTGTTTTATAGCTTTCGATAACATATGGGGCTCTTCTAGTTGGAATACTCTTTTTAGAAATAGAGCAACTTGGTACACTAAAGGTTCTTTTGATACTTCTGGTTATACCTCTCAAAGAATAGATATAGGTGTTGATGTTCATAATACATATTTTAATATCATTGGGAATTATGTAGGTTCAACAGGACATGAGCCAATATATGAATCTTATACAATTCCTTATGGTGGTGATACTCCGGTAGCGTATATTACTGGATATACTTCTTCCCCAAGTGCATATAGTGTTGAACGTTCAACCATGTTGAGACATGCTAATTGGGATCCTGCAACCGCAGGTCAGAAATGGTGTAATAGCAGCGGTGAGCCGGGATGCCAGAGCGGAAGCAATGATCAAACTTTGCCTGATTCCCTTTATCTATCTTCTAAACCGTCGTGGTATTGTAATGAGTCAACATTCCCTGGAGTGAATCCTGCTGGTTCTACTGACGCACTGAGATATTCCAAGCTACCGGCGCAGATTGCATATGAAGGAGGTTCCTGCACGTTGAGTGGCGGTGCAACTCAATCTACTCTATTAGTTACGTCAGTTAATGGTACAGTGACAAGCAATCCAGCAGGCATCAATTGCGGCTCGACCTGTTCAGCAAATTATGATTCAGGAACATCAGTGACCTTAACTGCTTCGCCGAATAGCGGATATACCTTCACAGGCTGGTCAGGAGGTGGATGTTCAGGAACAGGGACTTGCACCGTAACTATGGCCGCAGCGACAACTGTTACGGCATCTTTTGCCACAACTGCATACAACTTAACCGTTACAAAATCTGGTACGGGAGTGGGGACTGTCATCGGCAGTGATGGTCTTATCAATTGCGGCTCGACCTGTTCAGTAAATTATGCGTCTGGAAAATCAGTGACCTTGACCGCTTCGGCGACTAGCGGATCTACCTTTTCTGGCTGGTCAGGAGCATGCTCCGGCACTGGCACTTGCACCGTAACTATGGCCGCAGCGACAACTGTTACGGCATCTTTTGCCACAACTGCATACAACTTAATCGTTACAAACTCTGTTACGGCAGCGGGAACTGTCACCAGCAGTGATGGTACTATCAATTGCGGCTCGACCTGCTCCGCGAATTATAATCCAGGAACATCAGTGACCTTGACTGCTTTGACGAATAGCGGATATACCTTCACCGGCTGGGCGGGAGGTGGCTGTTCAGGGACAGGGACTTGCACCGTAACGATGAACGCAGCTACTTCTGTTACGGCATCTTTTGGCACAACTGCATACAACTTAACCGTTACAAAACCTGGTACGGGAACAGGAACTGTCACCGGCAGTGATGGTCTTATTAATTGCGGCTCGACCTGTTCAGTAAATTATGAGTCTGGTACATCAGTTGCCCTGGCCGCTTCGGCGACTAGCGGATCTGTCTTTTCTGGCTGGTCAGGAGGAGGGTGTTCAGGAACAGGCACTTGCACTGTAACTATGGCCGCAGCGACAACTGTTACGGCATCTTTTGCCACAACTGTATACAACTTAACCGTTAAAGAATCTGGTACGGGATCAGGGACTGTCACCAGCAGCCCTTCTGGTATCAGTTGCGGTTCGACCTGCTCCGCTAATTACACTTACGGAAAAGTTACCTTGACCGCTTCGGCGAATAGCGGATCTACCTTTTCCGGTTGGTCAGGGGTATGCTCCGGCACGGGCACTTGCACTGTAACCATGACCGCAGCAAAATCTGTTACAGCAACTTTTGCTAAATCTTTATTGTATTCGAAAAGACGTAGGTAAATAGAAAAGACACTGGTAAATAGAAAGGACTTCTTCTCGAACTGGTGCAACAGGAAGAAGTCCTTTCACTGCTTCAGCGTCCGACATTAGCCAAATGGGCTTTGATAATTGGACAGTTTGGTGCTTACGGATATGAGCTCTCCCCAAATCAATCCTGTTTTTTAGATCAATCAAAAAAAGATAATATAGTCAAGTACATTTTAGGACGAAGTGAGACACGGCTTTGTGATCTTCTTCGTCTTTTGTTGTTTATTCTTACTCAAGATTAGCCCTGAAGAAATAATTTTGGAAGATTTTGTTTTATGAAAAATGAATTGAGCGAAATTGGGAAAAAGTCAGCGAGTGATGCTTTAATGATTGCTTCCTAGAGTTATCCATAGATGCCGACCGCAGGCTCCCAAAAGCCAAGGCGGCGGCTGTGGGTAACTCTAGGTTGGGAGTTTGTTAAGTTTTGGACATATCCCCCCCCCCTTAAATAGAGATTACCTCACAAGGTAAGGGAATTTTGACCGATGTGCAAAAAAGGATTTTGTTGTTCGAGCTGAAGATTAGATACACCTTCGGCTCTCTCCTTGTAGCCGAAGGTGTATCTAGTGTAGATATGTTGTAAGTTATTGATTTCATAAGAATAGGAGGTTTTATGATGAAGTGGGAAGAAATTTATAAAATGCGAAATTCAATGGCTGATTGGTTGAATCAATTTGATTGGGAGGTGTGGATGACGGGGACATTTCTGCCTGACCAGTCTTATCGGGATACTATAAAAACTAAAAAAGCTTTTCATCGATTTGTTGGAGATTTGACAGAAAATTTTAATAAAGTTGATATTGAATATTTCGTGGCTGTGGAGCGTTTCAAATCCGGTGATTTTACGCATATCCACGCTTTGCTTAATGGGGTTGGAGGTTTGAGCTATCAGCAAATTGGTGAAACTTGGCGTAATCGTTTTGGTCGTGAGAAAGTGGAAGGTTATCAAAAATACATGGGAGCAAATTATTATCTTACTAAATATTGCGTTAAGGATTTGTGCGATTGGGACTTGAGAATAAATAAAA
>JBEKRZ010000018.1:0-61131 GCA_049517435.1 Smithella sp. | reverse complement strand
GCAAAGGCCGTCACAGTCTTCCAGATCGCAATTGCAGTTTCAGCGATATCTGTTTTGACCCGAAGAAAATGGCTTTGGTATGGTAGCGGCGTTCTCGGACTGATAGGTTTCATATTTCTGCTTCAAGAATTGCTTTAAGCAAGCTCATAGTATTGGACGGCTATCGTCCGACACAAAACGAAACCTTCTTAGCTGCTGAGATAAACCACCATACAAATATAATTCGTTGGTCAATAGTTTTTCTCATTTCCCCAATTCACACAACATTTCAATCGGAAATAATGGATGAAATCCAACTTGCCATATGGGGTATTTTATGCGAAATAGGTCATTAATATTATGCCAAATAATTTAAATTTAAATGAGGCATTCAACAAATCTTCATCACTTTGTCATAAGTACTCGTACCAAGTGTGGCTATGCGGGATAAGTATGTGATTTAATATGAGCAATAAAGACGAATTTAAACTATACAGGACGTTGACAGAGGCAAGTGATGCTTCTGCCCAAAACTTGCTGGGTTTGATGTGCCAGAATGGTAAAGGTGTTCCGCAAGACAATGCTGAGGCCATAAAATGGTATCTCAAGGCTGCTGAACAGGGTCATGCTGATGCCCAGAATAATCTGGGTATGATGTACCAGAGTGGTAAAGGTGTTCCGCAAGACGATGCTGAAGCCATCAGATGGTATCTCAAGGCTGCTGAACAAGGTCATGATGATGCCCAGAATAATCTGGGTATGATGTACCAGAATGGTAAAGGTGTTCCGCAAGACGATGCTGAAGCCATCAGATGGTATCTCAAGGCTGCTGACCAGGGTCATGCTGATGCCCAGAATAATCTTAATATGCTGTACCAAAATGGTAGAGGTGTTCCGCAAGATAAGGCTGAAGCCATCAGATGGCATCTCAAGGCTGCGGAACAGGGTTATGCTGATGCCCAGAATAACCTGGGTATGATGTACCAGAATGGTAAAGGTGTTCCGCAAGACGAGGCTGAGGCCATAAAATGGTATCTCAAGGCTGCTGACCAGGGTCATGCTGATGCCCAGAATAATCTTGGTTTGATGTACCAAACTGAGGCCATAAAATGGTATCTCAAGGCTGCTGAACAGGGTCATACTGGTGCACAGTTCAATCTTGGTTTGATGTACGATGTTCCGCTAGACGATTCTAAAACTATCAGCAAGGATTTAGAAAAAGGTAAAGATGTTCTACTAGACGATTCTGCTGAGACTATCAGCGAAGATTTAGAAGAAGGTAAAGATGTTCCACTAGACGATTCTGAGGCTATCAGCAAGGTTGCCGCCCAAGGAATTGCAGATGCACAGTTCAATTTGGAGTTGATATACCCGCAAGAAGATACTGAGGCTATCAGCAAGGCTGCTGAAAAAGGAATTGCTGCTGCGCAGTTCAATATGGGTTTAATATACGAAGAAGGTAGAGGCGTTCGACGAGATGATACTGAAGCTATCAAATGGTATCTCAAGGCAGCTGAACAGGGTAATGATGATGCCAAGAATAATCTGAATATGATGTACCAAAATGGTAGAGGTATTCTGCAAGACGATTCTGAGACCATCAAATGGTGTCGCAAGGCTGCTGAAAAAGGAATTGCATCTGCACAGTTCAATTTGGGTTTGATATACGAAAAAGGTAGAGGTGTTCCGCAAGATAAGGCTGAAGCCATCAGATGGTATCTCAAGGCTGCTGAACAGGGTCATGCTAATGCCCAGTATTATCTGGGCTTGATGTATAGTAAAGGACTGCAAGACTTTGCCGAGGCTGCAAGATGGTTTCTAAAATCTGCTGAACAAGGAATTGCAGATGCACAGTTCAATATTGGTTTGATATTAGAAGAAGGTAGAGGCGTTAAACGGGATTCTGCTTCGGCTGCTGTGTGGTATGGTGAGGCGGCTGAGCAAGGACACAAGGAGGCGCAGTCAAGACTGGATAAGATGAAAGATAAATAACCGTAGTAGGTATGGTCGATAGAATGAAAAGATAACTTTTTCCAAAAATACTGTAACTAAATTGTAACCGCCATAACCTAAAATAAACAAACGTAAACCAACAAAAACCAACTTGCCCTAGATAAGCTGTCAATATGTAAATGCTTAAAAATGATGGAAAATCGCCTTTATGTTAGTTGCGTCTTAAAATTCCTCGGTCCTTGAGGCTGTGCGGGTTCAATTCCCGCCCCAGCACCAATTAAATCAATAATTTATATGTTTTTTGATGATCAGCAGACATTTTTATTGTTCTGATAATGTTCATTTTATTCCGTTTTTTATTTTTACATCAAGCGTTTCTGTTTGAATCCTGATCTTCAATTATGACATTTGCCCATGACTGAAACTAGGTAGGTGAAGTCAACTGTTCCGCTGGCTCGGAAATCAGAATTTTGTTTCTTTAACAAACAAAACATCATCTTCTACGAAAATACAACATTTCAATTCGTAATAAACACTATTCACCCGACAGTCTTCGACACCACCCTTTATATTTTGTGGTCAAGAGTCCTTTAGTGCAAACTGGAAATAAATATCTTTATCGCCCGATGAAATACTCCTGACCTGTTTCGCAACAGTTTTCTTCCCGAAAATTTTGAGGGCCTTCTGAAAGTAACCCATAAGAAGTTTCTCGAAGTAATAATGTTTGAATTGCAGCTCGGTGATTTTGAAATGAACGATGTTGTTCTCGAACAGTGTGGTAACTTTACCTTCGTCAAAATAGGTCGACCAGAGTTTAGGTAGGACCGATGCGACGAACTGCTTTATATCCTTTGTGAGCAGATAAGATTTGTACGGGCCTTCCGATGATAGGGCAAATTGAGCGGATACCTTCCCAAACGTCACGTACTGCATCATATCGTTGTCGAAAAATTCCCTAATCAGCTCGTCAAGAAAAAAAATGAATTTAGCAACTGGAATGGGAGTAATGGCCCAAATTGTATTGCTGAAAAATTCATCCTTTGCCGCCAGTTTGGGCATAAAGGAATTCCAGCGTTCCTCGCCGAAGGCTGCAATGATTGTAGTCTTTCCTGTAAGAAAAATGATGCCTTTTACGTTCATATCGAAACCTCCCAATAATGCCTATGTGGATTAAATATTATATAAAATATATCCGTGGTGCATGAATATACTAACTTTCACCTAATATTTGTAACATGTCAAGTATAGTTCAGCCATTTTTTATTTCGCAATTGTGCTAAGTTTCTGATGCTAAAGGACGGTAATTTGGTGAGTGTTACACTCCTGGTTTCTCTTTTTAATATTTCTATCCGTAATCCCCAATTCTCAAACACCCTGAATCCTAACTTAACATATGGTACAAGTATTTGGGGCAGGTCAAAATTTATTGAATACTTGATGAATTATTCTCCAGAGCCTGAGAGTTATTTCCCCAATTGTGTTTGCTGGGGTAAAGGCAAGCATTCTCAACAAAAAAATATTTATCAATTATTTTAATAACATATACATTATTAATTTGTATTTCGTCGGTGGCATATAAGTTGCTGTTAAATATCTTAGTAATGTTAAAAATAATTGAACTTGTGTCAAGGCCCTTAATTTTAAAAGGTAATAATAAAATAAAACAAATTTAAGAAGGAGGATTTCAAGATGAAGCGTTTAGTATTATTTGTTGTTGCATTGGTTTTCGCATTTTGCACTACAGTTATGGCGGATGGGGTCAGGGCTGGGGGCATGAAAACTCCTGAAGCACCTCCCGAAACAACGCCGTTGTTTGGAAAGACTGCTCCTGTAAAAGCTGAAAAAGTAAAGAAACATCATAAACATCATAAAGAAAAGAAAGAAGGAAAAGAAAAAGCTCCAGCTAATGCACCCGCAAAATAAGTTTGTAAAAACTTTATTTGACTTTGAGAAGGGACAGGTTTTGCCTGTCCCTTTTTTTGTTTACAATCAATTCGTTCATGTAATTATCAAATCTTCAACCTCTACAAAAATGCAATACTTCAAATATTAATCTGCAATATAACTGCGATAGATAATCTCTAGTTAATGAGTAAGGATGTTATGCCGATCCATATAATATCCCAAGTGAATTCATGATAGTTGACTGTTATCCTCAGATTGTCAATTATGAAATTTATACAACCTTACAATTGGGAATCATCAAAAATTGCTGAACTCCAAATTTACTTGTGATACAAGTATCAGTGGTAGGTCGCTATGCTAAATAAAATAAATATCAGCCCAGACAGACAGAAATTGATTGTTTATCTCGTTCTTACTGCTATTACTCTTGCCGTTTTCTGGCAGGTGAATCAATATGACTTCATCAATTACGACGATCCTGCTTATGTCACAAACAACGATTATATTAAGTCCGGAATCACTCTGGATCGATTTTGTTGGGCTTTCAGCTCAAAATATTTCGGCTTATGGAATCCTCTGGTATGGCTTTCCTTCATGTTCGATTATCAACTCCATGGCTTGAATGCCGGGGGTTATCATCTGACTAACGTTATCCTGCATGTAATGAGTGCTTTGCTGTTATTCTGGCTTTTTACCCGCATGACCGGGGCGATCTGGCGCAGCGCCTTTGTTGCGGCTTTTTTTGCTCTTCACCCGCTGCATGTGGAATCGGTTGCCTGGATTGCTGAGCGTAAAGATGTTTTGAGCGCTTTTTTCTGGATGCTGACTCTATGCCTGTATGTCTATTACACGGAAAAACCGGTTATAAGAAGGTATCTGCCGGTTCTTTTGTGCTTTGCCTGCGCTCTGATGAGCAAGCCTATGGTTATCACTCTGCCCGTTGTTATGATACTTCTGGATTATTGGCCGTTGGACCGTCTTCAATCCCGGAAAATAGTGACAAATATGCCTGAAGTTATGCCTGTTTCCACAAATAAAGGAAAGAAGAAAAACAAATTAAAAAAAGAAGATCTAAAAAAAAATATATCTCCACCCCGTATCCAGAAATTATCAGAACCCAGGATTGCGGAAATAATTCCCTTATGGCAACTGCGGGAAAAAATACCTTTTTTTATTTTGTCCATAGTTCTTGTTATCATCACATTTTATAATCCTAATGTTCCTGATATGTCGGATAATTCGGACTTAAAACAGTTTCCTCTTGTTTCCCGGCTGGCCAACGTGCCTGTTGCTTTTGTTACTTATCTGGAGAAAACCTTCTGGCCTCATGACATGGCCATTTTTTATCCTTTTTCCGATCAAATTCCCCTTTGGCAAGTCTTGGGAGCATCCTTGCTGATTCTTGTTATCAGTGTCGCAGTCATTGTAATGATTAAACGTCTGCCCTGTCTGTTTACCGGATGGTTGTGGTTTTCGATAACCATTGCCCCTGTCGTCGGAATCATTCAGATATCGATAGCAGTACCATACTCGATGGCCGACCGTTATCATTATCTGCCCTCTATCGGCCTAGCGGTTATGCTGGCATGGGGGATGCCGGCTTTGATCAAGAGAGAAGCAATAAGAAAAAAGGTTATATTTCCGATAGGGCTAATGTTTCTGGCAGTCCCATGCTTTGGAAGCAACAAAAAATAATTATCTGGCACATAGCAATGTCGGCATTATCCTGAATAAACAAGGAAGGGATAATGAAGCTCTTTATCATTATGACAAGGCCATCAGTTTTAACCCCTATCGGGCTTCGTACTACTGCGACAGGGGAACTCTTTATGGGAAACATGGTCAGTATCAACTGGCCATCGATGATTTCAATAAGGCAATCGGCCTTAATCCTGTTTATATAAAAGCTTACAACAACAGAGGAATCGTCTATACACAGATGGGTATTTATCAAAAAGCCTTAGGGGATTTCAATGAAGCTATCCGTTTGAAATCTAATTATGCCGACGCTTACAACAACAGGGCTCGTATTTATTTAAATCAGGGTGATAATACCTCCGGCTGCAGCGACGCGCGAAAAGCTTGTGAACTGGGAACCTGTAAAATATTGGAAGCCGCTATAGCCAGAGGATTATGCCGCTGATTTAGTAGGCATACTCTATCATTTAGTTCAAATAGTAATCCTTAATTCTTTCCAAAGTCAACAACTGAACAGTTGTAGGTGTAATCTGCAATTCTGACGGTTCGGGAATCAAATTTTTATTTCTTTCTTCCTGAAAGTAAGCATTTAGATTTTTTCACTGGCATACTTACTTTCAATCTGAAATAAACACAATCCGCACCCCAAATTTTGCGGCCAAAATCCCTTGACTCATAATATATATCTTCATATACTTCCATCACGAAAAAGGAAGTTCTTTTAAAAAATTGCAAAAGGTTAAAGAAGAGAGGTATCAAATGAAACGAATAGTTTTGTTTATGGTGTGTATTTTTCTGCTACCGGCGATTCTTACTGAAGCCAGTACAAATGAGAAAAATGTTCAATTGATTAAAGCTTCAGAAATAGGTAATCTTACAGAAGTGCAGAATGCACTAAATGACGGAGCTGATGTAAATGCAAAGAACGTTTTCGGCTTGACAGCTTTGATGAGGGCATCGTATTGTGGCTATACAAATGGTAACTATGCTGAAGTTGTGAAATTTCTTCTGGCTAAGGGCGCTGATGTAAATATAAAGACCAAAGAAGGCCTCACTGCCCTGATGGAGGCATCGAGTGGTGGCAATATTGAAGTTGTGAAACTTCTTCTGGCTAAGAGCGCTGATATAAATGTAAAGAATAACAAAGGCAAAACTGCTCTGATGTTAGCATCGCATTATGGCAATGCTAAAGTTGTGAAACTTCTTCTCGATAAGGGGGCTGATGTAAATATAAAAACCGACGAAGGCATCACTGCCCTGATGGAGGCATCGGGTCATGGCTATGCTGAAACAGTAAAGAATAGCGCATTCAAAATTGCCCTGACGGAGGTACCAAGTGGTGGCTATGCTGAAGTTGTGAAACTCCTTCTCGATAAGGGTGCTGATATAAATATAAAGACCAACGAAGGCATCACTGCCCTGATGGAGGCATCGAGTGGTGGCCATATTGAAGTTGTGAAACTCCTTCTGGCTAAGGGCGCTGATATAAATGTAAAGAATAACAAAGATAAAACTGCTCTGATGATAGCAAAAGATAAAGGTCAGAAAGAGATTGTTGGTATGCTTGAAAGAGCCGGCGCAAAGTAATAAATAGTGAGGGAGTATATTTCGGTATGAACGAACCTCACGGAAATTTGGTTATCGACGGTATTTACCTGTTCCAAGTTTAGTATGCAGGACCTATTTAGGATACCATAATTCAAATAGTAATCTTCACCCTTGCTAATTCAAACAGATTGAGACTTTGTGAAAGAAATAACCGAGATAAGGTTTAATTGGATACTTCTAAAGTATAAATAAGAACAAATAAGTGATGTGGTCACTTGTGGTCACTATTTAACCCAAAATGAAAAATGACACCTATCGTAACCACTTGATTACTGGAGCCGATGACCAGAATCGAACTGGTGACCTACTGATTACGAATCAGTTGCTCTACCGGCTGAGCTACATCGGCATCCATTAAAGAGATGACGTATTTATATCAAGGGGTTTCCCTTGTCAACATCAATCTATATCTCCTTAATGAGTGGAGCCACCTCCGGTAGGAGCCGGAGGCTCCATACAATAATGAGACCCAAGCTTTAATGAGACTAAAATTTCACAAGCGCAGTGCAGTGAAATTTGTAAGTCGAATTATCCCACATGCGAAGTCATGTGGGACAGAAAATATATTTGCAGGTCGAATCAATGACATTCGCCGAAAATGAGTGAAACGAAATTTGAAGCGTAAATGGAATTGATCCCAGGAGCGAAGCGACACTGGGTTATCCCGCGAAGTAGGGGATAATGCGACCTCCTGCAGGTTATACCACATTCCTCCCTCGGCTGAAGCCGGGGGATTCCAAACTGCGGGATTGACATCCATGTTATTTTCCTTTAGCTTCCTTTAGAAAATTCCATCTGATAAGGTTTTTTGAATTATGATTATTTTCGTTTTAACCTTCTTATGCCTTTTTGGCGGCATTAATTTCTATGCCTTTTTCCGGGCAAGAAGTGTTTTTCATTTTTCCGGTTTTCCCCAAATCATAATCATCATTGTGTTGATATTGCTTATTTTTGCTCCAATCCTAGTGAGGGTAGCGGAAGCTTATCATCAGGAGTTTATGGCTAGGGCAATTGCCTATATCGGTTATATCTGGATGGCCTTTGTTTTTCTCTTTTTCTTCTTCAATGTCACTTTTGAAATTATCTTATTTTTATATAAACTTACCGGGACTGGAACCGGCTCGCCATCCCTTTGTAATATTGCTTTCGGGGCAGCTATTTTTCTTTCCTTTATCTTCGTTGTTTACGGTTTTATTGATGCCAAGCAAGTCAGAGTAAAAACGCTGGAAGTGAAAACCGAAAAAATATTACCCAATAATGGTAAGATCCGAATTGTCCAAATATCCGATGTGCATGTAGGGCTAATTATCCGGAATAAACGTCTACAGGTTATTCTGGATCGCGTAAAAGAGGCCAAACCAGACATCCTGGTTTCCACTGGAGATTTATTGGATGGGGAACTTGATAACGTGATGCCGCAGGCCCAGCAATTTGTCTCCATCACACCAAAGTATGGCAAATATGCCATCTTGGGCAATCATGAATATTACGCCGGGCTTAAACGGTCACTGGAGTTTACAAAAGCGGCCGGATTTGAAATGCTTAGGGATGATGTCCGGCATATAGAAGGGATAAGCATCTTCGGCGCTGATGATATCACCGGAAGAAAGCTGGGTGTAAGTAACGACAGACAGTTATTTGAAAAAATGCTTGAACAACAAGGTAATGATTTTGTGCTGCTTTTAAAACATCAGCCTTTTGTTGTTGATGGGGAGAATTTTAACTTACAGCTTTCCGGCCATACACATGGCGGCCAAATTTTCCCGTTTATGTTTATAACACGCCTGTTTTTTCCAAAAAACTATGGATATTATGAGTTGGGAAAAAATAAGTCTCTTTACATCTCCAGAGGTGCTGGCACTTGGGGTCCACCGGTACGTGTTTTTGCACCGCCGGAAATTACAGTTATTGATTTGATCGGGAATAAAATTAATTGATTAAATTAATGATACCGAGTTGCATTCAAAAGATAGCGCGGCGGCAAGGAGGAGGCTTCGCAGGCGAATTATTTATACGTTGAGGAAGCCGACGACGACGCCGACAAAGTCAGCTAAAGAATGCGACTTGGCATGACCATAACTAATAACTATTCCCTATTATTCAGTATCAGACATTGAAACGGAAGGTTATAATATCGCCATCCTGCACTATGTATTCTTTTCCTTCTAAACGTAGACGCCCGGCTGATTTTACCTGCGCATGGGAGCAGCCATGCGTGATGAAATCATCATAGTGCATAACTTCGGCTTTGATAAAGCCTCGTTCAAAATCGTTGTGAATGGCTCCGGCTGCCTTGGGGGCTTTGGTCTCCAGAGGAATAACCCACGCCTTCACTTCATCCTCGCCAACGGTAAAAAAGGACATACGCCCTAAAAGAGAAAAAGCCGCGCGGATAATCCGGCCAAAAGCAGGTTCGGCAATACCCATCGAATCCAGAAATTCTTTTTGATCGGCCGCATCCAGTCCGGCCATTTCCGCCTCTATCTTGCAGCAGATCCCCATGACAGGTTCTTCTAATTTTGCTTCCTTGGCAAATGCATCGGCAAATGAAAGATTATCCTCGGCCAAATTGACCACAACCAGTTCCGGTTTGATTGTCCAGAAAGAAAAACTCCGCAGTGTAAAAACTTCCGCAGGGGTGAGTCCTGCCGTGCGTAGTGGTTTCCCAGCTTCCAGACATTCTTGTAATTTGGGCAGAAGGTCGTTTTGCGCCACATCCTGCGGCGTGAGCGCTTTTTTGGATGTTTTGGTTAGGCGCTCCAGTTTTTTTTCAATAATTAATAAATCGGAAAGAATCAACTCGTCTTCCAGTTTGCGATAGGCTTCGATGCTCAATTGAAAATCAGGCAGAGAAAAGCCGTCAACGACATGCAGAATACTGTCTGTGCCGCTTAAATTCTGACGGATGGCTTCCCAGGGATGCTCGCCTACGGCGTGGACATCCACAAAAGGGACTTTGGCCGGAGATACCTTTACCGGCTTGTATATCTCGACGAGCTTATCAAAACGTTCATCCGGCACGGAAGCTTGGCCGCGCACGACGGTTTCGTTATGCGACTGGCCGCTTTTTACACCGGTCATGATTTCAAACAATGTGCTCTTCCCGCTCTGGGGAAGGCCAAGAATACCCATTTCCATAATTTATTATCTTTCTTCCGTAGCTTCTGTATCCAAAGTAGAATTAGGCAACGCCAAAGAGATTGCCACGTCGCTTCGCTCCTCGCAATTACAGAAGGACAATTTACTTGAACTCTTTCTCAATCCTGGTCATCGCTTCCTGTAACCGATTATCTGGAACGGTCAGCGATATACGCACAAACCCCTCGCCGTATGTGCCATAAGCCGTGCCGGAAGCAACAACCACGGCCGTTTTATCGAACAGGCGATTGGTGAATTCCAGCGAAGTCATCCCCTTGGGCACCGGCACCCACAAGTAAAATGTTCCGCGCGGCGGATTGAAATCAATGCCGATTTTTTTCAATGTGTTGAGCACCAGTTCGCGGCGTTTTCCATACAAGGCCAGCATTTCTTCGATAAATCCAGCTTCATGCTTCAAGGCTTGAATTCCGGCAAATTGTACGGCATTAAAAATTCCCGAATCCGTATTTTCTTTAACCTTGCTGATGGCGGCAATCAAATCAGTATTGCCGCAGGCCATGCCCAGCCGCCAACCGCACATATTAAACGGTTTGGAAAGAGAGTTGAGTTCGATGCCGATATCTTTTGCGCCTTGCGCCATCAGGAAACTGACGCGCTTCTGACCTGCAAAGACTATTTCGCTATAAGGATTGTCGTAACAAATGGCAATGTCGTAATTGCGGGCAAAATCAACAAGCTTATTCAAAAATTCCAGAGTCGCGCAGGCGCCGGTAGGATTGTTCGGATAATTAAGGAACATGGCGGTCGCTTTTTTGGCGATGTCCACGGGGACATCTTCAAATACGGGCAGATAGTTACTTTGCGGCAGAATGGGGACATTATACGGAGTGCCGCCACCCATAAGGATGCTCGCACGGTAGGCGGGATAGCCGGGATCTGTCATTAGAACCGTATCGCCGGGGTTGACTCGCGCCAGAATAAAGTGATGGCAGCCTTCTTTTGAGCCAATAAGACCAAGAATTTCATTTTCCGGATTAAGACTCACGCCATAGCGTGTCTTATACCACTTTGCCACTTCCCGGCGAAAAGCGAGCATGCCCTTTTCTTCATCCGTTGGATAACGATGATTTAAAGGTTCACGTGCCGTAGCGCAAAGTTCATCAATGATAGAATCCGGAGTGGCTTCCACCGGATCACCAATAGCCAGGGAAATAACATCTATCCCGTCTGCTTTAGCTTTATTGATTTTTTTTCTCAATTCCATGAACAGGTATGGCGGTATCTTCGTCAATCGTTCAGCTGTCTGCAAGATCAATCTCCTCTAAAATTAATTAGTATGAATCATTTATAAGCTTCTTCAAAAAGCAACCCCTGATAGATTATTTTTACTTTACCTTCAAGATAAATTTCGCCAAAGCGGTCGTCTTTTTTTGTAAAGTAAATCCGCAGAGTCTCACCGCTTTGCACCAGCACGTCAACAGGTGAATCCACCAATCCCCGCGAGGCTGCGGCTAAAACCGAAGCAACATCACCGGTGCCGCAGGCGAGCGTCTCATCTTCGACGCCGCGCTCGTATGTGCGCACTCGAATTTTATGCCGGTCAATGACCATAGCAAAATTGGCATTGACTCCTCTGGGTTGAAAACATTCATGCCGGCGGATTTTACGTCCCCACTCGAAAACTGCGCAGTTTTCCAGATTATCAACGAAAGTTACGGCATGAGGAACGCCGGTATCGACACTGTCCAAAACGAATTGACAATCGTCAAAAATAAGCTTCCTGATAGACTGGACTGGTGACGGATCGGTCAGTCTTACTTTTACAACATCATCATTGACTTCGGCGGAAATGATCCCGGCAATCGTCTCGAAAGACATTTTTTTCGGGGCAATGCCTTTTAGATAAGCATAGCGAGCCACACAGCGGCTACCGTTGCCGCACATTTCCGCTACGGAGCCATCCGAGTTAAAAAACTGCCATTTGAAGTCCACGGTCTTTGAAGGTTCAATGAGAAACAATCCATCGGCGCCTACGGAAATTTTGCGTTCACATACTTTACGGGCAAACGCGGGCAAATCGCCCACATTCAAGGATAAATCGCGGTTATCAATAATGATGAAATCATTACCGCTACCGCTCATTTTATAAAATTCAATCAATTTTGATTTTGTATTGGCCATAGATTTACATCCTTCACATTCAATACCGTCCTGAGTGGAGCTTCCTATCATAACACAACCTCCCGCTAGTTGCGGCGCATTCCTTCCCTGACTGAAGTCGGGGGTTACAAGTCGCGGGATTAAATTTCCAGGACAAGATTGTCTGCGCGATTCAGCGAACGCGTTACACGCAGTACTTCTTCCGTAGTCGTTATGCCGCTTAGTACTTTGTCGATACCATCTTTCTGCAACGTGATCATGCCCCGTTTTAAAGCCAGTTCATTAATTTGATTGGCATCGGATGTTTTCAAAACAAGCCTTTTGATTTCGTCATCAACAATCATGATCTCAAAAATGGCTGTTCGTCCCCGAAAGCCTGTTTGCATGCACAGGTTACAGCCTTTTTTTCGGTAAAAAGTATTGTTCTGCAATACAGATCTGTCCAATCCAAGGTTGGACAAAGATTCTTCATCCGGCATGTAAACTTCTTTGCAGTGCGGACAGAGCACGCGCACAAGGCGCTGTGCTATTATCGCGATAATCGACGAGGTAACTAAAAATGGTTCTATGCCCATATCAATTAATCGCGTGACGGCGCTCGCCGCATCATTGGTGTGCAGTGTGGAAAACACAAGATGGCCGGTGAGCGATGATTGAATGGCGATTTCCGCGGTTTCCCGGTCACGGATTTCACCGATCAGGATAACGTCAGGGTCCTGACGGACAATAGAACGTAGGCCTGCGGCAAAAGTCAGATCAATCTTCGGATTAACCTGAATTTGTCCGACGCCGTCCATTTGGTACTCGATAGGGTCTTCTATCGTGATAATATTTATTTCCGGGTGATTGATTGTGGAAAGAGCCGCATATAAGGTTGTTGTTTTGCCGCTGCCAGTGGGCCCCGTTACTAGGATTATCCCGTAAGGAGATTTAATCAATTTATTGAGCAGCCTGATTCGTTCATCCTGCATGCCTAAATCGGCAAGCATCAAGACGTTGGCGGTTTTGTCCAATAAACGCAGTACGACTCTTTCCCCGAAAGCTGTGGGAATCACAGATACGCGAATGTCAACAAGACGGTCGGCTATTTTTATTTCAATGCGTCCGTCCTGAGGCAACCGTTTTTCCGCGATGTTGAGTTTGGCCATGATTTTTATGCGGGAAATAAGAGGAGATTGAATCCGTTTGGGTAAGTTCAAAATATCATATAAAATGCCATCAATACGATAGCGGATTTTGAGATTGCCGGAATAAGGCTCAACGTGAATGTCGCTGGCGCGGTCTTTAATCGCTCCGGCAACAAGCAAATTGACCAGTTTGATAATCGGCGCGTCACTGGTTTCATCGAGCAAATCGGCTGTTTCGTCAATTCTTGAAATAAGATCATCCGTAGAGGATTCATTTATCTCTTCGAAATAGTCCTTGGCGGAAGCGCGACTCATATCGTAAGCCATATTAATTGCCGCCATGATCGCGTCCTGCGAGGAAAGGACAACCGGCAAATCCGGACTATGCAGAAGCCGCCGCAGGTCATCAACAGACTGAAAATCAGTGGGATCGTTTACGGCGATAACCGAATCCTGAGAGGTAATAAGTGGAACAATTTTATGCTTCTTTAAATATTGAATGGAAACGTTTTGCGTGAAATCAGTATTGATGCTTTCCATTGGCAGTTCCGGCCAGAGGGCAAGTCCAAAGTGCTGAGCCAGTATTTTTAATAATTGGCTTTCATCGATGGCTTTTTTCCTGATAAGCGAATCAAAAAATCCAGTCCCGTTGTTTTCCTTCAGATTGTGCGCTTCGACAAGTGTATCCGAAGCAACTCCGGCTGAGATTAATTTTTTATCCAGAGAAGAAAAAGCCGCCTCCTGGGAAGGGGAAAAGCTATGGGTAGAGCCCGCGGATTCTTTTAAAGCCGTATGGATTTTAGACATAAGGGTTCACTGTCTTTCGCTAGGGGGTAGCCGGTGTTTTGTTCCCGGCAGGAATTGGTGCGCTGTAAGGTTTAGGCTCCGATTTCTTTTCATCCAACTTGATAATTCCCTCCACCACTTCTCCCATTGTTTCTCTTTTTTCCTGATAAAGGCCGGCGGCATCTTTCTGAGTGCGGACGATATGCGGCGTCAAAAAGACATACAGGTTTGTTTTTTCCCGGGCAGTGGAATGTGTTTTAAAAAGCCAGCCCAGAATAGGAATATCGCCCAGCAGCGGCACTTTATATGTATCGGCCTCCGTACTGTCCCCCACCAGACCACCGATGACAACTGTTTCATTATCCTTGACCACTACCGTCGTTTTAGCCGTTCTTTTTAAAGTTGTCGGTGTTGGAGAATTGGAGGCGGATGTAACTTTGGTTACCTGCTGCGATATTTTTAGACGAACGAAGTTTTCTTCATTGATATGCGGTGTGATATTCAGGATTACGCCGACATCTTTATATTCATAAGTGTTGTAACCAACCAGCGTGCTCGTCGTCGATTGCTGTTGCTGGGTTATGTAAGGCACATTGGAGCCCACATTTATTTCCGCTTCTTCATTATCCAGTGTCATGATCTGGGGAGTGGAAAGGATGGATACGTCTGTATCAGTTTTATAAGCCTGTATAACTGCGCCGATAGTAGGAAAGGTAACGCCGCCAATCTTAATGCCTGCACCGACAATCCCCATTGAAAAACCGCTCGGAAAGACACCAGTCGGGGGGGTTGTTGTTGTATTAATTAAACTATCGAGAATATTGTAGCCGCCAGTGGTTGTTGTACTTGCGCCGCCGGAACCGATAAAGGCTGCCGTGTTTCCGCTTGTACCTGCTCCAAGGACATCACCCGTATCTCTTATGCCACGCCACTCTACGCCCAGCTGGAAATCCTTGGTGGCGTTGACTTCCATAATTAAGGCCTCAATGTAAACCATGGGCCGCGGCACATCGAGCTGTTTGATAATACTTTCGAGAATCTTATAATCCTCTCTCTCGGCCATAACCACCAGTGTATTGGTTGCTTTATCCGAGACGACCTGAACATTTTTTGAAACCACCGGGGTAAGCGCTTTTTGAGTCGCTGCCGCGCCGGCCGTAGCCGCCGCGCCGCTATCCTTGACAATATTATTGAGAACTTTCGCTAAGTCATCGGCATTGCTGTTTTGCAGGCGGTAAACCTGAATATTGGATTCACCGCGGGGTACGTCTTTATCCATAAAGGCAACAAGTTTGCGCACACTTTCCGTATCCGCAACGCTCGCCAGAATTATAATTGAGTTAGTCCGTGAGTCCGGTACGACTTTGATGGCTGTTGTATTGGTGCGGCGCTGCTGAAAAATTGTCGTCAATGATTTCACCACTTCCGAAGCGGAAGCATTTTGCAGTGGTATATAAGATATCTGCTCTCCAGCGCCTTCAATATCAAGTGCGAAGATAATTTCCTGCAGCCTTTTGATGTTGGACAGATAGTCGGTAATTACCAAAATACCCGCGGGCGGATAAGAAAGCACTGAACTGGACTTGGAAATAATTGGATCCAGAACACGTTTTATTTCATCGGGGTTGGCGCGCTCCAGGGTAACTATCTGGGTGACCATGCGGTCTTCTGGATTGACCAGCTCATTTTTCAGCCTTGTCTCCATGCCCTTTTCCCGCGCTAAAGTTGCGGGAATGATCTTAATCATATTCCCTGCGGGAACGACGGTAAACCCGTTAATTTCCAGAACAGACAGAAATACTTTATAGACATCTTTCAGAGGGATTTTTTGGGGAGATATGATGGTGACCTTGCCTTTGACTTTGTCATCAATGATGAAATTCTTTCCGGTAAGTTCACTGACAAATTTTACCAGCACACTTATATCGACATTGTCAAAATCAAGGGTTACATATTTCTTAGAGGCTTCCTTTTTCGTGGGATGACTCGGCAGTTTTTTATCCTGAATTTCTTCAGGATTTTGTATTACATTTTCTGCTTTAACTTTCTTTGATGGCTGGGCGGCTGTAGGCACAGGTGCACCGACAATTGTTGTGTTAACATTTTCGTCAGCACCGGCAACACGAGCTGCAAAGACCGGCCCGCCGACACAAAGCATTATTATCAGCGCGATGATGCCGCTTGAGAGCAGACCTGATCTTAAAATAAAAGAATGCGAAGTTTTCATCTTAATTATTGCTTCTCCAGTAATTTTTTAAATTCCGGTAAATCAACCATAGTCTTAAGATCGCCGTCATTTTCCGCCCAATGTCTCACTTCCGGGTTAAACTCAATGGCATTCTTTAGATAAAGCAAACTTCGGGCCGCATCATTTTCTTGCGCGTAAAGACAAGCCAGATTATAATAGGCGTCGGGATAATCGTGTTTTATATTGAGCGCGTCATTAAAACGCATAATCGCCCGCTTGTATTGTTTTTCACCCATGTAAATTACACCAAGATTATTAAATGCCTGTGCGTTATTTTGATCAATTTTGACCACTTTTCGATAAAGTTCCTTGGCTTCTTCTAATTTTCCTTCATGCTGCCGCTCCAGAGCTTGCGCGAAAAGAGCTTTAACCTTAACTTTAGCTTTGGCAATCTCCGTCTTAACTTTAGGCGTTGAGGAGGAGGCTGTTTCCCTATTTAAACCGGTTTTATTTTTTTTGTCCGCTGTCATTTCTTTAACAACCTGTGGCTTTGTTGAAACAGCGTTAACCACAGCCGGCGCCACAGGAGGTGCGCTTGTTTTCTGTGCCGGGACTTTTACCGTCAAAGGAGATGCGCTTATTATCTTTGCCGGAATTCTTGTATCCTCAAGCCAGTACAGCAGTACTATAATCCCTGCCGCCAAGAAAAATACTATCAATATCCCGGTTATGGAAAGCCATTTTTTAGACCAGTCAGGTTTTTTTCCGGGTGCCGAGACCATATGTTCATAGGCTGCATAGCGTGATTCTTTCTCTTTTTGCACCTTACGTAATGCATCATTTATGTAGCTCATAATATTCCTTTGGTCAAGGATTTCCAGTGTCCGCTAAGTTGTCAGGCGCGACCATATTTTTTTGGCGCGGCTCATTGTTTTTTGGAAATAATTGATTCCGATATCATGAACCGCCAGTTTGACAATTTTACGGTCAATTTTACTTACATTTCTTGTGTAGGCAATCAATAATGCCCTGTCACAAAGAGCATTGATCCGTCGGGGAATACCTTCGGAAAAGGTGTAAATAAGATTAAATGCTCCTCCGGTAAATTTAAGCGAGCCGGGACCCTGCGCAATTATTAGGCGATGTTGTATATATTCGCGCACTTCCCGCGGTGACAAAGGCTTCAGATCATATCTTACCGTGATTCTTTCATTTAACTGCCTAAGCGCAGGCAACATTAAATTATTATTCAATTCCGGCTGGCCGACTAAAATTATCTGAATGAGTTTTTCTGTTTCGGTTTCCAGATTCGAAAGCATTCGGATTTGTTCCAGAACTCCGTGTGAAAGATTCTGCGCTTCGTCAATCAAAAGCACCGCTGTTTTCCCAGCGGCAAAATTCCGGAGTAAAAAATCATTCAAAGCGTCAATATAATCCTTTTTGATTTTTAGCTCACCTTTGATGGTGATGCCATATTCGCCAAGAATCGTTTCCAGTAAATCAATGTCGGAGATGGCTGTGTTGAAAATCAACGCCGTTTCCACCGAATCATCCAGCGAGTTGATCAAACTACGGCAAATTGTTGTTTTTCCGGTACCGATGCCACCGGAAATTAAAATAAATCCTTTTTTTTCTTTAATGCCATAAATAAGGCAATTCAAGGCGTCGCGATGCTGCTCGCTCAGGAACAGGAAGCGCGGTTCCGGCGATAAGCTGAAAGGATTTTCTTTTAAACCAAAAAAAACAGCATACATATGAATATATTCCCCTGATCCGATCAGTTAAAAGAGTAATTGATAGTTTCGATTCGGCCGTTTCTCTTAACATTCAAAGTTACATTGCCGCCGGACTGCATTAAGTTTACCGTCTGCAGTAAATTATCAGCGCTTTGTATAGGCTTGTTATTTATATCCATTATTATATCGCCATTTTGTAGCCCCATCTTTTCGTAAAGGCTGTTGGGAGCAATGTTGGAAATAATGCACCCTTCCTGCACGCCTTCGTTTAAAAAGGGACGCACAACGGCCTGATTCATTATGGACTTCAAATCATTTAAATTTTCACTTACTGCTTTTTTGCTCAAAGTTATATTTCTGGGAGTGGCATGGCCCGGTGAATTGGGAAGTAACGAACCTTCTATCGTCGCTTTTACTTTTAATGTTATTTCCCGGCCCTCGCTTCTTAATGTTGCCGTATTACGAGTTATTTTGATAAGTTTGGCCGAACCGATATTGTCTCCCATCCGGTATAATTTCTGTTTGTGACTGTCGCGTTCTTCAATAAAAATAAAGCCGAAAGAAGAATTGCCGGCCACCGTTCCTTTCAAATCAATGTTCATAAAATTCTCATTGGAATCAAACAGTCCGCCTTCCGACTGTTTATCATTTACAGCTTTCAAAGTTGAAATAAATAGATTGCGTTCGGTGATGATTCCGTAATCCTGAAGTTGACTGAGTTGGGAATTATCCGTAGTGACAGAAGAAGAAACATTGTTTTTAACGGCGGCAGTTTGTTTTGTCAGGGGGAAGCTGATAATTTTGTAAAAAAGATCGACTGCTTCATAAGACAATATTGTTATTGCCAGCAAAATTAAAAATGGCCGCAATAAAGTAATATCAATCGCCGGAAGGGTGCTGACATTCCTCATACGGTTTGACCATTCTTTTATAAGTTGTGTTATTTTAAGCCGCATATTCTTTACCGGTGGAGCCTCCTTCTGCAGGAGCCAGAGGCTCCCTATAATAACGCGACCTCCCGCGGGATTAAATATAGCGGAATATCGGATTGGTCAACGTTCCGCCGATCGTGACATTCATTTTAGCTTTGTTCTGTCCTAATACTTCTATTACGCCGTTTAAATTAAGCTGGCTCAATTTAAAATCGTCAGCAAGCGTTATTTCACCTTTTAAGAAACAATTTATCTGTGGACCGAATATTTCCAGTTTTTCCATCTTCAGGCTGCCGTTTTTTAATTGAGCTTTTATTTCCCCGCGATCAAATTCAATTCGCTTTAATCCCAGAAATGGTTCGGCCAAAGAATAAGTCCCCTTTGTTAAAAAAAGCGCGATTGTTCCGGAAACATTGCCGCTGATTTCTTTGGCGGAAGCATAAGTCAGATTGCCCTTTGCTTTTCCGGTAATTTCTTTCCCCAGCAAGGTTTTAATAAAAGCGTATCCCGCCAGATCAATATTTTGAAAATTTAATTCTCCTTCCACTGGTGGATAGATTTTCGACAGGGAAGCCAAACCAACGCTTCCATTAAACTTGCCGCCATAAGCTTTGCCGCTCAATCCGATATATTTATGTTTTTGAAAAAAGCTTAATGGACGCAGTTGCACATCGAGCAAATCGCCTTGAAAGAGAATATCAGCCGATGAGGTTGAACTTATGGTTATATTTTTCAGCCCCAAACCCAAAGGTAGGGATGGCCGCAATGTTTCCATCCTTAAAATAAGACCCGATGAATTGACAGCATCTTCCAGTCTGTCCCGGACAATATCCGAAGGAAACAGCAAATATAAAAATACCACGGTAATAAATATCCCGTAGAGCGTAAACCATAATAACTTTTTTCTCAGGATGCTCATCTTGCTATTTTCCCCTCTGCGGCTGACTCAGTGTCTGAAAAGAAGATATTTGTAACTGCGCGCTTAAGTATTCCGGACTTTCTTTCATTTTATTTATGGTAATCTTTTTTATTCTCACTAAATCCACCGGTGATTCGACAAAATATAAAAAGTCGGTAAGCTGCTTGATGGTAATTTTTTCCAGTTTCATGTCTATTAACGATTCTTCCAAAGAAACTGATTGTATACCTTTTGAAGAATTCATTTGTTTGATCCTTTCCCGGACATTTGCCTGCGTTGCCTTTTTTTCCAAGTAGGCAAATAAAGTAAAGTCGGCGCCGCGCACGGACATGGATCTTTTTATTTTCGCCATTGCCGTTTCCTGCAAAGTAAACTCTGCATCTAGCTTGCTCATCTCGTTTAGTTTCTTTTGATTAACCTGTATTGCTTTTGTAAGTTTTGCTTTAGCTTCCCAAAAAGGAAAAACAGCGATTTCCAAAATTAAAGCAATCAAAACGAATATTGCCGCGCCTACGACAAGATGCCGTTGTTTTTCATCTAATTTTGCCCAGAATGTTTTGATCATTTAATTTCAAGCCCTTAAATCGGAATAAACTTTGCCGCCGTCTTTGGCCAGGCTGGTCGAGCCCATAGTCACGTCTTTAAAATATCTGGATTCTAAAAGCTCATTTTTGACTAATGTTTTGATCATTTAAGTTCAATCCTTAAATCGAAATCAACTTTGCCGCCGTCTTTTGCCAGGCTGGTCGAGCCCATGGTCACGTCCTTAAAATATCTGGATTTCAAAAGCTCATATTTGACCGCGGAAATATCATCAATTTTTTTTGCCTCGCCTTTAATTAGAACAATACCATTTTCGTAACTTAAATTGCTGATAACTACATCAAGAGAAGGTGCAACCAAACTGGAAATTTCTTTTAACATATTAAGCGTGGTTATCTCCGTGTCCCCTTTATAAAAACCAAAAGTCTTTTTATTTTCAGCAAGCTTTGTTTTGAGTTGTTGCACCGGGTCAACCATAATTTTCGTTTCGGGAGAATTTTTCTTGAAAATCAGAGAGATTTGTTTTTTGATGCTGTCCAGGCGCTGAGTCTTTAAGCTGTAGTCAAGAACCTGATTGACTATAGCCAGCAGAAAAATTATTCCCGCAACTGCCGCCGCCCACTTTAATTGTCCTTTAAGGTTAAAGCGGACGTTTTTCGCTGCAAACTCCCCCTGCCGGAAATTAAAAGATTTTCGACCGGCAGAAATCCTCATTGCCGCGGCAATTGCCGTGTTCATTATTTGCGAGGGAAATTCGCGCCTAATATTTTCTTCAATTTCCAATTGTTTTGTCCGGATAAGATCCAGGACTTCCAGCGGAAGGGAAAAAGATTTTTCCAGTTCCTTTTGCAGCGGAACAAACAAAGAACATCCACCAGTTATGGTAATGTGCGCCGGATCGCTTTGCAGAGAGCCGTTCAATTTCATATACTCGATAGTATTTTTCAACTCTGAACAAAAATGGCGGCACACGGCGTCAACAGTGGCGCACGAGGCAGGGTCGTAATCAGCCTTGATTTTCAATTGTTCGGCGGCATCTTTTTCCACAGACAAATCCTGCGCTAATGCCGCTGTTATTTGCTCGCCGCCAAAAGCCAGAGAACGAATTTGAACAATTGCGCCATTTTCATAAAAGGCCGCCGCAGTTGAGCCCGCGCCTATATCCAGAATAACTCCGCAAACGACTGACGTTTTACCGGCCAGTATCTGCGAGGCCAGGGCAGTGGGAGAAATATCGATGATCGATACATTCCCCAAGTTACCTTCTACTTTTTCTATCTCGTCGCGAATGATTTTTTTGGTGAGCGCGGCCACAAGAAGCCCGTTACGGGGAATCATCAAATAATCGGGAACTACTTCATCTATGGCCAGAGGAATAAGCGGCTCTAACTCAAAAGCCAGTGTTTTTCTGATTCTATTATCATCGTGAAAAGGCAGGCTGACTTGCCGGAACATGACGTCGGCAGGCGGCAGGCAAACGCAGCAGGGAGTGTTAGAAAATTTTTTGTCCTCTTCCGCCAGTTTTTTTAAGGCTGGTTCAATTCCGCCGCAGGCGTTAATATCCAAAGTCCGGGCGGCAAGAATGCGGCCGCCGGTTAAACCTTTTGGGCTGAACACAACCGCCTTAATGGTGTTTGGGCCGATATCAAGCCCTACTACGGTCTGCGGCATTAATCCTGCCTCCATTTGATTATCTGGATGGTTTGCCCTGACCTTTTTACCACACCGCTTAAGCTTTGCGCCATGTTCTTCATTTTTCCTACGGAAATAATTTTAAAATAATTGCTTTTTACCGTAATCAGTTCCGACGAGATGTTCACGTTCGCCATACCGGGAACTTGTTTATACCACTGGGGACTGGATAAATCATTACCTTCTTTCCGGCGGTACTCATCCATTTTATCAGCTGCTTTAGCGTCTATATCAGCAGAAAGGGCGCGTAAAACCATCTTGGGCGCCGTATTTATATTTATTAGTCCGTCGCTATCGGCGGTAACGTAACCAGCCAGCGCTGGTTTTTCTTTTGTTCCGTAAAAAACTTCTTTGGTTACCCCCTTTACCATAAGCAATTCCTCAATGCAATCCAATGGAGCATTTTTCGCTTCATAAGGCGGATCTAAAGAGGCGTAATAATAGCTTTCCGCTCCATAGCCGGTAACTTCTTCATCCCCGTCAATCCAGTCTTTGATGGAATCAACAATTTCATTTATTTTCCTTTCGTCCAATCCGAATTCCGGCTGACTAAGCAATCTAACCAATATCTCTTTGATGGCCGGATTATACACAGATCCGTTCACCAGTTGATTGAGAGGAATTTTACCGGATTCATCTTCAATTGTCGCAATAAAATAACCGTCAGTGAAAAGACTTGCGGATTTTTCTGATAAAAGGTCTGCTTTTGCCCAATCATCACGCAAAGTGTCGTAACCGTTTTGGGGATTAGTCAGCAATGCGGCTGCCCCGTAAAAGCCGGACTTGGCAATATAAGTTAATTTAATACCGTCACTAATGTTCGCCGCATCATAAATATCGGCACGGGACGATCTGTTCAATTCGATGACAACAGCCACTAAAATACCGATGATTAATATTACCGTGATCAGTGCGATCCCGCGATTGTTGTGAGATAACAATTCCCGAAACGAAGTGCCCGGAAATTGGTAAGTCGAACAATCCCGTTTAGACAGTGGATTGTGAGACCCAGGTTTCAGAAACAGAAGGAACTGAAACTTGCAGGTCGAATTATCCTGCTGTTGGCGGGATGCAGAGGAGTGTATAATACTCGTAGTGAACTTGAGAAATTGTTTCCAAAAATTGCTTTGCGATTTATACCCGTGATTGAATATTTTTTTCATGGCGTTTATTTCTTTACCGGTAAAAATACCTTCGTCATAAATTTGTACGGTTTTTCCTTGTCGTTTAAATTGACCAGGGACAGTTCTATTTTTACGGCCCTGGGAGCCTTGCCTTGTTGATCGGAAGAAGATGATGAAGAATCCCAGGAGTCCAATTCCGCGCCGGTAGAATCATAAAATCTTAAACTCCAGGAATCGACGTTTTGACAAATAACAAATCCGCCGCCGGGGTTTTTCCCAGAGGACGGTTTGGCTCCGGACAGATCAGATCTCCACAAAGAAAAACCGCCCCCACCTTCATCCTCTTGCACATAGTAACTGATCTCCGCCGGACGCCCTGTGCCCTCATTTTCGCCAAAAACCAGATGAGAGGCCGACCAGAAAGAAAGAGAATAAAATTCCCGGTTACTTAATGTTTTTTTCTCGGCGCGAAAATCAAAGGAGCCGGAAGTAGTTTGCAGAGATGATAAATCTTTAATCATCCTGTCCAGGGACGTACGGGCCATTTTGTAAATGTTGCCTTCTTCCTCCAACTGATGCGAAGTTTTCAAAATGCCGCTGTAGGAGACATAAACTGTGGCCATAACCAATCCTAAAATAAAGATGGCAATCAGTATTTCAACCAGTGTAAATCCGCAGCTGCGAATATTTAATTTTATTGGTTGACTGGCCATAATTTACATTCCCACCGTCTTGTAAAGAACAAGTTTGTATGTTCCGCGATTGATAAATAATTTATTGGTTACCGTAACTTCAATTTTCTTAAACTGTGGCAGTTGGGTATCGCCAACTTCCAGATGCCAGGTATATTGAGAATAATCAGAACCAAAGTCTCCGTCTTCACTGTGATTGGCTAAAGTAGATGCGGTTTCCACCTCGACCATTTTGCTTTGGGCCAATAGTGCAGCTGTGGTCATAAAACGTGAGTCGGTGGACATGGAAATGCTCTGTGATTGCGACTGAAAGACAGCGACAAGCCCAATAGCCAGAATTGCCATGGCAAGCAACACTTCTATAAGGGTGAAACCTTTTGTTTTGTTTTGTGTCATGCCCGCCGTCCTTTATCTGGGATTTGATTGTCCTGAACCGGTAAAGGAAACATCAACATATTTATCGTAAACATCCGTTACACCCAGAAAGGGATTTATCACTATTGTCATTCTATCTTCTTCATAAGCCAAATGGATTACGGCCGGAGAGCAGATGTTGTTTTTCCCGAAATTAATTCTTGCTTCACCCTCGGATTGTTTTTTATTATTTTCTTCCACAATATCTAGAATAGCAACATCTGAAGGTAAATGCTGCGGGTTCTTTTTTATCTCATCTTGTTTTTCCGGCGTCATATCGGATGCCAAAACCCAATAGGTAGAGTTGGGTAAATCAAGGCAGAGGATGTAATCTATTTGATCGCGAACCGCTTCCCCGCGCAATTTTCTTTCCATTCCGATGAACTGACGCGAAGCTTTTTTGAGATTATCTCCGGTTAGGGTGTTTCTCAAGGAGGGAACAGCCAAAGCCACTATCACTCCCGCAAGGACGATGATGACTAATAACTCTAACAGCGTGAAACCTGAAGACCCCGCAAAATGACGATATGCTTTATAGCGCTTCATTAAGCCCTTTTTATTCAATTTCCCAGTTATTGATGTCCTTATCAAACTCTTCACCACCGGGCTCGCCATCGGCACCAAGAGACGACAAATCAAAATCACCATGGCTGCCGGGGCTGACATAAACATATTCGTGATCCCATGGATCTTTGGGCACCTTGCCTTTTTCCAAGTAGCCGCCCTGACGCCAGTTCTTCGGAAGATTTCCCACAGTGGGAGTTTCCACTAAAGCTTTAAGCCCCTGCTCTGTTGTAGGATAACTGCCGTTATCGAGTTTGTACATTTTCAGCGCTGACTCCAGGCTTTCAATTTGCATCTTAGCTTTGGCTTGCTTTGCCTTATCAGTCTCGCCCATAAATCGAGGAATAATCAACCCCGCAAGTATAGCTATAATAACAACAACTACCATCAATTCGATTAAGGTAAAGCCCGCTTGTTTACGATGCTTGTTTTTTTTCATAACAAACCCCTTTTAAAAAATAGTTAAAAATTAATTTACCTTACTAACTGGCTCATTTCAAATATCGGCAACAAAATGGAAACGACAATAAAGGCGACCAAAATTGCCATAACCACAATCATTAACGGTTCCAGGAGCGAAGTCATAACCATTATATTAGCCTGAGCCTCCGTTTCATAAGCCGTGGCAATGCGGTTGAGCATACTCTCCAGCGTGCCGCTTTGTTCTCCTACGGCAATCATTTCCGTCACCAGGGGAGGAAAGATGCCGCTTTGTGCCAGTGGACCGGAGAGTCCCTTACCCTCTTCCACGTCTTTACCGGCTTTACTGATTGCCTCGCCGATTATAATATTATTGACAACGTTGCGGACTATTTCCATTGCTGCCAGAAGCGGCACACCGCTTTGCAGAAGAGTGGCTAGTGTGCGTGAAAAGCGGGCAATGGCGATTTTCCGGTTTATCTGCCCCAATATGGGAATTTTTAGCTTCGCATTGTCCCACTGGCGCTTGCCTCCTTCCGTGCCGGTCGTCATATATTTAAAAGCGGCCACTCCCACGGCCAGAAGAATCAGAATAAGCCACCAAAAGGATTTTAAGAAATTGCTTACGGAAATCAAAATAATTGTTACCAGAGGCAGGGTTTGATGCATATCGGCGAAAATGCCGGTAATTTTAGGAACAAGAAAAGTCATCAATAGAAAAATTACGGCGCTTCCGATAAGCAACACTGCTATAGGGTAGTACATTGCTGACTTTATCTTGCTCATCAAGGCCTGCTGATTCTCACTGAAGTCAGCCAGCCGCTCTAAAACCAGGTTGATTGTTCCTGAAGCTTCTCCGGCCTTGACCATATTTAGGTAAAAAGGCTGGAAAATTTGAGGGAAATTGGACATGCTTTCCGTCAGGCTTTTACCTTCGTTGACCTGTTCGCGGATTTGCGCCAATGATTTTTTTAAGAGAGGATTGTTTGACTGTTTCATTAAGATGGAAAGTGAAGGCACCAGCGGCATTCCGGCGCCTAAAAGAGTGGATAACTGACGGGTAAACACGGAAACATCGTTGGCGGAAACTCTTTGCCAGATGTTAATCGTGAAAACTTCCGCTAATGCCGTTTCTTTCCTGTCTGCCGCCTGATTAATTTCAACTGGATAAACGTTTTCTTCACGCAGCTTCTGCCGCGCCGCGGCAATACCAGGCGCATCAACAAATCCTTTACGCTGGCGTCCTTTTTCGTCCAACGCCACGTATTCAAAAACACTCATTTGTTCTCACTCCATAAAATCAAAACCGTCCACTACGTGTAACATGATTTTAAACTTGATTCAATCCCGCTGTTTGGAATCCCCCTGCTTCAGCCGAGGGAGGAATGCGGTGTAATCCGCGGGAGGTCGCTTCATTGTGGGGAGCCTACGGCTCCTGTCGTAGGGGGCTCCACTAAACTCCAATTTCCATAACGAAGTGCAGGGGAAAGAAAATGGACAATTACAGATAAATAACGTACTTCTTTGATAAGGCCTGTCAAGCTAATTCTTGTCGCCAAATCACGGGTATGAACCCCAAAGCAAACTTTGGAAACATTTCGCAGCAAACTGCGGGGTATTGTACCCCCGCTTATACGGGATAATTCGACCTGCAAGTTTCAGTCGCAGATGACCTTCAGGTTATGCACTATGTTTCTGAATATTGGGTCTCATTACCCTCCGCTTCGCGGGATAATTCGACTAACGCTTCAACCTTCGCTTCGTTCGTTTTCAACGAGTCTCATTAAATTAGAGTTTCACAATAAATTCAATTGCGTGCCAAACCGCTCATGTAACGGGCGCTAATCTCGTCTGCCGGTTCAATATAGAGGCATTTTAAATAGGCTTTAATAAAGCCTTTGAGAAAAACCGCCGCCGGTAGTTTCTCTATGTTATTCTCCTCTATGCAGTTTAGATAATCAATGCGGATTTTTGTTTCCTGATGGATATTTTCAATAGTCACACCTAGCTCACTTCTGATGGCCTTAAGGTCAGTGCCACTAATCTTCTGTTGGGAAAGAATTTCTCCGATGCGCTGATTTTGAGAAACTTTTGCTTTTAATTCAGCATTATGAGTCTTAAGTATTCCGGAGACATCACTCTGCCGGTTAATATCAAAAATACTAACAGGTTTTTTAACCGCCGGGTTCCTTTCCGTAGAGTCGATAATTCCCAACCGGATAAGTTCGTTGTCGTAGAGATCCCTTTCTTTTTCATTGATTAGTACAAAGTAAGCTTTTTCCAGAAGAGCGAGTATTTCTTTTCTTTCTTCCGGCGAAAAAAAAGAATAGCTGACCAGGGAATCGGATTGATACATCTGCAGCGCTGAATTATAGGCGCTACGAATTTCCAGAGCAGTTGCGTCCGGTTTAACATCCAGCATTTCATAATAATTTAGTTGGGCAAAATTTTTTTCCATTCACAGCCTCAAATCTGTAAATTTCAAAGATAGTTAAGCATCAGTTGTTCGCCGAAGGAATTACTCATTTTCCTGTTCAGTTCGCGCAGATCATTAGCGGCACGCGTGTGGGGATAACGGTCTAAAAACGATATCCTCTGACAAATTGCGTCGTGAACATGTTCGTCGTAAGCAATGTTGCCGGCAAAATAAACATGCATTCCGAGATGCTTTTTGATAATCTTGCACATCTGTGAACCCAGTTCGACACTATCCTGTTTGTGCAATTGGTTAAGAATAAGTTTGAAGCTGAAAGAGTTGAAATCTTCTTTAATCAGCATGTATTTTTCCGGATATTCTTTTTTAACAACGGAAATAATATGCTCCGGTTTGTTAAAAGAGTCATCCCCTGACTGCTGCCTGGCCTTTTTTTCCAACACCTTAAAGTCGGTTGCGGAAAAATAATGGCGAATCCGGCGGAAGTAAATAGCACGCATAAGGCGGTAAACGTTCTCAATGGAAGTTGGCTCCGGGGTGGTAATGAATATACCGTTTCTAGAAGCCAGAAAAAAATCGAGCGTGTTGAAGGCGGTGCCGGCACCCAAATCCAGCAAAATATATTCGTATTGCAATTTGGATATTGCCCTCAAAGTTTTTATCTTCTTGTCATAGGGGAGATTGGCGATATCCAGATTATCATGGGCGCCGCTGATTAAAAAAAGGTTGGGAAAGGGTGTTCCTAAAACGGTGTCTTCCAAAACAGGTATTTTTTTTGCGACGAAATCGGAAAAACATTTTTCCGGATAAGGAACTCCTACCATGGTATGCAGATTCGCTGAGCCCAGATCAAGATCAATAAGAAGGGTTTTTTTGCCCGACTTCGCTAAAAGGCGCCCCAAGGAACTGGCTAAGAAACTCTTGCCAGATCCTCCTTTGCCTCCTCCAATTGGCCAGATATGCGCCATAAGCCATCCATTAATCGGGTTTGGAAAAGTCATACACGATAAAATAATGATATTCAAGTATTTAGTTGCTTTTTCAGGTAATTTTCTGTGGGATTACTTTCTTGACTTATTTTTATTTTGCCCATAAAAAATAAAACTACTGAAATGACCATATGTCGCTTCTGGGAAATACCGTTAAATAATGCCGGAGTGCCGATGATTGATCAAGAACCTAAAATTAAAGTCGCCCTACTGCAAAATTATAATGAAGTTCATATAGCTTTAAACGGACGATTTTCCTTGCCTGATGGCCATGCAATCGACGGTCAAATTACCGTTAGGGCTGATAAAGGACTGATTTTGCTCATTGATTCTTCCGAAAAAGACATCATGAAGCAAAAAGAAATTTTACTTTTAGCTGCAGAGGGATCGAGTTTTACGGTTTTTGATGTAAAAATCGGTATTGATTTCCACTGGCAAAGAAGTCAGGAACAATCATTTCGCGGCAATTTGTTTTTGTCCGCCGGTTCCGGTTCCTCTTTTAATCTCATTAATGAAATCTCTCTGGAAGATTATCTGGGAAGCGTGATATCTTCGGAAATGTCCGCCTCTGCGCCGCTGGAATTTTTGAAAGCGCAGGCCGTTGCGGCCCGTAGCTGGTTCGTTGCGATGCTCGCAAAAAAGAAAACCATGCGGTCTAATCCCGCGTCAAAAACTGAAAATGAAATCATCGTTTGGCAGGACGTCAATGATCATAAAGAATTTGATGTTTGCGCGGACGATCACTGCCAGCGCTATCAAGGGATAACAAGAATTATTTCCGAAAATGTTCATGAAGCGATAAAAGAGACCCGCGGACTTTATCTGGTTTATGCCGGAGAAATTTGTGATACCCGCTATTACAAATCCTGCGGAGGGCAAACGGAAATTTATTCCACGGCATGGGAAGATAAAAATTATGATTATTTGAGAAATGTGAGTGATGATATTGATCCGCATTCTCCTGTTCGCTCAGAGGGTGATGCAAGACGGTGGCTGACCGGCAGGCCGCAAGCTTATTGCAACACAACGGATAAAAAATTGTTGGGCAGAATCTTGCCCGCCTTTGATCAGGAAACGCATGATTTCTATCGCTGGCAGATCATCTATGCAAGAAAAGAGTTGGAAAAAATAATCCGGAAAAAATCGGGAATTGATTTCGGCACGTTGAGAAATTTGATTCCGTTGGAACGCGGTCCTTCGGGAAGAATTTACAAATTGAAAATTGAGGGTTCCCTAAAAACGGTAATAGTCGGTAAGGAATTGGAAATCCGCCGCTGGCTCTCAGCAAGCCATCTTTTAAGCAGTGCTTTTATTGTATCGAAGACGACCGCTGCTGATGGTTCCGTGGAGAATTTTATCCTTATAGGCGGTGGCTGGGGGCACGGTGTGGGCCTGTGCCAAATAGGCGCGGCAGTCATGGCGTCCAAAGGATTTAAAGCTGAAGAGATATTGGCGCATTACTTCACCGGCGCCATTCTGAAAAAGCTTTATTAATGAGACCCAAGCGTCAGAAACAAAGTGCTCTGAAGCTTGCAGGTCGAATTATCCCAGAAGCGAAGCGACGTGGGACTAATTAAAATTTATAATAGAGAAAAACTATGTCCGAAATAAAAACAGAATCTGCTAATTCAAAGTCCGGTTCGCAGTCAAAAGCATACCGAGGCGGCGAGGCAGAGGTGACGCAGGCGTATAGTAGTACAATACGTCGAGGAACCGATGACGAAGCCAACAAAGGCAGGCGAATGAATGCGAACCGGAATCCCTGGCTTTGGGTGCCGACAATCTATCTGGCCGAAGGCATTCCCTACATGATTGCCATGACAGTAAGCGTTATTTTATACAAACGTCTGGGGCTCTCCAACACGCAAATCGCTCTTTACACCAGTTGGCTTTACCTTCCCTGGGTAATTAAACCCCTCTGGAGCCCGTTTGTCGATATTTTACGCACCAAGCGTTTCTGGATATTGGCGATGCAGCTGGCTATCGGTGCTTCTCTCGCCTGCGTTGCCCTGACTCTGCCCGCTGCCAATTTTGTGCGTTACTCTTTAGCCATGTTCTGGATTATGGCGTTTAGTTCCGCAACGCATGATATCGCCGCAGACGGTTATTACATGCTGGCGCTGGACACTCCTCAGCAGGCAGCCTTTGTCGGCGTACGCGTAATTTTTTACCGTGTTGCCACCATTGCTGCCAAAGGCGGGCTGGTGATTATGGCCGGTGTGCTGGAAAATTACGGCTATCCTGTAGCGCACGCCTGGTCGCTGGCCTTTATTGGTGCCGCGGCTGTTTTTCTGGCTTTATTTATCTATCATTTTTTTGTTTTGCCTAAGCCTGCCGCGGATATCAGCGCGCCGTGGGATAAATCAAAAAAATTCCTGACGGAATATTTTCGCATTCTGACCTTATTTTTCCGACGCAAGGATATCCTTGTAATTGTCAGCTTCTTCTTGTTTTACCGATTTGCCGAGGCGCAATTAGTGAAAATGGTCGCGCCGTTTTTGCTCGATGCGCGCGTCAAGGGTGGGTTGGGTCTGACCACGGCGGAAGTCGGAATAATTTACGGCACTGTCGGCGTGATAGCACTGATGCTGGGCGGGCTTCTGGGCGGTTACGTCATTTATAAAAAAGGTTTGAAATTCTGGTTGTGGCCGATGGTGTTGATCATGCACGTGCCGGATTTGATTTTTGTGTATCTGTCTCATTTTCAGCCGGAGAGTTTATGGCTTGTCGGTTCCGCGGTGGCAATTGAACAATTCGGTTACGGCTTTGGTTTCACCGCTTACACGATGTATATGATCATGGTTTCGCAAGGCGAATACAAAACGGTGTTTTACGCAATAGGTACGGGAATTATGGCGCTGGGCATGATGATTCCCGCGATGGGCAGCGGCTGGATTCAGGAAACGCTGGGATATAAAAATTTCTTTATCTGGATTTTGATTACGACCATACCGGGATTTATAGTGGCGGCGTTGGTGAAGATTGATCCGGAGTATGGGAAGAAGCTAAAGAAAGAACCGCGAGGATAGAGCGACTCCGTTAGTTGTCATTCCCGCGCAGGCGGGAATCCAGAAAAAAAGTAAAATTGGATTACCCAATCTAGTTGGGCAATGACAAAATAATCACTGGATTATCCGGTCAAGTAACCTGAAGGTCATCTGCGACCGGATAATGACAGAAAAGATTTGAAAGATTGATTTTACTCTGCGATATAAAAATAAAAAATATGCAAAACAAACAAATTAACACAGCATTTATTCTGGGTGCAGGGCTGGGAACAAGGCTTCGGCCGCTCACCGAAAATACGCCCAAGCCTCTTCTGGAAATCGGCGGCAAGCCGATCATCACTTATGCGATGGAGCATTTGCGCGCAATTGGCGTCAAGCGATTTATCATCAATACGCATCACTGCGCGAAAAAGTATGCCGAAGCCTTTCCAAAAAATAATTGGGAAGGCATTCCGATTACATTTCGCCATGAGCCGGTCTTGTTGGATACGGCGGGCGGCATCAAAAACATTGAAGACCTGATTACTGATGATGAGTGCATCATTGTATACAACGGCGACATCATCACCAGTATGCCGATTGCGCCGCTAGTGGATAAGCATTTTGCTATGCAATCAACAGTTACACTGGCGTTACGCAGTCATGGGCCGCTGCTCAATGTCAATATTGATAAAGATAGTTTCGTCTGTGATATGCGGCATATTTTGAAAAATCAAGGCATCAAGAACTGTCTTTTTGCCGGAATTTATATTGTGGAAAAAACTTTTTTGAGACGATTGCAGACGGGTAAAATAGAATCAATAGTTTTGCCGTTGATTGAGATGGTAAAAGAGAATCCGTGTTCCGTCGGCGGCAGCGTAATTGACGATGGCTATTGGTATGATCTTGGAACCGTATCTGAATATAATAGATTAATCGAGACTGGTATTGGTTTAGTGGAATAAAATTAAATCTCCCTTTTGTAAAGGGAGATAAAGAGGGATTTTTAAAAAATCTCCCCTCGCCCCTCTTTACAAAAGAGGGGCAAAGAAGAATTGGATTACCCTGTCCAGCCGGGTAATGACAAAGAAGAATAACTTATGAACAAAGAAATACAAAAATTTTTAAGTGAATATCTGGGCAAGGCTGATTTTAAGCTTGAGCCGATCAAGAAGGGCGGTTCTGACCGTGAATTTTTCAGGGTGACTCTGCCGCATAAAGACAGTTTTATTTTTATGCATTACGGCGATGAAGTGGCGGAAAACGCCCACTGGGTGGGCATCAATAGATTTATGACATCGCTTGATATTGCCGTGCCGCGGATTATCGCGCAGGATATCTTGCAGCATTTTCTGATTATCGAAGATTTAGGCGATGTTGATTTGTGGTCGGAAAGATTTTTGCCCTGGGAGGAAAGGCGTGATTATTATTTTCAGGCGCTCACTCAAATTTACCGTCTGTATTCCTTTGATTTGAAATCGATTCCCACAGATGTGAAATTGTCCGAAGGTTACGGCCCACGGCTATATAAATGGGAGCATGACTATTTTCTGGAAAAGCTTGTCGGGGAAGTCTGCAAAATAAAACTTTCATCATCGGACGCCGCTAAATTGACAAAAGAGTTAGATACGCTTTCCGCTCGCCTGCAAAAAAATGAGCCCTGTCTTATTCATCGCGATTTTCAATCGCAGAACATCATGATTAAAAATGGCAGGCCGGTGTTGATTGATTTTCAGGGCATGCGCAGGGGCTGTCTTTTTTACGATCTCGGCTCTCTTATCTGTGACCCTTACGTTAATTTTGATGATGAAGAAAGAACTGAGTTGATAAATTTTTATTATGAACTCATGAATCCCGCTTATAGCCGTGATGAATTTGTTCAAAATTTTTGGGATGGGTCGGTACAGCGGCTTTTGCAGGCCCTGGGAGCGTACGGTTTTCTGGGACTTAAAAAACACAAGCTGGATTTTCTCGGACACATTGGCAACGGTCTGGAGAATTTATTAATTGCAATCGATAAAGTTAGTGGACTTAAGTTGTTGCGCGATTTAGCAACTGAATGTGAAACAATCCTCGCCCGTAAAAATTATTAGAATATTATAGAGACATAAGACCTAACTCGTGATTGTTATGAATAATTAAGTGTTGTGCTCCAGAATCCCCATATCCCTTTATACAATAGGTCTCCCAGATGGTTTGACTTTTTACGAATACGTGCAAGATTTAGGTAATCACTTAATCCTCACGCAGTTTTGGCGCCTGTTCCCGGCACCGCCGGTATTCCGTAAGACTGCAGAATAGCCGCAATACGTTTTATATTTTTTTCCCAGATTTCTCTTTCGGGAGGATGAAAATAATTCATGGGATAATCCCTGCCGAGAGAAGTGTATTTCTCAACACCCAGCTGCTTATACGGGAGCAGCTGTACCTGCTTCACCCGGTTAACAAGCTCTCCTTTAATAAAATCTGCCGTTGCATGGATATTTTCATCATCATCGTTATACTCAGGTATTACCGGTATTCTGATGATCAGAGGCTTGTTTTTATCTGTAATGGCTGCAATGTTTTTCAGAATAAGGTCATTGTCGCTGCCTGTATATTCCCGATGCTTCAACGGATCCATATGTTTTATATCCGTAATTATTATATCCGTGTATGGAAGAACCTGCAGCATAACTTCAGTTTGTATATTAAGTGTAGTTTCAATGCAGGTGTGGATATTTTTAGCCATGCATTCTTTTAATAATTCAATTGTGAAATTCCATTGAAGTAATGGTTCTCCGCCGGAAATTGTTACTCCGCCTCCGGATTTAGCGTAAAAATCCGTATCTGATAATATAACTGTCATGATCTCGCTTATGTTCATCTTTTTTCCCCATACAGTAAGAGCATTAGATGGACATGCATCGGCGCATTTAAGACAGCCATTGCAGATGTTACGGTCAATTCCGGTTACACAATCCTCCTTGACAGTAATCGCACCTTTTTCTGATTCGGGACACACTTTAAGACAGTACCCGCATTTACTGATACCGATGCAGCGTGAAGCGTATACTCCAATCTCGGGATGCAAAGAGATACTTTCAGGATTGCTGCACCACCTGCACCGGAGAGGGCAACCTTTTAGGAAAATTTCAGTGCGTATTCCCGGACCATCGTGGATGGTATATCTCTGGATATTGAATATGCATCCTTCTTTAACCGGTTTATGTTTTTCCGCAACCATACTATTCAGTATCCATGTATATTTGTTAAATTTTAAAAACAGGATGATTTTGTAAATACATCTGAACGTTAATAAAGGAGGCTGGCGGCGCAGTATAGTGGTATGCGCCGCCAGCCTCTGAACATATTTAATTAATCAAAAGAAAGTTCGGTTCTTCCCATGATATCATATTGCAACGGCTTACTCAGCTCCACAAAGACGGCACTGTACCCCGCGACACGTACTACCATGTCCCTGTAGTTTTCCGGATGTTTCATAGCATCCTCAAGGGTATCCCGGCTTATTATATTGAACTGGCAGTGCATGCCCTTCTGATCAAAGTAGGAGTCGATCAGCGAGATGAAATTATCCCTCCCGACCTCTCCTGAGACAGCCGAAGGTGAGAATTTCATGTTAAGAAGCGTCCCGTTCCCTGCCCGTATATGATCCAGTTTCGTGACCGAGTTAACCATTGCTGTAGGCCCTTTTACGTCATGTGCCCTTACCTGCGTGTGGACCGCGCCCACGCAATCTGAAACCGGCTCAAGGGCTTTTCTCCCTTCCGGGGAGGCCCACTGTACCAGGCCCATTGCAACATTTGCTGAAACCGAATAGACACCCGGCAGATATATCCCGCCGCGTGCATTGGGTCTGTTCTCGACATGCTTACAGTATGTATCTGCTGCGAATTTTGCCAGACTATCAGCATAATCGTCATCGTTTCCGTAATGATGGACTTTATCGCTGTTTACCAGAGCATAGAGCGGTTCATAGCCGACCCAGTTGTTTTCGCATGCGTTAAGAATCTCCCTGCCGCTTACCTTCTTTTCCTCAAAAACGAGCTGTTTAATGGTTGACATCCCGTCCGCCACGGTCCCCACTCCTACGGCCTGCGGCCCAGTAAAGTTATAGACCGCTCCGCCTGCAGTCACATCAACTCCCCTTTCGATGCAGTCATTTATTAATGCCGAGAGGTATGGAAGAGGTTTCATCTCCTGATGCACCCTGTCCATGATTTCTATGCCGGCAATCATCTGGTCAACCCAGTATTTCATCTGTTTATCGTATGAGTCGAGCACCTGGTCGAAAGACGTGAAATCCGCAAGATCTCCGGTTTCCGGCCCCAGACGCTTCCCCAGACCTCCGCAGCGTTCCCAGCGCATGCAGTGCGAACCGCATCCGAGACACCGGCCGTTATTGATGGCAAGTTCGAAAACTTTCGCCATGCTGAAATAGGCCGCGTCGTGCCAGCCATATTCTTTCCCTCCGGCGTCTATTTCGACGCAACCGACAACATGATAATTCCTGGAATCTTCAAGACTCCTGCCGGATCGCAGTGAAGCAGGTATGGCGGCCTGATCGTTGAATATCTTGGGCTGGCCCGTGCCGATACGTATTACGTTGGCGGTTTTGACTTTCAACTCACGCGGCGTATTCTCGTGCCACCGCACTGCCAGCCAGGGAGTCCCCCACCTGGTATGCGCAAGGGCATCCAGACACATATAGGTCAGATCATTCGTCGCGTCCTTTCCTTCTTTGTCGACGCCGCCTATCGTCAACGAATCGCCGCCCATTCCCCTGCCGGAGTTGGCTATTACCGTCATCCTGTCGCGGAGTTTCGTCCACCACAAATCCTTCATGTACAGTATTTCGATCAGTTGCTGTATCGATTCCCTGGTGGCAGCACCCGATTTGATGTCAGCAGCGTAAAATGGAAACATGTACTGGTCAAACCGCCCGAAGGAGACAGAATGCCCGTTTGTTTCTATAAGTGTTATGGTTGTTGCCATAAAGAAAAGCTGAAGCGCTTCCCAGAATGTCCGCGGCCTGTTTTCCGATACCCAGTCGCAATTAACTGCAATTTTCAGGAGAATCCCTTTCCACTCTACATCTGTTTCCTTTTTTGCCAGTTCACGCGCAAGAGTAGCGTATCGCCGCAGGTAATCGCTGGCAGCGTCCAGTACTATAAGTTCAGCCCGGTAAAAGTCGCGCTTCTTGCTGTTTTCAGGATTGGATGGGTCCAACTCCTGTATCTTTTTTTTAACCGCTTCTTTCAGACCGCCATAACCCATGGCAAAGAGTTTTTCATAATTCAGTTGGAGATGTCCGATCCCCGCGAACATGTAGAGGTTAAGGAGAAACAAGTTACGCTCCAGATTGCTCCCTTTCTTCTCATCCTCGCTCATCATCGATACGATCTTTTCATCAATGCTTTGGCCTTTCCAGAAGCTTTCAATCCCGAAAAGCTTCTTTCTGGATTCTTTAGTGATATAGTAATTGTCATGAAGCCTTTTTTCCCACGGGTGATTCTTCATCTCATCTATAACCCAGGCATACGAATGCTCGGGGAAAATAGGAGCAGCTTTCATCGGGGCTGCCATCTCTCCGACAATAAGCTCATCAGAAAGAATGCGGATTGTGACGTTACGCAGCACATGTGCAAGGGCCTGGGCGCATTTGATGATCTGCGGTGAGTCGCTGTATTTTTTATACGCCTCAGTTACAAGGTATGCCCTTTCGTGATCAACGGTGAACTCGCTGTCTATGATGAATCTCCGGAATCGGTTCACGCGCGGGAAAGGCGAATTCGTATCTCCCATTGCATTGGCTCCTACACCCCAATCCTTTTCAGCCGGTTCGACCGGGAGAGGTTTTAAAGTATTTTCAATTGAACTGTCTGTTAAATTCATGGTGTTCCTCCTGTTTGTAATGTTTCATGGAGAGTATAACGTCCGTGATACCGGAATTTTTCTATCAACTTTGCTGTGGTGAAAGCTTGCCAAGAGCAGTTAAAAACCAAATGAAATCCTTATAGTTTCCTTCTGACTGGAGTTTTTTTTCAGTCAATGCAGCTATAATGGCTTCATCGTCACCGGATGACAATACACTGAAAGCCGTATTGCCGTCACACCATATTAAAGCTGCGTCGGCGCGGGAAAGATCTTTTGACGATGTACTGACACTGCAATTCTGTATAATGAATGCTTTTCCCTGACCGGCTGAGGTCTTCATAACTATCCTGATGTTCTTCCCCTTGATAAACTTCCTGAAGGAATCATTCTTTTTTGCAGCTTTTTTCAGTTTCTGACCCAATATGAAGAGTAATAATTTAAATTTCACAGCCTCCTCCTCTAATAACTTATTGACAAATTATCAAATTGCAATTACTATCACGCTGTACTTAATAATTGTAACACTGTACCATTTAATAATCAATAATTTTTTTTAAAAAAAATATATTCACGATAATATCAATTGAAAATAACTGCTTAGAATAATTAAAAATGGCAAATAAAACACGGTCACAGGAAGTTATTAATTTTCAAAAGCTTAAGATGAGCAAGGCTGCTCTTAAAATAATTGTTAATGACGGCTTCAAAAATCTGAGTATAAGGAAACTGTCAAAGAGTCTTCAGATTTCACCAAGTACAATCTACAATTACTTTAAAAATCGTGATGAAATTTATATCTACGTGTTGAATTACGGTTTCGAGATGCTCTTTGATGAATTTAAAAATGCCTGTGATTCTCATACCAGCCCGGTTGATAAACTGAAAGCTATCTGCAATGCTTTTCTTTCTTTTTCAGTGCGGGAACGTGATTTGACATTTATAATGCTTATACTGGACACGCCAAAGTATTACGATTATGTTGATACGGATTATGAACCGCAAATGAGGATTGAATTGACTAATGCTCTCAAATGCAGGGATATCATCATGCAGACAATAACCGAAATAGCAGATATAAACCCGTCGTTTCCCAGGCAAGATATACAATACCATACGTTTAACATCATCGCCCGGATGATAGGAATTGCAACGGTCAAAAACAACAATTTAATCAAGTATATTGCCAGTGATATGGAAGGCGGGATTGAAAAGGCATTGAAAGATATTATCCAGCCGTTCGAGATAGCTGACTAATACCAATTCTAAATCAAAGATGATATTGAGGCGGCTAGGTGGAGGCGACGAGGCGTATTCTACATACGTTGAGGAAGCCGACAACGACGCCAACAAAAATAGCGCTTTGATTTAGAATCGGTATAATATAGTTTTCGATGCTGAAATTTCCGTTCGGTATTGTGCCTTTGAGAAAATCTGTTCATGGTTGTGCTTTGATGTATGGTTTTTACCTGTTTTTCTTTAGCGGATTTTAGGCAAAGTTCTCCGTCACATCGTATTTATAATGCGTCATGACGTTAGGATTCAATATAATCATTCCAAGAATATTCGGGATCGGCGTAGGCGTTGGTTTGTGGGTGAGAAGGACGCTGTCCCTAATTTCTTCTAATTTCCCCAGCGTATGGGTTTTGGGGACTCAAAAAACACAAACCCGACTTCTTGGGGCACATCGGCAACAGTCTGGAGAATTTATTAATGGCAATAGATAACGTGAGCGGACTTGAGCGGCTGAATGATTTAGCGACTGAATGTGAGACGATTCTCGCCGGTAAAAATTATTAAAATAAATAATGGATTAGAGTTTGATAGCTTGATTTAATATAATCACAACTGTAATATTACAGCATACTGAGAAACGTGTTATAAAGAAAACAACGGACTATGTTTACAAATTTATACAGACTGTATAAACATTGTTAAGTTTTGTTACTGTTATGTAACCAAAAAGAGAGGATAGTATAATGGATGAGGCTGTCGAATTATATATTCGCGATCTTCCAGAACATCTAACAAAAGAAGTTAATACTCATATTCGACTATTCTCCATTACTATGTTGATTACCGATGATGAAGATTCTCCTATAATACCATGCGCAGGCACACTATCAAACATTAAAGGGTACAAAGGTATAATTACAGCAAGGCATGTATGGGAGGAAATAATAAAACATAAGAATCTTTTAATAATGATTGGCAAAGTACCTCATATTGTAGAAGTTAACGTATTGAATCCTATAGTTCCTCATACACAATCTAGAAGTGATAAGATATCAACAAATATACCTGATATAGCTTTCATTCAGCTCCCACAGCCTTCCATAACCCATTTGGAAGCGATGACTAAAGCATTCTATTCTGTTGATACAAGACTTAAAAAAGAAAATATGGAATTTTTTAAAAGTAAGATGGGTTATTTTTCCTTATTTGGGACACCAGAAGAATGGATTAATTATCAAAATCAATCAGTCCCATCTTTTATTTATAATACATATATAAGTGAATATTTTGAACACGAAGAATGGGATTATCAAATTATGGGAATTAATCTTGATGCAAATCCCGATATTCCAGAAAATTTCAGTGGTGTTAGCGGTGGTGGAGTATGGAAAATTAAATTTTGGGTTGACAATGATAAAACTCGATTCGCAGTTGAAAATTTCAGTGAAGATATAGCATTGGTTGGAGTGAATTTTTATCAGACTGATCTAAAAGATAGACAAATCATTGCCCATGGACCAGAATCGATTTACAAAGGTTTATATAATTTCATCTAATGATAATATAACAAACTCTCAAATTTTTTTGCATTTCAAAAAGATAATTCCAAACTGAGAAAATTCCTCTTAGATAAAGGCATTGCGCTCATCGTGCCGATATGTTAAGAAATTCCCCAATATTTCACTATCCGGAGATGTTTTAAAAATGAAGTACGAACCAATAGCAATTGAAGAAAAATGGCAAAAAAAGTGGGAGGATGAAAATTCCTTTAAGGTTACAGAAGATCCGCAAAAGAAAAAATATTATCTGCTGGAAATGTTTCCCTATCCTTCCGGCAAAATTCATATCGGTCATGTCCGTAATTACACAATAGGCGATGTCGTCGCCCGTTATAAACGCATGAAGGGCTTCAATGTCCTGCATCCGATGGGCTGGGACTCTTTCGGTCTGCCCGCGGAAAACGCCGCCATCGAACATAAAATTCATCCGGCAAAGTGGACCAACGAAAATATCAATCACATGAAAAAGCAGCTTAAGCGCATGGGCTTCAGCTACGACTGGGACAGGGAAGTATCCACGTGCGAGCCGAAATATTACCGCTGGGAACAGCTGTTCTTTATCTGGATGTATGAGAAAGGACTGGCTTACAAAAAACGCTCCACGGTTAATTTCTGCACCAAGTGCGATACGGTACTGGCCAATGAACAGGTTGAAGGCGGCCAGTGCTGGCGCTGCGGCACGGAGGTGCAGGAAAAGGTGCTGGATCAGTGGTTTTTCAAAATCACCGCCTACATCGAAGAACTGCTGGACTACTGCGACAAACTGCCCGGCTGGCCGGAACGCGTAATGACAATGCAGAAAAACTGGATAGGAAAAAGTTTCGGCTGCGAAGTTGATTTTCCGTTGATCGGATATAAGTATCCAATCAAGGTATTTACCACTCGCCAGGATACACTCTTCGGAGCGACCTTCATGCTGATTGCCGCCGAGCATCCGCTGGTTATGCAACTCACCAAAGGCAAGGCCATTGAAAAAGATGTTTTGCAGTTTGTGGAGAAAGTCAAAAAGCAGGACAAACTGATGCGGACTTCCGAATATTATGAAAAGGAAGGTCTGTTTCTGGATGCCTACTGCAAAAATCCTCTGACCGGAAAGGAAATGCCCATCTTTGCGGCCAATTTTGTTCTGGCCGATTACGGTACCGGCTGTGTCATGGCCGTGCCCACACACGATCAGCGCGATTTTGAATTCGCCAAAAAGTTCAATCTGCCGCTGATTGTTGTCATTCAGCCCAAAGGTAAAACACTTGATGCGGAAAAGATGACGGAAGCTTATGTGGATGAGGGTGTTTTAGTTAACTCCGGTCAGTTTGACGGCATGGAAAACACCAAGGTTCTGGAATCCATCGCTGATTTTCTGGAATCTGAAGGTAAAGGCAAACGCACCATCCAGTACCGTCTGCGCGACTGGGGTATCTCCCGCCAGCGTTACTGGGGGGCGCCGATTCCCATGATCAACTGCGATAAATGCGGCATTGTTCCTGTTGATGAAAAAGACCTGCCTGTTGTTCTGCCGGAAAATGTTAAATTAAGTACCGAAGGCGGTTCACCGCTCGCGGCTCTGAAAGTATTTGTCGATACCACCTGTCCAAAATGCGGCGGCAGGGCCGCTCGTGAAACGGACACTATGGATACGTTTGTGGAATCTTCATGGTATTTCGACCGCTACTGCTGTCCGGATTGCGACACCAAACCCGGCCTGGACCGCAAAAAGCTGGATTACTGGATGCCGGTGGATCAATACATCGGCGGCATTGAACATGCCATCCTGCATCTGCTCTATTCCCGCTTTTACACCAAGGTTCTGCGTGATTTCGGCGTGATCGGTGTGGATGAACCATTCACTAACCTGCTGACGCAGGGCATGGTCTGCAAAGAAACGATGAAGTGCAAAGAGCATGGTTATCTTTTCCCGGAGCAGGCGGCGGACGGCAAATGCCACATCTGCGGTCAGGAAATTATTATCGGCAAGACCGAGAAGATGTCTAAATCTCTGAAGAATGTTATCGATCCTGATTATCTCATAAAAACCTACGGCGCGGATACCGCACGAATATTCTGCCTGTTTGCTGCGCCGCCGGAAAAAGATTTGGAATGGAGCGATCAGGGCGTGGAAGGGTCGTTCCGCTTCTTGAGTCGTCTGTGGCGCATTTGTGACGAATATCTGGAGGACATTAAAGAAGTCAAACCGTTGCCTTCCGGTGTTGTTCTGGAAGGTGAATTAAAAGGTCTGCGGCGGAAAACTCATCAGACTATCCGCAAAGTCACTATTGATATCGAAGACCGTTTTCATTTTAATACGGCCATCAGTGCTGTGATGGAACTGGTGAATGCCGCTTATCAGATCAAGCGTCCCGAAAGTGCCGATAAGACAGCGCTGGCCACGGTTCGTGAGGCTCTGGAGACGGCTATAACCCTGCTTGTTCCGATTGTTCCTCATATCACGGAAGAACTCTGGCAATTGCTCGGCCATAAAGATTTGGCCGCCAATATTCCTTGGCCGGAATTTGATTCAGCGATTGCCAGCGAAGAAGAGATGACAATTGTTGTGCAGATCAACGGCAAGCTTAGGAGCCGAATGACTGTCGCGGTGGATGAAGACCCGGAAAAAATCAAGGCGGACGCGCTCGCGGATGAAAAGATCAAATCCATGACCGCCGGAACGCAGATAAAGAAAGTTATTTACGTGCCGAAAAAGTTAGTCAATATTGTTGTCGCTCAATAGTTGAAAGGTATGTTTATGAATAATAAAAACAGACGGCTGATTATAAGAATCGCAATCATTTGTTTTTTGTCTTCTTTCTTATTTGCCTGCGGCTATTCATTCGCTACGCGAGGAGAGAACATTGATAACCGCATTCAAAAAGTTTATGTTCAATATTTTGACAATAATACGGCACAGGCGGAGATAGAAAATTATGTCCGGACAGCTTTCATTAACCAGTTTATTCAAAACAGCCGTTTAAAAATTGTGGAAAGCGCTGAAGCCGCGGATGCGATAGTTAAAGGAAAGATTCTTAATCTTAATACATCACCCCTCGCTTATGGCAGCAATTCTCTGACCGTGGAAGAGCGGGCAACAATTATTTTAGAATTGACTTTTCAGGAAAATGAAAGCGGTAAAATTATCTGGAGCTCGAAAAATATAACGGGCACAGTTGACTATACCGTAAGCAATGATATTAATTCACTTCCCGCGACCAGAAAAAACGCGTTTGTTAAACTGGCCAATGACACGGCGGAAAAAGCCTTTAATATGATGATGTCTGGATTCTAATGAGACTCGCTGAAAACGAACGAAGTGAAGTTTAAAGAGTTAGTCGAATTATCCCAGGAGCGAAGCGACGTGGTAAAACGAGCAGAGCGAAGCTGGTCCCTGCCACCTGAAGGTGGCGGGATAATTCGCTCTAAGATTTCCCGATCACTACGTGTCGGAAAATCAAGGCTCATTAAAGCGTTAGTCGTAATGAGACTCAAATTATACAAGCGTAGCGTAGTAAAATTTGTAAGCCGAATTATCCAATAGCTAAAGGCTATTGGAAATTATCCCGATAGCGAAACATATCAGGATTAGGTTCAAATCTCAGCTGCTTGCGGCGTGGTTGTTCATTTTAAAATAAAAGTGCTTCTCTGTAAACATGACACCTTTAGTTCGAAAATTTGGCCGCTTTCTGCTCTTGCCCGTCAATGACGAGAAAGAGGCAATGAGTGGTTGGCCTACTGATACGTTTAACGTTAAAGAAATAAAAAACATTTCTTTATTCCTGAAAAAATTATCCTGCAAATATTTACTGCTGATTACCGACAAAAAAGAAATCAACTGCGACGAATTATCTTTGCGCCGCTTACTGAAAATTGCCGAAAAGAAAAAAACCGGCATCATTTATTCCGACTTTTTTTTGCGCAAGGACAATAATCTTATTCAGCATCCGCTGATAGATTATCAGCAGGGCAGCATCCGCGATGATTTTAATTTCGGGCATCTTTTGCTTTTTTCCTGTTCGGCTGTCAAAAACGCCCTGCAAAAATACGGTTCACTGCCATCCGACGCGAGTGTTGCTTTATACGATTTGCGTCTGAAAATTTCTGCTGATCATGACTTAATTCATGTGCCGGAATTTTTGTATACGGTATCCATAAAGAAGCAAAAGAAAATTAAAATATCCGGCGATAAAACAGAGACTCATTTTTCCTATGTCGCGAAAGAAAATTTCATTCATCAGAAAAAACTGGAAAAGATCGCGACAAATCATCTGAGGCGTATCGGGGCGTACCTGCCTGTGCGCGTAAAAAAAACAAATAAAAAACAGGATGCCCTCTGGAAAGCGAGCATAGTTATTCCTGTGCTCAACCGTAAAAAGACGATTGCCGACGCGCTTGCCAGCGCACTGGAACAAAAAACTAATTTCCCGTTTAATATTATTGTCGTGGATAATCATTCTACGGACGGCACAACGGACATTTTGAAAAAGTTCGCCGCGAAGTATCCACATGTCCATCATATTATTCCTTCACGACGCGATCTCGGTATCGGCGGCTGCTGGAATGAAGCTGTTCATTCTTCCAACTGCGGACGCTATGCCATCCAGCTTGATTCCGACGATCTTTACAAATCAAAGAAAACTCTGCAAAAAATCGTTGACACTTTACGCAAGGATAATTACGCGATGGTCGTCGGTTCTTATACAATTGTCAATGAGCGGCTGAAAAAAATCCCGCCAGGCCTGATTGCCCATAAGGAATGGACGCAAACCAACGGACACAATAACGCACTGCGGGTCAATGGCCTCGGAGCGCCGCGGGCATTCAATACGGCTGTTATACGCAAGATCGGTTTTCCCAACGTCAGCTATGGCGAGGATTACGCTGTCGCGCTGCGAGTTACTCGTGAATATAAAATCGGGAGAATTTACGAAAATCTTTATTTATGCCGCCGCTGGACGGACAATACTGACGCCGGCCTTTCTGTGGAAAAACAAAACCGCAATGATTTTTATAAAGATAAACTCCGTTCCGTAGAGATCAAAGCTCGGCGGATACTGAACAAAAAAGAATCAAGGAATAAAACTTTTGCCCAGTATCCCGGCGGAAAACAAAAGTCACTGAGTGTCCTGTGTCTGAGTCTTTTAGATCAACAAAAGAAAAGCTGGCCGAAGCTGGCTTATGCTTACCGGGAATTAGCCCAAGTGCGCAAGCGATCAGTTATCTGCGGCGGCTATAAGGTATATCTACAATTTAATCCGCAGAGGGCAGTAAGCAGCGGCGCCGCTATTGACGCTGAATCAATCAAAAAAAGACCCTGCTTTTTATGTCACGGCAATCTGCCGATTGAACAAAAAGGCGTTTTATATCGTAATCAATATTTGATCCTCTGCAACCCGGCACCTATATTCGATAAGCATTTCACTATCGTTAGTTTGCGGCACCGGCCTCAAACAATTGACGGAGATTTAATCTGGCTGATGAACTTAGCTCAAGATTTAGCCCCTGACTTTGCAGTATTTTACAACGGCCCCGCTTGTGGCGCGTCCGCTCCCGATCATTTACACTTTCAGATGGTTCCGGCCAGTGCCCTTTCTTTTTTGAATGAACTGAAAGAACTGCCGCCGGTAAAAGAAATATCTTCTGTTCGCTATTGGATGGGGAAAGATTTTGATCGCTCTATTATTATTCTGGAGTCGAAAAACTCAAGCGAGTTAGCAGAACAATTTTTGCGTTTATTAAAAATCGCGCAAAAAATACTAGCAACAAATGACGAGCCGCTTGTTAATGTTATTTGCGCTTATATCGAAAATCACTGGCGGCTGGTCATATTTCTACGGCAGAAACATCGTCCGGATGCCTATTTTGCCGAAGGCAAGAATAGAATTTTTATTTCTCCGGGGGCTGTTGATATGGCTGGAATCATTATTACACCGCTCCTGGACGATTATAACCGTTTGGATTGTAATACCATCCGCAGTATTTATCGGGAAGTATCACTGCCGGAAGACATAACGAATATAATAATGAATGAGCTATGATGGAGATTAGTCAATGACTGATAACGAAGAAATAATTATCGATAGTACGATGAGCTTTTCCGAAGCTATTGAAGGAAAAATAGCGCCCATGGAAATCATTGACCTCTTATCAATGATAGATGTCTACTACTATTCATTTGACGGCAAAAAGCATCAGGGACAAATTGTTGTGAACAGTGTGCTGGAAGAAGATGTCTATGAAATATTTACACTGATTGAACATCTGAAGTTTCCCGTAGACAAAGTTATTCCAGTTGTGGCTTATTCATGGGACGATCACAAATCCATGGCCGCGAATAATTCTTCCGGTTTTAATTTTCGCGTGATTGAAGGAACAACAAAATTATCGATGCATTCACTGGGCAAAGCCGTGGATATCAATCCGGTGCAAAATCCGGTAATCTATCCCAACAACGTGATCGCACCCCAAGGAGCAAAATATGCTCCATTAAATGCTGGAACATTCAGTGCAGAAAATCAAATTGTGCAGGAATTTATCAAGCGCGGCTGGCACTGGGGCGGTAATTTTGAACAACCGAAAGATTATCATCACTTCGAAAAGCCATGATACCATCAGCCTATTGCTAAGAGGCTGGATTATCCGGCATCATCTGAGGTTCGCTATCGTTAATCTTTTTTGACTGAAGATTATGAGCTAGCAGTAAATACATCGCGGGCACAACAAACAGGGTGAACAGCGTGCCAATTGCGATGCCTGTGGTGATCACTAGACCCATGTTGTAGCGGCCCCCCGCGCCGGCGCCGGATGCGAAGACGAGAGGCATTACACCCAGCACCATGGCCGCCGTAGTCATCAGAATCGGCCGCAGGCGAGTGGCCGAAGCCTGCTCGATTGCCTCGCGCTTGCTTTTTCCTTCGCGCTGCAGGTCGTTAGCAAACTGCACGATGAGGATGCCGTGCTTGCTGATGAGACCGATGAGCGTCACCAAACCTACCTCGGTGTAAATATTGAGGCTGGCTTCGCCAATGCCAAGGCTGATGAAAATCAGCGCCCCGCAGATGGACATGGGTACGCTGATGAGCACGATGATCGGATCGCGAAAGCTTTCAAACAATGCAGCCAGGGCGAGGAAAATTATGATCAGCGCGAAGGCGAATGTGACCAGTAGCGCGCTTGACTCCTGCAAGTACTGCCGCGACTCTCCCCCATAGTCTATGCTGTAACCCTCGGGCAGCACTTTCTCGGCAATGGCCTTGAGTTCATCGAGCCCCTGTCCCAGAGTGATGCCTGGGGTGAGAATACCGGATATCGTGGAGGAGTTAAGCTGTTGAAAATGGTTGATGGATGAGGGCACAGTGGTGGTTTTAAGGGTGGCAAAGGTGGATACGGCAATTGATTCACCGCTTGCGGTCTTGATATGGTAGTTCATCAGTTGGTCCGCAGTGAACCTTTCACTTTGCTTGACTTGTGGAATCACTTTGTAGGAGCGGCCGGACATACTGAAATAATTGACATAGCCGCCGCCGAGCATGGAAGCCATCGAAGAGCCTACATCCTGCATCGTCAGGCCCATCTGCGCCAGTTTGTCGCGGTCCACCTCCAACATGGTCTGCGGTTTATCGATTTTGAGGTCGGCATCTACATACATGAACAATCCGCTGGCATGCGCCTTTTCCAGAAATGCCTGCGAAACTTCATCGAGCCGGGAAAAGGAATCGGTCGTCCCGATGACAAATTGCACAGGCAGCCCATGGCCCGTGCCGGGCAAAGGCGGCGGTGGAAAAACCACCGCATTTGCTCCGGAGATCTGGCCGATTCTGTTTTGCACCTCCGGTTGCAGTGTCCTGGTCGTACGGGTTCGTTTATCCCAAGGCTTGAGCACAAGGCCGGCGAATCCTGTATTGAGTCCGAAGAATCCCTCGACCTGGAAAAGATGCTCGATTTCCGGAATATCCGACAGGATCTTCGCCAGTTGCAGTGAATAGAGTTTCGTCTGCTGGATGGTGGCATCGGGGCCAGCCGTGAGCATGGCCAGCATAAATCCCTGATCCTCCTGAGGCGCAAGTTCACTTCTGGAATTTACAAACAGGAAATAATTGCTCCCTAGGATAATGGCGGCAAATACCAAAACAACCGGCAGAAAATTGAGTGCCCCCCGCAGCAGCCGGTCATAGCCGTTCCGAAGCCGGTTAAACTGACCGTCGATGAATTCCGTGAAGCGGTGCCTCTCATTTGGGCCGGATACTTTCAGAAAGCGCGAGCACATCATGGGCGATAACGTCAGCGCAATGACGGCCGACACGACCACGGCGCCGGCTAGAGTGTAAGCAAACTCGGTGAAAAGCGTGCCGGTGAGGCCGCCCATAAATCCTATAGGCAAATATACGGCAATCAGCACGACGGTCATGGCGATAATCGGCCCTCCGAGTTCCCGGGCGCCCATGATCGCCGCCTGCATGAGCGGGACACCTTCTTCCATGTGGCGGTGCACGTTTTCAACCACGATGATGGCATCATCCACAACAAGGCCGATGGCAAGCACCAGAGCCAGCAGGGTCATCAGATTGATTGTGTAACCCAGGGCCAGCATGATGAAAAACGCTCCAACCAGCGACAGGGGGATGGCCACCGTGGGGATGATCACCGAACGGACAGAACCTAAAGACAGAAAGATAACCAGTGTAACAATGAGCAGCGCTTCGAGAAGCGTAATTACCACCTCTCTAATGGAACTGTTCACATAATCGGTTGCGTCATAAACAATACGGCCGTCAAGACCCTGAGGCAACTGATGCTCAATGGCCGGAAAAACTTTACGAATGTTATCCGCAACCGAAAGCAGATTGGCGTTGGGTGCGACCTTGATGTTCATGAACACGGCGGCTTTGCCGTCGAAGCGCACTGCCACATCATAGTTTTCCGCGCCGAGGGTTACATTGGCGATATCTACGAGGCGAACAATGGCGCCATTCACTGATTTGATCACCAAATTGCGAAACTCGCTTACCGTATGCAAGCCAGTAGCCGCTGTGATGTCTACCGTCACCATCTGTCCCTGGGTCCGGCCCAACGCCGAAATGAAGTTATTCACAGACAGCGCGTTGCTCACATCAGAGGCGGTCACATTATGAGCAGCCATTTTTTCCGGATCAAGCCATGCTCGCAGGGCGAATTCCTCCTTGCCCAGAATCTCGGCCGTTTGAACTCCTTCCACCGCCTGAAGTTTGGGCTGCACCACCCTGGTCAAATAGTCCGTGATGTTATTCGTTGGCAGATCCTTGCTGTAGAATCCTATGATCATGGAACCGATGTCCTCGCCGGTGGATATACTGATCACCGGTTGCTGCGCTTCCTTGGGCAACTGGTTGAGCACCGCGTTGACCTTGGTGTTAATTTCGGCAATAGCCACGTTCGCATCGTAGTTAAGGCGCATGTTCGCGGTTATGGTGCTGACACTCTGGGAGCTCGACGAGGTGAGGTAGTCAATACCGTTGGCCTGAGCAATGGAGTTTTCCAGCGGTGTGGTGATGAAGCCGGACACCAGTTCGGGATCGGCCCCTGTATAGACTGTGGTGATATTTACCACCGCGTTCTGGATTTTCGGGTACTCGCGGACGGGAAGCAGATTAATGGAGCGCAGCCCCAGCACAAGAATCAACAGGCTCAGGACCGTGGCTAGCACCGGGCGTTTTATGAAGATGTCGGTGAATTTCATGATCGTGGTTTCTCCATTAAGGTTCCTCAGAGACAGGATTGGCGTCGCTTGCCGGCTGCACCTGATTATTGATTACAATCGGGCTGCCGCTCTTGAGTTTGAGCTGGCCGCTTGTAACCACGCGTTCACCCTCTTTAACTCCTTTGAGGATGGCTACCTGGTTGCCGCGCGAAGATCCCAGCGTGACAAACGTTTGTCTCACAAACAGTGCCGGCTTGCCGTCTTTCGTTTTGCCTTTCTCCTCCACGATGTAAACCGTTTCGCCATAGGGATTGAAAGTCACCGCGGTACGGGGAAGCGTCAGATAACGATTAGATTTGCCTGCCTGAATCTTGATTGTCGCATACATGCCCGGCAGCAGTTCATGCCGCGGATTGGCAATGAGGGCTTCAATCTGGACATTACGCGTTGGCAGATCAACCTTCGGGCTGATTGCGGAAATCCTGCCGTTGAATTTTTTATCGGGGTAAGTATCGGTGACGGCGGCAACAGCCTGCCCGGAGGTAACGCGGGAAAGTTCCTGCTGGGGAAGGTAAAAGTCAACGTAAATCGAATCGAGCGCCTGCAGCGTGACAATCTTATCTCCCGGATTCAGATACTGTCCGGGATTCACCGAAAATATACCCAACCATCCGGCAAAAGACGCGCTGATGGTCTTTTTTCTTAAAAGAGCTTCCTGTTGAGCCACTTGAGCCTGTTTGACTTTCAAATCGGCGGCATCCGCGTCCAGCGAAGCCTTACTGACCGCCTGGGCGATAAATTGCTTCTTGTTTCTTTCATAGACACTTTGAGACAGATCGCGGGCTGCCGAAAGCGTCTGCAATTGAGCGATGTCGGAATCGGCGTTGAGTTGCAAAATGGTTTGACCGGCCTTTACATTATCCCCCGATTTGCAATTTACGTTTTGCACAATACCGGCCACTTCGCTGGCTATATCGACGCCGCGCGCGGCCCGCAGGCTGCCCACCGCTGAAATTTGCGGCTGCCATTCCTCGGTAGCGGCCGTAACTACCGATACCGTGACTGCCGGAGCAGCTGCCGATGACATGTATTTTTTCATCATATAGGACTGGAAGCCCTTAAATCCGAAAATTACGCCAAAAATCACACCGACAATGATCAGCATGATGATCATTCGCTTAGTCATTCTTTATTCTCCTCTTGTATAAATTTGGCATTCAGGGAAGTAGATTTCCGGTTCCACCAGCTGCCGCCCAACGCCTGGAAAAGCGCGGCGGTGTCGGCGTAGCGTTGCGCTTGCGCGGCAACCACATTAATTCGTGTTTTCTGATAATCACGCTGGGCTATCAGCAGCGCCGGATAACTAACCGCGCCCAATTCATATTGTTTCTCTATCAACGCCAACGCCGACTTCGAGGCAGCTTCGGCCTCGGCCTGCGCCTGTAATGTTCGGGCGTCAGTTTCCAAAGCGCGCAAAACGTCCGCCACATCCTGAAATGCTTTCAAGACCGTCTGCCGGTATTGCGCCGCTGCCTGATCATACGCGGCAATGGCGCTGCGCCGTTTGGCAGTGAGTTCTCCGCCGCGGAATAGCGGCTGTAAAAGACCTGCGCCAAAATTCCAGACCACGCTTTCTCCGTTGAAGAGAATGTCGGTACTGACCGCCTGAAATCCATAGCCGGCGCTCAGCGTAATCTGCGGATAAAGATTGGCCGTCGCCACGCCGACTGCCGCGCATGCCTGGTGCAGGAGCGCTTCAGAGGCGCGAACATCGGGACGTTGGCGCGCCAGGAGAGAGGGAAGGCTCACCGGTAATTCTTCCGGCAGATGCAATGATTCCAGATTGAATTCAGGCAGCTTCCCATCGCCGGGGAACTGACCAATCAGCACCGAGAGAGCATGACGGTTCAGGTCAAGCTGCTTTTCGAGAGGCGGCATTCCCGCCTTGGTCATTGCCAGTTCCGTCTCTTGTGCCAGCACCTCGGTTTTCGATACCGCGCCCAATTCAAATTGTTTCTGAATCACATCCAGTTGTCTTTTCTCAGCCACAAGAATGGCCTTTGTTACGTCAATCTGCTCCCGTAACGATGCCTCCTGAATAGCAACAGTTACAATATTGGCGGCCAGAGTCAGATAAGTCGCCTCATAAATGTAGCTTTGATAATCGATCTGCGCCTGATACGCTTCGATTTGCCGGCGTCCTCCGCCGAAAAGATCAAGGGTATAGGAAACGCCTACCGAAGCGTTATAAAGATTGTAAGTGTCGCTTGGTCCTAATTCCGCATTGCCGGAGATGCGCTGTCTGCCGGCCTGAAGATTGGCGTTAACGGCTGGATAAAGTATCGAACCGCTTACCGTGCGCAGATCTTCTTCGGACTTGCGCAGTGCGGCCTGAGCGGCCACCAGCGTCGGATTGTCCGTGAGGCCTTGTTTAATCATCTTATCGAGTTCCGGAGAGCGAAAGAGTGTCCACCATTCGCCGGGCAGGTCTTTGGCAAAGATGAAATGCTGCGCTGCTCCGCTCTCGGATGGCGCACTGGCCGTTTGGGCGGGCAGGAGTGCCGCGGTATAGTGATCGGGTGTTGCCATATCCGGTGAACGGAAATCCGGGCCTGCGGCACAACCGGCCAAGGTAACTACGGTGATAATAACGATAAACGGTATACGCCGGGAAAATGATTTCATAACTTCTGACTCTTTTTCAATGTTGTTTTCTGCCGGGCCGGAAGGCGCGGCGCTAGACCGATCATCATCGTCTGTACATAATGACGGATTTCCTGACTGATACGGGCGGCATTAGGTTTTTGCTCCATCAACTGATCATCCATGGCCTTCTGGATACTGATCATCCATAAGCATTTGGCGGCAATTTCAGGAATAATGTTATCGGCCATCCGTCCCAGCCGCTGCTCCGCCGCCAGATACGCGGCCAGCCCATCGATGGCGTATTGAGGGCCGACTTCGCGCTCTTTCATGATTTCCCGCATACGGATACGTAACTGATGATCAGCAAAGACCGAGCAGACGATTGGCACGATCTCATAATGGGAACGATAAACCACGGATAATACTTCTTCTAAATTTTCCGACAATGTGCGCAGGCCCACCCTCAAGGGCAGGGTCTGTAGAACGTTCTTGGTATCATGCAAACGCTGCTCAACAACTTCATGGATTAATTCCGCCTTGTCCTTAAAGTGGTGATAAATCAACCCCTCGGCGACTTTCGCCTCGCGCGCAATTTCGCGCATGGTCAGGCGGGCCAGGCCATGTGTCTGTAAAAGGCGTTCGGTGGCGCAAATGATATTCTGCCGGTTTTCGTTCATCTTCAAATTTCCGCTTTCAAGGTTATCTGCGGCACTGTTGTTACGACATCATTGGCAGCGAAACTGCAATGCACTGTGCTGAGTATATGATCAGTTCTATTAATCGGACGATCAACAATTGTCAAGCGATTTTTATTGTGAAACTCCAATTTAATGAGACTCGCTGATAGTGAGTCAAGCTGAAAACAAGCTTTGCGAAGTTTGAAGCATAAGGCGAACTATACCAGGTGCAAAGCGCCGTGGTAAAACGAACAAAGTGAAGTTTGAATCGTTAGTCGAATTATCCCGCGAAGCGGAGGGTATTATACCCGTGATTTCATCATTCCAATACATCAATTAATGTTTGATAAGTTAAAGATTTATACATACCTAGGAATAGGCTGTGAAGTGTATAATAACCTGTCTGGATATTAAGAATGTTATGGAAAACGGGCGATGATAATGCCGGTAAACTTTTTATTTGATTTCAGATAAGCAACAAGAGTTTTTTTCGAGACAACCACGCCGCCTTCTTTGCTTGAGGCGTGCAGAAGATTCAAATTTTTTCCCTGCCATATAGCAAACCCGGTGTGCGCGACATCCAGACCTTCCTCTTTCGTTGTAAAGGCAATAACATCACCGTTGTTAATTTTTGTTTTTTGCCGGCTCACTTTATCTTTGCTGATAATATGAAATACTTTGCGGGAAAGATTTTTTTCTACAAGACGCATTTTTCGAAATTCAAATTCGTTTTTCAGTGCCGGGTAAGAAGCGCGATTAATAGTCATATAATTTATTTTTTTACGCTGCATTTCTGTATCAAATTGGCGCGAGAGGTCTTTAATTATTTTCTTCTTTTCATTGTCGCGCAGCCAATCGGTAAAGTAATGCAGACGGGAAGAATAACCATCGATCTTTCCCTGACGATAACGGATTAATTTTAAGTTTTTTCGGAATTCAGAACGTGAAAGTTTTCCGGCATCGGACCACTTGGCAAGAGCAAGAACCGTTTCCACAAAGGTGGTGCAATCAAAGGCCGACACATTGACAATCAATTTTTCTTTGCCTGGGCCTTCGAGCGTTCCTGTTTTATAGGGAGCATTAATAAATAAAAGTCCGATTTCCACTATGGCATTGACGTAAAATGAATCGCTTTCCGGCAATGTCTTGCTTCGCGAAAGTTCATCAATTTTATGTCGATATTTTTTCATTATGATCAATTTGCCCTTTTCATCATTTCTAAAAGATTTTTCAGGACAAAGCAAATAAAAAGATCAAAGACATTTGGACAGAGAAAAAATTTGATTTTCACAATAAACAAAAGCGGCCAGTTTTGAAGCTGACCGCTTTTTATGGATTATATATTGTGGAGTCAAGTCCCCATACGCTTCGCTTCGGGGATAGTTCGACTAACAAATTTCAATGCACTACGCTTTTGAAATTGGAGTCTCACTATCATTTAAGGGCGTTGACTTTTTTAGTCAGACGGGAAATTTTGCGGGAGGCATTTTTTTTGTGGATTAGACCCTTGCCTGCTGCTTTATCCAGCGCGGGAATAACAGTTTTTAGTGCATTCATAGAATTTTCTTTATTTTTGCTGTCTACATTTGCAATTACCGTTTTAATCTTTGTTTTGATTGCGGACTTGGCGTTGACATTGCGTGCGCGATGTTTTTTGTTCTGCCGATCACGTTTTTCTGCTGATTTATGTGTTGCCAAAAGTATCCTCCTAAAATTAGATGGTATTGTTTTTTATCCCGCTTCGCTTTATTAGCTCGCGGGATAATTCGTTCAACAAATTTCAGTGCGCTGCGCTTCTGAAACTTGGGACTCATTAATTCCACTTACAAATATTATGGCACTGCGCTTGTAATATTTGAGTTTCATTAATAACGCGACGTTGTTTAGCCCAATTATTCGGGGCTGTCAAGTACAAACTGGATATCAAATTTATCATGAATATAACCAAGTTAAGTCTCACACCCATCCGCTTTCCCCCGGACAATAGTGTTAATTATCTCTGTTTAACTCTTAGAATCAATCCCGCGACTTGGAATCCACCGGCTCCACAGGGGAAGGAATGCACCCCCCGATCAGGTCGAGGGCAGGCTGCACTCGCGGGAGGTCGCGTTATCCTTTGCTTAACGGAATGAATTAAACTTATAAACATTACAACCTCCTATGATATATTTTTCTTGACATAAGCAATTTTCCTCGTATAAACAAGTCTCCTCTAAAAAGTTTTATCTGGGCTGCTGTATAATAATGCAAAATTATTGAATTTAAGCTGAATTAGACTGGACGTGATTTAAGCGCATTCATCATGAAGTTAGCGGACGTTAAATGAAGATGGCAGTCAAAGCAAAATCAGTAAGCAAACCTGACGATAACAACCACTTACAGAATAACAATTTATCCTCTCTGGCAAACGCCATTATATCAAATGCCGGAATCGGAATATATATCGTCCAGCATGGTAAATTTGTCTATGTCAGTGAGTTGTATCAAAAACTCTCTGGCTATTCGGAAGCTGAACTTATCGGCACATATTCACTCCATAATATTCATCCTGATGACAGAGAAATGGTCAGGAAAGAAGCGATAAAGTGCTTAAAGGAGCAACGCTTTGAACCTTATGAATACAGGTTCGTCAATAAAAAAGATGAGGTAATGTGGGTTTTGGAGACGATCACCCCCATCGTTTATAAAGGGGAACGAGCCACGCTGGGAAGTTTCATGGATATTACCGGGCGCAAGAAGGTGGAGGAGAAATTGCACCACGAGGAACAGAGGTTCCGGGCTCTTGCAGAGCAATCTTCAGATATCATTGTTCTCGTGAATCGAAAAGGGATTATTACCTATGAAAATAGGGCTATTGAAAGAATTTTGGGATACAAAATTGAGGAAAGAATTGGAGCCGGATTATTTGATCTTATTCATCCGGATGACTTGAAGTTCTTAATTGACATAGCCATTAAATTGGCCAAGGATAAAAACGCCCCTGGCCTGCGATCTGAAGTGCGTCTTCATCATAGGGATGGAAGCTGGCGTATGTTCGAGGTTATAGGAAGCACCCTAACAACCAATACAACAATTGAGGGTGGGATTGTTAATCTCCGTGATATCACCGAGCGCAAGCAGATGGAATCCCAACGGGAGGCTGCGCTCAAAGCACTACGCGAAAGTGAGGAAAAATATCGAACCATTCTTGAAAACATCCAGGAAGGATATTTTGAGGTTGATCTTGCCGGTAACTTTACATTTTTCAACGATGCAACGTGCTTATTCCTTGGCTACTCCAAAGAAGAATTGGTGGGTATGAATTATCAGCAATTTACAAGCAAAGAAACCGCAAAAAAAGTTTTTCAAACGTTTAATACAATTTACAAAACAGGGGAACCCAACAGAGGCTTCGATTGGCCGATGATAAGAAAAGATGGGACTTCAAGATACCTTGAAGCATCTGTATCGTTACAAAAAGATTCATCAGACAAACCAACGGGGTTTAAAGGAGTTGCACGCGACGTTACCGAGCGCAAACAGATAGAGCGACAGCTCAAACATATAGCTACTCACGACGTTCTTACCGGACTGCCTAACCGGATGTTGTTTATTGACCGTCTTGAAGTCGCTTTGGCTCAGGCTAAGCGAAACAAGCGTAAGTTGGCGTTAATGATGCTTGACTTGGACCATTTCAAAGATATCAATGACACGTGGGGTCACATGGTGGGTGATCAGTTGCTCAAAGAGGTAGGCCATCGCTTATCTGGTATTGTGCGCCAAAGTGATACTGTTGCTCGCCTGGGTGGCGACGAATTTGTAATCTTGCTATCGGATGTAGAACAGATGGATTATTCTGATGGAATTGCAGAAACAGTTTTAAAGTCCTTTCGGCAAAAGTTTGTATTTGGTAACCATAAACTTACTTCCAGCGCCAGCATAGGCATTGCCATCTACCCTGATGATTGCGAAGACATAGACTCTCTGCTGAAAAATGCCGATATGGCTATGTACTCTGTCAAAATGCATGGGCGAAATAATTATAAATTCTTTGCCCATGTTAGTCAATCTTGACCAATCTGTGATTCCATTCTCTAATTTTTTAGAGAGCGCAAAGCGGTGGGCGTGTATATAAAAAATGAACTGACTGGTCAAGATGAATTTGACCAATACCAATTCTAAATCAAAGCGCTATTTTTGTTGGCGTCGTTGTCGGCTTCCTCAACGTATAATTAATACGCCTCGTCGCCTCCGCCTAGCCGCCTCAATATCATCTTTGATTTAGAAATGGTCTAATAAAAGATCATCACAGAAATTGTCAGGAGTAAAGATGTGAGCGCGTATCCCTCGCATCTGTGCTAAGAATTTCAGTGGCAGCCAAATTATTATCCGGCAGGATCAGTTAATTAATTTTTCCCGTCAGAGAACGGATCAGCGCCATGCCGTTATTATAAAAAATATTATCGTAAAATTCCTGCGAGAGGCCCATTTTCAGAAGGTTCTCAATCTCTTCCTCCCACGGCATTATCAGGTTCGGATAATCTGATCCGTATAAAATTCTTGATTTATATTTTTCAAGATAATCAGTGCCCAGATTGTATCCCACATGCGGTGGCGACATAAAACAGAAGGCGGTGTCAAGGTACAATCGCGGACACCAGTCCAGAAGTCCGAAGAAACCGGCGAATTCATAAGCCCCCAGATGGGCAACAGTAGCGGGGAGTTCCGGGAATTTTTTTACCACCTTCATGAAATGTTCAAGACCGACATATTTATTCCCCACCGGTCCCGTTCCAGTGTGAAACAACATATGTTTATTTTTTCTGATTACCATCTCGTACAGGGGGAATAGACGCGCGTCGCAAGGATAAAAATTCTGGACAAGGAGCTGGAGCTTGAACCCGAGTATCTTCGGATTTTCAAGAAGCCGCTGGGCCATTTCCAGCGCATTATCATCGCCCGGGTGATAGGCTGCGAAACAATAGAGACCTTCATATTCCTCAAGGATTTTTGTGTTCCACCGGTTCAGTTCTTCTGCGATACCGGCACGGTGGGCGTAGTTGGAATACACAATTGTACCGACGCCTGATTGCCTCAGACGCGCGATGCACTCCTTGTAATAATATCGATGAATTATGTTCCAGTTGTAAATTTTAGCAAAGGAATCCCAGATGGCATCAAAAAGCTTATCCGGAAACAGATGCACATGGAAATCTATTATTTTTTCGGGAATCCTTACCATAAGTAGCGCCGCCTTGTGCATCTATTAACTTCTAGTGAGCCTGTGGCTCCCGTGCGGGAGCCCAAAGCGAACTATCCCTGAGCCGTAAGGCGAATGGGATTTGTACCTTATCTTCTTCTATCACGCCTCATGAGCCTTTTTCCCGTAAACCCTCTCATACGCCGCGCAGTATGGGCATATGCCATGCTCGATAGTCTTGACAAACCAATAAGCGAACCCCCTCTGTTGCTTTCTTGCGCGGGTGCATACCGGACACTCGACGCAGCGCTGGGCCATTTTTTTATCTTTTTCGGTTGCGGAAGTTGTTGTCATGTGCGTCCTCCTTAATTAAATTGTACGCTGTCCCTAGTTTTCCAAATGTTATGTCTTCTTTATTTTCTTTTCTAATGTTTTCTTAAGAGTATTAAAAAGAATTGTATATATTGCCTCTGCATCTTTAAAGTCTCTCTCTTCAATTTCAGACCATGGTCTCTCTCGTAAATGGCGGCCCGGATGCACATTGTTACGCAATTGTCTAATCAAATGGGCTAAACCAGCTGAATTGAATTGTATGGTATCTGTCTCAAATTGGGGTAACCATCCAGCTATATAGCAAACTTCAATGAGTGTCTCAAAATGCCAAGCGATTGGGTCTTTCAGGTTAAGAGTGCTAGGTCTAATTCTTTTCGGCAACCTGCCCGCTATACGGTTCGCTTTCGTAAGAGACTTTAGGCATCGCAAAATAAGAAGACCCTCAATAGCTGCGCCTAATAATGTAACAGCAGCAGAATAGGCTGCAACAGAAGCTGCGCGACGTGCATCGTCTTCGTATCTGATAACAATATCTCTAATCGCTGGCCCTAGCTCATTACGGTGATGTACGGCACGTCGGCCTCTCTCTCGTAGTTGATCAAATCGATCTGAATCTGCCAGTTTCAAATCTGCAAGATCATCTAACCCAAACACTCGAAGCCGTTCTATAAACTTCAAATCGTAAATTTTTTTCCACTCCTTATTAAGCTTTATATAATCTTTTGGCCCTTGTCCTATTGCCCAATCCTCATCCTCTTTTAATCCATGTTTTTTTCTTATCTCATCTATTTTCCTATTAATTGGCGCAAGCTCATGATAAATAGCTTCATCATGATATGTTTCAACAGGGAGCAATGCATAGAATGTATACTCCTGCCTAGATATTCGTCTTGAGGCATACAGAACTTTTGCTGTAGCTACAGCCTTTTTTGCCTCTTCAAGATCTGTCCATTGTTGTATACCCTTTTTTTTGTTTGCATTAAAGTAAGAACGTACTTCACCTAAAAGGTGCTCGCCTAATGCTCGCTCCTCTAACTCGTTCAGAGCATTTATTAGTGCTTTTTTATTAAAGTTTCCGTGGAAACGTCGAGCCAATGGCCTCAGAAGATATTTTCTTATGTCGGAGTTTGAATTATTCATTATTCAAGAATAAAGCTCTAACTGCAATTTTATGGGAACGATTCTTTTTCTATTTGCCTTTATTAAAATCAACCGCAATATTTATTTAACCTTTTGCAGCATCTCGCCCATCATCCCACTACGCTTCGCTTCGGGGATAATTCGACTTACGAGTTTCAGTGCACTTTCCCGCTTTGCGGGATAGTTCGGCTAATGCTTCACTATAGTTCAGCGAGTCTCACTATGTTTCTGAAGCTCGAGACTCATTATTTTATGAATCAGGTTGATGGCTTTGAGAGGGCGAACCATGACTTTGAAGTCGGTAATCCTGCCATCCGAGCCACAGGTAATCATGTCCACGCCATTAACGGTGATTCCTTCTATCACTGTGGAGAACTCCAGAACGGCATTGTTGCCTGAAATGACCTTTCTTAGATATTTAAAGCTGTCATTATTGAAAACATAGAGTGCCGCGGTAAGATAAAGTTTGGTGATTGGTTTTCCCTCTTGTGGTGTATGAACAATCGGGGAGTGGAAGACAACATCATCAGCCAGAATATTATCCAAACCGGCTGCATCCTTCGTTTCAATTATTTTGTGCCATGCTGCTATGGTATTTTCAATCATAGAAAAATCTCACAAAAGGAATGGGTATCTTGTTTTTGAGCTTGAGTTTCGTTAGGTTACAACTTTTTGAAAACATTGCAAGAAAAAATAGTATGATCGGTTTCCTTGTCGAGAAAAAGCTGAACGCGAATTTTCATACCCTCCTTTTGTAAAGGAGGGTTAGCAACTGTGTTGTTTGTCAATAAAAATTTTCATGGTTGAACGGTACTCCAATAAGTACGATTTTTGATCATGGTGTTAAGAATAACTAATAGTTTACGCATACATGCTG
>JBEKRZ010000017.1:0-56220 GCA_049517435.1 Smithella sp. | reverse complement strand
TTTGTCGCCCTGTGGGATCATATAAGAAACGGGGCCATAAAATCCAAGGAGAACATACTTTTTGCGGTTCAATCATCCGGGATCAATCTGGGCGTTGGCTTGTATACCCTGGATGATCTTCCAGAACGGGTGATGAACTGGAACAAAATTGAACAACGAGAAGCAATCAAAGAAGCTGTGTAAAGGAAAATGCCATGGGAATTACAATTGATAGTATTGGGCTGTTTGAAAATAAGGATCAATCGGTAAAATCTTCGCGTGAACTGTGCCTACGGGCTGCTGAGTCCTGTATCGAGCAGTCCACCTACAACAAAGAGGATATAGGACTGTTGATCAGCGTTGCCGTTTATCGGGATGATTACTATTGCGAGCCTTCATTTTCGAGCTTTGTCCAGAATGATCTCAAGATAAACCACGACAAGGCGAACTCTTTAGCACCAAAGACACTTTCCCTTGACGTATTGAACGGAGCCATGGGTTTTTTAAACGCTTGTCAAGTGTGCTCCGCTATGATAACCGCCGGAAAGGTAAAGACTGGGCTGGTGGTCAGCAGTGATAATGTCGAAGATGTCAGTGAAAAAGGGGATTGCCCAGGATTTCTTCCCACCGGCGCCGCCATGCTGCTTGCCGGGGGGAAAAACGGTGGCTCAGGGTTTAAGAATTTTTATTTCAAAACATTCACCGAAATGCAGGATGCCTGCGAATCATACTTGTTTCATGATCAAGATCATATGAACTTCATATTTAAGAGGGATCCGGATGTCGAAAATGTATACCTCCGGGCGGTATCGATAGGGGTCTCTAAATTCCTGAAAAGAGAAGCCGTTGGGCTGGATGATTTTGATATGATCATCCCTTCCCAGATTTCTTCCGAGTTTATCACAAAAATGGCCAGAGTCCTGGGCGTGCAAAGGGAAAAGATGGTTGATGTCACCCGGGAAGGGGGAGATTTATTTAACGCCTCGCTTCCTACAGCCATGAATCATATCTTTAAACACAATCCGCCAAAGCCGGGGCAGAAGGCCCTTATCATCAATGTTGCTTCCGGGATACAGGTCGGCTGCGCTGTATATGAGTTTTAATTCAGAATCGCAGGCGGCAATTAAGATATAGGGGGGGCTCGATACGAGCCCCCTTTCCTTTCCCGCTTGATGCGGATTCTGCAGCACGCTTAGCCTCTTAGCTTTCTTTTCGTATCCCCCCCTTTCTTGCTCCATTCCACAAATATTTTTGACTTATTTCACAACAGCCATTTGCATGACCAGACAAATTCAGAAATAACAAGGCAGCTATGCAAACATTTTCATAAATAATTAGTGCTTTTTGGTGTTTTCATATCAATGGAGATAAAAGATATTTAAAAAGATGTCCCGAGGAACGAAAACCTTTACTGGAACGTCTTACGGAAACGCATCATGGCGCCTATGAATAGCACGGTCCCGATGGCTGCCATAGCAAGGAGCTGCGGCCAGACGACACCGATTCCTGCATCCCTGAAGAGTACACGGGAGCAAAATTCCATATAGTGTGTGGTTGGGGCGCACTGCATTATGATCTGGAGGAATCTGGGCATAGACTCCATAGGGGTTAATCCACCGCTGAGAAAGGTGATGGGCACGATGATGGGCATGGCCAAAAGGCCTGCCTGGGCCTGATTCTTTGCGATGGTGGCAAGGAACACGCCGAGCTCGGTCGTCGCATAGAGATAGACAATGGTCCCGAAAAAGAAGATGGGCAAGGAACCGTGGATAGGGGCACCGATGACCCACTTGATCGAGAAAAAGAGTGCGAACATGGCGCCTATTAACACGATAAAGCTGCTGGCCCAGACCTTGGCGATGGTTATTTCCAGAGGGACAAGGGGCATGACGAGCAGATGCTCCACTGTACCGCGCTCCTTTTCTTTGATGAGGGCTGCAGCGGGCAGGATAATGGAAAGGAGCGTGATCATGTGAGTAAGTAATACAACGCCCATGAACCAGGAGTTTTCGTTGTTTGGGTTATACATTACACGAGTGTTCACCTGAATGGGAGGATCGGCAGGTTTATGGGATCTAAGCAAAAATGTGTTTATTTCCTGGTTTATGATCCGGCTCAGGTAGGTAACGCCGAGCCTGGCGTGGCCGATGATCGTGGCATCGACGTCGATTCTGATCTCAGGTGCCTTCCCGGCGAGCAGGTCTTTCTGAAAGCCGGATGGTATGTGAAGAACAAATATATATTCGGCCCTGTCCAGTACCTGATTGATGTTGTGGTATATGATGGCCTGGGGTTTTTGGAAAAAGGGCTGTTGAATAGAGTCGATTATCCTTTGAGATAGCGAGGACTGATCTTCATCGATGTATGCTACGGATGAATTGCGCACCTGCACCCCGGTACCTTTTGCAGGTACTATGACCATGACCGTGAAGGAATAGATGACCATAATCACCAGGACATAGTCATAACGGAAGCTGATGAGTTCCTTCAAGCCGAGCCGGTAGATGTGCCAGAGTTTTCTGATCATACTATTTCTCCTGTTTTTTCAGCAAGAAGACCGTCATGATCTGGATGGTCATATAGATCATGATCAGGAAGATGAAGTTCCACACTAGCTCCGGGAAACCGATTCCCTTGGTGAAGGTGCCCACGCTGATGTTCAGGAAATAGCGTGCAGGGAAGACCAATGACATGAACTTGGCTCCGCCGGTGAGCGTTGAGGCAGGGGTTGTAAGCCCCGATAAATCGAAGCAAGGTACTAGGGTAAAAACAAAGGCCGCAAGCAGGGAAGCGATCTGGGTCTGGGTGAAGGTCGAGATGAGCAGGCCTAAGCCGGTGGTAATAATGATATAGAGCATCGCCCCGGTAACCAGGGCGGGGAAACTGCCCTTAAAGGGGACGTTGAACAGGAATCTGATCACTCCGAGAAGGATAATGAAGGTTATTGCCGTAATCACAATGTAGGGGATCTGCTTGCCCCAGAGGAATTCAAGCCTGGTCATGGGGCTTGAGTAGAAGTTGGCGATAGAACCAAACTCCTTTTCCCTCACCACACCGATGGCCGTGAGCATGCAGGGAACAAGCATGAGAACAACGGCCAGCAGGCCGGGTACAACGGAATATTTGCTTTCTATCAGTGGGTTGTACCAGTACCTGGGCTGAACATGGGTGGATGAAGAGGCTACAGGAATGGGGGAGCGATTAACGAGGTCAGTAAGATAGGAAAGATGCACGGCCTCTGCATAGTTCTTGGTGGTCTCTGCCCGAAACGGCATAGTGCCATCTATCCAGAGCCCTACTGAAGGGCTCTGGCCCCTCTTGACGTCTTTTTCGAAACCAGGAGGGATCTCGACGACCATATTGAACTCGCCGCTCTGAAAGCCCTTGTCAATCTCGGAGGGGGAGTGTATGGGCTTCTGTCCGCTGAAGTACCGGGAACTGGAGAAAGATTCCAGATAACTGCGGCTCAATAGCTTCTGATCGTTGTCGATGATACTGTATTTGATGTTTTCGATATTTGTTGTTATGCCAAAGCCGAAAACGATGAGGAGGAAGGGCGAGATAATGAATGAAGTTATTAGCCTGACCGGGTCGCGGAACAATTCGATGGCCTCTCTTCGTGCCAGGGCGGCCAGCCGGTGAATGTCAAAGAGACGGCCATGTTTTATGACACGTTCAGATTTAAGCATGAATGGGACGGTTTGTTTTTCATCATCCGTCTCGGCGATGGTATTTGTGGCAATATCATCCTTCATATAGGCAATAAAGGCCTCTTCGAGGGTGCGGCAGCCACGCATGCGGACAAGCTCTTCAGGTGCGTCGCAGGCAAGGACGCGGCCCATGCTCATGAGGGCGACCCTGTCGCAGCGATAGGCCTCGTTCATGTAATGGGTGGTCACGAAGATGGTTACGCCATCCTCCCTGGAGAGGTTTATGAGGAGCTCCCAGAAGTGGTCCCTGGCCACAGGATCGACGCCTGATGTAGGTTCGTCGAGGATCAGGATTTCGGGCTTATGAATGGCGGCAACGGCTAGGGAGAGACGCTGGCGGATGCCCAGGGGAAGGCGTTCGGTCTGTTCGTCCATGACGTCGTTTAGTCCGAACTTCTCAGCCATTTCCTTCACCCTTGAAGGGACATCCTCTTTCGGCAAATCAAAGAGATGTGCATGCATATCCAGGTTCTGTCGCACGGTAAGCTCACCATACAGCGAAAAGCTCTGTGACATATATCCGATGCGCTTTTTCAGTTCGATGCTCCCGGTTTCCACAGAACTGCCGAAGACGTAGGCCTGGCCACGCGTGGGATGCAAAAGTCCGGTAAGCATCTTCATGGTGGTGGTCTTGCCGCAGCCGTTCGATCCGACAAAACCGAAGATCTCGCCCCTTGGTATGGAGAAGGAAACATCATCAACAGCTGTAAAGTCACCGAATTTTTTGGTAAGGTGGTTTGCCTCAATGGCGGAGCCGTCATCCGATGCTATCCTTGGCGGTGTCGTAAATACCCTGTGCCCATAGCGCATCTCTTCGGGCAGCATGGCGATGTATGCGTCTTCTATGGTCGTCTTGCCGGTCTTTTTCTTTAACTCTTCGGGCGTTCCCGACGCAATGATCCGACCGCCTTCCATCATGACGAGCCAGTCAAGGTGTTCAGCCTCATCCATGTAGGCAGTTGCGATGATGATGCTCATTCCTGCATGGTGGGTGCTCATGTCCTTGACGAGTTCCCAGAACTGGCGCCGTGAAAGTGGGTCAACACCGGTAGTGGGTTCGTCCATAATGAGCACTTCAGGGTTGTGGATCAGGGCGCAGCATAGCCCCAGTTTCTGCTTCATGCCTCCGGAAAGTTGGCCGGCCGGCCGGTCGGCAAAAGGCGCAAGGTTTGTGGCTTTCAGAAGACGCTCGATACGCTCGTGTCTCTCTGCACGGGTAAATCCGAAGAGGCTTCCGAAAAAATCCACATTTTCATAGACTGAAAGCGTAGCATAGAGATTCTGCCCAAGGCCCTGAGGAATATAGGCAATCTCCGAGCAGATATCATGGCGGTGGATACCTGAACGCATGGTGTTGCCCAAGATATGAATGTCACCGATCTGTATCTTTTTCTGGCCTGCAATAAGGCCGAGCAGGGTTGATTTGCCCACGCCGTCGGGTCCGATGAAACCCACCTGGCATCCGGCGGGAATATGAAGATCAATTGAATCGAGGGCGATTTTCTTGCCGTAGCGATGTTTCACCCCTTCAATATTTGCGATGGTATCATGGCCGTACATGCGGGCATTCACTTAAAGAGTACCGTCCATTTCGCGGACGGATTCAAACGGATATATGCCACACCAGGCATGCCTGGCTTCAACCGGGAGTCATTAAATTCCTGAAATCTTATTTTCACGCGGAAAACAAGCTTCTGGCGCTCCTCTGTTGCCTCAACCTCTTTAGGAGTGAACTGTGCCTTTTCAGAGACATAAACCACTCGTGCAAGAAATTGCCTGTCCGGTATGGCATCGAGCACAATCTTGGCATCACCGCCCAAGGGAATGACGCCGGCATATTGCTCGGACAGATACACATTCATGTAAATATCCGTAGGGTCAATAACTGTCAGTACCTTGCCTCCATTGGGCAGGACCTCGCCTGGTTCTGCAAGACGGGACAAAACCAGTCCCTTTATGGGGCTCCTTAGCAGGCAGTCATTGATCTCTGTTTTCAACCTCTCCGTCTGGGCAACTGCGGACTCAATGGCCCCTTCGGCCTCGGCGATTGATGATTTTGCCGCTGCATATTCTGCATCATAGGTCTGCTTGACTGTCTGATCACGGTCAAGTTGCTGTTGCGTAAAGATGCCCTTTGCAAAGAGATTATTGGACCGCTCAAGCTCTTTTACCGCAAGTTCCCTCTTCAAGCGAATGCCTTCTACCCTGGAACGGGCGGTTTCACGCGCTTGTTTTGCCCGTTTAACTTCGGCCTCGGCCTGCTTTAATAGGGCAAGGAGCGTGCTCGTGTCTATCTTGGCCACGATCTGATTTTTATCAACTAAGTCCCCCTCTTTCACAAGGACTTCTGTGAGACGCCCTGCAAGCTTTGTTGCAATATCCACCTCGGTCGCCTCAAGGCGGCCGTTGCCCATCACAAAACCTTTAGGAACGGCATTCTTGTCTTTGTTGATATAGAGATAAAAAGCAAGAGCCCCTGCCAAGAGAATCAAGACCACAATAGTGACCGGCTTTTTTTTAATAACCTTCTCCTTTTCGGCCATATTCTCCTCTTTATAAAACTACATTTATTATCATCAGAGAACGGGCTGGCCCGTTCAACTCATCACATGTTTCCATTAAGTTGTCTTCTCAAATCATAAATCAGGCAATCCCTAGAGTTTTGTTTTGATAAGAACTTCCTTTTTGTGCGGTGAAGTATAAGAAGTCCGGTCTTGCATGTCAAGGAAATCTTGACCACAAAATGTGGGGTGTGGCATCGATGACCATTCCTATGGTACATCGCGACACTGATCCTTACGAGAAATATATTTACATTTTGGTCTGTTCACTGGTCACGGAGACCAATTTGACGGGAATTCATATAGACCGCTCCTGCGCAAAGAACTGTCTACATCAGGTGGATAGGCCGCTTGGATGTGATGTATTTGAAACCGCGATAATCGGGCTAGTTCGTGATATTGAGGAATTCTGTGTACCCGTAAGAAATCTGTAAAGAAGTTTAATGTATTCCATAATCAATTTTTTAAATATTGCATTAGTTTAATTTTATTTTCAGCAGGGGATGATTTTGGGCGACCGAGATCTTTTCGAGCACCTTTTTTCACTCGAATTTCAAGGAGTCCGAGGTCTTTTATCGTGATGAATTCTTCCAATGCTTTTATAAGTTTTTCTTCAGTTGTTGCTAACCATGTTTTTTGGTAGCCACATGCTTTTGCAATTTTTCCAAAATCGACTTTGAACCCGCACGTTGGCTGACCTCCGACTGAATCGTGAGCGCCGTTATTGATAACAATGTGTTTTAGGTTTGTAACCCCTGATTCGGCAATAGTGGTGAGTGCGCCCATGTGCATGAGCATGGCGCCATCGCCATCGATGCAAAAAATAGTTCGATCTGGTGCGTGTAGCGCAATCCCAAGTGCGATTGAGGAGGCATGTCCCATGGAGCCAACAGTGAGAAAATCAGAATCTCCCTTTTGGCCCATCTTGATCCTGCTTTCATAAAGTTCGCGTGATGCCATGCCTGTGGTTGAGACAAAAACAGGATTATTGATTGTTGATGTGATTTTTAAAATGATTTGAATGGCCTCTTCACGAGTCAGTGAATAAGGAGATGGCGTTGTATTTTTTTTGAGAGCTTCGTATGGTTCAAAGGTATCTTTTCGAATGACAAGTGCGTAGGGTGCGTTTGAGGAATGCATAAACTCAAATGCTTTTTTTATCGCCGCTTTGGCAGCAACGAATTCTTGTGGAAGAACTTCGTATGGAATCCCCAGCGTTTTAAGTAACTCTAATGTAATTTCCCCTTGTTTGGCATGTTGTGGTTCATCTTTAACTCCTGGTTCTCCACGCCAACCGATAATGAGCAGCATGGGAATGCCGTAAACTTTTTGATCTGCAAGAGAAGTCAAGGGATTAACGGCATTTCCTTCACCAGAGTTTTGCATATAGACGAGTGCGGGTTTATTTGTGGCGAGATAGACACCAGCAGCGAGTCCTACGGCGGCACCTTCATTTGCTGTAACGAAATTCTTATTTGAAGGCACGCTGTCTTTGAGATAGGCGCAAAAGGACTTTAGAAGAGAATCTGGAACTCCACAGTAGAATTCCGTTCCTTTGCTCGTCAAAAGTTCGAAAAATTTGGCACAGTTTAACATAGAGAAATCCGCTAAACTTTATTGGGTAAAATTTTCAAAATTTCCGAGACAGACATACAATGCTCATTTGATGCTTCCAATGCGCGTCCATTTAGGAGAATAGATTCTGCTGCTTTTACCATTGCGGGATAAGCTGCGCGAAGGAGGTGGTTTGCGTAAATTACTATATTGACGCCAGCTTCAACTAACTCTGTTTCGTAAATTTGGCAGTATGTTGTAGGAACGACAACGAGGGGAACTTTCTTTTCAAATTTTTGATATTCCTTACAAAATTGTAAAATTTCTGATTGATCTTTTGCCTGACTGTGAATCATTATGCCATCGGCACCGGCCTTCATATAGGCAAAGGCGCGAGTGAGGGCATCGTCCATTCCTTTTTTCAGAATGAGGCTTTCGATGCGCGCGATAATCATAAAATCATTTGTAACTTGAGCTTTTTTACCGAGGGAAATCTTATTGCAAAAAGCCTCAATGGAAGCTTGAGTTTGTGGAACATCAGTTCCGAAGAGTGAATTCATTTTGAGACCTGTTTTGTCTTCAATAATAATGGCGGAAACTCCAAGTCTCTCCAGTGTTCGAACTGTATAGGTAAAGTGTTCTGTAATGCCTCCAGTATCGCCGTCAAAAATCATGGGCTTCACTGTAACTTCAAAGATGTCATTGACGGTTTTAAGCCGTGACGAGAGATCGACCAGTTCAATGTCCGGACGGCCGTGAGCTGTTGATTCTGTTAAGCTGCTGAGCCAAATGGCATCAAATGATTGAGTTCCTCTTTCTGGATCTTTAACCTCTGTCTTTTCTACAATAAGAGCACTTAACGCATTATGGGCCTCAGAAACGCGCACAATTTTTTTAACATTTAAGAGACGACGCAATTTTGCCAAACGAAGTTGTGGCGTTGTTCCAATTTCTCGAAGATGGACATGAAGTTCAGTTGAAGAGATACCTTTTGTGTATTCAGGTTCAACCATTTGGCCGCCCCACTCTGCAAGAGTGGCAATGGCCTTGGCACGCACATCTTTGAGCGGCCCTTCGCGCCAATCTGTTCCGTGAACCATATAATCAGGTTTATATTTACGAAGATTGGCCTCATAATCTGGAGTCTCTTGCATGACAACCTGATCAACGCCTTTAACATTTTCAATCACAGCTTTGCGCTGTTCATAACTCATGAAGGGAAGTCTTTTATAGGAAGCAATGGCCTCATCTGTAAAAAGGCCAACCATTACTTCTCCGAGTTCATGCGCAACTTTAATAATATTCAAATGCCCAGGATGAATAAAATCAACAGCCATTGGAACATAAACGAGTTTTTTCTTTTGTGTCATATCAGGAACTCCATTATTGAATACATGTTGGACAAAGTCGCAATCCTTCTAGATTTCCTTCTTTGTGTTTTTTTCTTAATTCTTCCATTGCAGATGAATTCCAAATTTCATAAAGAGAATTTTTATGAATGTTGCCGACTGCAATCTTTCGCGCGCGATGAGCTGCGCACGGTAAGGCCAATCCATCACCGTGAATAAAGAGAGATTCCCATGCATAAGAACATTTTTGCTTTCCCTCTTTAGGAGAAAAAGATGTGGCATGGGCGCGTGAGTCGTTTTCTTCCTGATCAAAAGGACTAATCGGGACGTAGCGCTGGATGGCAACATAATCAACCTTTTTGACCCAATGTTCGCGAAAGGCTTCGACTTCATGTTTATTATCTTCTTGGAGAACGAGACTAACGCGTGTTGCTGGAAGTTCGACATTACTCTTGATCTTTAAATTTAAAAAAGTGTCAATATGGGCCATGACTTTATTATAGTCTGCATCAACTCGAATCTTTTTATAAGTTTCCGGAGTGAGAGCATCAATACTAAAACAGAGTCTTGTGAGGCCGGTGTTGAGAAGTTTTTTGGACATCTCTTCTGTGAGGAGGATTGCATTGGTATTCATGTGAATATCCATGATGCCGCGCTTTGTTGCGTAATTGATTCGTTCGATTAAATCTTTATCGAGCAGAGGTTCGTTGGCGTGGTTCATTCCAATCGAAGGGCAGTTGTGTTCGGCACATTCATCAATGAGTCGACAATATGTTTTGAAATCCATTTCTCCTGCGTATGAATAACCTTTTTCAAGATCAGGATGACCGTGGACGCACATTTTGCAGTGAAGGTTGCATCGGAATTTTGTTTCAAAACGAACAAAAAGAGGAAAGTCTGGGCGATATTCCATTCGAGAAGCAGCGGCCCAATTTCGGCGATACTCATCCCATTTTGCTCCAAATTTTTTTCGAAAAGGAGCATCAGGATCTTCTTTGAGCGATGAATTGAGCACTCTGCCGGCGGATGTTTCTTGCTGTTTGATGGTCGCCATATATTATCCCCCCAATACGCTATTTTTCACAGAGAGCTTTATCATTTTCAAAGTGTGAAATATAGGAAATTTAAGACTCTTAGCGCGTGGTGTAAAATTTTTGATAAGAACTTCCTTTTTGTGTAATGAAGTATAAGAAGTCCGGTCTTGTCTGTCAAGGAAATATTGGCCACAAAATGTGAGGTGTAGCATCGATAACCATGCCGATGGTACATCGCGACATCGATCCTTACGAGAAAGTTATTTACATCTTGGACGATACAATCCGGGAACTAGATGCCATCGTCAAGAAAGAGATGGCAAAGCGATAAAAAATAAAAAGGAGGGGAATTATTTTCACTGACACCGCTAACGTAGTGCGTCAAACGCTTCTTTGCATTTACTAATTTTCGTCAAAATACATTCCACGGGTGCAGTCCAGAACAAAAAAGCAAATCATTGAGTCGTGTTTTTTTGCTTAATATGAGTTTTATTTTTTAAAGTTATGGTAATCGTAAGTGGACCACCTGTCCCGACTTACCCAGGTTTTCTATATTTTTACCTTTAAATAGTATCTTAATCCCACCAGCGTTGCCAATATCCATATCAAAGATTACTGCTTTGCGTTCAAATTTTTCTCCAGGCTTTAACAGAATCTGGAATGAAGGGTTTTTATCGGCTTTAATTCTTATCCATGTTTCTTCAATTGCGCTAATAATCAAGAGACTGGCTTCTTCGCTATTGACTACAGTCTGTGCACTTTTAACCGGCAACGAGACTTGTTCTTTTGAAAGTTTCACGGCATTATTTTCCATCTTGGCGGAAATTGATTGTGCTTTAACTTGCGATTGTTTGTTAATTTCATTCAACGTACGGTTGGTGCTATCTTTTGTCTGCTGGTTTATTGGAGCAGCAACATTAACCGGATAATTTACAATTTGTTCCTTATTTTCCGGAACAGCGACAGCAATTCTCTTTGTCGAGTTGAGGAGATCAGATGATGATTGATATTGTTTGGAAATTAACCAAGCCACAACACTGATAACTATTAAAACGAAGGTAATCCCCAAATAAATTTTAGGACTGGCGATTCTCCTGATAAGAGGCTTTCCCTTCGAGATACCTTCATGCGACCTTTTTCGAGAGTTAAGATAATCTTCGTAGTTGATAAGTATTGGCTTACTGTCAATGCCTAAAGTGCGGGCATAAGTTTTGATGAAATTCTTTGCGTAAACGGGAACCGGCAACAGATGAAAGTCGTTATTTTCTATAGCTTGCAGATAGACAACACTTATGCGCGTACGCTGGAACACATCTGCAAGAGAAAGACCCAAGGCTTCTCTTGTTGCTTTTAATTCCTGAGAATTATTACTAGGAGTTTTGTCTATAAACATATATAAATCGCAAATAACGGCATTTACTTGTATTTATTTAGCATTAATTTTATTGTAAAACAACTCTTTAAAACAAAACATATTATTACATTATTGGTTTTTATGTTTCTTTAAAACTTTATTATTATAATTCAAATTTGGGATGATAGGAGTATTTATATATGTTGCAATGGAAATTATTTGCAGTGGATTTAGCGCGTAAAGCCGGTGCATTATTAAAAGAAAAGTTTAATCAAAAGCATGAAATTAATTATAAGGGTGATATTAACTTGGTTACCGAAGCGGATAAAATGTCCGAGGATTTAATCATTGCGGCAATAAGCCGTAACTTCCCCGATCATGGAATTTTATCGGAAGAATCGCCGGCAATTACCGGCGCCGGGAAACTGCGTTGGATAATTGACCCTCTGGATGGAACAACAAATTACGCTCACGGATATCCTGTCTTTTGCGTTTCCATTGCTTTAGAAAATGAAGGTGAAGTTATTCTAGGTGTAATTTATGATCCCATGAGAGAGGAAATGTTTGTTTCTGTGCGCGGCGAAGGTACATATTTGAATGATAAAAAAATAGCGGTTTCTTCATTGAAAGATATTTCCCGCAGTCTTCTGGCTACCGGATTTCCTTATGATATTCGGGAAAGCAAAGAAAACAATCTCGATTATTTCAATGCAATGGCTATAAACGTTCAGGCTATACGGCGCGCTGGCGCCGCGGCTTTAGACCTCGCTTGTCTTGCGGCTGGACGGTTTGATGGTTTCTGGGAACTGAAACTCAAACCTTGGGACACGGCCGCAGGCTGTCTCATGGTGGAAGAAGCAGGCGGCATTATTTCCGATATTGCGGGGAGCAAGTGGCATTTGCAATCACCAAGCCTTTTGGCAAGCAACGCTTTAATTCATGAGCAAATGATTAAAATCTTACTTAAGAAATAACGCAGACGCCGGTCAGGTTTTCAGACAGACAAAGGTTTCACTATGAATTTGCGCGTACGGGGACCATCGAATTCACAAAAAAAGATGGATTGCCATTTGCCCAAAACGAGACGGCCGTTTTCAATGATGACCATTTCGGATGCACCGGTCAGCGACGATTTTATGTGCGCCGGAGAATTTCCCTCTGCATGTTTGTAATTGGCATTTTGCGGAACAATTTTTTCCAAAGCAGAAATTATATCGCGGGGCACATCCGGATCGGCGTTTTCATTTATGGTAACCGCAGCTGTGGTGTGGGGTGTATAGACAAGACAGATGCCTTCTTCAATCTTCTCATCTCCGACAGCTTTTTGAATAGCTGCGGTGATGTCAATCATTTCGACACGAGAATGAGTTTGTAGAGATATTTCTTTCATGGATCACTCGTCATTGATTTAACGTTTGTTTTGATTGCTGCGTAAATATCATTGGTTATTTGTTGGGAGATCACCCGCATAGCCTGACTTGCGGCCTCGCAATATCCCCGAGGTGAAGACTCCTGCAATGGTTCTTCTCTAACGTATTTTTTCTGAAACATGATGCTTTTACCAATTTCTTTTTCCCGAGTGTCTTTCAAAGAAATGGCAATGCTAATAACTGCTGTTTTATTGCTTTTCTCCATGCGCAGGTAAAATTCCTCAATACCGCCTGAAATGAAAAATCGTCCATCATCCGTTTCATGACGTGAAAATACCGCCCGAAAAAAGCCGCTTTCTCTCATATCGCGCAAAAGGCTGTCGGCAATCATATCCGCCGGATTGACTGCCCATCGGGAGTAATTGAAGGTATCAAGGCTATAAGAATCTTTGCGAAAAATCATATTGGCGGAATTATAGGCGGTAGCAATAGAAAACCGGTTAAACTTTACAGACGTATTGAGCTTTTCTGGTTTATTCCATGAGGGTGCGGAGTAGCTTAGAAGGTAGCTTTCTACTTCATATTGCGGTTTGCCGTTACCGGCGCATCCGGTGATTATAAGCGATAAAACAATCATTGCTAGACAAAAGCTTTGTATTCTTTTCCCGTGGCATTGCGCCTGCTTTAATAACTGTCTCATTGATTAATTCCTCTCATTACTCCATGACTTTTCGCGGCGGCGGCGGTTTTGAGAAAATGAGCTCCGACGGATTTCTTGTTAAATTATCGGAAAGCTTTTGCAGATTTTCCGAAGTAACCCGTAAATGCTCTGATGTATCCTGCAATTCATTGGTGATAACTTTTGTTTTTTTGCCTATATCTCCAAGCAAAATATCAGCGCGGGAAGATTTTTCTTTCAGGTTCAAGGATTCAAATTCATTTTTTGCCTGCCCGATCAATTTGCGGGCATCAGATAAAATTCCCATGGTTTCATTGACTACCTTATCCACTTTGCCTTCAGCAACCGTCTTGTTGATTCTGGCAATAGCCTGATCCAGATTGGTGGAAGTGGATTCCAGATGAGTCATGATATTATTGATTCGCTTGCCTTCCACAAAGTTTTCTATGGCCTTGGAGGTGTTTTGCAGTTGATCGGAAATACCCTTGAGGTCTATATTCTTTATGTTTTGCATAATGGCTCCCGTGTCCGCCAGAAAACGGCCGATTCCCGACCGGCGTGACGGAATAACAGGATAGCTGGATTTAAAAGTTATTTTCGGTGAGTTGGACAATTCGCCGGCTTTGATCCGGTCTAACTCAATGAAGACAATTCCGGTAATGCCGGCTGAAGTCAGTGCGGCGACGGTCTGGTTTGGCAAATCACCTTCCAGATTTATTTTCATAACCACTTCAATCAGACGATAGTCCGGCGCCACTTTTATATTCTGAACCTTGCCGATGTCCACGCCCCGATATTTAATTGCCGAATCGACCTGCAATCCTTGAACGGATTCGTCAAAATAGGTCGTGTAGAGAGATCCTTTCATGAAAAATCCAGCCGCACCGATCCAGATGATAATTCCCGCACAAATCAGCGCACCAATAATAACGAAAAGACCAATTGAAAATTTTGAGCTTCTAATTGACATAAAACCTCTGTTCGTCAGGGGTGACAGGTTTCTGGCGTAAAAAGAAACTTTTTACCCGTGGGTCTGTCGCCCGTTCTTTTAATTCCAACGGTTTGCCTTCGGCAATGATACCTTTTGCCTCTTTATCTAACATTAACACTCTATGGGCTATTTTGTAAATAGATTCCAGTTCGTGAGTCACTATGACCATTGTTGTGCCCAAAGCTTCTTCGGTTTTGATAATCAGATCGTCCAGTTCTGCAGCAGTAACCGGATCAAGCCCGGCGGACAACTCGTCGAAAAAAAGCACGCGGGGATCCAACGCCATGGCTCGGGCTATGCCGGCTCTTTTTTTCATACCGCCGGAAAGTTCGGATGGGTGATAATTTTCGTAGCCTGCTAAAGTGACCATGCCTAATTTCATTTTGATAATTGTGTTGATTGCCGCAGGATCAAGATCAGTATACTCCTGCAAGGGCAGTTCAATATTTTCTTTGAGCGTCATCGAACTGAACAGTGCGCCGGATTGAAAAAGGACACCAATATTCTGCCGGTACTGATTGAGTTCTTTCTCCTCTGCGCAGGTAATATCCACCCCTTGATACAACACTTGACCTGCGTAAGGCTTCTGCAGGCCGATCATAATTCTCAGCAGAGTCGATTTGCCACAACCGCTAGCGCCGACGATCACCAGAACCTCTCCTTTATAGACCTGAAAACTTACACCTTCAAATACCACATTTTCACCGAAACGCGCGGCCAGATCTTTGACAACAATAATAGGAGTTTTTTCTTCTACCAAAATATTTTCCTTCTTTATTGTTTTATATAATAAAGCATAACGGCAAAAATGGAATCAGCCACCACAATCATAAAAATTGCCGCGACGACGGCAGAGGTGGTAAATTTACCGACATCTTGGGCGCCCGAGCGCACCTGGAATCCCCTTTGACATCCGATGGAGGCAATCAGTGCGGCAAAAACGGCAGCTTTAATCAAACTGGTGACAATATCGAAAACCTGGATGGTTTTAATAGACTGGGTAATGTATGTTTGTATGGTCAAATCCAGGCTGGTGACGCCGATAACCATACCGCCGATAATGCCGAAAAGATCCGCATAAATAGTCAAAATCGGTACGACAATGACGGTTGCCAGAACTTTCGGTACGGCCAGAAAGCGAATCGGATCAAAGCCCATTGTATGAAGCGCGTCCACTTCTTCGTTAACCACCATTGTGCCGATTTCCGCGGCAAATGCTGACCCGGAGCGTCCTGCGACCAGAATGGCTGTCATAATGGGTCCCAGTTCCCTGACCATTGCAAAGCTCACCAGCGCAGGGACATAAAGGTTGGCACCTACTTGCTTCAATTGTAAAAAAGACATGAAGGCAATGATTAACCCGATCAGGGCTCCGATCAGAGCAACAATGGGCAGGCCTTCCACGCCCGCCCGGTGGATATAAAAAAGAACGTCTTTCCCCCGGAGTGTTTTAGGATGCCTGATAGTATAGAGAAACGCAATCAGTAACTCGCCTATAAACGCGACAAAATTGACAAAATCGCGTGCTATATTCAATGAGGATTGCCCGACCTGACGTATAAAATCATCGTGGTATTGCAAGGATTTAAAAGGTTGCTGATTAAGGGCATCTTCGTGTATTACGCTGAAAATACCTTTAGATTCATCATTTAAATTAGTCAGCCGGCATTTGATTTTTTGGGAAGCGGCCTCCTTCTCAATTTGAACAAAAGCTAAAGCCGCGGCGCTGTCCAAATAACAGACTTCCGAAAAATCGATGGTTACGGATTCTAATTTTTGCTTAGAAATTTCCCGGTTGATATCGCCTCTGAAGACCATCAGGTTTTTCAGTCCAAACTGACCGGAAAGATGAATTAAAAGATTTAAACCTTCCCGGCTGAAAGAAATATTGTAACGCTCTGGGCAATCTTCTTGTGTTTGTGTTTTCATCACTCACGTCTTTTCGACTGACAGAGGGTATCAAATTAGGCAAATACTTAAATCGTATGGATTATTTAATCCTGTTGCCGGATACTTGTCAACGGAAATTTAAAATATGAAAATCTCAAAGTATAAAAAATTTGTTATTTTCCACATTTTGTTAAACGAGTTTTAATATTTTATTTAAAAAGAAAAGATAAAGTGAGGATTTTCATGAGAAATAATGGAGAGGATCATTTGAATATAGCTAGTATTATCATGCAATTACATTTATAAATAATGATTCCTTCTTTTTTGGCACGATAATTTCAATAGTATCAGGGCAAATGAACATAAACAAATTACCTAAAGGAGGTAACAGATCATGAAAAAGACATTAGGAACAATGATGGTAGCGGCGGCAGTAATTCTTTTAACGGCAACTTTCAGCTTTGCAGAATTCGCGGCGGCAGGAACCACGAACTTCCCTTATTTCCAACTGGGATGTTTAATCGTCGGCGGGTTGATTATGGTCTCTCTCAAACGCAAATATGACAAGATGTATGTCGGTGAAGTAGTCACTATCTTTGCTCTGTATACAATCTTAATGGCGCTTTTCACCAACCCAGTGATTGAAACTGTAAAGACCATCGTTAGCTAAGAGGGTTGTATCAGAATCATAAAAGAAATGATGTTTAAGCGGCCGCTGACAACATCAAAAAAACATGATCTGTAAATATAGCACGCCCCCCTTAAGGCTTGGATGGCTTAAGGGGTTTTTTAATGAGACCCAAGCTACAGAAACAGAGTGCACTGAAGATTGCAGGTCGAATTATCCCAGAAGCGAAGCGACGTAGGACTGTAAGCGTAAAGGGAATTGATTCCAAGTGCAAAGCTAATTGTGATTATATAATAGACTCACCATGTTTCAGAAACAAAATGCATAACCTAATACCCTGAAGGGCACACGAGGTCACTTGGGGTCACACTGATCTCCCTACATAACCTTGAATATCTTAAGCACTCCGGTCAAAATAAATGCTGCCGATACCCAATACTTTAGTTTAGGGATTACACGATTAAGAAATCTGTCTCCGATGGTTATTGATAAAATGATGAGGATTATGAAAAGCAGTGTTGTTGACATGAACACCCCGGTTCCAAAGGATGCCGCATTCATGACCGAAGAGAGATTATTTCCAAGGGCAAGGTTATTTGCAATCAACAGTGTTGCAAAACCGAAAATGTTCTTGGGGTTGACGATCCCAATGACAAATGCACTGATGAAATTATTAAAAAAGATCTTCTGCGAGGTCAAGTCCTGAATGGATGATTGCTTTGGCGCAGAGGAGAAATAAAATATTACCCCGATCGCGATCGAAATTACGCCGCTCAAGATATTTATGAGGTCATTGCTTTTGCCTTGGGACATAAACCCCATAATGCTGGACAGAAGCATAAAGGAAATAACTGCATGAATGAACATGGCTGTAACACTTCCTAATGCAGTCGCCATCCCTTGAATCCATCCGAAACGGAGACTCCTGTATAAACAGAGGGTTCCATTGGGGCCAACCGGAACGCCGAGAATAGAACCGGCCATGAGGCCGAAAAAAAACAAGTTTTGAATCATAACGGCCTTACACCTCAGGAATACATTTCTTGATAAGCTTCAGTTTTCCGACCTGATTCTGTTCACGTTCGAGTTCATTGACAAAATGTACTATGATCGTCGGGCATTTGACTTTAACCGATTTCAGCCTCTTTTTAAAGATGGACTCAACTCTGGCGGCAAGGTGATCCCTATCGGTCGGGCCGCGGAGAACCAGGTTGAAGTGAAGACAGTCTTTCTTATGAATAACTTGATACTGTCTCAATTCATGGATTTTGCCAAGTTCTGTACGAAAATGTATGGGGTGCACAAGCACTGATTCGGAGTGAATACCTTCCAGCTCAAGGATATCATCAATCCGTCCCTCGACACTTTTAATGAGCCTGAAGGGTCTTCCGCATGAACATGGTTCTTCGGACATCTTGATCATATCAGTGATCTCATAGCGGATGATCGGCTGTGTATAAGAAAACAGGTTCGTGATCAGGATTTTGTGTCCAAGAACCCCATCCGGCACCGGCCTGTTGTTTTCATCCACGACCTCCAGGATTGCCGTGTCTTCAAAGACATGGATACCTTTATCGTGCAAGCAGTTTATCGCCAGAAAAGGCATCTCTGTCATGGCATATGAGTTGAAAGGTGTTATACCCCATGCATACTTGATCTTTTGCTTCATATCTTCGGTACATACCTCAGCCGTTGTTACCACAACTCTTGGGCTGATCTTGAGATAACCTTCCTGCTGCTCAAGGGCAAGCATGGAAATAATCGACGGATAAGATGTCAGCACTTCGGGCTGAAACGCGTTCAGAGATTCGACTAGTTCTTTTATCGGACTTTCAACCGCCAGCCGCAGAAAAATTACCAGACCGAAATCCGCGCTCTCAGGTACGCGCGAAGTGCCATGCCGTGGATGGTGAGCCCCGATATTACACATTTTTAGCCGGTTCGGAAAGCGCGGCGAAACATCTATATAACGCCCTTGCCTCTGCATGGCTGCAAGTATCGTCACCCATTCTTTCCGACCATAAATAAAAACGCCGGTAAGTCCTGAACTTCCTCCGGTTGACAAGGCCCGGTATTTATCCAGATAATACTCGTCGCGGCAGAGCTGCGAGATGTGTCCTTCAACATCTGTCAGTTTCAGCCGCGGGTCTGTCACAAGCCTGTCGAAATTTTCCATCATGGTTTTTTTAGTAAGGATCGGCAATTGATCAAGCTGAAAAGGTTGGTCGGTATCTATGTGCCCATAAAAGTCTTTATAAAACGGCGAGCGCTTCATCGCGTGTCGAACCACTTTTTTCAGGCTTTGAAGCTGATATGTCCTCAGCTCTTGATGTGTCCACTGATCATGCGAAATTAACTCTTTTGTCAATAGCATGGAAGTTAGACCATCTTTTATGCGTTTTACATGGTACCCGACTCTCATCCCTATAAACCTTCAATAATAATGATATTGATTACAAAACAGTTGCCGCTTGAAAAAATAAGCCTAAATACATTAAACCATTAATCCGCTGTTTTTCCAACAATGCTAATGGAGCTACCTTCAGGAGGAGCCAGAGGCTCCCTTCAATAATGCGACCTCCCGCGGGTTGCAGTGTATTCCAAGCCGCGGGATTGGTGAAGTGCTTAATTCTTTACGCCAATATCTTATGAAAATCAAATATTTATTATTGAGTGGTTGCGTAAAGGCAGTTGGAGATTTATATTCATTTGCGGAAAATATTCCTTTGACACACTCTATTCTTCTCCATATACTCCTACTATGAAATATAAATAAGGAGAGAAGTAATGATTACACTAATTGCGACTTTAAAAATCAAAGAAGGGAAAATAGAAGAGGCGATCAATGCCCTGAAAGAGATCGTTCCCAAAATCAAAGCGAGCGAACCGGGCTGTCTGGAATATATACCTCACACTGTCCGCGGTGATGAGAAGACAATTATTTTTTATGAGAAATACAGCGATAAGGATGCTTTGAAACTGCATTCCGCCAATTTGATGAAAAATATTGAAAAGCTTTTACCATTGCTGGAGCCGGGCATGGATGTCAAAACCTGTTATGAGATTATCCGGTAACCTTAATCCGATTATAAATTGAAGCGCTATCTTTAATTGGCAGCGCAGACCGGCGCATGGGCGTGCGAATAGTTCTGTTTTTCATTCTGAAAAGTATTGTATAAGAGCAAAACAGAAATTGAAGGGATTAACTATGGGACTTATACAGATATTAATTAAAGATCCGCTGGCGTTTGTAATATTGTCGGCGTTACTATTATATTCAGTAATCTTTCATGAGTTGGCTCACGGTTGGGTTGCCTATAAAATGGGTGATTCCACGGCTAAATGGCTGGGCCGGTTGACTCTCAATCCGGTTAAACATCTTGATCTTATCGGGACATTGATGCTTCTGTTTATCGGTTTCGGCTGGGCAAAACCTGTTCCTATAAATCTGGAAAATATCCCCGCCAACAAAAGACGCAAAGGGCTCATCCTCGTATCGGCGGCGGGGATTACGGCGAACATTATCTTCGCTTTTGTCGCGCTCTTATTATTGAGGCTGATTTCTCCTGAACCTTCCGGGATGGCCGGATAAGTCCTTCTTTTGCTGGCACATATTAACATTATCTTGGCCGCGTTTAATTTAATCCCGATCCCTCCGCTTGACGGTTCTAAAATTCTCATGGGTTTCGCGCCGGCATCTATAAACAGAGTACTGAATCAAATTGAACCTTTTGGATTTTTTATTGTTATCGGGTTGCTCTATTTACATATTCTTGATCCTTTAATAAACTTGTTTCAATATATCATTCTGGCTTTAATCTCTGTTTTTTTGCCCTGATAAATGATAAACAACATGGAATATGAAATTATCAACCCCGCTACACTCTGCTTCGCGGGATAATTCCCAATAGCCTTTGGCTATTGGATAATTCGACTAACAAACTTTAATGCGCTTCGCTTTTAAAGTTTGAGTCTCATTACGACCTGCAAGCTTCTGTCGCAGATGACCTTTAGGTTATGCGCTTTGTTTCTGAAGCTTGGGTCTCATTAGGAGGAGATATTGTTATGATGACATTTACAGAGTTATTAAAAAACAGAAGAGCAATCCGTGATTTCCAACCCAAAGATGTTTCGCTGGATGTAGTGAAAGAAATTCTCAAAGAATCATGCTTAGCGCCTTCGGCCAGCAATGGCCAACCCTGCCAGTTTATTATCATCAACAATAAGCAGATGATGAAAAAACTTTCTGATGAAAGCAAGAAGAATATCCTGCAGGATTTTTATAAAAACCCTGCTTCCCTTAATCCGGCCTATGAAGCGTTGATGAAGGATGAAAACTTTAATGTTTATTATAACGCTCCCTGTTTGATTTACGTTATCGGTTCGAAAAGCGTTCGTTCACTGGACGTTGATTGCGCGCTGGCGGTAAGTTACATTATGTTTGGTGCCACCCAAAGAGGTTTGGGCACTTGCTGGATCCATTTGGGATCATATATCAGAGATCCAAAAATTAAAGTGGAAATAGGCATTCCCGATGATTGCCGGATTGTTGCCCCCGTTATTATCGGTTATCCGAAAGAGATTCCCGCGGCCTCAGAGCGGCACGTTCCCCAAATTCTCAAAATAGTCAGCTAAAGAACAGGAAAAACGATAGGGTCAATCCCGCGACTTGGAATACCCCGGCTCCAGCCGCATGGGGCTCCACTGACAAATGAGCGGTATAAGCGGTAAGGGAAGAAAATTATCTTGAAAGCTAAAATTAAAAACATCAGCATCGTTTTATATAAACCAAAATACGCGGGGAATATTGGTTCTGTTGCCCGTGCCGCGAAAAATATGGGAATCAGCAATATAATTGTGGTAGGGAAAACGGAGTTTGACCGAGAGGAAATGCAGCAGCGATCCACTCATCTGGCTACCGATGTTTTAGATCAAATCCAATATTTTGAACGAATCGACGAAGCGCTCGGCGAGTTCAATTATATTGTAGGCACAACCGCCCGCTTGGGCAAAGCCCGCGGGCCGTTTATCGCGCCGCGCGCTGCCGCTCAAGACATTGCCAGTATTTCCCAGAAAAACAAGGTCGCCCTTCTTTTCGGCCCGGAAGATACGGGCCTTGCCAATGAAGAATTGTGCCTGTGCCATGCTGTGGTTTCTATCCCGACATCCCGGGAATTCACTTCCCTTAATCTTTCTCATGCCGTGATGGTTCTGTGCTATGAAATATTTATCGCGTCATCTGCAGTAACTGCCGTGAGGGGGGCATCGCCTAAATTGGCGCTATCTTCGGAGCTGGAAGGGATGTATGGGCAAATTAAAACATTGCTTGCCGATATCGAATTTTTAAATCCCGAAAATCCTGACTACTGGATGATGCATCTGCGCCGCTTCTTTGGCCGCGCCTCGCTGTTATCGCGCGAGGTAAAGATTCTTCGTGGTATCTGCCGCCAACTTGCGTGGTATGCTCACCACAAAAAAACTTGACTTTAACGGGCAGTTCTCATAGTGATTGCACATAGAAGCATTGCTTTCCTTCCCGGGTGACTGAGTCTCCGGAGTTTATATTGCTTGCATGCAAAACATTGTAATAATTACAGTCGATACTGATGGAGGGTTTTAATTATGAGAAAGACATTTTCTTTTACCGGCGCAAAAAAAATTATTTTCGGCAATGGATCATTATTAACATTAGCTGGCCATATTAAGGAACTGCACGCCCAAAATCCACTTGTGGTTATCGATAAAAATCTTGCCAAGACGGATTTGATGAAAAGAGTAGCCAGCGTTCTTATTTCCGAAGGCATTAAATTTACGGTATATGATAAGGTTGAACCGGAACCACCCATTGAACTGGCGGATGAAGGCGCGAAGATTGCTGTAAAAAACAAGTGCGATATCGTGATCGGCATCGGCGGCGGCAGCGCGATGGATGTGGCCAAAGCCATCGCCGTGCTCGCGATCAACAAAGGAAGCGCGGTTGACTATCTCGGCCTCAATAAAGTTCCCAAGCACGGTCTGCCTAAAATCATGGTTCCGACAACCGCCGGAACCGGCAGCGAAGTAACTTTTACCGCGGTTTTTGTGCGCAAGAATTTGAAAAAAAAGGAAGGGATGAACAGTCCGTATCTTTATCCGGAACTGGCGCTTCTCGATCCGGAATTGACACTGAGCCTGCCGCCCGCGCCCACGGCGCACACCGGCTTGGATGCTTTATGTCATGCCATTGAGTCATATACATCAGTTAATGCTTCTCCCGTAAGCGAAATGTTTTCTTTGGAGGCAATAGCTCTCATTGCCGAAAATTTACGCACTTGTGTGCATGATGGTCAAAATATAGTCGCCCGCGAAAGAATGTTTTTAGGCAGCCTGTATGCCGGTATTGGTCTGGCAAACGCCGGTGTGACGGCGGTGCATTCGCTGTCTTATCCTTTGGGCGGGAAATACGGTGTGGGTCACGGCCTCGCTAATACGATGATGTTGCCGGCAGTGATGGCTTTCAATCTGCCCGCGGCGTTGGAAAAATTTGCGGATGTTGCCGAGGCAATGGGAGAGTGTATCGATGGCCTTCCGGCCCGCGAGGCCGCTTTTTTAGCGCTGGAAGCAGTCGAGGCGTTGATTGAGGATTGCGGCATTTTCGCGTCGCTTGCGCAATTTGGCATTAAAGAAAAAGATTTTGCGGCATTGGCTGATGTGGCGTTGAATGTAGCAGTACCTTTGAAGAACAATCCCCGTAAAGTCACCAAAGAAGATATGATCGCGATTTACGCGCAGGCTTTTTAATACCCATCAGCTGTTAAACATTAAGAAGCTGATTGATACGGCATAATACCAAGTAAGCTTTCAATAATTCATATGAAAGCAACTTGCTATAAGAAAGGAAGGTTAAGCACATGGCTGGAGCAGAACTAATCGGCAAAGAAGAAATCAAGGAAGTAATGGATGTGCTCGAAACAGGCATTCTGATGCGTTATGGTTTTGATAAAGAAAGAAAAGGAATTTATAAGGTTCGAGAGTTTGAAGAGGCGTTTGCCAAGCATTGCTGTGTCAGCTATGCTCTGGGAGTTACTTCCGGCTCGGCGGCGCTCCAGATTGCCTTGACGGCTATGGATGTCGGTCCCGGTGACGAAGTGCTTGTGCCCGCTTTTACTTTTTTAGCCACTTATGAAGCAGTGCTGGAAGTGGGCGCCATTCCCGTAATGGTGGATATTGATGATACTCTCAACCTTGATCCCCTGGAAATTGAAAAGAAAAAAACGCAGTACACCAAAGCGGTAATTCCCGTGCATATGTGCGGATCGGGCGCGAATATAGATAAAATCGTGGAAACCGCCCATAAAAACAAACTGTTGGTTTTGGAAGATAACGCTCAGGGCTGCGGTGCCAGCTTCAAAGGAAAAAAGCTGGGCAGTTTCGGTGATATGGGAACTTTCAGCTTTGATTATGTTAAAACGGTCACCACCGGTGAAGGCGGAATGGTGATTACCGATAACCTTGATTTTTACCACAGGTCGGAATGGTATCATGACCACGGCCATGATCATAATCCCAAAGTAAGCCGCGCTCTGGAAGGTAGAACCATTCTTGGTTTCAACTACCGGATGAATGAACTGCAGGGAGCTTTAGGTCTGGCGCAGTTGCGCAAACTTGATTACCTGATCGGCGAGCAAAAGAAAAATAAGAAATTTATCATGGATGTGCTGGCGCAGGTGCCAGGCGCAGGATTCCGTGCGAAACCAGATCCTGAGGGAGATTCCGCCACGTTTTTAGCGTTTAATATGCCTGATGAAAATCAGGCGCAAAGATTTCAGAATTTGCTTAGCGCCGAAGGTGTTGATACTGTCTGCTACAAGAGAAATCTGTGGCATTATGTGCCGAATTGGGAACACTTTCTGGCGAAATCAACGGCCAACTCGAAAAAATATCCGTTTACCGATCCGTCTTATAAAGGCAAAGTGCAATATTCAAGAGAAAGTATTCCCCATGCCGAAAATATTCTGGGACGCACGCTGGTTATGGGCATATCCGTGAAGATGAGCCAGGAAAAACTGGACACTATCAGAAAAGGAATTGAACAAGCCGCTAAGAATATTTAGTAATTGCGGTTTTATAAAAAATGGCGATGTTTTTTATATCTTGAATAGACCTTTTTATTTGTTTCCGACGGCTTAAACATTTTACTTGACAAGCAATCTGAAATTGCATAAGTTTCACTTTTCAATTTTTCACTAAGATGGTGGTTTTATTATGAAGACATATATGGCAAATGCGGAAACGACCAATAAAGAGTGGTACATTGCGGACGCTTCCGGTAAAGTATTGGGGAGATTCGCTAGTGAAATAGCGCATCGTTTGAGGGGAAAGCATAAAGCTACCTATACTCCGCATTGTGATACCGGCGATTTTATCATTGTAGTCAATGCGGAAAAGATTATGCTTACCGGAAAAAAACTGACCGACAAAATGTATTATTCTTATTCGGGTTATCCCGGTGGATTAAGAGAAACTACCGCTGGAAAAATGTTGGCGGAAAAACCCGAAAATCTGATCCGTATGGCGGTTCAGGGTATGTTGCCCAAAACAAATCTTGGGCGAAAAATGCTCAAAAAACTGAAAGTTTATGCTGGCAATGCCCATACTCATGAAGCCCAGTGCCCGAAGACTTTGTCTATTTAATTTGTCTTAAACTGGCAATTAGATCATTCTATATATTGGAGAAGTTATGACGCAACAACGATATTATGCAACAGGCAAAAGAAAGAGCGCTATTGCTCGCGTTTATATGAAAGCGGGTAGTGGTAATATTGTAGTTAATAAAAGAAACTATGATGAATATTTTACTCGGCCCAGCCTGAAAATGGTTATCAGGCAACCATTTGAGATTACGGGGAAAAAAGACCAGTTTGATTTATATGTTAATGTAAGCGGTGGTGGAGTAGCTGGTCAGGCAGGAGCAGTTAAACATGGAATTTCTAAAGCTCTCTTAGAGTATGATGCCGAATTGCGCTCTGTACTGAAAAAGGCCGGTTTTTTAACCAGAGATGCCCGAGTTAAAGAAAGAAAGAAATACGGGCAGCCCGGAGCGCGGAAAAGATTCCAATTCTCCAAACGTTAAATTTCAACAGGGGGGCTTCCGGCCTCCCTTTTTTTTGGGGAGATTTTTTATGATTAAAGCAGCAATCTTTGGAGCCAGCGGATATACAGGTCAGGAACTGACAAGAATTTTATCGGGACATCCCGAAGTGAAATTAGTCGCGGTTACTTCCCGGCGGTTTGCCGGTCAAACGGTATCTGAAGTATTCCCTTCTTTACAAGGTTTGACTTCATTAAAATATCAAAACGCAACGCCGGCAGAGATAAGCAATATCTGTGATGTTGTTTTTTTGGCTCTTCCCCATGGTGTTTCTATGAACATTGCTCCTGAATTTATCAGTAAAGGGAAGAAAGTAATTGATTTAAGCGCTGACTATCGACTGCGGGATATAAAAACCTATGAAACCTGGTATGGAAAGCATAGCAGCGCCAAGCTTACAAAGAATGCTGTTTATGGAATTCCCGAACTTTACAGGGAAAAAATAAAGAAAACGGAATTTATTGCCAATCCCGGTTGCTATCCGACCAGTATTGTCTTGGGTCTTGCTCCGCTGCTGACAAAGAAGCTAATAGAGGTATCCACGATTATTGCTGATTCGGCCTCCGGCGTAAGCGGAGCGGGAAGGGAACCGCTGACCAGTTCGCTTTTTTGTGAAGTTGACGGCGGTTTTAAAGCATACAAAGTCGGGAAACATCGACATCTCCCGGAAATTGAACAGGAATTGAACGCTCTGGCCGGTAAAAAATTCGCTATTACTTTTACACCACATTTACTGCCGGTGAAGCGGGGAATTTTAAGCACAATTTATGCGACGCTGAAGAAAGATATTACAATACCTACGCTGCATTCCCTTTATTCCTCATTTTATGCGGAAGAAAAATTTGTCAGGATTTGTCCTGAAGGGATCTATCCCAATATTTCTTCTGTTTGCGGATCAAATTACTGCGATATAGGATTAGCTGTTGATCCACGGACAAAAAGGGTAATTATAATGGCGGCAATTGATAATTTAATTAAAGGCGCTGCTGGGCAGGCCGTGCAAAATATGAATATCATCTGTAGCTTTAAAGAAGACACCGGTTTGCAAGCCGCACCGCTCTATCCCTGATGAAAGCAAGTAATAATATGTTTCAGAAAATATTCAACACAGCGACAAGAAAAAAAGAAGTCTTTCAGCCCATTAAAGAAGGATCTGTAGGTGTTTATGTTTGCGGTATCACCGCTTATGATGTCTGTCATGTGGGACATGCCCGTGCGGCGGTCGTGTTTGATGTTGTAGTCAGATATTTGCGAACAAAAGGATATCAGGTTACTTATGTAAAAAATTTCACCGATATCGATGACAAAATCATCGACCGCGCCAACAAAGAAGGCGTCAGCATTGTCGAAATATCGGAACGTTACATTAAATTGCATAACGAAGATATGACAGCGCTGGGAGTTGTAACTCCCACGGTAACCCCGAAAGCCACCGAGCACATGAAAGATATGATTGCTCTGATCGGCGTCCTCGAAGAGAAAAGATTCGCTTATTGTGTGGATGGAGATGTATATTTTTCGATAAGTAATTACAAACAATACGGCGGTTTGTCCGGACGTAATCTGGAAGAAATGATTGCTGGCGCGCGCGTTGACGTCAATAACAAAAAAAAGAATCCTTTGGATTTCGCGCTCTGGAAAAAAAGCAAGGAAGGTGAACCTTTCTGGGAAAGCCCATGGGGAAAGGGCCGGCCCGGATGGCATATTGAATGTTCCGCCATGAGCCGGCGTTATTTGGGAGAAACATTTGATATTCACGGCGGCGGCGAAGATTTAATTTTTCCGCATCATGAAAATGAAATCGCTCAATCGCAGGCGGCAACAGGAAAGCCCTTAGCAAATTACTGGATGCATAACGGCTTTGTTAAAATAAATTCGGAAAAAATGTCCAAATCTCTGGGCAATATATTTCCCGTTAGAGAAATTTTAAAAAATTATCATCCGGAAATATTGCGTTTATTTATGCTGCAGAGTCATTACCGCAGTCCGGTTGATTATTCGGAGAGTTCGCTAAATGAGGCCAGATCAAGCTTGATCAGGTGTTATACAACTCTGCAACTACTGAAAGAATTTCAGGGCAAATCGGCAACTGACACAACACCTATTGTAAAAAAACTTTCAGTGCAGGAAGAAGATTACATAATTAAATTCAAAGATCTGACGGATAAGTTTGACGCGGCAATGGATGACGATTTTAACACCGCTCAAGCTTTGGGTCATGTCTTTGATATGGTAAGGCTCACCAATAATTTGATTGCTGGTGAAAAGAATACGCCAGCTTCTAATAAAGCTGAAATTTTGGTGGCGGCAAAGAAAATATTTGATCATTTCGGTGCGGTTTTAGGAATTTTTCAGAATGATGCCGATCAATTCTTTCTGTCTGATAAGGAAACCGAGTTACGTAAAAGAGGCTTAAATATTGAGGAAATTGAAAGCTTGATTGAGAAAAGACAAATTGCCCGGGAAACAAAAGATTGGGCCAGAGCAGATGCTATAAGAAAAGAGCTTGCCCAGCTTCATATTGTCCTAAAAGACTCCGCCAATGATACAAGCTGGATAATTGAATAAGGTACTTTCCCCATACCTCATCCATGTCTTAAAAAGCTTCTAATATTTTCTGATAATCTCCGAAAAGAATTGAAATACCAGAGAAAGTGGTATAAATGTAACAATTATATCTCCAATATTGAGAGGAATATTATGAAAAAACTATCAATAAAAATATCTTTGCTGGTCATGATTTGCCTGGGAGCGTTTGTCCTTCTCGGACTTTATAACGATAGCAAGGTTTCAGCAGTGGATAAAGTGGATAAAAATGTCTATAAAGAAATTAAACTATTCAACGAAGTTTTCGACATGGTAAAGAAAAACTATGTTGATGAAATTAATCCAACAACGTTAATTCAAGGCGCGATCAATGGGATGGTCAAGTCTCTTGATCCCCACAGTTCCTTCATGACTCCGGATTTATATAAAGAACTGGAGGTGGAAACACAGGGGCATTTCGGCGGTATTGGGATTGAAATCACCTTATTAAAGGATATTTTAACAGTAGTTTCTCCAATTGAAGATACTCCCGCGTTTGTTGCCGGAATAAAATCAGGAGACCAAATTATAAGAATTGATGGCAAATCTACTAAAGATATAACCATTATGGAAGCCGTAAAGCAACTGCGCGGTCCTAAGGATACGAAGGTTACAATTACGATCATGCGGGAAAATATGCCCACGCCAAAAGATATTACGTTGATGCGTGCCATTATTCAAGTAAAGAGTGTCAAGGTTAAAAATATTGAAGATCATATTGGATATATTCGGATAGCTTCTTTCCAGGAGAAGACGGCTGATGATTTACGCAAATCGCTAAAAGAAGTTAGCGAAAAGCTTAAACCGATGAGTGGGCTGGTTCTGGATTTGAGAAATGATCCGGGTGGGTTGTTAACTCAGGCAATTGAAGTCTCTGATGTATTCCTTAAATCAGGAATGATTGTTTCCACTCGCGGACGAGTAAAAGCCATGGAGACAAAAACAATGGCCAAAAACGACGGTAATGAAATAACTTGTCCGATGGTTGTTTTGGTCAACGAAGGTACGGCCAGCGCTGCGGAAATCGTTGCCGGAGCTCTACAGGATAATGGACGGGCTTTGATTATGGGAACGCAAACTTTTGGTAAAGCATCCGTGCAAACGGTTATCCCGCTGGAAGATGGTTCCGCGCTTAAGCTGACGACCGCGCGTTATTACACGCCGAAAGGACGATCCATTCAGGCGGAAGGCATCAAACCGGACATTGTTGTTAAGTATATAAAGCCTGCGGAAGATGCGGAAAATACTGCCTGGTGGGAAGACAGGATTAGAGAAAAAGACCTCAAAGGGCATATAAAACCGGCAAAAGAAGATGGCACCAAGATCGATGAAACTCAGAATAAAGATGTAAAGGATGCATCTGATTTATCCCTCGATAATCAGCTCAAGACGGCAGTTGATATCTTGAAAAGCTGGGATATCATGAAAAAGAATGTGAACAATTAATTTGTTCACGGAAAGTGTAAAATTATAGTTAGTTATGAGATTATTTAAACGTCTCTTTACTATATTAGTGATATTTTTAATCGTTGTATTAATTGCAGGCATCATTTATGTGCTGCTTCAAAAAGAGCCATCTGTAATTAAAGAGCCGAAAAAAGAAACAAAACAAGTAAAACCACGGAAAGCAGTTACACCTAAAAAAGAAAAAGTAAAACCATTGTCCCCAAAACCCCTACCACTAAGGCAGGTAGCAATTATTATTGATGACATTGGTTATGACCTGAAACCGGTAAAAGAATTACTGAAAATTAATGCCGATTTAACATTTGCTATATTGCCTTTATGCCCTCATACCCGCGAGGCGGCGGAAATGTTTCATCAAGCTCATCGGGAAACGCTCCTGCATTTGCCGATGGAGCCTGTTTCTTATCCGCGCGAAAAGCCGGGTCAGGGGGCTCTTTTTACGGATATGAATGACGAAGAGCTGGTATTTCAATTAGAAAAAGATATTGCGGCTGTGCCTTACATTTCCGGAGTTAATAATCATATGGGTTCAAAATTTATGATGGATGAAAAAAAACTTACTTTAGTTTTTAATAAGTTGAAGAAAAATAAATTGTTTTTCGTAGATTCGCGCACGTCAGTTGATAGTAAAGCTTTTGCCACTGCTGAAAAAGTCGGATTACAGATAGCTGGGCGCAAAATATTCCTTGATAATAGTCACGACTACAATGAAATTTATAATAATGTTATTAATATAGTTCCCCAAAACGGTGATGTTTCGCCGGTGATCATTATCGGCCATCCTTACCCTGAAACAATTCGGGCAATCAGCGATGGATTGAAAGTTTTACGGAAAAAAGGAGTATCGATTGTTCCAGTATCGCAGCTAATTAAAGCAAAAGCGCCAAATTAGGTATTCGTAAATTTGAAAACAATAGCAGTCAAAGACGTTGATAATTAAATATGCAAACAAAACGAACCTATCCAGTATTCATATTGATTTTATTTTTTGTAAATTTATACGGCTGCAATCATTTGCCGAAGGTTCAGGCTCCCTCTGTATCCTCAAAAACATCAGCAGATGCGACTTATCACTATTCCCTGGGTGTTCTTTTACGTCTGGACGGTAAAATTGAGGAAGCAACTAACGAGTTAAAGCAAGCAATTGCCGCCGATCCCGACTCTTCTTATCTTACGACAGAGCTTGTTTCTCTTTATACAGAACAGGGTGATCTCAATGGTGCCATTTCTCTGGGCGAAGCAATGCTTTCTAAAAATCCTGATAATATCGAACTACATCTAATTATGGGCGGTTTGTACCTTAATATTCACGAAAACAAAAAGGCCATAACAGAACACAAGAAAGTAATCGAACTGGATCCTAAAAACCTTATGGCCCATCTTTATTTGGCTATAATTTACGCTGAAGAAAAAAGATTTGATAAATCTGAAGAAACCTTTAAGAAAATGTTGAAAATCGATCCGGACAACATTATGGGCATCTACTACTATGGCAAAGTCCTGGCAACAATGACGCGGTTTGAAGAGGCAGAGAAGATGTACAAAAAAGCGATATCTTTAAATCCTTATTTTGAAATGGCTTTATTTGATTTGACTGCGCTTTACGAAAAGCAGGAAAAGATGGACAAGTCCATTGAAGTTTATCGCAATTACCTGGAGATCAATCCCGCACGGATAAATTTGCGAGTTAAAATAGGAGAGCTTTTAATTAAAGAAAAGAAATATGAAGATGCGGAAAAAGAATTCCAGGAAGTCTTGAAAGTTGATCCCGATAATCGGGATCTCCGAGTGGCGCTGGGTCTTTTATATTATGATATGCGCCGATTTGATTTAGCGGTGACTGAATTTTCTGCAGTTCTGAAGAAAAATATTACGGACGATAAGATTCGTTATTTACTGGCTACTACTTATGAAGAAAAAGGCGAAAACAAATTGGCTATGGAAGAATTCAAAAACATTTCTATTTCATCCGAATTATATGCCAACTCTCAAATTCGCGTCGGAATGATTCTGAAAAAAGAAGGTAAAATCTCTGAAGCCATTAATTTAATAAGGGAAGTTATTAAAAAAAAGAATGATCAGGTTCCTTTGTACCTTTTTTTATCTTCACTTTATGAAGACGCTAAAGATAGAGTTGCGGCTGAAAACATTTTGAGTGAGGGAGTCAAAATTGCTCCCAAGGAGATAGATTTACATTATGCTCTGGGTGTGATTTATGAAAAAACAAATCGCCTTTCCGAAAGCGTCAAGGAAATGGAAATGGTTTTAGCAATCGATCCGGACAACGCCGAAGCGCTAAATTTTATAGGCTACAGTTATGCGGATCGAGGCATGAATCTCGAGGAAGCGGAAAAAATGATTGTCAAAGCTCTGAAAATTAAACCCGACAATGGTTATTTGATTGACAGCCTTGGTTGGGTTCATTTCAAAAAAAATCAATTAAGCAGCGCCGTAAAGTATTTAAAACAAGCGCTGGAACTTTTGCCTAACGATGTTAATATCATTGAGCATATGGGAGATGTTTACGTAAAGCTGAACAAAATTAAAGATGCTCAGGAAATGTATAACCGTGCGCTTAAGATTGATCCTAAAAATAGTTCGATACAAAAGAAGCTCGATGATTTGACCAAGCAGAAATAACAGCAAAACTATGTTATTTTACAGAAAAAGATTTCTTCTATGCATAAAAAGTTTTCCCCCTCATTCTCTTCCAAAATATTCTTGTTATTGCTGGCGGCACTTGCCAGTAGTTGCCTTAAGCAAATAGTTATTTATCCTGATTCTCCATCCGAAAAAATTCTTATGACAATCTCCAGCGCTGTTGCCGAAGATGATATTTTGAGCGCTATTGCGCAGATAGATTTAGTCACAATTCATGGTTATCAGCCCGCAAGGGCGGTGGTGATTATAAAAAAACCTTCATATTTACGATTGGAACTGCTTCCGGTAATCGGAACGCCCGATTTTTTTCTTACTGCTTCTCCTGAAAAAATGAGCATTTTTATTCCTTCGAAGGGAGAATTTTACCGTGGATTGCCGACGGTTGTTAATCTGGAGAGGTTTTTACCCTGGCAATTTAGTATTGAAGATATAGTAATGATTTTTTCCGGAACGTATCCTTCTTTGAAAGAAAAAGTCATCGCTTATCAAAGCTATCGAGAAAAAAATTTTCTGCGCATAGAAATGAAAGCGAAATCAGGATGCTCGCAAATTATTTGGGTGGGGGAAAATAATCGTTTACTGAAACTCGTTCGCAATGATGAACAGGGCAAAGAAATATATAATGTTAAATATGACCACTATGACACCCAGAACCCTATTGCCGGGGAGATTACCATCAGCATGGCCGATGGAATAACTTCACTATCAATAAAATATTCGGACCTCAAAATTGAAAAAGCAACTGATCTATCAATATTTGATTTGCCGATTCCTGCCAATGTTAAAACTATTACGCTGGACTGATAAATAAATTAAAGTTCTTCCTGCGAAAAATTATTTGATCTCTTGCAGGCTGGAGCGCGCGATGCGCGCCTGGCTGGTATTCGGATAATTTTTTATCACTTGTTGTAAAAGTAATTTGGCGCTGGTTTTATCTCCCAGCTTGAGAAAGGAAAGGCCTTGCTTGAGCAAGGCATAAGGAACTTTATTGCCGTTCGGGTAATTCTTGGTTACTTTTTCGTATTCCAAAATCGCCGTTTCATATTTTTGTTCAAAGAAATAACATTCACCAACCCAGAACTGGGCATTATCGGAATATTCGCTGTTGGGATAGGCGGCTAAAAAATTTTGAAACTCGGTTCTGGCTTTATCGTAATTGCCTTCTTTAAAAATTTGATAAGCGGCCGAATACGCTTTTTCCTTGTCTTGTTTTTTTGCCGGATCTTTGGCTGCAGAAACGCCGATTGATTTACTGCTCTTATCGGAAGAATCACTGGAAGTATTTTTATTGCCGATTTCCAGAAAGTTTTCAATAAAATTAATTCTTAAGAGAATGTTATCAAAGCGTTGCTCGTCCTTTTTTGAATCTTTTTTAAGTGTTTCCACTTGACCACGCAATTGCTGGAGATTTTCCCGCAAATCGGTAATATCTGCTGCTGCATTGGCTTGCCCGTTACGCATGGCCTCCATGACTGCGGAATTCTTTTTCAAAGTGGCCAAATCGGCATCAACTACAGCCATTTTTGCGTCCATTTTTTCTTCCATTTTCTGGTTTAATTCCGAACGAAGGGTCCTCAAGTCCTGCATAGAAGCGCAGCCAGCAACCGAAAATACCGCGACAGCTAATAAAAGATAGATAGAATTTCTCAATTTTTTCACCTCATTAAATTATTACGGCGTAACAACAAAGTGTGCACGTCTATTATTGGCCCAAGCTTCTTCATTGTTTCCCGGATCCAGAGGACGTTCTTCACCGTAACTAATAGTTCTTATTATTGACTCCTTAATGCCCAAATTAATAAGGTATGTTTTTGTTTCCTGAGCGCGCTTTTGCCCCAGAGCCATGTTGTATTCAGCGGTTCCTCTTTCATCACAATGTCCTTCAATAACAATTGAGGAAATCCTGTTTTTCAATAAGAAATCGGCATTGACTTTGAGAATTTCACGGGCATCAGGACGGATGATAGAGCTGTCAAAATCAAAATTGATATCACGAATATAATCTTCTGCTGTCGCTGTCTTTTCCACCTTGGCTGACTGTTCTCTGGCGGTGTCATTTTGATTAATGGTGTTCAGGTTAGCGGCATCGTTTGGTTTAGAGGTTTCGGTTGTTTGTGGCGCTGTTTGCGCGGGCGCGGTTGTCTTTATAGTGTCATTTGTGACCACTGATTTTTTTTCGGCACATCCGGTAAAAATTGTCAGACCGAATGTAAGCAAAACAAAGATTCCCATCCATGTCAGATTTCTTTTCATGATGATTGTTCCTCTCTTTCAATGCAAAAATATTATCGTCCATGACAATTATAACAGAAAGCTGGACAGTTTTTAAGGCGAAATCCTATATTCACCTTACTTTTCCACGTTTCTGTCGAATTCAGAGTTTATCACTAGTGTTTTTATATACGGCAAAGAATAAAAAATAACAACCCCTAAACATTGGTAATGGTGAAATTATTTCAAGCGGGGCGACCATACCGGCATTACTAATTTATTTTTGTTTTCATTGAGCGTCCTCGGATGTGAACCGTTGGAATTCATGATAAAAATTTTACTGTTCGAGTTTTTTCGGGAGGCATAAACAATTTGTCTGCCGGATGGCGACCATGATGGTGATTCGTTATTAGCAGCATCGAAAGTTAATTGTAAAGGATTATTGCCTTCTTCATCAACGGAAAAAATTTGATACTTATTGTTTATTAATCCTTCGTACGCAATGCGGTCACCGCGCGGCGACCATGCAGGGGAAGTATTATAATTTCCTTCAAAAGTTATTCTTTTTACATTGTTGCCGTCTGTATCCATTGTGTAAATTTGCGGCGAGCCTGCGCGGTTGGAAACAAAAGCTATCTTTTTTCCATTGGGAGACCAGGCAGGAGAAACATCTATGGAATAGTTATTGGTCAGGCGCTTGAGCTTAAGGGTGTCAGTTTCCAGCACATATATTTCTTCGTTGCTTTCCTTACTTAGAGTCAATAATAATTTTTTCCCATCCGGCGAGAAAGATCCGCACAAATTAAGCCCTTCAAAAGAAGCCACTTTTTTTTCCGTACCATTTTTAACATTCCGTATATAAACTTCGGGCCTGCCGTCTTTGAAAGATGTAAAGGCAAGAAAATTTCCATCGGGCGACCAGCGTGGCGCAATTATAATGGATTGATGATTTGTGATACTTTTCAACTCAGAACCATCGTAATTGATAGTATAAATATCAGATTTTGAACCTTTCTTGTATACAAACGCAATTTTGGTGCTAAAGTCGCCTTCGTCATTCGTAAGTGTAACCAGAATATCAGAAGCTATAGCTCTGGAAATAGTTTTTAGTTTGTTGATTTCAGAGTAGTATCTTTTGTTAAAAAGAAGTTCTCCGCGGGTAACGTCAAAAAGGTAAATATCCGCGGTTATTTCTTTATCGTTTTGGATTACACTGCCCCGTAGTAAATAATCGGCTCCGATCGCCGCCCAATCGGAAAAACTAATTTTTTCCGTGGCCGTAGCCGGGCTGGAATCTTTTTCTTCTAAAAAGCTTTTTTTATTTAAAATATTGAATATTCCTGTCAATGTAAGATCTTTATTGACATCGTCGGAAACTGTAATGCCGAAATTCGCCGATTTGGTTGCGTTTGTTGTTTGATTGTTGAAGTCGCAAATGGCAATAGGGATTTGCTGGAAAGTAGGGGAATCTATGTCAACATAAACCTTTGCGGCGGCGCTATTACTGAAAATCAATAATGTACAGAAAAACAATATAAAATCTGAGAGTGAATATTTTTTTTTCATTAGAGATAGCTTTACCTTTTTTGAGTCTCGATATTTCTTAGCCTGTAAATGGGTATCAGCGTAATTCCGCGGAATGAAAACGGATGCCGATTTCAATACTCTTGTCCATAATCCAGTACGGCAAGGGCGGAAAGGGGCTGGATTTCTTAACCGCTCGGAGAGCTGAATCATCAAAATAGCGGTTACCGGAACGTTTTTCGAATCCCATATGTTCCATCGCGCCGCTGCGCGAAATTTTTACATCGATAATGGTTTCAATATTTTCTTTGGGCAGCAATGCCTGCGGCATCGTCCAGTTTTTTTTGACCCTTGACCAAACAACTCCGATATATTCCTTCGTTTGTGCATTGACTTCCGATTCAGACATTTTTGCCGGTCCAGCGGCAGAGGCAGCCGCTGATGTTTTCGGTTTATCCTGCTGGGTTTGCCTGATGGCGCTGACAGCTTTTTCAATATTCAATTTATTGGTTTCCTGAGTTCTTACCGGGGTAGAGGCGATGCGGGTGATCTTCCTTTTTATGATTATGGAGCTTGGTGTTTCGTTTGTTTGCAGAATATCTTTCAGCCCTGAGGAATCATGGGCCGGCAGGATAACTTCGGAACCTATAAGCTGGACGAAATATGCCGTTCCAAAAGTTAAATGTCGCGAAGTAGTAGGGATCGAAATAAGAATTACGGTAATAACAATCAAATGAATTGTCAGGGAGAGGAAAATCATATTGTGGAAGTTGCTATTATTGCCGCGGTAGCCGTTGTTAAACGTCCGGGGTGTCATTTTAGTTCCTCGGGCGGTTCTGTAATCATTCCTAATTTATCGACACCGGCTTTGCGCACTTCCGACATGACTTCGACAACAAAACCGTAGGGAACGTTTTTATCGGCACGGAGAAAAACTTCCCGGTCGATCCTGTTGGAAAATATTGCTTCCAGTTTGGGATTTAATTCTCCAAGCGATAACTTGGTTTTGTTTAAGAATATTTCTTTGGCTTCGCTGATAGTCAGAACAAGTTTTTCTTCGGTGACATCGACGCTTTTTGACTTGACCCGCGGCAGATTTACGTCAATGCCCATGGAAAGCATGGGCGCCGTTACCATGAAGATAATCAGCAACACCAGCATAACGTCAACTAAAGGAGTGACATTAATTTCCGCCAGTGGTTTATCAGAATTGTTTCTTCTGCGTGAACCGCGCATAGTTGTTAATTTCCCCAATTTTTATTTACGGACGAGATACCGTTCGACAATATTTAAAAATTCAGCGGAAAAATTTTCCATTTCCTGAACCATATTTTTGGACTGATTTAAAAAGTAATTATAGAAAATAACCGCAGGTATTGCTGCGGCAAGTCCGGCAGCGGTGGCAATAAGCGCTTCCGAAATACCGGGAGCAACGATGGCAAGAGTAGCCGAACCGCGCGCGCCGATTCCTTTGAAAGTGTCCATGATGCCCCACACCGTGCCAAATAAGCCGATGAAAGGACTTGCCGAACCTGTTGTCGCCAAAAAACCTAAGGCACTTTCGAGTTTGGTCATCTCTGTATTGCATGCTTTGTTCATGGAACGCTCTAGATTGTCCAGGGAAGAAAGACTGATTTCATCACTTCCCTGAGCCGATTCGTTCAATGTTTTTTTAGTTTTTGTCAGTTCCGCATAGCCGACACGAAAAACTTCCGCGGTAGTGGAAAAAGAATATTTTTTTGCCGCAGGCAGGACGTCGGAGAGCTTGGAACTACGTGAATAATCCTCATTGAAACTCTCATTTTCTTTTTTGATCTTTCGATAATAGCGATATTTGAGAAAGATGATCGCCCACGAAACCACGGAAAAAATAAAGAGCAGCAGCAAAACAAATTTGACCATGAGCCCGGCGTCAAGGATCATGTTTAAAAGACTGCCGTTAAAATTACCGCTTAGGTCTAAAGAACCAATGTCTTTCACTTTTTGTTCTCCCAAATGGATTTAAATTTGTAGCGTAAATTAGAGGAAAAAGACAACATTGTCAATATATCTTTTTGTTAATGATGTTTATACGCTATGTAACAAATAAAAATTCCGCATTAGATGTTTATAAAGTAAAGTTTTTTGCATTATTCCTAATTGGCTAATGTAAATAAATGTTGTCGAGCTTAGAGCATCTCTGGAGTAAAAGCAACAACATCATCGATATTGGCCGCGTCAGCTATAATCATAACCAGGCGATCAATTCCCAAAGCAATGCCGGCGCAAGGCGGCATGTTTTGCAAGGCTTGCAGAAATTTTTCCGGTATGGTGTATGGTGTCCAATTTTTCGCGGCGCGCGTTTTCAGCGCTTCTTCAAAGCGCTGTCTTTGTTCGTTCGCGTCGGTCAGTTCAGAAAAACCGTTGGCCAGCTCCAATCCGCTGATGTATAGTTCGAATCGTTCCGCAACAGTTGGATCATTCATTTTTATTTTAGCCAATGCCGCAAGCTTTGCCGGATAGTCGTAAATAAAAGTTGGACGGTCAATGCCCAGGCGTGGTTCGACATACTCAACCATGATTTCATCAAACTTATCCTGAACCAGCGCTTCTTCTAAAGTAACCGGCGCGTATTTTAAAAAGGCGTCCGCGACGGTGATCCTTTCCCATGGCGAAACTAAATTTATTTTTTTGTTTTGCCAGACGATGTCTTGATTGTAGCCCATATCTTTCAATGCGGCGATCAGCATTTCTTCACATTGATTCATGAGCTGATGATAATCAAACCCAATAGTATACCATTCCAGCATGGTAAATTCCGGCAGATGTTTATCACCTCTTTCGGCGGCGCGAAAGCATTTGCTGATTTGAAAAATTCGTTGATAGTCCGCGGCCAGCAACCGTTTCATGCAAAGTTCCGGCGATGTTTGTAAAAACCAATTGCCCGAGGGGATGGCTTCAATGTGCTCTTCCGGCGCGGGTGACGTAATTCTCAGAGGAGTTTCTACTTCCATAAATCCATGATGGATAAAAAAGAGACGAATGCTTTGAATCAGTTTTGCGCGCTCATGCAGTGCTTGAGACTTGCGCGCCAGATTAAAGTTGTCATCGAGATGGAATTCACTCAAAGTTATCCTTTAACGCGGGTTAGATATTCCCCCGTTCTTGTGTCAATCCGGATTTTTTCACCTTCGGTAACAAAGGTGGGTACCAGAATGGTATAGCCTGTTTGCACCTTGACAGGTTTTGTGGAGCCGGCGGCGGTATCGCCCTTGGCCCATGGTTCAGCTTCAGTAACGATCAGCTCAACAAAATTAGGCAGGCTTATGCCGATTGGCTTGTCTTCAAAAAGCAAAATTTCCACTTCAATATTGTCAGTCATGAAGTTTTTGGCTTCATCAACCTGAGCTTCCGTGAGATAAACCTGTTCGTAGTTTTCGTTGTCCATGAAGCAGTATTTATCGCCTTCTTTATATAGATACTGCATTTTCTTTTCCCGCAAATCGGCCGTTTCAAAGGTGTCGACGGAACGAAAGGATCGCTCAAACTGGCTTCCTGTGATCATGTTTTTGAGCTTGGTGCGGTACAGGGCCTGTCCCTTTCCAGGTTTGACGAAATTAAATTCAGTTATGATGTACGGTTCGTTATCGATTTTTACCCGTAACCCTTTTCTTAAATCACTTGCGGTGTACATAAAAAGTTTTTCTCCTCATCCTTTAATCATTAGGATTTTATATATTATTTAAGTTCTTCCTAATCTATTTATTAAAACTTGTCAAAAAAATGTTGATGTTTTTGCAAATCATTTTTTATTGTCCTGGACATTACGTTTAAAGGAATCTTACCCGAACTTCCGGGTACGTCCAAAACATATTGCGGCAGGCAAAGTCCGGAACATTGGCGCCATATTTTTTCCATCATGGCAATGCCTGCTTGCGGATCGGTACGAAAGTGCGCGCATCCTTTAGCCGGATCGCAGTGAAAAAGATAATACGGACGGATAGATATATTTTGCAGGCCGTAAAGTAAATTACTCATTACCTCCGGGGAGTTATTAATGCCTTTAAGTAAAACCGATTGGTTGGAAACGGGGATTCCCGATTCCTGCAGCATATTACAGGCGCGCGTGGATTCCGGCGTTATTTCGTTGGGATGATTAAACTGAGTATTGAACCATAACGGCCGGTAGCGTTTCAGTATCCGGCAAAGTTCTTTGGTAATACGCATGGGCATAACAACAGGGATGCGGCTGCCGATACGCAAAACTTCAATGTGCGGGATGGCTTGCAGCGAGGCCAGTAACATCTCTAAAGTCTGGTCATCAAGTATGAGCGGATCACCGCCGGAGATAATCACTTCCCTGATTTGCGGCGATTCAGAAATGTAGCGAATCATTTTCTGTAGGCGTGTTTTTAAACTCAGATGCGTTGTTTGTGACCAGAAACGCTTGCGATTGCAATGCCGGCAGTAAGTTGCACAAATTTCAGTAACGATGGCCAGACAGCGATCGGGATAGCGGTGTATCAGCTTGGGTACAGGCATGTGGGAATCTTCTCCCAGAGGATCTTCCGGTGAGCTGTCAGAATAAGAAATTTCCTGCGGGCTAGGGATGCACTGCGAGAAAATCGGGTCATTTCCATTATAACTTTGGATGAGCGATAGATAATAAGGAGTTATCGCCAGAGGATAAACAGATGTTGCTGCGGTCAGATTTTCTTTTTGTAACGCCAGTTTACCATGAAAACATTCCAACTGGGTTATTTTGGTAATGCGATTTTTAAATTGCCAGCGCCAGTCCTGCCAGTCTTTTGAGGATGCTCTAAAGTATGAAAGAATAATTTTTTTATCCATCCCACTCCGCTTCGCTACGGGGATAATTTCCGATAGCCTTTGGCTATTGGATAATTCGACTAAAAAACTTCAATGCGTTTTACTTTTGAACTTTTAGTCTCATTACAACCAGCAAACTTCAGAGCGCTTCACTTCTGAAGTTTGGGTCTCATTATAATGAGACCCAAGGATATCCCGCAAAGCGAAGATAATCTATAAAATTAAGGAGTGACTCCTATCATAAAATCCCCTGCTTGCAAAGGGAATCAATCATCTTTAAATGGTTTAAAATTTATAAGAAATAAGATATGATATAAAAAGTAATACCAGTTTTAAATCAAAGATGATATTGCGGCAGCTAGGCGGAGGCGACGAGGCGTATTGTATATACGTTGAGGAAGCCGACAACCCCGGCCTGCGCCGGGGCAGGCTGTGCCAACAAAAATAGCGCTTTGATTTAGAATTGGTATAAATCAAAAACAAATCTGGAGAGCTTGATTGACGAATTTACAACAGCGCAAAGAAAGAGTGGCGATGTTATCAGTTGCTTCCAATTCTTCTTTGGTTTTATTCAAAATCATTGTCGGCGTTGTGATTGGTTCTGTTTCGATAATTTCCGAAGCAATTCATTCGGGCGTGGATTTGTTGGCGTCAATCATTGCCATGTTTTCCGTAAAAACATCTTCCGTTCCCGCTGATGATCTTCATCCCTTTGGTCACGGAAAAATAGAAAATATATCCGGTTTTGTGGAAGCTTTGCTTATTTTTGTTGCGGCGTTTTGGATTGTATTTGAAGCGTTGAAGAAGTTAAACTCCTCGCAGGTTATAGAATACGCCGGCTGGGGGGTTGTGGTCATGTTATTTTCCTCTGTTGTTAATTATATTGTTTCTCTGAAACTTTTCCAGGTTGGTAATGATGCTGAATCCATCGCTCTGCAAGCCGACGCTTGGCATTTACGTACTGATGTTTATACCTCGGCAGGTGTCATGGCGGGTCTGGGGATAATTTGGATTGGACACAAACTTTCACCTGCATCCGACATTAATTGGATTGATCCCGTCGCCGCCCTGATTGTCGCTGTTCTTATTTTACGTGCGGCCTACCATTTGATCGTACAGTCTATCCTTGATTTAATAGATGTTAAATTACCGCCGGAAGAAGAGGATTGTATTCGTAATATAATCCGTCATCAGTTGGCGATTAATGGTTTTCACCAATTGCGGACGCGCCGGGCCGGTAATATTCGCTTTGTGGAATTTCATATTAAGGTTGATCCGCAGATGTCCGTGCGTGATTCGCATAACATTACCCAAATATTAGAACAAAATATTAAACAAAAATTCCCCGAATCCGCCATTAACATTCACATTGAACCTTGTGACGGTGAATGCGCGGATATATGCGTGGCTGGCTGTTTATTGCCCGAAGGAAAAAAGCCCAGAGTTTTACAAAGTTCTCATTAACACTGAGGCGACGGGCAGGCAGTCTGTGGCATCGGTGGAAATAATAATGACTATGGAACTCATGAAAAAAATCGCGGCGCTCATTTTTTCTTTGCTGTTAATTATCATTTTCGTGGAAAATTCGGCCAGCGCCGGAAACAAAGACAGGGAATTAGTGATTCTTTTTACCCATGATTTGCACTCTCACTTTCTACCTCACCGTATTTTAACTGAAGAAGGCAATCAGAGGCAACAGGGAGGATATGCCAAGCTCGCTTATCTAATTAAAGAACAGCGTCTGATGCATCGAAACAATACTTTGCTGGTTGATGCCGGAGATTTTTCCATGGGCACGCTTTTCCACACATCATTTCCCCGGGAAGCCTCCGAACTCAGGCTTATGGGGAAAATGGGTTACAATGTTGTAACATTTGGAAATCATGATTTCGATTTCCATCCTGATGGTTTGGCCATGATGCTTCAGAGCGCCCAGTCTAAAAGTAAACACTTGCCCGCGCTGGTGGCATCCAATATTGTTTTCAGCAGGAACAATCCGGAAGACGCGACACTCAAGCAGGCTTTCCAGAGTTATCCGGTAACTCAATACACGATTATCAAGAAAAACGGTATCCGCATCGGGCTGTTCGGCATTATGGGCAAAGATGCCGGTCATGACGCGCCATTTGCTAAACCCCTGACTTTTGCCAATCCGGTTCGGACAAGTAAACGCATAGTTGATATTTTGAAAAACAGGGAAAAGGCGGATATTGTTATTTGCCTTTCACACTCCGGAACATTGCCGGTTAAAGAATATTCGGAAGACGAAAAATTGGCCAAGGAAGTTCCGCAGATTGACGTGATTATCAGTGGTCATACCCATAGAATTTTACCCCAGCCGATTGTAACCGGTAAAACCATAATCGTTTCCAGCGGCCGCTATGGTGAAAATCTGGGCGTTTTGAAAATTGTGTATAGCAAAGGGAAAGATATCCGTTTTGCCGCTTACGATTTACAAAATGTTACCGCCGGCATTCCGGACAATATAATTATCGCGAAAGATATTGCCGGTTACAAGGACATTGTTAATCGGGATTTTCTTTCTGCCTATCACTTGACTTTTGATCAGGTGATTGCCGAAAGTGAATTTAATATGGAGTCACTGGCTTCTGCTCACGCTAATCCCCGGGAAATGGGATTGGGAAACATGATTACCGACGCTTACCGCTATGCCATAAAAAAGGTGGAGGGGAAAAATTATGAATATGTTAATTTTGCGTTGGTACCGCTGGGGCTGATCAGAGATTCTTTCCGTAAGGGGAAAATTACAGTCGCGGACGCTTTTCAGGTGCTATCTATGGGTACCGGCATGGATGGCGTCGCCGGTTATCCTCTGGTGGCCTTTTATGTCAACGGTAAGGAGCTGAAAGATATTCTGGAGGTAGAGACATCCGTGGCGCCGTTGAAAAAAGTAGACGCTCATTTGCAGGTTTCGGGGGTTAAATTTAAATTCAATCCACAGCGAATTTTATTCGACCGGGTAACACAAGTTTTTGTGCAGGATAAAGAAGGTGATTATAAATCTCTTGATCCGCAAAAGCTGTATCGTGTCTGTTCCAATTTATATACGGCGGGAATGATCAGTTATGTCTCCGAGGTTTCCCATGGACTTATCGATATAAAACCGAAAGATAAAAATGGTCGCGCTTTGCCGGATGTAAAACAGGCGATTATTTACACTGATAAAAACTCGCCCAAAGCAGCTGAATTGAAAGAATGGATAGCTCTCGTCCAATACATGCGTTCTTTTAAGGATACAAATAAAAACGGCATTCCCAATATACCGGAAAAATACCAGCGGCCGGAAGGCCGCATTCAGGCTGAGCCGTCAATGAATCCGGTAAAACTGATCGGCGGCGGCAATGCCATTACCTATGGAGCGTTGTTGATCGGATTGGCTTTGCTGTGCGGTTTTGTATTCTTCGTCTTGCTGGTTGTAAGAAAAATCAGATCCTCGGGCAGGATTAAATAAGATTTCATGTGGGACGACATATTATACGCAACCACTTACTTCGGGCTTCATACCCGTGATTTCTTTTTGATAAACGTACCTTCGTCAAGCTCTTTAAATGCAATCTCAAGTTCTTGTTGGGTATTCATAACAATTGGGCCGCCCCAGGCAATCGGCTCGTTGAGCTGCTTGCCGGTAACAAATATGTAATGGATATCTTCAAGCACCTTTATGGCAATGCTGCCGGCATCCGTGAACAGAATCAGTTGTGCTTGTTCCAGTTTCGTGTCATCAAACTCGCCGGTGCCTTCGATAATATAACAAAAGCTGGTGTATCCTTTTTTAGCCGCGTGGGATAGGGCCATACCCTTCTTTAACCGGACATCCAGGTACTCGACATCTACTATCAGATCCTGCACGGGCCCGTTTACATTTTTGTAAGCGCCGGCTATGACCCGCACTTCTCCGCCCGGTATCTTGACGACCGGCACTTCGTTTTCGAGTATACCCCTGTAACGTGGCTTCATCATCTTATTTTTCGCCGGCAAATTTACCCACAACTGCAACCCGTGCATCATTCCTTTGGAAGGTTGCGGCATCTCCTGGTGAATTACACCGCCGCCCGCAGTCATCCATTGAATATCCCCCGGCCCGATCGTGCCCGCGTTACCGATATTGTCGCCATGCTCAACCGTTCCACCGAGCATATAGGTCACTGTTTCAATCCCGCGATGAGGGTGCCAGGGAAAGCCTTTCACATAATCGTCGGGATTGTCTGAACCGAAATGATCGAGGAGCAGGAACGGATCGGTAAGTTTTGTGTGGTCATGCGCGAAAATACGCTTCAACTTAACTCCGGCGCCGTCATACGTTGAATGTCCCTGCAAAATTATTTTCTTCATATGATCCTCCTCTAATCTTGATTCGGCACACCTTAACCTATCCGGACAGCGAGCATGGAGATTGAGCCGCCATCGATCCCCTGTACCGGAAAACTGACCTTCTCTTTTTTCCGGCGAAGACCAAGAACATAAAGCAACGGCAGATAATGCTCCGGTGTCGGAGCGGACAGAATCGCGTCGCGGCCTAAACTCTGGTAATTAACAAGTGTCGCATCGTCGCCTTTGAGCAACAACTCATGCGCATGTTCCTCAAATCGCACAGCCCAATCAAAAGGATTAACAACATTTTCACCCCATGAATAGGCCGACAGATTATGAACGATGTTGCCGCTGCCAATGATTAAAACCCCTTCTTCTCGCAGTGCTTCAAGTCTCTTTCCTAATTCATAATGAAATGATGGCGGCTTCGTCTCGTTGATGCTGAGTTGGACGATAGGAATATCCGCTTTCGGAAAAACGTGTTTCAGCACCGACCATGTTCCATGATCGAGCCCCCAACCTTCATCAAGACTTATCGAAACAGGGGCAAGCAGAGCTTGAACACGCAACGCCAATTCGAGACTGCCGGGTGCCGGATATTCAATTTGATAAAGCTCTTTTGGGAAGCCGCCAAAATCGTGGATTGTGAGCGGATTAAGGTTTGAGGTTACCGCGCAGTACGGTACGTACCAGTGAGCAGACACCGAGAGCACGGCCTTGGGGCGTGGAATTGATTTGCCAATGGATGCCCAGCCTTCGGTGTACCTATTCTTCGACAACGCGTTCATCGGATTGCCGTGTCCGAAGAAAATTGTTGGCATTAGGTTGATCAATGCTATGCAATGCCTCCTTTTTACTGCGCCCTAGCGGCCTTTGGCGTACCGGAATTCCCATTCAGCCTGATATCGTTCCTTCGTAAAGAACTCCTCGTCCAGAAGCAAATCGGCGGATACATCAAAGACCCTGGATTGGCAAGCTCGGTCGAACCAAAGTCCCCAATACTTGTAATAGTCGGCAGGAATGACTGGAACGATAGTCTCATCGACATCAAGCAGGACACGAAATCTAATCAGTCTACCTTCTGAAGTGTCCTCAAGGACGGGTACATGAAGTTCGTAAGGCCATTCTCCAGAACATAGGACTGTCTTAGAGTAATGTTTCGCTACGGATTCAAGTATGCCTTTGAGGTTGTCAAATATGCTATCCTCACATATGTTGTAAATTATGAGGATCGAATCGCGAAGTACTATCCGAAGCTCTCCAATTGTAATGCCGTGTTCTTTATTTTTCTCCTTCAGTTTCTTATAGGCTGATAGCAAAGGCCGGATAATCAAAGAATTTGCTCCATGCTTCAGTACGTCAAATGCCCACCACTTATGAGCCAACTGGCTGCATCAGCCATAGATACGTTTGAAATAAGTTCTATTACTAGCTCGTAAAGTCCGCCACCACAAGAGTCACTACGCCTCCCATGCACGGACGCTACGTAATTGTCCTCCAACTCTTTACGAAACTCCTCTATGTCCTTCAGGTCGATCATGGAAGCCGGCCCATCGGGGAACGCCCAGTATGTTACCTTGACTGAAGTGTTCGTGTGCATACTTTCCTCTATTTTGTCAGGCTAACAAGTCATTCTACAGTTTCTGAATAAATCCACATTCGAGAAATATATTCTCCTTAAGTATAAATATTAAACTAAGCTATTGTTTATAATATATAATCTTTTGACCTTTATTTTACAACATTTTTTCATTGATTGATATTGACTTATCAATAATAATAACTTATCATGTTTAATAATGTGGCATATACGAGAGCACAAAAAACTGGAAAAGATCATAACTAGACTTCCGGCTCAGGTTGTTAAAAAATATGAGCTCTGGAAGGACATCATTTTTCGGCATGGACCTGAAAAACTAAAGGAGTTTCCCGGATTCCACGATGAAAAATTGACGGGTGATCATAGCGGGCAACGTTCGTCGCGGTTAAATTTGCAGTATAGAGTGATCTATGAAGTGGATAAGGATATTGTCACAATTTATGTTATAGAAATAACAGCTCATGATTATTAAGGTGAACCATGAAAAAGACAGCTAAAAATGATTTTGTACCAGCGAAGCAACACGCGGTTTTAACAACCGGCGAAGTTGTAAAAATGCTTCGCGAATTAAAAGGATGGACTCAGGAAGATTTGGCAAAAGCCTGCGGAATAAACGCAACCAACATCAGTTTGCTGGAAAATAATCGACTGGACATCGGTAAAAAAAGAGCATTGCAACTGGCCGTTGCCTTCGGCGTCCATCCTGCTATCATCATGTTTCCGGAATACGAATCTGAAGCAATCGGAAAAGCAGCATAGGTATTAATCATACAAATAAAAAAATTAGTGCAATAATTTAATGTTTGTTCTAAATGAAGAAACTTTTATTTTAAGGAGACTTTATGTCTAGTAATAATGAATTAGAGAAAAAGTGTATTGATACTATTCGTTTTCTGGCTGCCGATGCCATTGAAAAAGCAAAATCCGGTCATCCCGGTATGCCGCTGGGTGCCGCCGCCGCCGCTTTTACTCTGTGGACAAAGCACCTAAAACATAACCCCCAAAATCCGCAGTGGCCGGATCGCGACCGCTTTGTTCTTTCTTCCGGTCACGCTTCGATGCTTTTATATTCTCTTTTGCATCTCACCGGTTATGATCTGACGCTCGACGATATTAAAAATTTCCGGCAATGGGGAAGCCGCACACCGGGTCATCCCGAATACAAACACGTGCCCGGCGTGGAAGTAACCACCGGCCCATTAGGACAGGGATTGGCCAATGCCGTGGGCATGGCTATTGCCGAAGCTCATCTGGCGGCGCCCTTCAACCGAGGAGACGAAAAATTAGTTGACCATTTCACTTATGTGATGACGGGCGACGGCGACATGATGGAAGGTGTTGCTAGTGAGGCCTGCTCTTTAGCCGGACATTTGCGACTGGGAAAGTTAATAGTCCTTTATGATGACAACAAGGTTACGCTTGCCGGTTCCGCGGCGCTTTCTTGCACGGAAAATATTGAACTTCGTTTTAAATCCTACAGATGGCAGGTACAAACAGTAAAAGACGGTAATGATGTTGCCGCCATTGACCGGGCGATTAAAAAAGCAAAAAAGGAAACTGATAAGCCTTCGCTGATCTGCGTGCGAACCACCATAGGTTACGGAGCACCCGGCAAACAGGGCTCCTGTGACGCACACGGCGCACCGCTGGGAGAAAAAGAACTTCAAGGCGCAAAAGACAATTGCGGCTGGCCGGTCGAAGAACCCTTCTATGTTTCCGACGATGTTTGCAAATATTTTCACAAGGCGCTTTCACGCGGTAAAAAGTACGAAAAGCAATGGCATAATTCTTTAGATAGCTACAAACAAAAAGACCCGGCAATTGCCGCGGAATTCCTGCGTGCCCTGAGCGGTGAACTGCCTACCGACTGGGAAACAGCGTTTACTGAATTTCCCGCGGGCTCCAAAGATATCGCCACACGTAAAGCATCGGAGACGGTGATGCAGGCCATCGCCGCTAAAGTTCCGGAATTTGCTGGTGGGTCTGCTGACCTGAACCCTTCAACTTTTACATGGCTAAAAGGAATGGGCGATTTTCAAAATTCCGCTACCGCCCCCGCTGGTTTGCAAGGTTTGGTTGGCGGTCCGTGGAGTTTTGAAGGCCGTAACATTCATTTCGGCGTGCGTGAACACGCGATGGGCGCGATTGCCGTGGGCATGGCCCTGCATGGCGGCATTATTCCTTACACGGCAACATTCCTGACCTTTGCCGATTATATGCGCCCGCCCATGCGCCTGGCCGCCATGATGGGTGTGCGCGTGATCTTTGTTTTCACGCACGACAGCATCGGCGTAGGAGAAGACGGACCCACACATCAACCCGTTGAGCAAATTATGAATCTGCGCCAGGTGCCGAACATGACAGTTATCCGCCCCGCCGACGCCAACGAAACATTAGAAGCATGGCGTCTAGCCCTCACTAATACAAGCGGCCCCACAACGCTGGTTTTCAGCCGCCAGAATCTGCCGGTGCTGGATCGAAGCGTTTGCAGTGCCGCGACCGGCGTGAGACGCGGTGGTTATATTCTTTGGGAATCTGCGCCAAATCCGGAATTGATTTTGATTACCACAGGATCGGAAGTCTCTTTAACGCTGACTGCCGCCCACAAGCTCACGAAAAATGGTACGAAAGTAAGAGTTGTCTCACTTCCCAGTTGGGAAATCTTTGATCGTCAGCCGCTGGAGTATCGTGACAGCGTTTTGCCGCCCGCTATCACTGCCCGAGTCTCCGTGGAAGCGGGAATCAAACTGGGCTGGGAACATTATGTGGGGCTCACAGGAAAAATCATCGGAATGGATACTTTCGGCGCTTCCGCTCCGGGACCGGTTCTCTATGAAAAATTCGGCTTCACAGTCGAAAAAATTATTGAGGCCGCCGAAAAATTGCTTGACAGGAAGTTAAATGGATAATGCCAGTATTTCCTTTTCTCTGGGAAAATATCAAGGCTCAGTCATAAGCGCGTTGGATACAATGCGCCGGGAAAATATTATCGCGCGTATTTGGGCGAAAGATTATACCGTCTGGAAACCGGCGCCGGATGAAATTGCCAATCGACTGGGCTGGCTTGACGCTCCCGCGGAAACATTAGAAAAGATAAATTATATTCGCTCCACACTGGAACTATTTACCAGCGGCAGCATTAACGATGTTGTTTTACTGGGAATGGGTGGATCTTCTCTGGCCGCGGAAGTATTCAACAAAATATTCGGCAGGGAGGCAGGATATCCTCAACTGCATATCATGGATACCACCGATCCCGTTTCAATTTCCCGACTTACTCAACATCTGGATTTGGAAAAAACTCTTTTTCTTGTTTGCTCGAAATCGGGAACAACGCTGGAGATCATTTCCCTCTTTCACTACTTCTATAACTTAAGTCTGGAAAAAATGGGCAGTTCAGCCAGCCGTCATTTTATCTTTATTACCGACAAAGGCAGTTCCCTGAAGGAATTAAGTAAAATACTTTCTTTACAGCATGTATTTATCAGCGATTCAAATATCGGGGGACGTTATTCGGCGCTTTCCCTGCCGGGAATTGTTCCCGCAGCGATTATCGGTGTTGATGTGGAAATGCTCCTGCTTAACGCGATAGCCGCGGTGCAAAGAGAAAAAGCGGAAAACTTATCCGGAGAGCTTGCCGCCACCGGAGCGGTTTTGGGCGCTACACTGGGCACGCTGGCGCAAAAAGGCCGAAACAAACTTACCTTTATCATGTCGCCGCAATGGGCCCCTCTGGGAGACTGGCTGGAACAGCTTATCGCCGAGAGCACCGGCAAGGAAGGAAGAGGAATCCTGCCTGTTTTAGATGAACCATTGGCAGACCCGCGTTTCTACGGCAATGATCGCGTATTTATTTTTTTTCAAAATGCAGCCGTTGATAATTCGTCAGAGATTGACGGCCTTGCCAAAGCTGGACATCCGGTAATTGCCGTCAGGCTTGATGATCGTTACGATTTGGGCAGTCAAATGTTTCTTTGGGAAATGGCCACGGTTATAGCGGGGCATCTTTTGAGCATTAATCCTTTTGATCAGCCGGACGTAGAAACAACAAAGGCACACACCCGCCAGACGATATCGCTTTACCGCGAACACAAAGAACTTCCCCCGGAGTTGCCTTCATCGACAACTCCGGAATGCGTCATTTACGGTGGCCCGCCTGCTGCTGCGTTTTCTGACTCGTTGAAAATTTTTCTTTCTGAAGCCGCACAAGATGATTATGTTTGCTTGCAGGTTTATTTAAGCCCGACACCGGAAGTGGATGAAGCACTGCGAAAATTGCGCGAGACAATTTTTACCAAACATAGACTTGCTGTAATAATTGGTTACGGGCCAAGGTATTTGCATTCCACCGGCCAGTTGCACAAAGGCGATTCCGGAAATGGTTTATTTATTCAGTTGACCGCTGATGATTTGCTGGACATAGGGATACCCGACCGCATCGGCGTTGCGGGTTCAACGCTCACCTTCGGCGCGCTCAAAGCCGCTCAAGCTCAGGGCGATTGGCAGGCGCTGAAAGACGCTGGACGAAGAATCATCCGTTTTCACTTTCGGGCAAACCCCACTGCCGGTTTAAAAAAGATCACTGAACTTCTTTAACCTATTATTCTACTGCAGTACCGCTGGAATGTCTTTTGCAAATCAATGAAGATAAATAATTAAAAGACATTCTTCAGAGCGCCGCGTTAATCTTTCTAATGATTGACAGACTGTGTGAAAGCATGTTAAATCACGGCAACTTCTATAAAAAATGGCTGCCCCTGTAGCTCAGAAGGATAGAGCAACGGATTCCTAATCCGTGTGCCGCGCGTTCGACTCGCGCCAGGGGCACCAAGAAATCAATTACTTACACGCTCATCTTTATTGATATAAGGGACTTATGGCAACATTGAGTCCGTGTGCCGCGCGTTCGACTCGTACCGAGGGTATCAGATTTCAATCACTTACAAATTCATCTTATTCTTCATAAGGGATTCAGGAATTACTCAAGATTCTTTCCGTGCTATATATATCCGTAATAGGACGGTTGAACCAAAGAAGGTAAACTATATAAGCTTATTAAGGTACTATATGAAATTGTTAGTTATAAAGGAAGGGCAGGTATAGTAAAGATTAGCGGGTTAAGTTATCCACCTTCTATTTATATTATAGAGGGTTTGGGCGGGTTTTGTGACATGTAAAAAATCAGCCAGAGATTATTGATACCTGAACAGATATTGACCTTAAAATGAGTGTCAACACAATCGATAACTTCCTGTAGTCCTCAAATCGTCAATCTCAGCAATCATTCAACCTTACACTTGGTAAACTACAATTTTACTAACAATCAAAACCTTTAGATTACTGATTGTAAGATAAAACACCTGTGTTCCAGCGGCGGCGATACACCGTCCACTGGAACACAGGTTGTTAGATGACTGTTTTTCCGCTGCTCTGTCAAAAGCCCTCAAAGACGTTTATGTCACAATCTGGCGAGGTCGAAACGGTCAAGGTTCATGACTTTGTTCCACACCGCTACAAAGTCGTGCAGGAACTTCTCCTGGGAGTCCTTACATCCGTAGACTTCCGCCAATGCCCGAAGCTGTGAGTTGGAACCAAAGATCAGATCGACACGCGTGGCGGTCCATTTCAGTTTACCCGTCTTGCGATCACGTCCTTCGAACACGTCCTTGGCATCCGTGACGGCCTTCCATTCCGTGCCCATGTCAAGCAGGTTCACAAAGAAGTCGTTGGTTAACGCCTCCGGCCGCTTGGTAAAGACGCCTTGCTGAGTCTGTCCAAAGGTGGTATTCAACAAGCGCATGCCGCCCACGAGAACCGTCATCTCGGGAGCAGTCAATGTCAGCAATTGAGCTCTGTCCACCAGCAATTCCTCGGCCGATACGGCAAAGGCGGTCTTCTGGTAGTTGCGAAAACCGTCCGCTTTCGGCTCGAGCACGGCAAAGGAGGCCGCATCGGTCTGCTTCTGCGAAGCGTCCATGCGTCCCGGCGTGAAGGGAACCGTCACTTTGTAACCGGCGTTCTTAGCCGCCTGCTCGACTCCTGCGCAACCGGCCAGAACGATCAGATCGGCCAGCGAGACCTTCTTGCCGCCTGTCTGGGCTTTGTTGAATGCTTTCTGAATGCGTTCCAGGGTTTTGAGCACCTTCGCCAGGCGGTCAGGCTGGTTGACTTCCCAATCCTTCTGCGGCGCCAGACGAATGCGGGCGCCGTTGGCGCCGCCGCGCATGTCGGAGCCACGGAACGTGGACGCCGACGCCCAGGCGGTTGAAACCAGCACCGACACGGACAGACCGGAAGCCAGGATCTTACCCTTAAGGGAGGCGATGTCCTGCTTATTGATCAGTTTGTGATTGACGGCGGGGATGGGGTCCTGCCAGATGAGTGCCTCTCGCGGGACCTCCGCGCCGAGATAGCGTGAGCGCGGGCCCATGTCGCGGTGGGTCAGCTTGAACCACGCCCGGGCGAAGGCGTCCGCGAATGCTTCGGGGTTTGCCAGGTAGCGCCGCGAGATCGGCTCGTAGATCGGGTCGAAGCGAAGGGATAGATCCGCCGTGGTCATCATCGGCCGGCGCTTCTTCGACGGGTCGTGCGCGTCAACCACCATGTCCTCTTCGGCCACGTTCTTGGCCAGCCACTGATTCGCGCCGGCCGGGCTTTTGACCAGTTCCCACTCGTATTTAAACAGCACCTTCAAATAGCCCATGTCCCATTTGGTCGGATTCGGCTTCCAGGCGCCCTCAATGCCGCTACTGATTGTATCGCCGCCTTTGCCACTGCCGAAGCTGCTCTTCCAGCCGAGGCCCTGCTCTTCCAAGCCGGCGCCCTCGGGCTCGGGCCCCACATGGGACGCAGGGCCGGAGCCATGACATTTGCCGAAGGTGTGCCCACCGGCGACGAGCGCGACGGTCTCCTCGTCGTTCATGGCCATACGTGCGAAGGTTTCTCGAACGTCACGGCCGGAGGCGACCGGATCGGGGTTGCCGTTGGGGCCCTCCGGGTTCACGTAGATCAGGCCCATCTGCACGGCGGCGAGCGGGTTTTCGAGATCCCGTTTGCCGGAGTAGCGGTTGTCACCAAGCCATTTGTCCTCGCTGCCCCAGTAGATGTCCTCCTCGGGCTCCCAGACGTCTTCACGTCCACCGGCGAAGCCGAAGGTCTTGAACCCCATCGATTCTAAGGCGCAGTTGCCGGCAAGGATCATCAGGTCGGCCCAGGAGATTTTTTTGCCGTATTTCTGCTTGATCGGCCAGAGCAGACGGCGTGCCTTGTCCAGGTTCACATTGTCGGGCCAACTGTTGAGGGGCGCCAGGCGCTGAGAGCCGGAGCCGGCACCACCGCGGCCGTCGCCCATGCGGTAGGTTCCGGCGCTGTGCCACGCCATTCGGATGAAGAGCCCCCCGTAATGACCCCAGTCGGCCGGCCACCAGTCCTGCGAATCGGTCATCAGCGCATAGAGATCCTTCTTTAGGACCGCCAGGTCGAGTTTCTTGAATTCCTTGGCGTAGTTGAATGCCTCGCCCATCGGATTGCTCTTTTGAGAATGTTGATGAAGGATCTTGAGATTTAACTGTTTCGGCCACCAGTCCCGGTTCGACGTGCCACCGCCGGAAATGGATTTGCCCATCCTGCCTGTTACCGGGCACTTGCTTTCTTCAGTCATAATATTTCCTCCTTTTCTTAATTTAATCAGTTAATTTTTTATAAGACATTTTCACTTCTATTTCGGAATCATTCCTGAATATATAATGCACCTACCTCTTTCTATATTTGACTCACTATTACATTTCAGAGGTAGTTTGAGTAAATCTATTAAGGTTTTTTCAGGCAATCACGGCAATATCCGTAATATTCCATCCGCGTATCAGTTACCACAAAACCGGATTTTCGCATGATATCTTTAGGTTCAATAGAAGATGGAAGATCAAAATCACTAATGGCTCCGCATCTTTTACAGATAAGATTTATATGTTCGGAAAGATTGCCGTCATAACGGTTTTCCATTCGATCAAATTCCAGAGCCTTAATCAGACCTTGTTCAGAAAACTCCTTGAGCGTTGCGTAAACGGTAGACAAGCTGATGCTTTTTAGTTTTTTACGCGTCTCCTGATAAATCAAGGTGGCACCAGGGTGCTTGTGGCGGTTTTCAACAAGGGCGTCAACAACTGCAAGGCGCTGCGGCGTAATCTTCAGACCTTTTTCTCTTAACTGACCAATAAGGTCATTTTTATTTATCATTGTAGTTCGGAATCATTCCTGTTTATTCATATCAATAAACAAACAAGAAGTGCTTTGTCAAGGAATATTATTTGGAAACAATTTGCTGGTTTTCTGTTTCTTTCAACTGGTAATCATCAATTCTGACGACTGCCAGGCACTGTGGACTTGTAGGTGTAACAAACAATCACTTACTTCCTGTAATATTGTTTTTCTGATTCAGACAATCGATACAACATTTCAATCGGTAATAAACAAAATAGATGAACCCTAACTTAACTTAACTTGTGGTAAAAAAGATTTATGGTTGCTCACTATCATGGATGATTTAATATCCAAAAAAGAAAATTTAATAAAAATACCGCACATTGAAGGTATTAAATGCTTTGGTTGCGGTCATTCAAATCCCATTGGTTTGAAGATGGATTTTTATGCTGATGAAACATTTGTTTATTCATGGCTCAAGTTAGCAGAGCATTATTGCAGTTATGACAAATATGTCCATGGGGGGATTGTGGCAACTATTTTGGATGAAATTATGACTTGGGCTGCTCTCTATTTTACGAAGAAGTTTGTTCTCACCAAAT
>JBEKRZ010000016.1:0-62026 GCA_049517435.1 Smithella sp. | reverse complement strand
TGGTGGAGGCGGCGGGAATTGAACCCGCGTCCGAAAACCTTCCGCTGCAGCTTCTACGTACGTAGCCTTCGTTTTAGAACCTTCACGCTGGATTGCTCCCTAAGGCCGGATCGCCCCGCGCTATCCTGTAAGTATTCGCCGCCTTTCCCCAGGCAAGAAGTTTGGCTATCCTGTCTTAATGACGTTCTAGTCCAGCCAACAGGAGAACCGGGTAGAACGTTAGCCGACTAAGCGGCTAATGCGTAATCGTAGTTTTCTGCGATTATATGTTTCCTACCTGTTTAACGAGGCCTGTAGGAACCTCGGTACGCTTCTACAACTTCAAATGTCCCCGTCGAAACCGTGACGCCCCCTTTAATTTTTGATTTGTTTATAATATAGACACTTACCGCGCTTTTGTCAAAGGAAAGAATTAATCACGGGTATGAACTCCAAAGTAAGCTTAGGAAACAGATTCCGCAGCAAACTGCGGGGTAATTCGGCTAACGCTTCAAATCCCGCGTCTCTGCCAACTACGTTGGCGGGATTGTTCATCCTGCGCTTTGAGCTTCACTCCATTCGCTCTCAGCGGGAGTCACGATCGCTTCGCTCCTGGGATAGTTCGTCCTGCAAATTTCAGTGCGCCTATAGTGACCTTTAGGTTATACGCTTCTGAAACTTGGGACTCACTATATTCCACAATTCATTAATTTTAGCTTCTTCTCAAACCTTTATCAGCTTTGATTTAAAATCTCGGGCTAGTGTGCGGCGTTCTTCACGCTCTTTAATATCCTGACGGCGGTCATACAGCTTTTTACCTTTTCCGATGCCGATTTCCACTTTTACCTTGCCATTTTTAAAATAAAGTTTGAGCGGCACCAGCGCAAGGCCTTTTTCCCTTGATTGGCCGTAGAGTTTTTTGATTTCCCTTTTATGCAGGAGTAGTTTGCGCGGCCGCAGTGGTTCATGATTGAAGCGGTTGCCGTGATCGTAATGACTGATATGCATCTCGCGCAGGTAGACTTCATCATCCTTGACGACGGCGTAACTGTCTTTAAGATTGGCCTTGCCGGCACGCAGCGCCTTGACTTCCGTTCCGGATAAGACCATACCGGCTTCATAAATATCGCCAATATCATAATTTAGACGCGCGGTCTTATTGGAAGCAATCAGTTTTTGTGCTGTATTTTCTTTTGCCATGCTTCAATTTTACATGAAATAATAAGTATTGCTATCTATTTTTATTTCCACTTTGGTTCAAAATATTATACTATATGTTTCAAAACTAAAATTTCCTGGATTCCCTTGTCTCATTTCATTCGCAAGGGAATGACAAGTGAGTATGGTTATTTTTTTAGCTTTGGCAGCAAATAGTCCGGTTTTACGTGGCTCATTGCCTTGTAAATGTTATCGCGGATTTCTTTATTGTCTCGCTCCAGTTCATTCAAAAGATTCTTAATATAAACCCGCTTCGATGTACGGCTTGTAGGGCAATCATTTTTCACAGTGGGAAATTGTCTTTCCCTGCTGTATTTTTTCACCAGTTCCTCCCGCAGATAAGCCAGTGGGCGGATAATATGCAGCTTACCGCCGAATATGCTCTGATTGGGCATCATTGTGCTGATTTCCCGTCCATAAAACATATTGATCAGCAGTGTTTCAATAATATCGTCCCGGTGATGGGCAAAAGCTATTTTATTGCATCCTTCAGCGTCAGCTATTTCAAAGATTCTTTTGCGCCGCAATCTGGAACACAAAAAACAGGGATTTTTTTTATTAAAATCAGAGTGCGCCAGATTGCCTATATCCGTTTTTTCCATCACATGGCGATAATTATTATCCTCAAAATATTTCTTCAGTGTGTCGAATGTCTGATATGTTGGATCAAAACCCATGTCGATATTGACAGCGATAAAAGAAAAACGGGGAACAAATATCATCGGTGAATCCAGCAAATCAAGCAGAGCCAGACTATCAGCTCCACCGGAAACGCCGATCAGCACACGATCTCCCTCTTCGATCATTTTATAATCCAGCACGGCTTTTTCCAGCCATTTTTTCAAATGCAGGAAAAGTTTTGTGTTTCTATCTTTTTTAATCGCGTCCGTACTCATTGGCTTTAGTTTTCTCCAACGCAAAATCAAGGGGTTATTTTAAAACCCCATGATTAGGGGCTGTTCAAATACCCTTAGGGGCACGCCGAACGTTCAGATGCAAGGCGCGCAAAAACTGAACCGCGAGGCGTATTAGATATACGTTGAGCGGTGCGGTTTGTAGCACAACACAGCAGACGCGTCGTGCCCTTCAGGGTATGAGCATTTTTCAACAGCCCTCTTGTGGCATACTTATCCGACTTCTTAACAGTAATCAAGACACTTCGATTATCGTCTTGAAATCGGATAGGCTCTCTGTTATAAGTTGGGGCAAAGCAAAAAAGGAGGTTTTTTATGCCGGAAATTATTAATATTCATGCCAGAGAGATTCTGGATTCCCGGGGAAATCCAACAGTTGAAGCTGAAGTTACAACAATTGCAGGTATTACCGCAAGAGCGGCTGTTCCCTCAGGTGCTTCCACCGGCGAGCATGAAATGCTGGAATTGCGTGACGGCAATAAAAAAAGATACAATGGAAAAGGCGTTGAAACTGCCGTTAAAAATATTCTGTACAAAATCGGACCGGAAATCATCGGCATGGATTGCCGCAGACAGCGCGATATCGACTTTGCAATGATCGAACTGGACGGAACAGAAAATAAGGGAAAACTAGGCGCCAACGCCATTCTGGCCGTGTCTCTTGCCTGTGCCAAAGCGGGCGCGGAAGTATCCGGCTTGCCGCTCTACAGATACCTGGGCGGCGTCAACGCCAAAGATCTGCCAATCCCGCAGTCCAATATTTTAAACGGCGGACAACATGCCGACAATAACGTAGATATTCAGGAATTCATGATCATGCCCGTTGGCGCACCCAATTTCAAGGAAGGTATTCGCATGAACGCCGAAGTTTTCCATGCTTTAAAATCAGTGCTCAAAGGCAAAGGTTACAACACAGCCGTCGGCGATGAAGGTGGATTCGCGCCGAATTTAAAATCCAATGAAGAAGCCCTCTCGCTTATTATGACGGCTATCGAAAAAGCCAACTATAAGTCCGGTAAAGACATCATGATCGCGCTGGATTCAGCGGCCAGTTCCTTCTACGAAAAAGGCAAATACATTCTGGCGGCGGAAAAGAAACCCCAGAAATCGGCCGAGGAAATGGTAAAGTTCTACGCCGATCTCGTAGCAAAATATCCAATCATCTCCATTGAAGACGGTCTGGCGGAAGATGACTGGGCAGGCTGGAAATTATTGACTGACGAACTGGGCAGCAAGATTCAGATTGTCGGCGATGATCTTTTTGTCACCAATGTCAAACGTCTGGAAAAAGGAATCGAAATGGGTGTCGCTAACTCCGTACTGATCAAACTTAATCAGATCGGCACGCTGACGGAAACGCTCAACACTATGGAACGCGCTAAAGAAGCCAGCTACACTTGCGTTGTGTCTCACCGTTCGGGCGAAACGGAAGATACTTTTATGGCGGACATCACCGTGGCCACCAATTGCGGGCAGATTAAAAGTGGTTCGCTTTCCCGCACGGAAAGACTGGCTAAATACAATCAATTGATGCGCATCGAAGAAGAGCTGGGTGATGCCGCCAACTACCGCGGCATGGAAGCGTTCTACAGCATTAAACAGCCAGCTAAAGCAGGTAAGAAAAAATAACTTCAATTGACGCTACGCTAATGCCACTTCTAAATCAAAGATGATATTGAGGCGACGAGGCGTATTATACACGCGTGACCTTAAGGTTATACGTTGAGGAAGCCGACAACCCCGGCCTGCGCCGGGGCAGGCTGTGCCAACAAAAATAGCGCTTTGATTTAGACGTGGTAAAAAAAGGGCTGGCCTTTTTCCAAGGGCCAGCCCTTTTTTTAAAACTTCATTCTGCCGGAACTATTTTCTCATTTGCCTTTCAATTAATTTTTAAAACCTCTACAGCAGTTTGAATAAACGGCGGCGCAAAACTTCCATTTCCGCTCTGTTTTCGGTTAGAGCATAAGAAACTTCATTCTTTTCACTTTTTTCATCTTTTATTACAGATATAAGTTCCGCATCCTGAAGGAATGTAATAACATTAGTATAGTTAGATTGCGAAAGCGCTTCGGGTCTTAAAACTTCTCCCTTCTGATACATTCTGTTTCCCAGTGTCCTTATTTTTTTTAACCAATCCTTTTTTATCAACGGACCTTTCTTCATGTACAAGCAGCTTCTCATTACAATCCAGTATGATTCCAGATAATTGTGAATCAAATCAGCAAAAGGTTTCAGTTTCCTGCTGCCCCGTCCTTTTATTTCTATCCAAACCTGACCATCGCGTTCGACGGATATGATCATTTTTCTATCATATAAATAAGCCAGCACTTCATTGATTTCTTCGGCGTCATCCTTGTTTTCATCAAAAATAAATTCGTTCCATAAAAGTTTCTTGAGAAACTTATAATCTCCCATGATCCGGCTAAGCGGCGTTAAATCTTCACTGCTTTTAAGCATGGAAGTAGCCACAAAACTAAGAGGCACAAAAAAATGCAAAATGTTGTTTTTATAATATTCCAGATTGAGCCTTTTTTCTTCTTTCAACGAATAAACCACTTCCTGCATTTCTTCCTCTTCATCTTCTTCAGCTTCAATTTTGGATATAAATCCGGACTGGACAAATATATTGAGAGCGTCGGCTATCGCTTTCTCCCGGTTGGCAAATGTTTCGGCAATTCTAACTTTCTTCATGGAAAGATATTCATAGAATTCATTTAAAATATTGAGCAGATCACCGTGAGATATTCCTCGGCGGTCATGACTCAAAATCACAGCGGCAACAAGGGAAAAAGGCGTGACCACGGAGACTTTATTAATTTCCAGAACTATTTCATAACCTATTTTCCGATAAAGGCTCTGCCGTTCATCCACAGTCATTTGACTTATTTGTTTTTCCTGCGCTTCCAGATATGACTTCATAATAATAGGCTCGCCAATATTTACATAAACGCGGCCATATCGTCTGCGTAATATTTTACTGGTTTTAATTATCTCCGCAGCATTTTCCGGAGTTTTGGACGCTCCGGAAAGCTCTTTAAGATATGACTTTTCCTCAATCACGCGGTCATAACCAATGTAAACCGGAATAGCGGCAAAATTATCGCAATACTTTTCCTGATAAGCTTGAATGACCATGGAAAGAAGACCGTACTTGGGCATTACCATTTTCCCTGTCCGACTGCGTCCCCCTTCAATAAAAAATTCCAAAGGCAATCCTTCTTTCAAGAGTATCGCCAGGTACTTGGTAAATACTTCGGCATAAACTTTGTCGCCTTTAAAGCTCCGCCGCAGAAAAAAAGCACCGGACTTACGAAATATGTATCCCATTGGAAAAAATCTCATATTACTACCGGCGGCAATAAAGGGAAGCTGAATATTGTTAACGTACAAAACATAAGAAAATAAAAGATAATCAATATGACTGCGATGGCAGGGGATAATAACAAAAGGCATTTTTTTGGAAATATTTCTTATCTTGGCCATGCCCTCTAAATCAATCGACAAACCATCGTAAATGTTGTTCCAAAGCCAGTGGAGCACTTTTCGCAAAATTTCTATAAACGTTTCATTATAATCGGCGGCAATTTCATAAAGATAACGGCGAGCCTCTTTTACAACAGCTGCCTTGTCTTTATTTTCTCTCACCGCAAAATTATCAATAAACTTTCTCATGGGTTCGTCGCTTAAAACCATGCCTATGAGTTCTTCCCGTGATTTTAAAGCCGGTCCAACCACCGTGTTTTTTTCTTTTTCAATACGGTCGATTAATTCCCCCCGCAGTTCGTGAACAATCGATGCCTCAGAAATACCGTTACTTTTATTTAAATATTCGGATAATTTAATCGGTTCCGCGGGAATAACAAAAGCATTACTGGAATAACGTATAAACGTAATTAAACGGCGCAAAGATCCTGTATGTTCCGTTTGTCCGAAAAGAATATTAATCAAGCTCTCATCCTCTTTCTCACGCCTGCGCCCGTAAGAAACTAAAACAGGAACAATAAAAATGGGAAAATCGACTTTTTTCTGCACATTGATCAAGCTTACAATCGCGCTTTCTGCCGATCTATTTTCAATGAATTCCGATTCACCCAAATGAATAACAACGCTCTTTTTCTCATTAACTATTCTCTCGAGATAAGCTAATTTACCCATCCAGGCTTTCTGTTCTTTCCCGAAACGGCGCAGAAAAGAAGACCAGAGAAACTTCATCATTTTGGGCAATGGCTGCCAAATGGACATATTCATCCCGTGGCAAAACACAGGTTCGGGAAGTCCTTTGCGTTTAGCAAGTTCATAAATGATGAGGCTGTTGAGTTCACTTCTTTGGTTTAAAGCGTAAACTACAACTCCTTCGGACGAAAGTTTTTTTATAACGTCAACATATTCATCGGCAATGGAAACTCTTGAAAGAAATGTTTTTGCCAGTTGAAACTGCGAAAAATTCTGTTCATCATAAAGACGTCCGGAGTAATATTCTCTATCTTGATTCGGTTTGTCTGAATTCATTTTTTCTTTCATTATTGGAGTCCTCCGTTGGAAAAACGGTACGGTGCAGGATCATGCGTCTAAATTTTATGCTCGCATATAATTTAAAAAACCGTCTACGGTCATGACTATTTCCGCGGGCATGATCCGGCTGTTTTTTAACAAAAGCTAATCGTCTTCATTTTGAAATTCGCCAGGAAAACGTCTAATCATATAATCATTTACATACGTCCGCACTTCAGAAGCCGTATTAAAAGAAAGGGCTTTTTCCAGCAATAGTTTGGATTCCTTCAGCGTTGATTCCCTTATAATTTTTTTAATCCGCGGAATGGCCAAATGGTTCATGCTTAATTCATCCAATTCCATTCCCAGAAGAATCAGCGCGCACAAGGGATCGCCGGCCATTTCACCACACATCGCCGTACGAATATTCGCCTCATGAGCCATATCAACGACCCTCTTTATCAATCTCAAAACAGCCGGATGTAAAGGTTCATACATATAAGTCAAACGTTCATTGGCCCGGTCAATAGCCAGAGAGTACTGGATCAAATCATTTGTGCCGATACTGAAAAAATCCACCTCGCGCGCCAGCTTATCAGCAATAATAACCGCGGCAGGCACTTCAATCATCGCGCCTATTTCCATCTTTGAAGCAATTTCTATCCCCTGCGCCAAAAGCTCCTGACGGGTTTCTTCCAGCAGTTTCTTCGCTTCGCGAATTTCTTCCACACTCGAAATCATCGGAAAAAGAATTTTTGTCTTTCCAAAAGCGCTTGCACGCCAGATAGCCCTTAGTTGTGTTTTGAATATTTCCACTTCCTTCAGGCAAAAACGAATCGCTCTCATTCCCATCTGCGGATTTAATTCCTTGCTCTGTTTCTGGTAGTTGGGAAATTTATCACCACCTAAATCAAACGTGCGTATGGTCGACCACGATAAATTTTTTTCGGTAACCACCTGACGATAATTATTGAAATGGTCTTCTTCCGTCGGCAAATCATCACGATAGATATACAGAAACTCCGTCCGGTAAAGCCCAATATTCTCCGCACCGTGAACAATTGCTGAAGGAATTTCTTCGATAAATTCTATATTGCATCCTATCTGTATATTGTAATTATCAAGCGTCACGGCAGGCAGTTTCGCATATTTAAGATACTCATCTCTGGCGGCGTCATAATGACGTTTCTTTTCTTCGTATCTTTTGAGCATATCGGGATAGGGATTGATCACGACCAGACCAGACGTACCGTCGACGATAATCTCATCGCCGGTTAGGACAGAGCGAGTGACATTATCCAGTCCGACGACAGCCGGTAATTCCATTGACCGGGCAACAATAGCCGTATGTGACGTGCGGCCGCCGCTGTCAGTGGCAAAACCGAAGATTTTGTCCAGCTTCATCTGAGCCGTATCGGCCGGAGACAGATCGTGGGAAACGATGATCACACCGTCCTGACCGGCTTCCCATACGTTTTCCTGCTTTTCACCGGATAAATTGCGCAGTACCCGCTGAACTACATACTGCACATCACTGACGCGACTGCTTATGTAAGCGTCTTCAACACCCTCAAATACCTGTTTGTAATGATCCAGCGTCATGCGCAAAGCCCATTCCGCGTTTACTTGTGATTTGCGTATATATTTGATTGTGCGATTGGTGAATACTTTGTCTTTTAAAATTAAAATATGAACGTCAATCACATAAAGCGGTTCTGTAACCTTTGCTTTTTTGAGGTTTTTTTGAATTTCTAATAATTGATGCTCCGAATCTTTTAAGGCTTTTTCAAAGCGATCAATTTCTTTGGGAATCAACGAAGCGTCGTTAAGTTTATAAAAAGAAATCTTGCTGTCCAGAGGATCAAAACGGTAAACCCTGCCAATAGCAACGCCGGGAGAAACACCGACACCTTTAAGAACAACTGTTTTCTTTGTTTGATCAGCGCTCATTTTATTGCTTAATCTTCTCCAAATTTATTTTCGATAAGCTTTTCCAATTCATCTATGGCCATGGAAGCATCATCTCCTTCGGCTTTTATCGTCAGCATTCCGCCATAGGGACAACCAAGGGTAAGTATATCCAGAATGCTGTCCCCATTGACAGTTTGTCCGTTACGTTCGATATAAATTTTTGCTTTAAACTGCTGAGCTACTTTTACAAAAGACGCCGCCGACCGCGCATGCATTCCCAGTTTATTTTTTAACTTTAAGGTTCTGGTTTCTGTCAATTAATAAATCCCGTCCATGAAATAAGAAAAAATATCACAACAGCGCCATAAATAATATAAACTTGCGATACACCTTTTTTAATCAATAAAAGACATAACAAAACAACTACCATCGCCGTTAATTTCATAATAACGCCATTGGTTTTTATAAAAGGCCAGCACCCATAACAAGACAGCCAGATAACTGAACCTGCCAGTATAATCAAAGAAAGCCAGCGAATTTTTACGGCAACACGAGGTAAATCCAAAGAGCGAATAAATTCAAAACCCTTCTTTCCCTGCCGGTAACCTTCGATAAAACCCTTTAATCTTATCCAAAAGTGAGCCGGTGTATAGATTAACAAGAACGCAACAGGAGCAAGTATTGACCCCATGTAGGCTAAAATAACGGCAATAATCGAGGCAAAAGGCCTCAGGGCGCCCCAAAAAAAAATATCGCCTATAGCGGCATAAGATCCCATCAAACTTTGTTTAATCGGAGGAATATCCAAGGCGTCACCCTTACCGGCCTGTTCTTCTTCCAAACGAACAACGGAACCGATTACCGATGCAGAAAAATAGGGATTGGTATTAAACATCTGCAAGTGCATGGTCAACATTCTTTCTGAATCCTTTTTTTGTAACCGCAATTCCTGGATTAGGGGAATTATCGCCATGGTAAAACCCAGGTTTTGCATCCGCCGGAAGTTAAGCGTTGCGTGTATAAAAAAAGACCTCAAAAAAAATTTTGCCAGAGTAGTCTTTTTCACGCTTTTCAGGCCTCAGAAACAAATAACTAAATATTTTTAATAACTTTTATATACGGGTTGACTAATTAACATAAAAGACTGGTGAAGTCAATTAATGACGGTACAAGTAAGACATTGTAAATTTTGGCTTATTCGTCAGTGGAACCGCTGAATAGAATTAACTTTGAAGAACTATAAGCGATTTTTATTTGTAGCCTATCTCGGGCGTAAGCTTAACCCTGCCTTTGACAAAAACTCCACTGCCTCGGGCAATCTCCCTGTTTTCCGCGTCGTATAGAACAGACTCCGCCAGATATTGAGTTTTTGAAGAATTAACTACTTTACCGACTGCTTTTATAACGCCTTGATCAACAGGCAGGAGAAGATAGACATTAAAACTTACGGTTAAGACAAAAACGTCTTCGACCAGTGAATTGACGGCAAAAAAAGCCGCGTTATCCAGCGCCAGAAAATACATGGCGCCGTGCAGCGCGCCCGCCGCATGAAAAAGTTCCTGCTTAACGGGCAATGTAATTTCGGCCTGCCCTTGGCTGATTTCCACACGCGCGCCCGCCAGTTTAACAATCGGCGCTGAATGCATCATATTCTCCAGCTTCCGGTAATGCTCATTTTTCAACATTAATAATACCCCTAATAATTTGTAGTGGAATAATTAACTATCATCAGGAAAATTAGCAATAGCAAAGATTAGTCAATAAATAGAAACTTTCCTTTATTCCGATAATAAATATTTAGATACTTTCATAAAATTGTTAAATGCTCCTAAAATGGAATTTAAAGAGCTTATCGCCTAAAATAGATCAAGTATGGGGATTCTTGATTGTACAGGGAGGGCTAATATTTCTTCATAAAAGCGCATTCTCCCCTCTTTCGTGAAATCTTTAGGCACAATCATACCACCAGACTTTTCTGTCAGATGTTCAACATACCATCCCCCTTCTCCCAATTTTATATATATAAAAAATGTCCTTCCCCTACTACACTCTGGGCAAATAACTGATGCAGTTCCAAATAGCCGATCTCCAGCTTTTACGAAAGTCGGAACATTGGGTAAACCAAATAAATCTAAGGGTCCACTGTGATCGTGCGGCCTTAACCAATCAAAGGTAGCTACTGGAATTGGTAATGGATCGTTGCGTTCAGGAAGATCATAATTCCATAAGAATACTCCCCATTTTATTTCTCGGGCAATTTTCCCCGAAACATTATCTAATACTAAAGCTGGTTCTTTTTTATAAACAAACCGAAGTGTCACCTCGGGAAGTTCCTGTTTTTCTGTCTCTGGCTATTTTGGTTGTGTTTTAACTTGTGGGGGTTTTTTTGTCGGTTCCTCTACTTTTTCGGTAGATTTTGGCGGTTTTGATGGTGGAAGTTGCTCTTGTTTAACAGGCCAAATATTATATCCAAAAATACACAAGCACGCTGCAACAAATAATAATCCACCTAATCTCCTTAAAATAGAGTTTTTTATGAAAGGGAAAGTCCAAACGATATAGAATGATAATGCAAACGCAATTACCAGTAAAAGAATTATTGTTAAGGGAGTTTTGGTTATCAAATACATGATTATTCCCAATATCCCAAGGGCACATGCAAGAGCGATATCAATTCGTATAGGCATGTTTTTATATTATCACCATTTTTACCTGTGTCAAACTCATAATCACATAAAAATAAATTCCAATCCTTCTCCATCCGGCAAATTAGGACACTACTCAATCGGCAATTGATTTTGTAAATAATCGACGTCTGTGATACTACCGAGTTGTATGCAAAAGGATATCGAGGCGGCAAGGAAGAGGCGACGCAGTCGTATGTTACAATACGTCGAGGAGCCGATGACGCTGCCAACAAAGATAGCCGAATGAAGGCAACTCGGTATGAGTAAAAAAATTCTTTTAATAAACCCCTGGATTCACGATTTCGCGGCTTATGATTTCTGGCTGAAACCCTTGGGACTATTATATTTAGGCGGTCTTTTGCGCCTAAACGGTCACCGGATTAACTTTATCGATTGCCTTGACCCTTATCACCCCGCGATGCTTAAAGAAGGTCACAAACGGCCGCAGCGCCATTCTTACGGCAGGGGCAAATTCTTCCGGCAGGTTATTCCCAAGCCCGACAGTCTAAAAATGATCTCGAAAAATTATTGCCGCTATGGGGTTACACCGGAAATATTTCGCGAGGAATTGAAAAACCATCAGGATACAGACATTGTTTTAATCACTTCGATGATGACTTACTGGTATCCTGGAGTTTTTGAAGCGATTAAAATAATCAAAGAAGCATTGCCTTCCATTCCCCTTGTGCTGGGCGGCAAATACGCGACTCTTTGTTACAATCATGCTATAAAATATTCCGGCGCTGATTTTGTAATTTCCGGCGCGGGAGAAAAACAAGTTCTTCAGTTGCTAAAGGATTTATTTGGTGAAGAACCTTCCTTTATGCCCGATAGCGAAAACCTTGATTCCCTGCCCTACCCCGCGTTTGATTTAATCCGCAATATTGATCAACTGCCCATTACCACTTCCCGTGGCTGCCCATATCACTGCAGTTACTGTGCTTCGCATATTTTTAATGACAAATTCCGGCGGCGTGATCCTGTAAAAGTTGTTGACGAAATTGAATACTGGCAAAAAATAACCGGCGTGAAGAATTTTAGTTTTTACGACGATGCCTTGCTAGTCAAGCCTCAGGAAATGATTGTGCCTCTACTGCACGAAGTCCGAAAAAGAAATTTATCCTGTCAGTTCCACTGTCCTAACGGATTGCATTTACGGGAAATAGACAAAGAGTTAAGTAAATTACTCTACGATTCGGGATTCAAGACAATTCGCTTCGGCTTTGAAACAGCGGATTTCCAAAGGCAGAAGCAGACAGGAGGCAAAGTAATAAATGAAGAATTGTTTGAAGGTGTGCGTCATTTGAAAAATGCTGGTTATAAAACAGATGATATAGGAATTTACCTTCTCTGCGGCCTGCCTGGTCAAAGCGCCGCGGAAGTCAGCGCTAGCATCGACTTTGTCCGGGAATGCGGCGCCAAGCCGGTGCTGGCCGAATATTCGCCCATCCCCGGCACAAAGATGTGGGCGGAAGCGGTAATTGCATCCCCCTTTGACATTCAAAGCGAACCGGTATATCATAATAATTCATTGCTCCCTTGCCAAAACAACGATTTTAGTTACGCCGTTTACGAGGAATTAAAGAAGAAGCTAAAAAATAATTTGTAAATGATTTAATACGGAAAAAATAATTAATTGGTTATTCCCTCTTGTCATTCCCGCGAAGGCGGGAATCCAGGATCACGGCATAAAAAAAACGTCCCTTATGTTAAGGATGAATAGATAGTTAATTTCATGTTGAACAAAATTAAACGATGAGTAAATTATTATAAACAAAAAATCTGGATTCCCGCCTGCGCGGGAATGACTATTATGGATAAATAATATATGACACTTTTTCTAATCTGGATTAAAAATGTTGCCGTCTTACTTCTATCTTTGCTTTTCTTAATTATCGGCGTCAATACGTTATTGGGTTCATATAACTTAAAGAATCCCCTGGAATTCGTCATGTATTTTTTTTCTGCTTCCCTTTTAATTTTAGTTTGTATTGTTGGAATCATTTATTTTTTCTCACGCTTATTTACTAAAAAACAAACAGATGGAATTGTTAATGATGAAACGAAATCACGGGTATGACCCCCAAAGCAAGCTTTGGAAACAATTTCGCAGCAAGCTGCGGGGTATTGTACCCTCCACTGTGCGGGATTGTTCGACTTACAAATTTCAACGAGTGACCTCGCGTGACCTTCAGGTTATTAGGTTATTCACTTCGTTTTTGAAATTTGAGTCTCACAATAATATTGCCCGATTTGCTTTTGCGCTGGTGGCTGTTTTTTTAATTTCCGGCCATTCTTACGGTTTTGATCTTGAAAAGAAAGTCGTTAAAGCCAAACTGAAAAACGGTTTAACGGTGTTGATGCTGGAACGTCATTTAAGCCCGACTGTTTCTCTATATATCCGGCATCGTATTGGCGCCGCGGATGAAACGGACAGCGAACGCGGCGCAGCCCATTTTTGTGAACACATGATGTTTAAGGGCACCACAACCATCGGCACCAAAAATTACATGGCCGAAAAGAAAATATTGGATGCAATCGAAAAAACAGGCAACGCCCTGGATAAAGAAAAACGAAAAGGCCAAAAGGCCGATCCAAAAATTATTCAAGAGCTATCCAAAAAGCTAAAGAAACTACAGGAGCAAGGAAAAAAATATTCCATCCCCAACGAAATTGACCGCCTCTACACGGAAAACGGCGGATTGGATATGAACGCCTCTACCGGCCAGGACATTACTACTTATCAGGTCAGCCTGCCCGCCAATAAAATCGAGCTCTGGGCAAGAATTGAATCGGATCGCCTTTTGAATCCTGTCTTTCGTGAATTTTACACGGAACGCGATGTGGTGATGGAAGAAAGAAGGCAGCGTGTGGAATCCGACCCCGACGGTAAATTATACGAACAATTTTTAAGCGCCGCTTATAAAGTACATCCCTACGGAAGGCCGATACTGGGCTGGACTCAGGATATCATGAACTTAAGTCCGGACGCGGTTAAGAAAATCTTTGCCCAATATAGAGCACCGGAAAGCATTGTGATTGCTGTGGTCGGCGATATCAATCCTCCGGAAACATTAAAATTGATCGAAAAATATTTCGGCCGGATTCCCACGAACAATAAAAAGAAAAATGTGGTCCTTGCGGAGCCTCCGCAAATCGAAGAAAGAAAAGTAGAAGTGCTATTCGATGCCAATCCGATGATGATTATTGGCTATCACAAACCCACAGCTCCTGCCTACGATGACTATGTTTTCGATGTTCTTGAAACAATCCTGACTAAAGGCAGAACGAGCAGATTATATAATTTACTGGTAACGGAAATGGGGATCGCGGAAAGCGTGAGCGCTTCCAACGGTGTGCCGGCAACAAGATATCCGAACCTTTTTACGATATTTGCCAAGCCTCGTTATCCTCATACAAGCGCGGAACTCGAAGATGTTATTCTTCGCGAAATAGAGAAAATTAAAACTCAACCGGTGCCGGATATGGAATTGGCCAAAGCTAAAAATCAGTTAAGAATGGATTATATTAAAAATCTTGATTCCAACGGCGAACTTGCCGCAACGTTATCTTATTATGAAGTATTGCTGGGCGATTACAGATATATATCCAATTATTTAAACATCACTGATAAGGTTTCGGCGGAAGATATTCAAAAGGCGGCAAAACTTTATCTGAATAAAGAAAACCGCACGATAGCTGTACTAACAAATCACGGGCATAATGTTCCATAACAAGCTGCTGGTCATTATGCCCTCCGCTGCGCGGGATAGTTCAACTTGCCAATTCCAATGCGCTTCGCTTTTGGAATTGGAGTTTTACTAAAAGGATTAAACGCGGACTTATATGATAGATAAAATAATGAATACATCCATTAAATTTTTTACTTTCTTACTGTTGACCGTCTTCGTAATTACCGGAGGCGATCTTCCCGCAGCAGCAGCGTCAAGTTCTCAACTGCCCTCCCCGGACAAAATTAATTATCCGCCGCTGCAATTTAATCCGCCGCAGACTCAACGTGTGGTTCTGGAAAACGGGATCGTCCTTTACATTCTGGAAGACCACGAATTGCCCTTGGTTAATATCAAGGCTCTGATTAAAACCGGAACAATGTATGATCCGGACAACAAAGAAGGTGTTGCTGAATTAACTACCTATGTCATGAGAACCGGAGGAACAGCAAAATTAAGCAGCGCGGAAATTGACTCTCGATTTGATTTCATGGCCGCATCCGCGGCAATTGCCATGTCTATGGAATCAGCTCAGGTTATTTTTTCTATTTTAAACAAAGACCTTGACCAAGGCCTCGATTTACTGGCTCAAATACTTATCCAACCTGCTTTTGAACAAAATAAATTTGAGTTGGCCAGGCAATTAAAGAACGAAGAATTAAGAAGGCTGAAAGACGACCCGCAAAGCCTCGCTTTCCGTGAATTCAATCGCCTTATCTATCGCGGAGGCCCGCGCGGACGCTTTCCCTCGCATAAATCACTCGCCAATATTGAACGCGATGATTTAATCAAATTTCACGGCCGGTTTTTCCAGCCCGATAATATTATGTTTGCCGTAAGCGGAGATATTACCAAGGAGGAAGCTATAAATAAATTCCGCCGGTATTTTGGTGATTGGAAGGCAAACGCTATTCCGGCCAAGGTTCCTTCGCCTCCTCAAAAATCAAATGCCGGGGTTTATTACATCGATAAAGAAATTTCTCAATCTACAATTATCAGCGGCCAATTTGCCGCAAGCAAAAATGATCCTGATTTTTATGCTTTCACCGTTCTTGACTTTATTATCGGCAGCGGCGGTTTTCCTTCACGAATTTTTAGCGTCGTGCGCAATAATGCAGGCCTAGCTTACAGCGCCGGGAGCTTTTACCGCCCTAAACCTGCCTACGGAGTTTTTGGCACTTATGCCTTTACAAAAACATCCTCAACCTTGAAAACTCTTTCCCTGCTCAATTCCGTATTGGAAAATATTCAGTCCTCCAACACGATTACAGACAAAGAAATCGATTGGGCCAAGAAATCGATTAAAAATGGTTTTATCTTTTCTTTTGTTACTCCCGAACAAATTGCCTGGCAACAGATGAATATAGAATATGAAAAATTGCCCGCGGATTTTCTCCTTAATTACCGGAATAAAATAGAAGACGTCACTCCTAAAGATTTGAATAAAGTTGCCGGTAAATATTTGAACAAAACAAAAAACGTCGTCTTAATTTTAGGTGACGGCAAAAAGTTTGACGAATCTTGGACGACAGGCCGGTATATTCTAATAACTCCTGAAGACTAGTTTCCCATTAAAGGTAAATTTTTATGATTGATGCAGATATATTCAAACGGATTGTTCAGCGAATCGACTCTTACCGCGAAGCAATGATCGAATTGCAAATTGCTCTCAGCGCCACTCCGGCAGTAGGCCCGGAAAACGGCGGTGACGGTGAATTGTTGAAGGCTAATCTTTTAAAAGACCGCCTTATTCAATTGGGTTTCAAAAATTTCCGGAATTATGATGCGCCGGATAATAGAGTTTCTTCCGGCATCCGTCCTAATTTCACTTCGACAATAGAAGGTAAAAATAAAAACAAGGTTATCTGGATTATTAGTCATATGGATATTGTTCCACCGGGTGAATTACGTCTTTGGAGCCATGATCCTTATAACGCCTATGTAAAAGACGGCCATATTTTTGGCCGTGGCGTGGAAGACAATCAACAGGACATGGTGGCTTCCATTTTTGCCGCTAAGGCTCTTATCGATGAGGGATTAACCCCGGCTAATTCGATTAATCTAGCTTTTGTTTCCGATGAAGAAACATCAAGCAATAAGGGACTATATTACATGATAGATTCCACGGATAATCTTTTTGGTCATGATGATTTGATTGTAGTTCCTGATTCGGGAAATCCCGAAGGATCATTGATTGAGGTCGCCGAAAAGAGTATTCTCTGGCTATGTTTTAAAACGATAGGAAAGCAATGTCACGGCAGTAATCCGCAATTAGGCAATAATGCCTTCTTTGCGGCATCGCATCTGGTGACAAAATTAGCCAAACTGAAAAAACTATTTCCCAAATCCGATCCCCTTTTTGATCCGCCGGAAAGCACGTTTGAACCGACAAAAAAAGAAGCAAACATCGGCAATATCAACACCATTCCCGGTGAAGATGTTTTTTGCATAGATTGCCGTATTCTGCCGGACTATGACTTACAGGATGTCATGACGGCAATACAAAAAATTGTTCATGCAATTGAAAAGAAATTCAAGGTTCAGATAGAAATATCAACCGCGCAATACGTGCAATCGGCAAAGCCGACTTCGCCTGACGCTCCAGTCGTCAAAGCGCTTACTGAAGCCATTCAAACGGTTTACAATGTAAAAGCATTTGCCGGCGGCGTGGGTGCCGGAACAGTTGCTTCCTATATCCGCAAGAATGATTATCCCGTAGCAGTTTGGTCTAAAACCAAACAAACAGCTCATCAGCCGGACGAAAATTGCCCGATTGACAATATGCTAGGTAATGCAAAGGTCTTCGCGCACCTCTTTTTGCAGTATTAAATTGTGTTGCATTGGACAAATCAAAGTGATAGAAACCTGCGCCTGAATTTATGGTAATACCAATTTGCAATCACGGGTATGAACTCCAAGGCAAGCTGTGGATTATTAAACCCTCCGCTTTGCGGGATTGTTCAACCTGCAAGCTTCAGTCGTAGATGACCTTCAGGTTATGCACTTTGTTATAGTCCCACTTAGCTTCGCACGTGGGATAATTCAACTGACAGATATTACTGCACTGTGCTTGTAATGTCTGAGTTTCATTAGAATTGGAGTTTCAACAATAAATTTGGTATAATATAATGAATCATAATTTTATTAAGATTTGAGTGATATCTCTTTTTAGAGGCTGAAAACTCATTGAAACAAGCACCCAAGAGTGTATCCGTAGAGAAAATTTCCTTTGCGGATCATAATTTACTAAAAAATCTTTGCGGCGAACACGATAAGCACCTGAAACTTATCGAAAATCTGGAGCCGGTCACGGTAAAAGCCTGGGGAAATAACATTACTATCTCCGGCAAGAATGGCAATGTCCGCAAGATCAGCTCCATGCTGCAGCAGCTTTATTCGATAATGGAAAAAGGTTGGCATATTCAACCTTCCGATATCGACTATGCTCATCGTATTCTTTCCGAAGATGTAACTTTCGAATTAGCGCGCATATTCCTGGACACTGTTTTTATCTCTTCCAAAAAACGTATAATTACCCCCAAAAGTATAGCGCAGCGGCTTTATATTGAATATATGCGAAATTTTGATATGGTTTTTGCCATAGGTCCTGCCGGAACGGGAAAAACATATCTGGCTATGGCCATGGCCGTATCGCATTTACTGGAGAGGAAAGTTCAACGGATAATTCTGGCACGTCCCGCGGTGGAGGCCGGTGAAAGACTGGGCTTTTTACCGGGAGATTTGGCCGAAAAAGTTAATCCTTATCTGCGCCCCCTGTATGATGCGCTTTATGATATGATAGATATGGAAAGGGCAACCGCCCTTATCAATAAAGGGTTGATTGAAGTTGCGCCTCTCGCTTTTATGCGGGGCAGAACGCTTAACGATTCTTTTGTTATTTTAGATGAGGCACAAAATACTACATCCGAACAAATGAAAATGTTTTTAACGCGGCTCGGGTTTGGCTCTAAGGCAATAATCACCGGAGATATTACCCAGGTTGATTTGCCCCTGGAAAAAGTTTCCGGATTAATCGAAGCGGAACACATCTTAAAAAAAATTGATCGTATCCGCTTTGTTCATTTTTCGGAAATTGACGTTGTCCGGCATCCGTTAGTTCAGGATGTCATTAAAGCTTATGCTCGTTTAGATAGAGAAAAAACTACTAACTCCAGTAAATAATTTTTATGAATTTTCTCGAATCAACGAAAAATAAAGCGGTAAAAATTTTCAAGAAGTTATTGGAAAAAAATAATTTTCCTCTTAATTTTTTGGAAAACAGCCTTTTTCAAAGATGGGCTATAGCTGTCATTCTCTGCTTAATTTTGGCTATCATCCTGGCGCCGGAAATTCATTTTTCCGCACCGGAATTTAAACAAGGAATGATTGCCCCCAAGAATATTAAAGCCGATCATTCTTTTCTGGTTGAAGATCAACAAGCAACTGAGCTGAAGAAAAATGATACCGGTGATACAAATCCGGTATTTTTCCAGGTGCAAAAAAATGAAATGATCGTTCGAGAAGGAGAAAAAATCGGTTATTTGGAGTTAGCCAAGTTAAATGCTTTCTTTAAATCTGCCGAGGATAGCAAATCTTCCAGATTTACAATTTTTCTGGGATTTTTCTTCACATCAATTTTTCTTTCTATTCTTTTATACTGTTGGCGCACAAGAAACTGGATTAAAGCTTCTGCTCGCTCCAACGTTGACTTGTTTGTTTTTGGAATTATTGCCCTGTTACAAATATTATTTATTAAAGTAGGAATCTTCATTTCCATTGCCGTCAACAGAGCATTTCCATCCATATCAACCGATGCTTGTTATTTTGCCATACCCTTTGCGCTGGGAGCAATGATGATAGCCATCTTGATTAATAGAAACGTTGCCTTGATTATAAGCGTGCTTACATCTTTCCTGATTGGTTTCATCTTTGATGAAAAAATTATTCTCCCTCTTTTTTCCTTTTTAGGATCAATTGCCGCTTCTTATCAAATTGTCCGCATACGTCAGCGTTCTGTTTTTTTAAGAATCGGTATTTTTTTGGGAATTATAAATATGGCGGCGATTGTTTGTCTAAACCTGATCACGGGAAATTTATTCGATGATTTGTTTTTACGGTTAATGATGGGGTTCGCCGGAGGAATTCTTACAGGAATCCTTGTAGCCGGGATCACTCCAATTTTTGAAAGCGCTTTCGGTTTTATAACTGATATTAAGCTGCTGGAACTGGCCAACCTTAATCAACCTCTTTTCCAAAGAATGATTATCGAAGCGCCCGGAACATATCATCATAGCATCATTGTTTCCTCTCTGGTGGAGGCGGCAGCCGAAGCTATCGGGGCCAATTCTCTACTGGCCAAAGTAAGTGCCTACTATCATGATATAGGCAAATTGACAAAACCTCAGTACTTTATTGAAAACCAGTCCAATTCCGATAACAGACATGACAAGTTATCTCCTAAAATGAGCAGTTTGATCATAATTTCTCATGTTAAGGATGGCTGTGAACTAGCCTCTCAAGTCAAACTTGGCCGGCAGATTATTAACATCATCCGCCAGCATCACGGCAATAATATTGTTAGTTACTTCTACGACAAAGCTAAAAAAAATAAAGATGAATCGATCCGCTCTTTATCGGAAAGTGATTTCCGGTATCCGGGACCAAAACCACAGACGAAAGAAGCAGGCCTGGTAATGCTGGGCGATGTTATCGAAGCGTCTTCGCGTACTCTGTCTAATCCAACTCCGGCCAGAATTCGTTCTCTGGTCAGAGAAAGAATTGAACGCATCTATATGGATGGGCAACTCGATGAGTGCGAATTAACTTTAAGAAACTTGAATACTATAGCGGAAACATTCACTAAAATTCTCACCGGAATTTTTCACCATCGTGTTGATTATCCGGAACCGGCACATAAAGAAACAAACGGCAAAAAAGAAATTAATGAAACTGCAGATCAGAAACAATCAAAATAAAATTAAAATAGATAAGCGCAATATTCGCTGCATAGTCTTAAAGATTCTGAAGATTCTCGACTGCGCGGATAAGGAAATCAGCCTCTCTTTCGTTGATGATGAAAATATTAAACAGTTAAACAAACAATATCTGGAAAGGGATAAGGCAACTAACGTTATTTCCTTTTCTTTGCGAGAAGGCGAATACAGCAATATAAATCCTCAAATTCTTGGTGACATTATTATTTCTGTCGAGACTGCTCAACGAGACGCTATTAAAGGAAATCTAACTGTTACTCAGGAGCTTGAATTTCTGATAATTCATGGAATTTTACATTTGTTGGGTTATAATCACGAAAATACGACAAAAAAAGAAACAAATAAAATGCGGCAAAAAGAGAAAGATTTATTTAATGCGATTAATGGCTGCAATACCAGATTAATTTAAATTATAAAAAATCTCATTTCTCTCAGGAGGTAATAAAAATGGATTTATCTTTTAACAATAAGGTTGTCTTAGTCACCGGAGCCAGCCGGGGAATCGGCCAGGCAATCGCTATGGGAATGGCGCAGTCCGGCGCCGATGTCGCCATTGCCAGCCGGAAAATAGCCGATCTGGAAAAGGTTGCGGCGGAAATAAAAAAAATGGGAAGAAAATGCCTACCAGTAGCGGCCCATATAGGTAAGATGGAAGAAATAAATAATCTCGTCGAAAAAGTCATGGCGGAGTTCGGAAAAATTGACATTCTAATAAACAATGCCGCCACAAATCCCACAATGGCCTCGGCTATTGATATAGACGATCGCGCCTGGGATTCCATTATGAACCTTAATCTCAAAGGTCTGTTTTTTTTAAGTCAAACTGTGGCCCGGATAATGAAAGAAAAAGGTGGAGGTAAAATCATCAATGTTGCATCCATCGCCGGAATTACTCCCGACATACTGCCTGTTTATTCTATAAGCAAAGCCGCGGTGATTATGGCAACAAAAGTGATGGCTCAACAATGGGCCATATACAATATCCGGGTAAACGCTATCGCTCCCGGCTTAACTAAAACTCGCTTCAGCGAAGCTCTTTGGAAAAATCAGGACATTCTTAATATAGCAATGAGTAGAACCCCGCTGGCGCGGCCGGCCGAACCGGAGGAAATGGTAGGAGCTGTTATTTATCTGGCTTCGGACGCGTCAAGTTATGTAACGGGGCAGGTACTTGCAATAGACGGCGGGATGACCATCTAGTGTTGAGAATGATTATCTGTTGCTGTGTTTTAAAAATATCCGCTTGCGCATTGTTTTATCTAAGTCATCAGTTAATTTATGCCTTAAAAAGTTGTTGAACTAAAATTACGGATAAAGTAACATATAAGTATGAAAATAGATTCAAACATACACTTTATCAAATTCAACGGAATCTTATTCCTACGGACAGCTGCGGCAGTTATAGCTGCCTTCATAATTACGGCAGTCAATATTGCTCAGGCCGACATTTACAAGTATGTGGATAAGGAAGGCGTTCTGCATCTGACTAACATGCCTTCCGATCATAACGCCAAATATGTCATGATCATGAAAGAAAAACGAATTCTCTTCCAGCCTAATATTGACGTAAATAAATACGATTACCTTATCACCAAAGCCGCCGATAAATTTAAACTTGATTCTGCCCTGATAAAAGCGGTCATCAAAGCGGAATCCAATTTTAATCATCGGGCTGTTTCACCGGTGGGAGCGCAGGGTTTAATGCAATTGATGCCGAAAACGGCATCTGATCTAAAAGTCGACGATAGCTTTCATCCGGAAAAAAATATTGAAGGAGGAGCGCGTTATCTGCGTTATCTTCTCAACACCTACAGAGGCAATCTAGATCTTGCCCTTGCCGCTTACAACGCCGGAGAAAAGGCCGTTGCTAAATATAATTACAACATCCCTCCTTATCGGGAAACTCAAAATTATGTAAGGCGCGTTCTGAGTTTTTACAAATCATACAGCAACCAATAATGACACTCGCTGAAAACGAACGTAGTGAAGTTTGAAGCGTAAGTGGAATTATCCCAGGCGCGTAGTGCCGTGGGATTCATTGCTGCTGCTTTTCGACATATAAATATTTTCGGATTTTTGCCAATTTTTTTTCTTTAATTCCTTTTATTTCCATTAATTGTTCAATATTACGGAACCGGCCTAATTTATCACGTAAGTATAATATTTTTTGGGCAGTTGCTTGACCAATCCCGGTTATTAAAAGCAATTCATCTTCTGTAACTTGATTAATATCAAGCGACATACCCAAAGCCAGTCTTTCGGCAGAAGATATTTTCGCAATAACAACATCTTGATTTCCTGAAGCTGAATTAATCATGATTTTCATTCCATCGTTAAGCTTAAAGTCTGGAAATGAAAATTCTCCGATACCGGCATTTTTCAATAACTGTTCTGACGAAGTTTCAGAACCAACGAAATAAATTCCTTTGGGCTGATCATTTTCCACGACTTCTATTGCCAGTGAATTATCTAATTGATCGGTAAAAGCAGGAGCTTTATAGTTGCTGAATAAACTGTATAAAAAAATAAAAAAGGGAATAATCGCCAAAGTTAAGCAAACCGCGATTAGCCCCTTTATTTGACCTTCGGAAATAGTCATAGAACTATTTTTTCTCCAGCCCGAAAGCATCATGCAGAGCAGTTACAGCAAGCTCTGTATATTTTCGTTGAATGATACAGGATATCTTAATTTCCGATGTGCTAATCATGATAATATTTACGCCTTCATTGGCTAATGTCGTAAACATTTTAGCCGCAACACCGGAATGACTCACCATTCCTACGCCAATTATAGATACCTTGGCTACATCATCGTCAACTTCAACTTTTTTTGCTCCAACTGCTTTAGCGGTGGCATTTACTATCTTCTGAGCTTCTTTCATTTCTTTTTTGGATACAGTGAAAGTAAGATCGGTAAAACCTGACGCACTGACATTTTGAATAATCATATCGACGCTGATATTGTGCTCCGACAAAGGCGTAAACAAACTGGCTGCCACACCCGGCTTATCCGGAACATGAACCACCGTGATTTTGGCTTGATCACGATCATAAGTTATGCCTGAAATTATTTCTTTTTCCATATCCTTATCCTCCTTAGTCACAAGAGTTCCTCCTTTATCGGAAAATGTTGATTTCACATAAACAGGAACATTATATTTTTTAGCCATTTCCACGGAACGGGGTTGTAAAACTTTCGCGCCGGTCATAGCCATTTCCAGCATTTCATCGTAAGAAATTTTATCCAGCCTCCGCGCTTTATTGCAGACATTCGGATCCGTTGTATAGACACCGTCCACATCCGTATAAATGTCACATTGATCCGCGTTTAAAGCCGCCGCGAGAGCAACTGCGCTTGTATCGGAACCACCGCGACCGAGAGTCGTAATATTGTTGTCTTCATCAACACCCTGGAAACCGGCTACAATAACTATTGTTCCATGCTTGAGTTCTTTTTTAATTGCTTCCGTATCGATAAGTGAAATTCTTGCTTTCTTATATGCTTTATCTGTTAATATCTTGACCTGAAATCCCAAAAATGATTTTGCCTGATAACCCATGGCGTTTAAAACTATAGCCAGCAAGGTCACCGTAACATGTTCACCTGTGGAAATTAATGAGTCATATTCTCTTTCATTGGGCGATTCCGCAGCCTTATTAGCCAGAGCTATGAGACGATCCGTTTCACCGGCCATTGCCGATAAAACCACAACAACTTCATTTCCTGCTTTTTTCTCCCGGATTGCTTTTGCGGCCACATTTTTTATTTTATCAATATCCGCAACCGATGTTCCACCGAATTTCTGAACAACTAAAGCCATTTTAACCAACCTCCATTTTTGTATCTATTGCCAATTCATTCAATCTGCTTTTCAGTCCTTTTATAATAATTTTTCTCCTGTTTTCATCAATATATTCAAAACTAATAAAAAAAGTATCTGCGGGAAGAATTTTAACTATTTTTTCCGCCCACTCGATGACAACAATGCCATCCCCGCAAAAATATTCTTCGTAACCTAAATCTTCGAATTCAGAATAACCATTTAGCCGATACACATCAAAGTGATAAAGTTTAAAGCGAGCCGGATATTCATTAATCAAAGTAAAAGTCGGACTCGTAATCTGATATTTTTCGTCAACTCCCAATCCACGGGCTAAACCGCCGGTAAAACAAGTTTTACCGGAACCAAGTTCCCCCGATAACGCCAAGATATCACCTTTTCTTAACTTCCCTCCAATGAAGCGCGCTATTTCGCTGGTCTGATCGGCGCTTACAGATATTATTTCAATCTTTGTGTTTTTCTGATTCATTTAAAATAGCGATAAAAAGTATTTAATACCGCGTCCCTACGTTCCTAGGATAGTTTTAAGGTGCTCATTATCTTACGTCCCTGCCAACTTAGTTAGCGGGATTGTTCCTCCTACGCTTCAAGCTTCATTTCATTCGCTCTCAGCTGGAGTCACAATCGCTGCGCTCCTAGGATAGTTACATTTGCTATACAGTCCCACATGACTTCGCATGTGGGATAATTCCCAATAGCCTCTGGCTATTGGATAGTTCGACTAGCTCTTCACTATAGTTCAGAGAGTCTCACTACGACTTGCAAATTTCACTACACTGCGCTTGTGAAATTTGAGTCTCATTAAAACTTGGGACTCACTATTTTTTCTCCAATAAAACAATAGCTGTGGCGTATTTTTTCGTATGTGTCAAACTCAAATGAATTTTTGTAATCTTCTTTTTTTCAATTTGAACTTTGGCTCCACCGTATAGCGCAAGAACAGGCTTCCCATTTTTATCGTGAACAACTTCAATATCGCTTAATTTTACACCCCTGCCTAAACCAATACCTAATGCTTTCAAAAAAGATTCTTTGGCCGCAAATCTGGCTCCATAATGGATTGATGATTGAATATGCTTCCCACAGTATTGTATTTCTCCAGCGGAAAAAACTCTATTTAAAAATTTGATACCCCATTTTTCGATGATCTTTTCTAAACGGCCATTTTCGACCATATCTATTCCAATACCGCAAATCATTATTTCGCCTAATGTGTGTGGATAATAGCATCCGTAACTGCGGCAACTTTTTTCATTGCCGCAACATCATGCACCCGGACAATATGGCATCCATTCATTATTGCCGCGGTGACAGTTGCCGCCGTACCTTCCAATCTTTGCTCAGGTTCGCCTCCGGTTACTTTGCCGATAAAAGATTTCCGGGAGGTTCCGATCATTACCGGCATTCCCAACTCTTTTAAGTGGGAAATATTTTTAATAATTTTATAATTGTCTTCCGGAGTTTTTCCAAAACCGATTCCGGGATCTATAACCAGACAATCTTTTTCTATACCCGCCTTCAATGCTTTTTCACTGCTCTTTTTCAAATAATCCTTAATTTCTCTCATTAGATTAGCGTAAACCAAATCACCTTTTTGCATGTTTCGGGGTTTTCCCCGCATGTGCATAAGAATCACGGCAGCGCCCGCATCCTTGATTATTTTGGTCATTTTTTTATCTCCATGAAGAGCACTTATATCATTGACTATTTCGGCGCCGCCGGCAATCGCGAGCTTTGCAACTTTTGCTTTTGTCGTATCAATGGATACCGGTATTTTTACCAGTTTTACCAAGCTCTCTATTACTGGAAGAACTCGCTTCAATTCAACGCTTGCCTCGACAGATACTGCTCCGGGACGTGTGGATTCTCCGCCAATATCTATAATATCCGCGCCTTCGTCTAGCATTTGTAATCCGCGTTCAACAGCTTTTTGTTGATTGTAATAAAGGCCTCCATCGGAAAATGAATCGGGTGTAACATTTAAAATACCCATGATCAGGGTTTTTTTGCCTAAATGAATTTCGCGTCGAGATGTTTTTAAGACATATTCATTTTGACTGATGTTTTTTAATATTTCCAATATATTGCTGGCGATTACATTCAAGCCAAAGGGCTGTTTCTCAATTTTTCTTACCAGCGCCAATATTTGTTTTTGTGTACCCATTATCAAAATGTCGCTTACAGGAACACTACAGGAAACGCTTCCCCGGGCAACAGCGGCATCTCCGCCTACTGATAGCATTTCTTGTTTGATAATATTTGCTATTTTACACGGTTGATCTTCCAGTAAAATATTAATGTTTATTGTTTTTGAAGCCATAGCGTCGATGCCATAAGGATCAACGCCAATTTTTTTAAATATCGCCGCAGCTTCTTCTAAATTTTTTATTTTAATTACGTTCACAAGACTACGCCAACATCAAATTTAATTTAAATATTTACTTCAGACTAGTCACAGAAGACATTTAAGATATTTTTTTTGAATAGGCCGGTTGCACATCAGGCAAAACATTGCCAATCAGGACATCTATTTCTGCTCCGTTTAAGACCTCTTTTTCCAAAAGTTCCTCAGCTATCTTGTGCAGTATTTCAATATGGTCGGTGAGAATCTCTTTTGCCTTCTCGTAGTTTCGCTTAACAATAGCTACAACTTCAATATCAATATTTTTTGCCGTTTCTTCGCTGTAATCCTTATGAGTGGCAAATTCCCTCCCCAAAAAGATTTGCTCTTCTTTTTTCCCATAACTCAACGGCCCCATTTTATCGCTCATACCCCATTCGCAGACCATCTTTCTGGCTAGATTTGTCGCCCGTTCAATGTCATTGCCGGCACCTGTAGTAAAATCATGCAAAATTATTTCCTCTGCAGCTCGTCCGCCTAATAAAATAGCGATGTTTTTTTCTAAATATTCCCGGGGATAGGTATGTTTTTCATCTATCGGCAACTGCTGGGTTAGACCCAAAGCCCTGCCTCGGGGAATTATTGTAACTTTGTGAATCGGATCTGTTCCCGGTATCATCCGCGCCACCAGAACGTGGCCAGTTTCATGATAAGAGGTATTGCGTTTCTCTTCATCGCTTATAACCATACTCTTTCTTTCGGTGCCCATTAATACTTTATCTTTGGCAAACTCAAAATCTCTCATATTGACTTTGTCTTTATTATCCCGAGCGGCATTGAGCACTGCTTCATTAATGAGATTTTCAATATCGGCTCCGGAAGTTCCGGGCGTCCCGCGGGCCAAAACTGCAAAATCAACATCTTCCGCAATCGGTGCTTTGCGGGCATGAACTTCAAATATTTTTTCTCTGCCCTTTACATCAGGCAGAGGCACAACAACCTGCCTGTCAAACCTGCCCGGACGCAATAATGCCGGGTCAAGAACATCGGGACGGTTAGTGGCGGAAATGAGAATCACGCCCTCATTAGATTCAAATCCATCCATCTCTACGAGCAGTTGATTAAGAGTTTGCTCTCTTTCATCGTGCCCCCCTCCAAGACCTGCGCCACGATGACGGCCAACCGCATCAATTTCATCAATAAAAATTATGCAGGGAGCATTCTTTTTGGCTTGACTGAATAAATCGCGGACACGCGAAGCTCCAACACCGACAAACATTTCCACAAAATCAGAACCGCTGATAGTCAAAAAAGGCACGTCAGCTTCGCCGGCGATTGCCCGCGCTAAAAGTGTTTTACCGGTTCCAGGCGGACCAATAAGCAATAATCCTTTAGGAATTCTTCCGCCCAGCCTCGTATATTTCTTGGGATCTTTTAAGAAATCGATAACTTCCTCCAACTCGGCCTTGGCTTCATCAATACCGGCAACATCGGCAAAAGTAACCTTCTTGGATTTATCGGTAATCAACCGTGCCTTGCTTTTACCAAAGGCCATTGCCTTGCCGCCACCGGCTTGCATCTGGCGCATGAAAAATATCCAGACACCGACAAGAAGAATCATCGGCAGCCAGGAAACCAAGATGGTCATATACCAGGAATCTTCCGTTGGTTTGGCGGTAATTTTGACGCCTTTTTCTCTAAATTGCGTCACCAGCTTATCATCCTTGGGTGCATACGTTTTAAAAGCATTACCATTGACCAGCTTTCCTGTAATGCCATCACCTTGAATAGTTACTTCACTGATCTCGCCCTTATCCAGAAAGGCGATCATCTCACTATAATTTATGTCTTTTGTACCTGTTTTAGGCTGGTTAAAGAGCTGCCAAACAAGCAAAATAACGAGCGCTACAGTAAGTACTAGGGCGATATTTTTTTGAAACTGATTCAATATTTTTCTCCTTAAAATCAATTATACATCATAATAATATACCATTTCGATTTTAAAGGCTAACGCGGCGGCAAGGAGGAGACTCCGCAGGCGTATTATACTAATACGTTGAGGAAGCCGACGACGCTGCCAACAAAGTTAGCCGAAGAAAGCGAACTGGTATAATCTTTATAATAATATTTAATATAACTCAAATAATTTCTAATACCGCCATAAAAAGATTAGTTTGTGTAAATTTGCCGCTATTTACGAGTCTATAATTTCTAACTTCAGAATATTTTTTGTTTCTGCACTTACCTTAACCCGGTCATTCAAATGCATATTCTCTATCCATATTACCGAAAGTTGATCAACAAGCAATACCATTTTATCACGTTCGCACCGCGGTATCTTATGATCAATGAAGAAAGTTTTTATTTTTTGCCGGCCAAGCATACCTAAGGGCTGAAACCAGTCCCCATCTCTTCTATTGCGTATTATTAAAGGTTGCTGAATTTTATCTAAATCTAAATAAACTTTATTATGGCCGCTAAAATCAACATTTTCTTTTGTCGTAGGTTCTGAGCGGATAGTAAACTTCCTTTCTTTAATATAAAGAGAGCCGGAAATATTCATAGTATATTCATATTCCATTTGTTTTGAGCCGACTTTCTTCCACTCCAGAATCAAATCGTCATATTCGCGTCTGACCTCAATTCCCAGAGGAAGATCTACCCTTTTACCCGATTCGCACTTTTGCGCCAAATTATCCAGAGATTTTATATGGATAAAGGAAAACCCATTTTTTGCAGTATTTAAACTTTCTAAAATAGTTTTAAATAATCTTAACCGGATGGCTGGAGGAAGTTTATTTATGTAAGCTATTTTTAACAAAATACGATTTTGCTGCCTTTGAATAAACGATGATTTCAAAACTTCATCGACATGCTGCCTGATGAATTCATCTTCCAGACGCAATATTTCCGCCATGTGCGCCAGATTTTCTTCAATTTTCGGATTAAATTTTTCTTTTAAATACGGAATCAATTCAGATCTAATTTGATTGCGCAGATATCTTTTGTTTTCGTTGGAACTATCCTGACGATATGGAATCCCGGCTTCATTCAAGAAGGAAATTATTTCCCGTCGGGATATTTCCATCAGCGGACGGATAAATCTGCCATCCCGCATTGGTAAAAAACCTTTAAGGCCTTCCAAGCCGCTACCGCGTAAAATATTCAGTAAAACAGTTTCTGCTTGATCCTGCAAATTATGCCCTAAGGCGATTTTTTGTGCCTGATAATCTTCGGCAACTTTATTAAAAAAACTATACCGTTGTCGCCGGTAATAATCTTCCGGTGAAACACCTTTTTTATTTTTTCTTCGATCCATTTTCCCGGAGACAAAAACCAATCCCATTTTCTTAGATAACTCGCAGGAATATTTTTCGTCTTCGTCTGATTCCGTTCCCCGTAATCCATGATTGAAATGGGCAACGATCAAACCCAAATCCAGTTCCTGCGCTATTGTGGCAAGAACTGCCAAAAGCGCCGTGGAATCAGGCCCACCGGATAGTGCCACAACCACACGCTCGCCTTTTTCCAGCAGGTTATATTTTTCTATTGTTTGATTAACTTTTTTTATCATATCTATTCCTACGTCCCTGCCAACTACGTTGGCGAGATTGTTCCTCTTGCGCTTCGATCTTCACTACGCTCGTTTTCAGCGAGTTTCATTAATTAAACAAAGAATTAATTTCCAGAAGATCATCACAATAATAATCGGCATTAAGACTTAACAAGTCCTGTCTGTTACCCAGTCCATTTAAATAAGCGCAGCTCAATATTCCTGAATTTTTTGCTACGGCAATATCGTTGATGCCATCGCCGATGATAAGAGTATTTTCTTTCGCCACTCCATATTTATTTAATATATAATCAATTACGCGTCGATCCGGTTTTTGAAATGGTGTGGAATCGGCTCCAATTATTTCCACAAAGTATTTGGCGATATTTAATCCTTGTGCTATGGCCAAAGTGAAATTATAGCGTTTGTTAGTCAGAATAATTTTTGTTTTATTTTCAAAATTTTTTAAGACTTCTTCTACTTGAGGACAAAGTCCGGTATTATTCAAAAGATGTTTACCATAGTAATCAGTAAAAATTATCATAGCTTCTTCATGGTATTTCATATGATCTTTTCCTAACACTTTTTCAATCAACTTTCTTACACCATCACCAACAAAGCTAATAATTTCCTTTTCCGGTTTTTCCTTTAGCTTTAGAGCATTCAAAGTATAATTTATACTCTGAATCAAATCAGCACCGGAAGAAACAAGCGTGCCATCGAAATCAAACATCATTAAATCTACTTTCTTCATCACTTCACCTGTGGTCTATATAGCGAAGTGCCACAACAAACACAAGTTTGTTTATTTGTGAAACTCCAATTTAATGAAACTCAGATATTACAAGCGTAGCGCAGTAATATCTGTAAGTTGAATTATCCCACGTGCGAAGCTAAGTGGGACTACTTAATGAGACCTAAACTTCAGAAATAAAGTGTACTGAAATTTGCAGATCGAATTATCCCGAACAGCGGAGGGTATCGTAGATACCCGTGGTTAAAAAGTGTTTGACTAAGTTTTTGTTCAATGTTAGATATAAGATAACCGCTTGGATCTCTTTTGTCGACTGAGACGGTATTTATTTTCAACTAAACTGTCGAATAAAGGTCTTCCTTTTGCGGGAAGGCCTTTTTTTTAATGAGACTAGCTGACTATAGGAAGCGTTAGTCGAATTATCTCCTGAGCGAAGCGAATGGGGATTGTGGGATATAATTTAGAACGGGCGAAGCGACGTGGGATTTGATGCGTATCCCGCCATATGCAGGGATAGCGAAGATATAAGTGATTTTGAATATGAATAAACGACCCTTGAATAATTTTGCCATAATTGGCGCAGGCATGGTGGGAACTGCAATCGGTTTTTTATTGAGAAAAACCGGCTATAAAGTCATCGCCATTGCCGATAAATCTCCTGCCGCTCTGAAAAGGGCTCTACCTTATACAGGGGGAAAAGATTTTCGCAACCCCCGGGAAGCGGTACAGGAAGCTGATTGTATTTTAATCACTACCCCCGATGATGCCATTTCTTCTGCTTGCCAGGAGATTGCTCTTTGTCCGACAATAAAAGGCAAATTCGTTTTCCATATGAGCGGCGCAGGCGGCCTGGATCTTCTGGAGACAGCAAAAAAAGCGGGCGCAGATGTTGCCAGCATTCATCCCTTGCAGAGTTTTTCTTCGATTGATCAGGCCATACAAAATATTCCCGGAAGTTATTTTGGAATTACGGCGGACAAGAAAGCCCAACTGCCGGCAAAAAATATTATACGCGATTTAGGAGGAATTCCCATTTTTATTTCCTCCGACCAGAAGCCGCTTTATCACGCCGCTGCCTGCTTTGCTTCCAATTACCTTGTATCTTTAATGAACGTGGTAGAATCTATTTACCATGCTATCGGACTGAATGAAAAAGACGCAAAAAAAGCCTATCTGCCTTTAGTTTACGGCAGCCTTAAAAATATCGAAAATTCCGGTTCGATTCCTTCCCTTACCGGTCCTATCGCCCGCGGCGATTTCGGCACAATTAAAAAGCACATCACGACAATTAATAAAAATCTGCCGCAATATTCCTCTTTGTACTCTTCTCTGGGATTAATAACAGTTAAAGTCGCGCAACAAAAAGGAACATTGAATAGCCGGCAGGCAAAAATAATGAATAGCATTTTGAAAGGAGTCATAAATCATGAGCAATCAAAATAAAAGCAGCCGTAAAACCACATTAGACATAAAAAAGATGAAGGCATCGGGAGAAAAAATTACTGTGCTTACAGCTTATGATTACGCGATTTCTTCCATTCTGGATGAATGCAATATTGACATGATCCTGGTCGGCGATTCACTGGGAATGGTTGTTTTAGGTTATGACACTACTTTACCCGTCACTATGGAAGATATGCTACATCACACCAAAGCAGTTTCTCGTGCCGCTCAAAATTCTTTGATTGTAGCGGACATGCCGTTTTTATCTTATCAAATATCCGGACAAACCGCATTAGCCAATGCCGGCCGGTTTTTACAGGAAGCAAATGCTCAAGCCGTTAAACTTGAGGGCGGCAGAGAATATGCTGAAATTGTGCAAAAGATTACTTCTGCCGGAATTCCGGTCATGGCCCATCTGGGATTGACTCCTCAATCCATTCACCAAATTGGCGGTTATAAGGTACAAGGGAAAAAAGAAGATGCCGCTCGTAAAATTATTGAAGACGCTAAAACTTTAGAACAAGCGGGTGCTTTTTCTCTCGTCTTGGAATGTATCCCGGAGAGTCTTGCTTCCGAAATAACTAATTCTCTCGCAATTCCAACTATCGGCATTGGCGCCGGCGTTAATTGCGACGGTCAGGTTCTTGTAATCAATGATATGTTGGGAATATATGACAAATTTACGCCTAAGCACGTAAAAAAATATGCCAACTTGAATTTGGAAATTAAAAAAGCAGTTAAAACATATATCGCGGAAGTGAAACATGGCGTCTTCCCAGATAATGAGCACAGTTTTAAGTAACCGGATAAAAATTTCGCGCAAAAATTAACTTAATTTCCAGAAACAATTATTTTCGCTTTTTGTTGTAAATTTTTCAAAACAGTATTAAATGCTTCCGATTTCTTTTGTTGTTCTAGATAAGCGGAAATTTTGTCTTTAACCGTTTCCAAAGCTATTTTCTTAGCTGGTTTTTTATCCAGCACCTGAATAATGTGATAACCAAATTCCGTTGTAATTATCGGACCAATCGCATTATTTTGCTGTGAAAAGGCGGAGTCTTCAAAAGGTTTAACTGTTTGCCCTCTTCTTATAAAATTCAAATCGCCGCCAGCTTCTTTACTGGGGCAATCGGAATTTTTACGGGCGATTTCGGCAAAATCATCACCCTTCAATAGTTGCTTACGCAAATTTTCTATTTTTTCCTTCTTATCGGCTTTGATTTTATCATTGTCACCTTTGTTGACTGCCACAAGAATATGACGAACGTGCACACTTTCAGGAGCAACAAACTTTTCAGGATTGTCTTTATAAAATTTGCTTACTTCTTTTTGCGTCGGCTTTGCTTTTATACCAATTTCCATATTTGCAAATTTTGCGACTTTGGCTCCAAAAACGATTTCTTCCTTAGATACCTTGTTTGCTTTGAGGAATTCATCTAATGTTTTGTTTGGCGGAAGACTGGCTTGTATTTTATCTGTGAACACTTTTATTTCTTGGTCGCTTACTTCAATTTTTTTCTTTGCCATTTCATTGATTAAAAGGGTTCGCATGATGAATTCATTTGTCAATTGTTTTTTAATGTTTTCCCGAACTTCTTTTTGTTTATCGACTGGTATCTTATCCTTGAACATTTTGATTTTTTCTTTGATTCTGCTTTCCAACTCTGATTTTTTCAAAATTTTTCCATCAACGCTCACGGCTATATCAGTTGCCGCTGCTTGTTCAGCTACAACATTAGGTGCGGCGCTGGATGCGAGAGACCCCGAAATTGCCGGCTGTATCTGGTTCGTGCCAACTGCCGAAGCCGGAGATTCTTTCTTCTTTTTATCATTATTACCGCAACCTGACACCAGAACAAAAGCAAACAAAACAAAAATAGCTATCCAGCTTTTATTGATTATATTTTTCATTAATCTCCCCCCGAAAATATTTGGCAGTACCCTTTGGGTTCATGATCTATATGTAAAATACACATATCCGTCAAGAACATTATAATGAGACTCGTCGAAAACTAGCGCAGCGACGTTTGAGGCGTTAGTCGAATTATCCCCTGAGCGCAGCGAATGGGGATTTTAGCTAAGCGATCATGACACTCGCCGATAATAAGTCCCAAGTTTTAGTGAGATTCAAATATTACAAACGAAGTGCAGTAATATTTATAAGTCGTAGAGAGACTCCCTGAAAACGAGCATTGCGAAGTTTGAAGAGTTAGTCGAACTATCCAATAGCCAAAGGTTATTGGGAACTATCCCAGGCGCGAAGCACCGTGGGATAATGAGCTCATAAAGATATAACGGCAGCTACGCGGAATTAACTCCGATATATTTGTCGTCATGTCACCGTTCGTAAATATTGCAGAATCTTTATTTGCTCTTCTAACTTGGGAATTTTTGTTCCTGAATTAAGTGTTAATCCAGACATTCCCGACATGGAAAGAATCCGGTCCAGTGCTTTGAACATGTTAATTTGAGGATAAACTTCTTTGGTAAAATAATTTATCAATTTTAAAGTTTTAAAACCATCAAACCAATCGTTAAACTGACGTGTAAGCGTTTTTTCGTCTTTCGCATTGCGGCGTATTTTTAACCAAAGTGCGGCAAAGTCACAATCTTTCAAGAAAGGCTTTAATATTGGATGGATGCTTTCTGCTTTTATTAATATTTCATCTTCGTCGCAAATGAATTGATCCTTCATAAGCTGCAGCCAATCGGCTAACACTACGAATATTTGCGGATCGTATAAAAAATATTCTTCTTTCTGATCGCTGGAAATAAATCTTTGTATTCTTTTGCCAGTTCCAAAAGGAACACGCGCGGAAGGACGCGCCGATGGATAAACGCATGTTTCTTTGATATAACCAATTTCACTCATTTTGGCGAGTTTGCTTAAGAAATAAAAATCTTCTCCCGCTTCGCGCTTATTCATTCCTCTGACTTTCAGGTAAGCTTCGATTGACGTTACAATCGTTGAACCTATGGAATGGAAGGCCCAGGGAGATTTTGCATATTTTAATCCTAACACCCAGTAGCGTAAAAAAATTTCATAGCAGCAAATTGCGGCTTGTTCTTCATAATTCAATGGCATTGGGTGTTCATAAGCTATAATCGCCGTTTTGACTTTTGATGTAAAATAATTTTTTATTGCCGATAAATAATTATTTTGTACTAACGTATCGGCATCGAGACTTAAAATCAGATTGCGTGGAGCATAATTTTTTTTCAGCAGGCGCAACGCCATATCCATGCCGATTTTTCGCGCCATTCCCACGCCACCTAAATTTTGCGGTATTTCATTCCCTTTTGACGAGGCATCAATGTAGCCCAGTTTCAATTTCGCATCGGACAAAGTAAGCAAAAGAGGATATATTCCCCGGTCAGTATTGAATTTTCTTAAAGACTTTTTTTTCGCCACAGCTTCCAGATATTTTATTGTTTGCAGGTTGTTTTTAATCGCTGAAAGAGGTGAATTGTTCTTATTATTAATAACGCACAATATAAAAGAATAATCCAAAGAAGAAGGTGGGTTCTGCGCTAAAGAAGCCAAAGTGGAAAAAAGCATTTCTCTTTCTGCGTAAGCCGGTATTACAACAACCTGAGAAATATTTTCGGTATCATTCGCAACTAAATTCCACCGTTCACCGGTTGAATAATGACGCAGATAAGTATCAATTAAAGAAAGTTTTTTCATTGTAGAAACTTCATTACGCTTTCTTTCAATAAAGAATAGTCGTTACTTTGAAGCCAGTTAATTACTATCCCCTTTTTCTCCATCCGCCGAAACCACGTTTCCTGTCTTTTGGCAAATTGGTGGATGGCGATATTTAATCTGTTTTTCATTTCGTCAAATGTAATTTTTCTTTGCAGATATTGAGAAATAAAACGATACTCCAGTCCAAAGCTCTCCAGTTTCGCCCAGGTCAATCCCGCGGTATGCAAATTTATTACTTCTTCGATCATCCCCTGCTCCAGCCTTTCTTTCAACCGCATCGTAATACGCCGCCGCAGTGTTGATCTTTCCCATCTGATACCAAAAACCACAGCATCAACATCCGGTTTTTCTCCTTGATCTTGATCCTTTATGCTTCGTGCCCGTTCAATTTCTATCGCCCGGATCAATCTTTCGGAATCTTCAAGATCGGTCTTGTTATGCAAATGCGGTTTTAACGCCAAGATCATTTTTTGCAGTTCATTTTTTGATTTCATGTTTAACTCTTTTCGCAATTCCTGATCCATTGGGGCGTGAGGCATATTATACCCTGTCAGCACGGATTCGAGATAAAGACCGGTTCCTCCGACAAGAACCGATAAAATTTTCTTTTCAACGAGCTCTCCGAATATTTTGTAAAACCTGTTTTGGAATTCAAATAAGTTAAATTCGCTCTCTGGAGCCACGATATCTATTAGATGATAAGGAATCCGCCGGTCATTAATAATATATTGGTTTAAATCTTTGCCTGTACCGATGTCCATGTTTTTATAAACTTGACGGGAGTCGGCGGAAATTATTTCGCCTCGCAAATCATAGGCGAGCTTCGCCGCCAAATGCGTTTTACCCGATGCCGTTGGACCCAGAATCACTATTAGATTTTTTGCCATATTTTATACCAATTAGCTATCGGATATTAAAATGTTGATATACCGGGCATAATACCAAGTTGCTTTCAAAAATTCATAGTTTAATTTTTGAAAGCAACTTGGTATTACTATCGCCTTGAAATTATCAACCATTGCGTATATGCAATCAAGAATCTATTATACTAATAATATTTTGCCAATAATGGCTACGAAAAAATGATTTAAAGACTGGATTTAGGAAAAGATGCAATATTCTCGCTGATTTTTGCTTCTAAAGAAATACAGGATGTAGTAAAAGATTGATGAATTTTGTTTAATTATTACGTGGATGTTTTTATTCATGAAGAAAAAATACACTTATTTTATCGTAATATTTTTGATTGTTGCTTCTTTTACCGCTTATGGCCGAATTTTAGGCAATGGTTTTATTAATTTTGATGACCATCAATACATTACCGAAAACAATCATATTAAATCAGGAATTAATTCAGAAAGCATTAAATGGGCGTTTACGGCTTTTTTCTACGGTAACTGGCATCCGCTCACTTTGCTTTCACACATGTTGGATTGGAGTTTGTTTAAGGATCATGCGGGCGGCCACCACTTAATTAGTTTGTTGTTGCATATCGGCACCATCTTACTTCTGTTCTTCTTTTTAAACAGGACGACAAAGAGTCTCTGGCCGTCGGCATTTGTCGCGGCTTTTTTTGCCCTGCATCCCTTGCGCGTGGAATCCGTGGCCTGGGCTGCCGAGCGCAAAGACGTTTTAAGTATGTTTTTCGGATTAGCGAGTATTTACGCTTATGCCTGTTATGCCGAAAGTTATAAACTTTCTAAATATTTTCTTTGTTTAATATTATTTGCGTTGAGTTTGATGGCCAAACCCATGCTGGTCACTTTACCTTTTGTTCTGTTGCTTCTTGATTATTGGCCGCTGGGCCGCTGGAAAAAGATTGATCCACTTATAGAAAAAGAGATATCCGCACCGGTCAAAAACCGCGGTCATTTGATTGGCAGGCTTTTGTGGGAGAAGTCGCCTTTTATTTTCTTAACAATTATCTCGAGTATTGTTACTCTCTGGGCTCAAAGTAAAGTAGGCTCAATTACTTACATGGAACATCTGCCAGTTTCTACGCGCTTTTTGAATGCGATCATTTCTTATGTTTCTTATTTAGGAAAAACTTTCTGGCCGGTTGATCTGGCCGTATTTTATCCTTATGAACATTCTTTTCCGTTCTGGCAAGTTTTAGTTTCCTGCTTCATTTTGATCGGGATTACAATTCTTGTGATTTATGCAATCAAGAAATTGCCTTTTTTATTTGTGGGTTGGTTTTGGTACTTGGGAACTCTGATTCCCGTAATCGGGTTAGTGCAGGTCGGCTCACAAGCGATGGCCGATCGCTATACTTATCTGCCCTCTATCGGCATTGCCATTATGCTGGTTTGGGGTATCCCACTTTTATTCCCACGCGTAGATATCCGTAAGAATATTTTATTCCCGGCAGGAATAGCCGTTCTGGCCATCATGACAGTTTTAACGTGGAAACAATGCGGCTACTGGAAAAACGATATAGAGCTTTTTAGTCATGCTTCGCAAGTAAAAAAGGATAACGAACTGGCACATACCATTCTCGCTTTTGCTCTGCTTAAAGAAGGCAGAAATGATGAGGCCATGGATCATTATAACAAAGCCATCCGCATAAGACCGGATTATGCCGATGATTATAATAACCGGGGAGTTGCTTACGATAAACTTGGCCAGCATCAACGTGCCATCGAAAACTATAACGAGGCAATCCGATTGAAACCGGATTATGCCGAGGCCTACTACAACAAGGGGACTATTTATGGCAAATATGGTCAGTACCAACGTGCCATCGATGATTTCAATAAGGCCATCAGCCTGAACCATAATTATATAAAAGCCTACTATAATAGAGGAACTACTTATTTTATACAGGGCAACAACAAACTAGGTTGCTGTGATGCGCAAAAAGCTTGTAAATTGGGAAACTGCAAATTATTAGAGTTGGCTAAAGGCAAGGGAACCTGCCGTTGATTCAATAGAAACACCGGACTTCATTTGTAAAATTTAAGTCTCACTATCCCGCTTCGTTTCACTTGCTGGTTCAATTCAACTTACATACATTACTGTACTGCGTTTGTTTTCAATTGTATTTCACAATCCCCTTTCGCTTTGCTCAAGGGATAATTCGTCCAACAAATTTCAGTCGTAGATGACCCCATGGTGCCCTTTAGGGTATTCAGGTTATGCGCTACGCTTCTGAAACTTGGGACTCATTACTTCACTGCGTTTGTTTTCATTTGTATTCCCAATCCCCATTCGCTCCGCTCAGGGGATAATTCGACCAACGCTTCAAATTTCGCTACGCTCGTTTTCAGCGAGTCTCATTAAAAAAAATGCTCCGTTATACGGAGCATTTTTAGTTCGAGTTAACTTTAGTTAATTGAAATTATTACAGTGGCTGAACATTTGTTGCGCTGGGACCTTTATTACCTTGTTCAATATCGAAACGAATTTTTTGACCCTCATAAAGAGTCTTAAATCCTGTTCCGGCAATCGCGCTATAATGAACAAAAACATCTCCACCTTCATCATTTTCAATAAAGCCAAACCCCTTCTTCTCGTTGAACCATTTTACTTTTCCTTCTGCCAAAGCTAAAACCCTCCTTTTAAATATCTATTTCTTACCGGACATAAGCCCGTCAGAAACGAAAAAAACCGCATGAATTCTGTTTTTCAACTGAAGAATTCTTTGCGGTTAATTTATTGTTTTGTAAAACTTAACACTAAACACTAACTATTTCCTGATAAATACCGCGTATTTACCTTCCCTAAAAAATCGCGGCTTTTTTACGTTGTAATTTTTTATCACTGTTTTTTCTCAAAATCAAGCTTTTTTTCGCAATTATTTTTTTGCGGGATTGAATTATGTGTTTACGTAAAATATCCATAAGTTCTTTTTCTTTTCCCCGATAAAAATGATCCGCACCGCAAATTATTTCCACCGGTGAATTTATCTTTTGTGCTTTTTGGATTAAAGTATCTATTTTACAGAACTGGTCGCAGTCCCCGCAGATGAATAAATTTATTTTATTACTTAAATTTTCCCAGTTGAAATTAAAATAATTAACAGGCGGTGAAACACAGATACTAGCGGCAAAATGATTCTTGTTCTCTTCGAGAATTTTTGAACCAACCCAGGCGCCAAACGAATAGCCCGCAAAAAATAATTTTGTCAGCCCAAGTTTCTTCAGGTATTCACAAGCGGCAAAAATATCTTTCTTTTCGCCCCTCCCCTCATCGTATACACCAGTACTCCCTCCCACACCTCTAAAATTAAATCTTAAAGTCGAATAATTTTCGGCAGTATAAACTTTTTGCAGGGCTTCAACAACATTGTTATACATCGAACCACCCATCAAGGAATGCGGATGGCAAATTACAACGCCTTTTTCTCCCGATGCTTTGCTCAATAATCCTTCGATTATCAGCGGATCATTTTTTATATATATCTTTTCTTCCGGCATTATAACTCCAACACCAGCTAGAGCGGAGCCCCCTCCGGCAGGAGCCGGAGGCTCCCTATAATAATGAGACCCAAGCTTCAGAAATAAAGTGCACTGAAGCGTGCAGGTCGAATTATCCCGCGAAGCAGAGGATAACGCGACCTCCGGCGAGTTACAGCGCATTCCTTCCCCGGTTTGAGCCGGGGGATTCCAAGTCTCGCGGGATTGATCCGGCCACGTGGCAGGCACAAAAACTCTCTTCATCAAATTTTTCCAGCCGCGGTTCCATCTTCACACAAATTTCCGTTTTAAAAGAGCAGCGGTTTTGAAAAGCGCAGCCTTCCTCTTTTTCGGCTCTGGCTTCCCCTTTTATGTTCATCATTCTTTTTTTCTTTTGGGGATTGCAGGACGGCACCGCCGAAAGCAACATGCGGGTATACGGATGAAGCGGACGATTATAGATATCGCTGTTTAACGCGAGTTCGACAATTTTACCCAAGTACATTACGGCAACACGATCGGAAATGTATCGAATAACGTTCAGATCATGGGAAATAAACAGATATGTCAGATTATAATCGTTTTTTAAATCCTTGAGCAAATTCAGTATCTGCGCTTGAATGGAAACATCCAGGGACGACACCGGCTCATCGGCGATGACTAACTCCGGGTTCAACACAAGCGCCCGCGCTATTCCAATGCGCTGCCTCTGCCCGCCGCTGAATTCATGTGAATAACGATTAGCCTGCTCTTTATTTAAACCGACTTTGGCCATGATTTCCAGCGCCGCTTCACTGCGCGTCTTCTTATCTCCTATGCGATGAATAGTCAGCGGTTCTTTAACTATGCTCAACGCTGACTTTCTCGGATTTAGCGAAGAATAAGGATCCTGAAAAATAATCTGGACGCAATGCCGATAGGCTTTTAACGCTTCTTTATCGTATGAAAAAATATTTTCACCTTTAAAAGTTATAGAACCTGACGAAGGCTTATCCAATCTGGTTATCAGGCGCGCCAGCGTTGATTTTCCGCAACCGGATTCGCCGACCAAGCCCAATGTTTCACCCTTGAAAATCTGCAGGTCAATATTATTAACAGCATAAATAATTCTCTTCTGAGGATTAAACAAACCGCTGCTTAAGGTATATTTTTTCGTCAGCTTTCGAATTTCCACCAATGAGTTGGGCATTATCCACTCACTAATCTAATTATTTTTCTTCGCGCTGTATTTCCAGCAGGAAACCAAATGGCCAGGTTCAATTTCCGCCAATGGCGGCTCTTTCCGGGCGCATTCTTCATCAGCGTAAGAACACCGATCATAAAAACGGCAGCCCGGGGCAATATTATATAAACTGGGAACAGATCCCGGAATAGTTTTAAGGTAATTTCCTTTTTCCAAGGATTGCCCGCATCTGGCCGGTATTGATTCCAGTAAACCTTGAGTATAGGGATGCAAGGGATTGGCAAATATCTCTTCCACTGCCGAGCTTTCTACGATTTTTCCCGCATACATTACAGCGACTTTTTCCGCGGCCTGAGCAATCACGCCTAAATCATGCGTGATTAAAACGACCGTCATCTTATTTTTCTGCTTCAGGTTGGAAATCAAATCCAGAATTTGCGCCTGAATGGTAACATCCAGCGCTGTTGTGGGTTCATCAGCAAGCAAAAGCTTTGGATAACAAGACATGGCCATGGCAATCATTACCCGCTGGCGCATGCCGCCGCTAAGATTATGCGGATAATCCCGCGCCCGCTTTTGCGGATCGGAAATTCCCACTTCGCGCAATTGCTCAATGCTTAACTCCATGGCTTTTTTCGCCGGAAGATGTTGATGCAACCGAATGGCCTCGGCGATTTGTTCACCAACGCGAAAAACAGGATTAAGTGAAGTCATTGGTTCCTGAAAAATCATGGAGATTTCACTGCCACGCTTGGCGCGCATTTCTTCAGCTGATATTTTCAATAAATCCCGGCTGGAAAATAATATTTCGCCGTTAATGATTCTGCCGTTGGCGGGGATGAGCCGCATAATCGAAAGGGCAAGCATTGTTTTGCCGCAGCCGGATTCGCCGACAATTCCCAGAGTTTCACCGGAATTGATTTTCAACGAAACTCCGTCCACAGCCTTAATTCTTCCCTGGGCAGTATCAAATGCTGTCATTAAATCTTTTATTTCCAGAAGTAGCGTCATATTTATTGTTGAAACTCCAATTTCAGAAGCGAAGCGCGCTGAAACTTGCTGGACGAATTATCCCGCAAAGCGGAGGGTTTAATACCCCAAAGCAAGCTTTGGGGTATTAAACCCGTGATTTTTGGACACGATTGCGCAGGAATTCCACCAATAACCGGACAGCGACTCCCGATGCCCCTTTAGGAATATAGGTTTTGTCTTTACTTGCCCAGGCCGGACCGGCAATATCCAGATGCACCCATGGTGAATCGCCAACAAATTTGTTTAAAAACGCGGCGGCGGTGATTGTGCTGGCAGCCCGGCCACCGCTGTTTTTATAATCGGCAATATCGCTCTTGATAAGTTCGTGATAACTTTCCCACAGGGGCAATTCCCAGACAAGTTCTCCTGAAGTCTTTGCGGCTTTATCTATTTCTTTTTTCAGCTTATCATCAGTTCCCAGCATGCCGATTACATCATCCCCCAGTGCTACAATGCAGGCGCCGGTAAGGGTCGCCACGTCAATAACAGCCGCCGGTTTATACTCTGACGCGTAAGCAAGGGCATCAGCCAGAATTAAACGGCCCTCGGCATCGGTATTGAGAACTTCAATGGTTTTTCCGGAATATGATTTGATAATATCACCCGGTTTACAGGCAGTGCCGCTCGGCATATTTTCCGTGGAGGGAATGAGTCCAGTAATATTCAGCGGAAGCTGCAAATCGGCCGCCGCCATAATCGCTCCCATAACCGCCGCGCCGCCGGACATGTCCGTTTTCATTTCATCCATTTTATCCGCAGGCTTGATCGAAATTCCGCCGCTGTCGAAGGTTAATCCCTTGCCCACCAACACAACCGGCGCGGCGCTTTTTCTGCCGCCCGCATATTCCAGAATAATAAACTTCGGCTCTTCATTGCTTCCGGAGGCGACGGCAAGAAGAGCGTTCATCCCCATTTCTTTCATTTTGTCTTTATTCAGAACTTGGCAGGACACATTTTTCCTGCGGGCGATTTCCCGCGCTTTTTGCGCCATGATAGACGGTGTCATTTCGTTGGATGGAGCGGAAACAAGGTCCCGCGCAAAATAAACGGCCTGCGTTATTATCTGCGCCTTTTTTATCGCAGATTCAATTAAGGAAAAATCTTTTTCATCGACAATGATATTTAATTGTTCCATCTCTTTTAAATCTTCGCGGCCTACGGTTTTGTAAGGTGTATATTGATAAAGCCCCAGCAGAGAACCCTCCGCCACTGCCTGTGCCACCTGATCTTTTTTCCGGGGAATAATATTTAAATCAATGGAAGCCGCCGCTTCTTTGATATTCATATTCCGCAGATGCCTCATGACGGAGGCGAAAGCGGCGCGAAGTTTCTCCAGATTAAATTCACCTTGTTTTCCCAAGCCGACAAGGGCTATTCTTTTTGCCGTAAGCGATCCTCTGGTGTAGATTACGGATATTTGAGAAGGCTTGGCTTCAAAATCACCGTTACTGATCAAATCGCTGATTAATCCACCACTTTTCTGATCAATCGTGAGCGCCGCCCCGGTCAATTTTTTGCTGTCTTCAAACAATGTTAGAATAATCGCCTGACTTTTTGCATCGGCAAGTTTTCCCTTTTTAACAAATATTTTCACCTCATCATCCCCCTTATTGTAAAATAATCGCCGTTATCAACTTAATTTTTTGAAAGATAACACATGCCCGCAAAAAGTCAATTATTAAGCAAGGCTGATTGAAAAGCTAAGAAAAGATGAGACGCATTGAAAAATTGCCTTCTTCTATCCTATCGGCGTAGCATATACATGTGCGTGAGTAGTGCGTAGCTCGCGTGACCTAGGTTACTAATCCCCCTCAATACACCTTTTACCGGAGTAACCTGAAGGTCACGCGAGGGCACGCAAGCATTCGAAATTAATATTGACATAAACCTCTGGAGCTTTTGTGAAAATATGTACAGATCAATCACGGTTACGAACCCTAAAGCAAACTTTAGAGTCTCATTACAATAGTCCCACTTAGCTTCGCTCGTGGGATAATTCGACTAACGCTTCAAACTTCATCCCGACTCGTCGGGATTCGTTTTCAGCGTGTCTCATTAAATTGGGGTTTCACAATAAAACATATCGAAGCAGGGTTACCAGTATAAAGTTGTATCGATGAATCCGACAGCGGAACTTCCCGGCGTTTGTATGGCAAATTCAGCAAAACCGGCAGTTGAATAAGGAGTTGTAGTTACTTGACCGCAGGCAATCATACCAATTTCCGCCTGTGAGTATGTTCCTGAATCCGGTGTAACCAACTCAGAAAGACGCAATGTGCCGTTCTCCGAGGAAGTACATGTTGCCGAGCCATCATTACATATCTTGAGAACAGCTATATCCGTCACGTTGGGATTAACAGCATCCCACTGAAACTGCGGATAAGAACCCGCCGGAGTTCCGCTCTCTATATGGGAAAAATAGTCCACTGTTGCGTCCCATTGACTGATATACTGAGGCGCCCAGACCGGTGTAAACGTTGTAGCGCCGGCAAGATAACGCAGTCTTAACGCATCTATATCATAAGGTATTGCATCAGCCGACCGCATTGTGTAACGCGAAGAATTGTCACCGTAAAACAGATTGATATCGTTTACCTTAACCAGCCCCGCGCCAAGATTTACTCTCTTTTCCTGAATACGGACGTAAATGGACGCATTATCGTTAATAATCTGTCCGTCACTTTCAGTGCAATTAGTCGTGCAACTTCCGTCGGGTTCATTCCAGTCTTGAAGCCCCTTGGTATAGTCATCATAGCTAATATCTTTAAAAGCCAGCCAGCGGAAGGTACCATCGGATTTACGCTCCCACAAAACCAGCAGCAGAGGCCCAATATTATACCGGGCAGGGGAAAAATCAGACGGGTGAGGCTCAATTGCACTGGGAATGTAGTCAGTTGCCGCTGCTGTATAATAGGTTGTGCCACCATTTGCTGGTGTATTCTTGGCCACATTAACATTATTCACTTTCAGCAATTCATTATTGGAAAATGTTCCGGTTACTGAAGCAAATCTGATTTTTCCTGCCGCATTGCCGCCCGTCCAAGACCCGGAGGTGATCTCCGGCGTTCCCTGGACAATCCCTTGCGCACCGCTTGTTGCCCCTACCAAGGTATCACCGGGATTAATTGCTTTTGAACCGTTTGTAAAAAATAAATTAGCTAAATTATACTTCATGAACGTTAAACCGAGATAAGTTTCTGTACTGGTACCGACATTTTTAGCGCGGATAGCCAACCCAATCGTACCGGCTGTTAAATTATTACCAGTGGCCGGTTTGACTTGAACATCATAAGAAAGCAAGTACAAGTACCCACTTGACCATAGTGTGTTGATCAGGCTGGTGTTACTGTACCAAAAAGCTCCACATTTATAGGTGCCGGTTGTCGTAAGAGAGTCCATAATTGAAAAAGTGGCTGATCCTCCACCCGACGTTTGAAGGGTGCTAACCTCATACTGACTTATTGAAGAACTGCGAGAAAAATTATTATTAAGATCTGACACCGTATTTAAGCTTATAGTTACAGCTGTTGAGGGGACACTGTCCAAGATCGCCTGGCTAAAACTCAAGGTGCGCTGCTCAGCCCCTGCTTGACCGCGTGATTGAATCATAAGACATTTTTTAAATGTTACTGTTGTTGCCGTAGTAACAGCAGTGCTAAAAGTGGATTTATCAGAATGTTGCAGGTTTGTCAGTGTCAGAACACTACCGCTTACAGTAGCCTTGTCGTATCGGTACAGTCTGAGAGGGTTGTTGGTGTCCGGGGAAATTTCAATTAATCCATTGTTAGCAGGGAATGCATTTGCTGAGAAATTAACGAGATTAAGCGTTAAAGTACTGCCGGGTGTTAAAGTTTTAGATACGTTCGGGTTCAGCACCAGATAAACATTGTCCCCCTTGTTTAGTGTCATATTACTGGCTAATCTGCAAGTAAAAATCCCCGTGCTGGTGGTGAAAACTCCATTCGTATAACCTATAATACCAGCACCCAGTGTGTTGCCGATTTTAATCTGTCCGGAGCTCGGCATGGTAAAACCAGTCGGCGCAGTTCCCGGCAGATTCACACTGACATTTATTCCCGTTGCTGTCGCTGCTGTATTATAAAACCAATACGGTCGAACTGTTAACATAAATGAGCCGTTGTTGGGAATAACATAAGTCCGGCCATTGACGACATTTTGGAGAAAGTAAGCCTTATCATCATCTGCGGTTCCATTTGCCGGGAGGATATAAGTGCCATCATTCGTATTCATATAACTTGTGGACAGAAAACGGTAGCCTGCTTCCGCCATATTCCAGGCGTTGGCGCTTTGATTGGATGATAATGCCTGACGCAGACTCGATGAAGACATATAAACAACTGCAGAAAGAATCGAGGCAAAAATAACTATAATTATAATAATGTTCAACATTATCGAACCGCCGCTGTGCAGATATAATTTGCCTTGAGACTTTGTGAGACTGGATATTGAGTTATCTTGTTTCATATCGCAACCTTTCCACTTTCATAATTGTTTGTTCTTTCTGAATAACATATTATTTTACTATTAACCTCCATGTACCACTTCATTCCGGTCCGTTGGTACATTCATTATTCCGGGGATTAATGGATGTTGTAAAAGTAAGGTTACCGCCGCCATCCGACCTGGGAATAATTAGATTAATCGTTATGGAATGGAGGGCACTCGGACAACAATGGAAAGTGGCGGGACACGTGGAGGTACTACCAAATCCATCCGTTTGCGACCATCCATTACCTGCGTTGTTAGTATAGGTAAGAAAGGTGCCGCCTGTTCCCACACCGGTCAGAAGTGCATTGGTTGATGCTGCTCCCGCGGTTGGAGTAACCGTTAAATTTATTTGTTTACTGGTATTGTCTATGGCGATTGTATATAATGTGTCTGAAGTACGATTAATAACTCTATTAGTGGTAAATGTAATTGAATTAGAAGATGCAGCGGTAACAGTATCCATATTTATAAATTCCAGTTTGATGCGGTTAAGCGCATACTCCGCCCGTTGTACTGCTTCGGTACTGGTTCGTGTTATCGCATATGCCTTGATGCCTTGCACAAGACCCATCGCGGCAACAAGACCCATAATGCTCATTAAAACCAGACTGACAATAACTTCGATCATAGTAAATCCGGCGTTGCCTTTTTTCATAATTTTCATAATCCGCCCCTTCATCAAGTAACGATCACCGAAAGAGTCCTTACATTTTTGTGGACCGTGATAATAAGCACCGGCGGCGAACCGCTGGGCAGAGTGGCCGCCGGCGGCCATGCTGCTGTACAGGTTGTTCCTGAACAGGTGAAAGTAAGAAATCCGGTGTTGCTGGCATCGATCAATGGATAGTTGTTAATAACATATTGCCGGAATATACTGGGATTGAAAGGATTGTTGGGATCATTTCTTTGACTTTTATAATCGCCTATAATGTTTTCCATGCTTTGCTGCAAAAGAAGGTTGTCATTAAACCAGCTGAAAGCACCAAGGTTGCCAAAAATCGGTTGAGTAAAGGTTGAAATGATTACTGCCATTATGGAAATCAATAACAGCGTAATGATTGATTCAATAATTGTAAATCCTTTTCGGTTCCATCTTCGTTTACTTTTTTTCATGATGATATCATTCCTGTTTCCGGTGTAATATTAATTGTCATGGTATTGCCATTGTTATCTTTCAAGGTAAGAGTTAATTGACTGGTAAGTTTTGTTGTTAAAGTGGCATCAATAAAGGGCGTACCGAAGCGGTCAAACGCAAGAACTAAAGCACCGTTTGTTACCTGCACATTATTGGTAATATTCACAATGATACTGTCCGCACCGAGGAATGCTTGTTGATTGGCGGCAACGGTCGGATCACATGTGCTGGCCTGATTACAGTAAAAAAGATGATACTGAGTTGTAGAAATAAAGCGCACTCCCCAATCACTGGGATTTACGGAATCTACGGAAGTGCTCATCGCTCTTGATTGCGCCAACCGCAAATGAGAAACTAGCGCATCCCTGGCGGCAATAAGCTTATATTGGTTGGAGGAAAACCGCGATACGGCTAACACCGTAATAATACTCAAAATAACTAAAATTGCAACAACTTCAAGAAGCGTAAAACCATTCATTTTAGTATATTTTTTCATTCATTTACCCTCTGCTCATATTTGACGCGCATCCATATTTTCCTACGGAAAAATTAAGCGATATTCCTGTAAGCAGTGCACCTATTGATAAACCAGTTCCCAACAGTAATGCAAATTTTCCACCCGATGACATCACCACCGTGCTAACAACAAATATTAAAATATATATGACTAATCCCCAGCGGGCAAACATAACCGCCTTTCTTCCCCTAAACCATACAGCGCTGCCCAGAACAGTAAGCCATAAAGCAACAAGAATAAAAATTGGTGATTGTAATTTTAACCAGATATTCATCTCTGAATTTGCCGGTATACTTTTTATGAAAAACAAAAGAATCAAACCAAAAATCAGATAAAAAACCCCCATCGATATAAAGGAAATCGCACACTCCTCTTTTGTTGGCGATGTGGCAAATATTTCTTTAATCAGAAAAAATGCTCTTTTCCATATCCAGGCATAACGTCTTTCATCGATTCGACTAATTTTATGCATTATAGCCGGCGTCAAATCAGGGCCAGGTTTTACTGGGTCTATCTCTTTGATTTTCTTTATTATATCATCATATTTTTCCATAAATACCTTTTTAAAATCTATTTTTTATACTTCATATTATATATATAATTCCAAAGACCAAATAGTCACAAATTTTATTCTCTTAGTAATTCTTTCAATTTTTCCAGTCCGCGATATATGCTCATTTTAACGGCACTAAGTGATTTACCGGTAATCTGGGCAATTTCTTCAAACGTCAATTCCTGATAATATTTCATAATTAGCAATGCCCTGGACTCATACTCCAGCCGCAAGAGATAGACACTCATCTCTTGCGTTTCTATTAATTCGGTTTCCGGCGAAGGATTTTTATCGGACAATAAATGCGCACTTAATTCTTCGGAAGATTTGATGTATTTATTTTTTTTCCGCAGGTGGCCTCTGATTAAATTTAAAGCCAAGGTGTAAAGCCAGGTAAAGAATTTCTTGTTCGTGTCATATCTCCATAAGTATTGATATGCTCGGATAAATGTCTCCTGTGTTAAATCATCGGCATCCTCTGAATTTCCGGTCATCCGGTAGGCTAAATTATAAATGGGTGATTTATATTCTTCAACAAGCATCGCATATGCTTGCCTGTCTCCCTTCAGAACCCTGGCAACAATTTCTGCTTCTATTTTTTGATCCATTGTAATTCTACTATTCAGGGATGATGTTTAACTATCGCAACATACCGCACCCGCAATACTTTGAAACATATGATTAATCACGGGTATGAACCCCAAAGCAAGCTTTGGAAACAGATTCCACAGCAAGCTGCGGGGTATTAAACCTCTGCTTATACGAGATAATTCGACTAACAAACTTCTATTCGCTTCGCTTTATGAAGTTTGAGTCTCATTACCCTCCGCTGCGCTGGATTGTTCAACTTACCAATTCCGACTTGTGACCTTCAGGTTATGCGCTTCGCTTTCGGAATTGGAGTTTCAACAATAATATTACTGGGACAATCTAATATCAAGTAAATTCGGCTGCGACTTAATATCAATTTTTTTAAGCTCAAAACAGATAATCGACAGATCCCAATATCATGATGAAATATTTTTGGACAAATTAAAATAAAAATAGTACGTTTACTCTACGAAACGTGGAGGCGCCTTTATGTTATTCGATAAAACTATAGCCGTTGTTGTTCCCGCGTATAACGAAGAGAAACAAATCAGGCAGGTTTTGGAAACCATGCCTGATTTCGTTGATCGCATTATCGTTGTCAATGATTGTTCCACGGATAATACAGCCGCCACTGTCTTGGATTATATCAGCAAGAAAAAATCAGTTCAACTAATTGCAAAAAATAACACCGGAAATACGAGCGACAGCAAATATAACCGTGCCGAACATTTGCTCAAAGAAAAACAACAAACGGACATGGAATATTTTATCCCCTCGGAAATTGCCAATGTCAATCTTGAATCCGACCGTGTAATTCTAATCAACAATTTAAAAAACGGCGGCGTGGGAGCGTCTATCGCCCGTGGTTACAAGTGGTGTTTGGATAATAATATCGACTGTACTGCTGTTATGGCCGGCGACGGTCAAATGGATCCGGCGGAACTGGAAAAAATCTGTCTGCCTGTTCTTAATGAAGAGATTGATTATGTCAAAGGCAATCGCCTCATTCATGGCGGAGCCCGCCTTATCATGCCCAAAACCCGCTATTTTGGTAATTCCATCTTATCGATATTAACCAAAATTGCCTCCGGTTACTGGCATGTCTCCGATACTCAAACAGGCTATACAGCGATTTCTCTTTCCGCTTTGGGCGCAATCAAGCTTCATGATATTTACAAAAACTACGGGATGCCTAATGATATGCTGGTAAAATTGAACATCGCTTTCTGCACTTTAAAGGAAGTTAAAATTAAACCCGTTTACAATATCGGCGAAAACTCGAAAATGAAAGTGATGAAGGTTATTCCCCGCATTTCCTGGCTGCTTTTCAAGTCTTTTTTTAAGCGATTATGGGTCAAGTACCTGTTTCGTGATTTTCACCCGCTTTTCCTGCTTTATCATTTAGCCTTTTTGATGGGCATCCTTACAATCCCCTACGCTTTTAAAATAATGTCTATCGTTATTTCCGGGGGATCCGTTTCATCAGCAACCATGCTGGCTTTCTTTTTCTTATTTACCAGTAGCTTTCAGTCTCTCTTATTTGCGATGTGGATGGATATTCAGGATAATGAAAGGCTTTATAAAACATGATGGCTTTTGTGGAGAATAAATAAATTATGAAAAAAATAAATGAAAAGCTTTCCATTGCCGTAATGGGAGCGGGAAATTGGGGGAAAAATTTAATTCGCAATTTTGCTGAATTAAACACACTGAAAGTTATCTGCGATAAAGATGAAGTATCCCTTAAACAAATGCGTAAACTCTACCCTTCCTGTGATTTTTATACTTCACTTACGGATGTGCTTTCCCGCGATGACATTTCCGGGGTTGTTGTCGCCACGCCGGCGGAAACTCATTTTATGCTGGCAAAAAAGGTATTGCAATCCGGTAAGCACGTTTTTGTGGAAAAACCTCTTACTCTTTCGGGAAAAGACGCCGCGGAACTGATTGCCCTGGCTAAAAAGGAAAATTTGGTTTTAATGGTTGGTCATCTTCTGCAGTATCACCCTGCTTTTATTAAATTGAAACAACTGGCGCTAAATGGCGAACTGGGCAGGATCAATTATATATACTCTCACCGTTTGAACCTGGGAAAAATCAGAAGGGAAGAAAATATTTTATGGTCTTTCGCCCCACATGATATTTCGATGATTCTTGCTCTGGCCGGCGAGGAACCGGAAAGCGTCATCGCTACCGGCGGAAATTATCTGCATAAAAAAATCGCCGATGTCACGACAACTCATCTTGAATTTTCCTCCGGCCTGAAAGCTCATGTATTTGTTTCCTGGCTGCATCCGTTTAAAGATCAAAAACTGGTTGTTGTCGGTGATCAAAAAATGGCTGTGTTTGACGATACCATGCCCTGGGAAGAAAAACTGCTTATCTACCCGCACCATGTGAATTGGGAAAACAACGTTCCCGTGCCGGCTCGCGGAGTTCCGGAACGCGTTTCTATTCCTTATGCCGAGCCGCTAAAAATCGAATGCGGACATTTTCTTGATTGCATCGAAAAAAGAAAACCTGCGTTGACTAATGGTGAAGAAGGCTTACGCGTACTCAAAGTTTTAAACGCTTCCGAACGTTCATTGAATGAAAATGGATTAAGAATCAATTTAAGCCCGCAGGATAAAAAAAACTACGATCTCCATCCTACCTCTCAAATTGATGAGGACGTCGAAATTGGAGCAGGAACTAAGATATGGCATTTTTCACATATAATCGCCGGTTCTAAAATTGGCAAAAACTGTTCGGTCGGCCAGAATGTTGTTATTGGTCCTGACGTTACTGTCGGCAATGGCTGCAAAATACAAAACAACGTTTCTGTTTATAAAGGTGTGACCTTTGAAGATTATGTTTTTTGCGGCCCATCCTCTGTTTTTACGAATGTCATTAATCCCCGTTCTGAAATTAAAAGAATGTCGGAAATTAAATCTACTCTGGTTAAAAAAGGCGCGACACTGGGCGCCAATTGCACGATTGTCTGCGGACACACCATCGGGCGTTACGCATTTATCGCAGCGGGCGCGGTGGTTACCAAAGATGTCCCTGATCATGCCTTAATGATGGGCAATCCGGCGCGGCAAAAAGGCTGGATGTGCCAGTGCGGCAATAAGCTGGGTGAAAAATACAAATGTCCTCAATGCGGCAATAAATATAAAATAAAAAACAAACATCTTACTCAACAGATTAAATCACGGGTATGAACCCCAAAGCAAGATACCGGTAACCATAAAATATTTACTAGCATTAACTGTAAATGTTTATGATATTTAACTTGAACGCTAATCTCAATATATCCCTGAAAATTTTAAGACGGAAAGGGACTGCTAGTATTTTTCCAAGGAGTGGGCCGAATTTATCAATTAATTTATTTCTAATCATCCAAATCTCCGCTTCCTTTTCCGCATATCTGAAAATTCGGTAACGCTCTTTTTTCGGAAAATCATCTGTATCGAATTGAACACCAATATCATCTGAACATTCATTATGGGTGGTAACATATTCATAGGGGTCGTAATATAAGTTAGCATTCCCCTCTAACCATTTTTCCAAATTCGTGGTGGGATATGCAACAATCATGGAATACCTCGGTATATATATATTGTTCTTTTTGAAGAATCTAACTGATTCGAGAACTTTCTCTACACTGTCCCCCGGTAATCCCACCAAGAAAAAAGCCTTGGATATAATACCTGCTTCATTAACCGCTTTAACGGCCGCTTCAATCTGATCAATTGTTTCACCTTTCTGGATCAACTTTAGGACGTCAGTATCAACAGATTCAATTCCCATCGCGAGTAGTTTACAGCCGGCCTTCTTCATAAGCTTGGCTATTTCCGGAGTTAACTTATCTGCTCTTATCCCTTGTGGACAATCCCATTCGATTTGCAGATTTTTTTCAATAAGTAGATTGCAAAAATCAATAACTCTTTGTTTATCAAAATTGAAGGTGTCGTCAGCAATTGTAAAATATTTCGTATTAAACCTTTTCACGTTCATTTCAATTTCCCGTACAAGACTCCGGGCAGACCTGACTCTATATTTCCGGCCATGAATTAAATATGAACAGCAATAACAACAATTATAAGGGCATCCTCTACTGGTAAAAAGTGGTAACGTCAGGGTTCTTCCAACTCTGTATTTTTCTATGGGAAATAAGCCAAAATCGACGAATGGAAGTGAATCAAGGTCATAAATATGATCAGGCGACGGATTGAATATTTTTTTGCTTCCATCTTTGTAACCAAAACCTTTTACTTTTTTCATTTTTTCTTTATCTGGAAAAGCGCTGACAAATTCAGAAATAGTTGTATCAGCCTCACCTATGCAAATATAATCAACAGATTCCGGTTCGATCGCTTTTTCAGGACACATGGTTGAATGAGGCCCACCAATAATTGTTACTATATTTGCATTAATTTCTTTAATTGTTTTGCATAACTCTACTGCGTTTAAATAATCAAAACTTGAAGCAGAGAAACCGATAATATCGGGTTTGAAATCTGCTATTGCAGCAACCAAATTTTCATTCTTATATCCTTTTAATCGTAAATCTAAAATTTGAGTTTTAAACCCAGCTTTAATAAGGATAGATGCCAGCAGTCCTAAACCTAGTAACGGCGTTGTCGGATAGCCATAAACACTGCGAGCATATGGTTTTACGAAAATTACTCTTGTCTCTTTCATTATCATTACCTCTGTCAATTATTGTTTCGCGAAAAATATTTACTTTTGCTTATAATCAGAACAGATATTATTCCCATAATTAAGTCTGTCACTATGCTCAATAGCCTCATGACTATTGGGAAAATAAGCGCAAACTGGATCATCCCAATATCCTTCAATATCAAAAACATCGTCCCTTCCCTTACTCCCAATCCACCCGGCGCAATAAGAATTAAAAATCCGATGACGTCACCCAGCAGCATAGCTGATGAAATAAAAATCATTTTCAGGCCATCCAGACCAAACCCGATACTTAAGGAAATAAAACACCCGGCTAATGCCCAAAATAACGCTCCGGTAATATAGAGAAGCTGCATGGAAATAATCCGGCTAGTTGATAATTGATAAAAAGATATCTTTTGTCCGGTAATTCTCAAAAAAATTTTGACGAAGAATGTTAAAAAATTCTTATTGAATACAATTAAATTAATTACAAGCAGAAGACCAATAAATATTATAATTTCAGTTTTCAGATGGTGCCAATCAGGAAGCAGCATCAATAATAAGCAGCCCAGCAGCAGAGATACCAATATAGGCAATAAAGTAGTTACAATATTAAGATATAAGGCTGTTGTCTTCGGGACACCCTTCGATGCAAGCCAGTAAATCTGAGCCATATATGACCAGAGTTTTCCCGGTATATATTTTCCTAACTGTGAGATGTTTACCAAAGCAATGCTCTGTGTAAATTTTATTTTTTTATGATTATCGAAGTAGTTTATTCCTATATGCCAGCTTAATGTTGTACACAAATAGTTGACAATCATCATGATAATACCCAAAACAAGATATTTCCAATTTATGACTAACTGAAGCGTCCTGACCGATTCCCAGTTTTCTTTAAACTCCTTATAAAAAAACCATATAAAGATTAAGACCAGAAGAATTGAAAGCGATATTTTAATATACTTACTAAATTTCATATCAGCCTGACTTTCTCAGGATATAAATATTTGTGGGACTGATAATGCTCGCTATTCCAGGTAATTTAATTCCAAACGGAAGTTCATATTCGCTTGAATACCGCCCGGATTCATTTATAACGTTAATGGTGTAATCTCTTATGGTAAATTTTGCGATTCTCGCAAGTTTTTTAAAGGATAAATGTGAAATAAGATAAACATCTTCCTGATTCTTTCCAAAATATTTGGCCAATTTTAAAAAAAACTTTTCCGGAAAATAATGCGAGAAAGGAATTCTATAATAAGGTTCCACGGGGTAATACCTGTTGGGATTGGCAACATAACAAATGCCATCATTTTTTAGCAAACGATTAATTCCCAGCATTAATTTTAATTTGTTCTTTGTGTGAGCCAGAACATGATTCAATATTACAATGTCAAACCCGCCACTGGAAAACGACGACAAATCATTTTCTGTTTTAATAAAATTTATTTTCTCTTTGATGTCCGGCGAAACCTGATCAACAACATCTACCGCCAATACGCGGTTGCATTCTGAAAAATATGCCGCAATATGTCCACTGCCGCATCCGACATCAATGATATTTTTACCGGAAAGACGATCCTCTTTACTTTTAAGATTGTCCAACAAGACCAATTCTATTTTTCTCGCTTTAATCAATCTGCCGCAATCAACAGCATAGCCTCGTTCTAAATATTTTTTCATTTATTTAAATCCGTTTATTTTTTCGGCAACTTCATAAGTATCCTCTTCCGAATGTCCACATGAAATCGGCAGGCTCAGTGTGGAAGAATGTATTTCTTCCGAAATCGGGTAGGACTTATCACCCAACAGGTATTGTAAGGCTCTCTGTCTGTGCGGTGCGACCGGGTAGTGAATTTCAGTTTTGATTCCATTCTCCAGCAGATATTTTTTAAGCTTGTCTCTCTGAGAATGGCGGATATTGAAAATATGATAAGTATCATAATAATCTTTTTGAACAACAGGTTTGACAAAGTCTCCCTTGATTTCTTCAAGATATATTGCGGCAAGTTTTCTTTTATGTTTGTTAATGTTATCCAGTTTTTTTAGCTTAATCCTTAAGAATGAAGCTTGCACTTCATCGAGCCTGGAATTGAATCCCACAACTTCGTTATAATATTTAATCTTCGACCCGTAATTTCTGAACATCCTTACCTGCTGGGCCAAATTAGGATCATTAGTAACAACTGCGCCGGCATCACCAAGTGCGCCTAAATTTTTTGTCGGATAGAAACTAAACGCGTTGCAGTGACCAAAAGTCCCTGCTTTCTTATTTTTGTATTTAGAACCATGCGCTTGTGCACAGTCTTCGATAACCTTTAGTCCGTGACGATTCGCAATATCCATTATCGGGTCCATATGGCACATTTTCCCATACAAATGGACAGGCATGATCGCTGCAGTTTTAGATGTTACAGCATCATCTATCTTTGCAGGATCAATATTATATGTTTTGATATCTGGTTCGACCAGCACAGGCTTTAAATCGCTGTGTACAATCGAAAGTATTGTGGCAATATATGTGTTAGAAGGAACTATAACTTCTGAGCCTGGTTTGAAACGAAATATTTTGAGCGAAATAGTCAAAGCATCAAGTCCGGATGCAACTCCTACACAATGTTTAACACCGCAATAACTGGCAAATTCCTGCTCAAATTTTTCGACAGCTTTTCCTAAAATATACCAGCCGCCGTGCATTACATCGGCAAATGCTTTTTTATAATCCGCAAAAAAAGGTTCATTTACTTTCTGTAAATTTTCATATTCGATCATTGGTATTTCTCGTAAATGTAATCTTCCGGATCGAAATACTCCGAAGCCAATACCATGAGAATAGCATCTTCCGTAAAGTGATGCATTGTATGCCAATCGCCAGGCTCAATGACGAGGCATTTTGAGGGCTGATCAAGATAAAAATCTTCTTTATGGATACTATCATTATTTGATACAACACAACTGCCTTTAAGGCAGATAGCGGCCTGGATAGTTCTATGATGCCTGTGTCCTCCACGAATAGAATCATCTACTCCATAAATATAAAAGATTCTTTTAATCTCAAACGGAATTACTTTTTCGATTACCGTAAGATTTCCGCGTTGATCTGAAAATGTTTTAAGATCGATCAGTCTCGCCATAAAGTCCCTTATATTTTCCGATATAGTATTTTGCTATCGCCCGCCAGTTGAATTTCTCTTTAACAAGTTCGAGGGATTTTTTCCCCATATCAGTACGCAAACACTCATCCTCAACTAAACGGTTGACTAGGACTGCTAATTGCTCGTAATCACCTTCAGAGTGAAGAAAGCCATTTAAACCGTTAAAAACAACAAGATCATTACCACCTACGTTGGACGCTATAATCGGTCTGCCACAAGCCATGGCCTCCGGAACAACTGTATTTAAACCATCTGCCGGTTTCTTTTCCGAGGGCATCAGAAATATATCACAGGCTGAATAATAATCCATTAATTCATCTTTATTAACATAGCCCATGAATAATGCATGATCTGTTGTATGATCTTGCTTCAGTATAGATTCATATTGTGACTTCATTTCACCATCACCTATGATGGCCAGTTTAACATTTACGTTTTTTTTAATAACTAGCTTTAAAGCCCTAAATGCGGTGGAAAATCCTTTCTTGGGAATAAATCGGCCAATCATTAAAAGCAATACGGTATCATCTTCTATACCCCATTTCTTTCGAATTGATGCTCTTTTTTCCACCGAAAAGTGTATTATATCATTATTTACCCCATATATAACATAATCTATTTTTTCCGGATTAATTCCACTTTCCACTAGTTCTTCTTTTAAATCGGAACTATTACACGACATATAATCAGATTTTGCAATAATTCCTGCAAGAATTTTTCCTAATAATCCAGTATTTCTAATAACGGTCACATCTGATCCCGGAAATGAAGTAAGTATCTTTACCTCTGATCGGGCTAACCATCTGGCGCCAAGGGCAATGAGGGTATTGGGAACAGCCCAATGACAGTGCAAAAAATCATACTTTTCCCGTTTCAACAATCCGGCAAGTTTAATTACGCCGGCAATCAAAAGAAATGGTGTCAGTAAAACTGTCAGCTTTGATATTTTGATATCGCTCTTCATGGACTTGCCATATCCGATCAGATGCATGGATTCAAATGGCAGATATCTATATTCGATTATTTTTACTTTATCTGATTCATCTATTTTTCTTAGCTCGCCTGAAAAAAATGGCGTGAATACGGTCAGATCATTCCCGATATCAGAATAAGCCTCCGCAAGTGACGCAATAAAGTTGGATCTCCAATCTTCCGGGAAAAAAGGATAAGAATGTGAAACTATGCATATTTTCATTTTATAGCCCATGTTTATATTTTAACGATTTTAAGTATACTTTATCAACTTTATTATATTAAAATTCAAGATATTTTAAGCACTAATTATGTATTTTACTTTATCCTGAATCTTACATTTAGTCCGTAAATTAAAAAACTTTACAAAATTAATAATTCTATCTATTAATATACATGAAATTATTAATCGTGGTAAATTCATTAGCGTTAGTTTTTTATTTTTTAAGCCTCAAAAAATAAATTCGATTGATGTTATATGCTAACAAAAGAAAACTGTTTTTCATTACCAATCAATTTCAAATTTTCCGAATCGCCGAAATATTTTTTTACTTTTATTACTCTTTTCATCATACTAATTTCAATTTATTCTAATAGTTTTTACGGCGACTGGCATTTTGACGATTTCAGCAACATCCTTGATAATCCTTACGTCCATATGAAATCTTTTTCCTGGCCCGAAATAAAACATTGTATCTACGGTCTGGAACAGACAAGACCTTCACGTCCCTTATCTTATTTAAGTTTTGCATTGAACTATCATTTCCAGGGCGCTGATGTCTTCGGTTATCATGTGGTAAATTTTATAATTCATTACCTTGCATCCGTATTTCTGTTTCTATTTATTTACAACATGCTGAAACTTCCTCGACTGAAGGATCAATATGAAAATATAGCCTATCCGCTGGCACTCCTGGCGACGTTTTTATGGGCATTAAATCCTGTTCAGGTAACTTCGGTTACTTATATAGTGCAAAGAATGGCTTCCATGGCAGGATTATTTTACATCATGTCCATGTATTTTTATTTAAAAGCTCGCACTAACTCAAAATTTCAATATTCATTCATACTGTTCGCAATCAGCCTATTATCCGGATTGGCTTCTGTGCTTACTAAAGAAAACGCAGCAATGCTGCCTGTCAGTATTCTTCTTTTTGATTTATTTCTTATCGAAGGTATTACTAAGCAAAATGTTCTTAAATACTCAAAAATTTTGATTCTGCCTGTTTTTGTTATTTTAATCGCCAGTTTTATTTACGTTGATTTTTCTAACATTCTAAATGAATATAAAATACGTGATTTCACAATGGTCGAAAGACTTCTGACGCAACCTCGCGTCATCTTATTTTATCTTTCCCTGTTATTTTATCCGATCGGTTCGCGCTTAACTTTTCTTTATGATATAAATGTTTCCCGTTCCCTGTTCCAGCCATGGACTACAATTCCGTCAATTTTATTGATATTGTCCATAATCGGTTTTGCCTTTTATATTGCCCGAAAGTGCCCGTTAATTTCCTTTTGCATAATTTTTTATTTTTTAAATCACATCATTGAAGGCTCCATTTTTAATTTGGAATTAATTTACGAACATCGTAACTATTTGCCATCAATGCTTTTGTTTGTTCCTGTTGCGGAATTCATAATTTACGCCAGTGATTACTTCTCCTATAAAAAAATCATCCAGTTTCTTGTTGCTTTCGGAATAGTCATAATATTATTTGGCGAAGGCGACATTACTTATAACCGCAATAAAATAGTTTCTGACGATTTTATCTTATGGTTTGATAACGTTGATAAGTCTCCCGGCTTGAGCAGGCCGCACGCCAACATGGGCAGAACATATTTTATTTATAATAAGAAAGAAACAGCGCTTCAGGAATATAAAAAAGCGATGATTTTAAACAATTATGGAAATAAGGAAATTTTAGCTATTCAACGATGTAATCTGGGCATGTTATATTTTGAAATGATGCAGGATGACCTGGCCATGGATTGTTTTAGAAAATCTTCTGAAATACTTCCTGAATATTTTCAAAATTATATATACATGGCAAAAATAAAACTACGTCATAATAAAATCAAAGAGGCAAAAGAAATAGTCGAAGATAAATTAAAAAAATATAGATCTGATCCTGCGGTATTAGAACTATACAGTTTGATTCTATTGAAAGACGGCCGGATTAATGCCGCTCAATATTTTACCAAAAAACTCCTGGCAAAAGATGCAGATTCACTGCCTGCACTCGCTATCATGGCCGAAACCTGCCGCATAAAAAATAATTATGCCGGCGCCATCTTTTACTGGAAATCCGTCCGGTCGCTTTCTCCGCAAAATGCCTATGCTAATCTGGCGCTCATTGAATTATACGAAAAAATTAAAGATACAAAAATGCTTAACCGGGAAATTCGTTTCTTGTTTTATTTGCAGGGTTCTTTAAAATTAAATGAATATATTCAACAATTAAACAGGGATGAGAATTTAATTATATACGTTCCCAAGATTGAGAATTATTCATTTATCAGGCAATGCTCCTACATTAATTAAAAAAGAAACAAAAAAAAATAGCGTGACTATGTCACGCTATTTTTTCCTAAACGTAATTTTTATCTTACAGACCCGGATAATACCACGTTCCTGTTACTGCAGTTGCCGGAGCCACACCTTTCACACTGTTTACAGTAATACCAACACCAGAGGCAGCCGTCGCCGTCGTAATATTATAATCAGGACCAAGATATGGGGTG
>JBEKRZ010000015.1:0-70743 GCA_049517435.1 Smithella sp. | reverse complement strand
ATATGTTTTCGTGCCAGCAATGATTTGCATGAATCCCTGGCTCGAGTTGCAAAAGAAGACCGGCGGTCTTTATCGTCAATGATTGAAATGGCTCTGAACAATTACCTTAAAGAGAGGAGAGCATTTTCTGGTGTTGAAAAAGAGAAACGTCAATATCCGAGAAAGACTCTTTCTGTTCCGGCTGTGATTAATCAACAGGAGCCTGGGCAAATAGGAATAGGAGCCATTACAGATATTTCTCTTGGCGGTGTAAAAGTTTTAATTCCCAAAGATTTTAAGCAACAGATCCGGATTGATTCGCAGAATTCAAGATTTGAGATTATTTTCAATTTGCCTACTGAGAACAAGCCCATAAGGTTGTCTTGTGAGTCTAACAGATTTATTGATACCGAAGACAGCATTAATGTTGGAGCTTTCTTTGTAGATGCTGATTTTAAGAGTTATAAAGCACTTCAAAACCACATGATGTAAAACCTTGTATTACCTTTTTCTATCATTAATATTTATAATAGAATTATGATGTTAATATGTATTCCTATTGGAGTATCTGATGGTAATATTTTGATGTGTCGGAATTATTTACAAAAATGAAATCAATAGTAACATATTGTAAAATAAGTATTTTCTGCCTAAATGTGACTATATATGCCTCCAGTAAACAATTAAACGTGTCGGAATGTTTTACAATTTTCTTCATATATGAAAAAATATCTTATCTGCTCTCAACCTTAGTTTTTAAAAATATAAATATTTATGATGTAAAAACATCATGTTATGCAACTTACGAGATCAGACGTTGAAAAGTTATACAATATGGTACGCTAATTGCTGATTTTCATATACAAAAGAAAATAATTTTCAGGAAGGTAAAAATAAATGAAAAAATTGACAATGATTCTTTCTTTAATGGTGGTCTTTTTCATGATGGTTACTCCGGCAGTCAAGGCGGACACATTGTATCTTAATGGCGTAAATAGCCAAATAGACCTTACCGGCAAGGTCTACATAGACCCTTATCTTGGTGGCGATAATCCGGCAGCCAAGGGCTACATCTTCTGTGTTGATCCCATGCACGATTCCTATCTGAACACTCATTGGACTGTCAACGTAACCGTTCTTGACACCAATACGAGTCTCGCCAACACATACCTCGGCGACTCTGGTCGAGTACAGTACGAGGAAATGGCTTATCTTATATTATACAACATGGCCAACTGGGGTAATGCTTCTCAGTTGATTCAGAATCAAGACATTCAGGCGGCGATATGGTATATTGCAAATCCGGGAACAAATGGTAACGGGTATGGGCAGAACAATAGTTGGGTAACTTTCGCGGCGAATAATTACACAAGCGGCAACTACTCTAACGTTTTAATCCTAACGTCGCCTATTGGCACTTCTCCTAATCAAGAATTTATGGAATTTGTTCCCGAACCCGCCACGATTCTCCTTCTTGGGTTTGGTCTGATTGGATTGGCAGGTATCAGGAGAAAGTTTAAAGGTTAGATTGATTGATCGCGAACCTTCAATAACAAAAGGCAGGGCCGGATTGGCTCTGCCTTTTTTATTATTCTTTCCCGAAGCTCTAAAAGTAACGATACCAAGAGATAGATTTGAACAGAGACAGTTCAGAACATCTCCGACTGCTAACGTGATGATGCCATTACAACCGTTGCTGCTGGTTTTAGGTTCCATTGCTTCTTTCATTTCTCGTAATTCATTATATCCCGAAACCGTCTCTTGTTTTATCCCTTTGTTTGTCCATTTTCCTTTGAAACGCTACAATTTTAAAAATATTTTCGGGGGCTACATCCAGCTACTCCGGCATGTTGATCCGAACGGACTATTGCTATTGCCTCAATTAGCAGATAGCGAAAATAGCCTTCCATTGATCGGCCACTACACCAGGCAAGAGTCTGCAATGGTTCCTTCTCTTATTCAGTGAGCAAGGTAACCATTCGATATTTATCATCATTATTGTCCATATTAAACCTCAATTTGATAATGTCAATTTGGGTATAAATATAGATAAAGTGTTACTAGTTAGTGCCCATTATGAGCAGCTAATTCATGGAGACATTTCCCTTGCATAAAAGCAGATAATAAAATACATGAACTCACGAAAAGCTTAATTTAACTAGATTTGTTTGTAATTACACAAAATAATCCGCGTTGACATTTTTATGCGTAATGAATATATAATTCAAATAGATTCCCAGGCGAGAGTGGCGGAATTGGCAGACGCACTGGACTTAGGATCCAGCCCGCATATGCGGAATAGGGGTTCAAGTCCCCTCTCTCGCACCAGTCTTCAAAAAAATTGTAAATATTTCAATAAAGAAGGAGATATTATAGTGAGTCAAGTTGTCGTGAAAATGGAAGAAGTGAGTCCTGTAAAGAAAAAATTATCATTGGAAATACCTTGGAACGAAGTTAAAAATGAACTGGATGCTGTATATCGCGAAGTCGGTAAAAAGGCCAAGCTTAAAGGTTTTCGCCCAGGGAAAATCCCCCGTAAAGTGCTAGAAACTTATTATAAAGAACAAGCAGAAGAAGAAACGGCAACTAATATTGTTAATAAATATTACTGGCAGACTTTGGAAGAGAAGGGAATAGTTGCCGTCTCGCGGCCGGAAATAAATCAGGAAGGATTAAAGGAAAATGCTGATTTTTCTTTTTCTGCTTCTTTTGAAACAGAGCCGGAGTTTGAACCCAAAGGTTATAAAGGAATCGAACTGGAAAAAGAAAAAATTCAAGTAACCGAAAGTGACATGGAAAAAAGAATCGACGAAATAAGGCAAATGTTTGCGACGATGGAGGAAGTAAAAGATGACCGCCCCACTGTGACAGGTGATTTTGTGGTGATTGATTTTGCCGGCAGTCTTAATGGAGAATTATCCAAAGACTTGAAAGCGGACGACTATTACCTGGAAATAGGATCACAGAGGTTTGTTCCCGGATTTGAGGAACAATTAATAGGAATGAAAAATGGAGAAACAAAGTCGATTAACGTTATTTTTCCTGAGGATTATCACGAAAAGAAATTTGCCGGGAAAGAGATCACTTTCAGTGTAAAAGTAAAAAACATAAAAGAGAAAAAGTTGCCGGAAATAGATGAAAATTTTATTAAAAATTTTGATAGATACAATTCTATAGAAGATTTAAAAACCGATGTGCGTAAAACTTTGGAAGAAAAATCAGAACGTCTGGAGGAAACTAATCTGCAAAACAGCATTACAGAAATATTGATTAAGGAAAATGATTTTGAAATTCCACCTTCGATTCTGGAAAGACAGATTTATTATATGATGGCTGATACGCAAAAAAGGATGACTTCAGCCGGTATGGATGAAAAAAATGCGATGGAACTTAGCTTTAAAATGCATGATAAATTTAAAGATGATGCGGTAAAAATAGTCAAATCATTCTTGCTTTTGAAAAAGATTGCCGAAAAAGAATCATTGAAAGTTGAAGAAAACGATATAGAGAAATATATTCAGGACTTAGCTGCCCAGCATGGCCGGGATTACGAATCGTTAAAAAAAATGTACAATAGTGAAGAAAGAAAAGATGGTCTTAAAATGGAATTGATGCAAAAAAAGGTATTTGACTTTATCGAGCAGAATGCCAATATTAAGGTAGTTGAAAAAAATGGTGTGGATGTGGAGGTTAAATAGTGAATTTGATTCCCATGGTGGTTGAACAAGACGGGCGAGGTGAACGGGCATACGATATCTATTCCCGTTTATTGAAAGATCGAATTATTTTTCTGGGGACAGCTATCGATGATAATATAGCTAATTTAGTTGTTGCTCAGATGTTATATTTGGAAGCCGAAAATCCGGATAAAGAAATATTTTTTTATTTAAATTCTCCCGGAGGCAGTGTAAGTTCAGGTATGGCTATTTATGATACAATGCAGTACATTAAATCGCCGATTTCGACAGTTTGCATGGGACAATCAGCAAGTATGGCCGCATTGCTTTTAGCGGCGGGGGAAAAGAAAAAACGATTTGCCCTGCCTCATTCGAGAATTTTGATCCATCAACCATTGGGAGGTTTTCAGGGACAAGCAACGGACATTGGCATTCAGGCAAAAGAAATATTAAGATTAAAAGATGAGTTAAACAAAATATTAGCCGATTTAACAGGACAGCCACTTGCAAGGATTGTCAACGATACAGAACGCGATTATTTTATGACAAGTGAACAAGCTAAGGAATATGGTTTAATTGATGAAATTATAGTTCGCAAACCGGATTCTTCAGCTAACACAAAAAAGGAGAATTAAGTGATAAAAAAAAGCAAGAATAATCGGACGGGGCAGGGCATGCTTTTTTGCTCTTTTTGTGGAAAAATGCAAAGTGAAGTGCGAAAACTGGTCGCCGGTCCGACAGCCTATATTTGCGATGAGTGCATTGAACTTTGCCGATATATTGTTGAAGAAGAAGAAGGTAATCTTGTAGAAAAAGATTCCCAAAAAGGTTTGCCGCATCCGAAAGAAATTAAGAAATTTTTAGATCAATACGTAATTGGTCAGGAAAAAACAAAGAAAATTTTATCGGTCGCCGTTTATAATCATTATAAAAGATTGTTTTCCCATATCGATTCCGACGGAATCGAAATTCAAAAAAGCAATGTGCTTCTGATTGGTCCAACAGGTTCAGGAAAAACATTACTGGCGAAAACTTTGGCCAAATTTCTGAACGTTCCTTTTACAATTGCCGATGCCACAACTTTAACAGAAGCAGGATATGTCGGTGAAGATGTAGAAAACATTATTTTAAGTTTGCTGCAAAATGCCGATTATGATGTTACCAGAGCATCAAAAGGCATTGTTTACATCGATGAGATAGATAAAATTGCGAAGAAGTCAGGGAATCCTTCCATAACCAGAGATGTCTCCGGCGAAGGGGTTCAGCAGGCATTGTTGAAGATTATGGAAGGAACAATGGCCAACATTCCGCCAAAAGGAGGCCGTAAACATCCGCAGCAGGAGTTTATTCAAGTAGATACAACAAATATTTTATTTATATGCGGCGGCGCTTTTAATGACCTGGAAAATATCATTTCCAAACGACTGGGAGTTAATGCAATGGGTTTCGGTGCCGAAATAAAAAGTAAGAAGGAAAAGAGAATTGGTGAATTACTTGCGGAAGCCCGGTCGGAAGATTTATTGAAATTTGGATTAATACCGGAATTTATCGGTCGTCTGCCCGTTATCGCCACTTTGGATGAATTGGATGAATCTGCTTTAATCCGAATTTTAGTGGAACCGAAAGATGCTATTATCAAGCAATATAAAAAATTGTTTGCTTTGGAAAACGTAGTTTTGAAATTCACAGATGGAGCACTAAGGGCTGTATCCAAGTTATCAATGGAAAGAAAATCCGGTGCGCGCGGCTTACGCTCCATACTGGAAAACACAATGCTGGAAGTCATGTATGATGTTCCGTCAGAAACGGATATTAAAGAGTGTGTCATTAGTGAAGAAGTTGTATTAAAAAAAGAAAAACCAATTTTAATTTACGAAACTAAATCTGAATCTGCTTAAAAAGTATACGGTGAAAATATGTTTGGCGATAAAAAAATCAATGACCAAGATAAATCAATTGTAATTCCTCTCTTACCTTTGAGAGATGTTGTGATGTTTCCGCATATGATCGTGCCTTTGTTTGTCGGCCGTGAAAAATCCATTGCCGCGCTGGAATCGGCAATGAAATATGAAAAAAGTATTTTTATGGTTGCTCAGAAGAATGCCAAGGATGATGATCCGAAACAGGAAGATATTTATCATATCGGTACGATTGGTATTATCATTCAACTTTTGCGTTTGCCTGATGGGACGGTCAAGGTGCTTGTTGAAGGGAAAACTCGTGGAGTCATAAAAGAATATTTACCCAATAATGATTTTTTCCTGGTTAAAGTAAATGAGATCGAGGATATTGATGATCAAAATGATGTGAAGAAGCAAGCGCTGATGCGTAGCATTAAAGAATCTTTTGAGTTTTACCTGAAACTAAGCAAGAAAATTCACGTGGAAATGATAGGAACCATTGCAGCCATTGAAGATGCCTCTAAACTTGCTGATGTCGTTATTACCCATCTCAATGTGAAATTAGAAGATAAACAAAAAATTATCGAGATATTTAACATCGGCGAACGCCTGGAAACAATTTATTCACTGATGCTCTCTGAAATCGAAATCTTACAGGTCGAAGAAAAGATTAAGCGACGCGTTAAAAAGCAGATGGAGAAGACACAGAAGGATTATTATCTCAACGAACAAATGCGGGCTATTCAGAAGGAAATGGGAGAAAAAGATGATTTCCGCAACGAGATAAATGAACTGGAAAAACGTTTAAAGCAAAAAAAGATGTCGGAAGAGGCAGTGAAAAAAGTCCGGCAGGAAATTAAAAAATTACAAATGATGACTCCCATGTCCGCGGAAGCTACAGTGGTCAGGAATTATATTGACTGGATATTGGACATGCCCTGGTCGGAAAAAACAGAAAATAAATTCACACTTAAAGAATCCGATGCTATTCTAGAAGAAGATCATTATGGATTAAAGAGTGTTAAAGAACGCATTATAGAATACCTTGCCGTGCAATCGCTGGTGAAGAAAAATAAAGGTTCGATTTTGTGTCTGGTTGGCCCGCCGGGTGTGGGAAAGACATCGATCGCTAAATCAGTGGCCAGAGCCACGAATAGAAAATTTGTGCGTATTTCCTTGGGCGGTGTTCATGATGAAGCAGAAATTCGCGGACATCGCCGAACCTATATCGGAGCTATGCCGGGTAAGATTATCCAGTTGTTAAAAAAAGCCGGTTCAAACAATCCCGTTTTTTGTCTGGATGAAGTAGATAAGCTTAGTTCTGATTTTAGAGGTGATCCTTCATCCGCGCTGTTAGAAGTTCTTGATCCGGAACAAAATTTTGCCTTTAATGATAATTATCTCGATGTCGATTATGATTTATCGGAAATTATGTTTATTACGACAGCAAACGTTTTGCAGACAATACCCGCTCCGCTGCAAGACAGAATGGAAGTAATCAGAATTGCCGGCTACACGGAACCGGAGAAGCTGCAAATAGCAAAAAAGTTTTTGATCTCGAAGCAAGTGGAAGCAAATGGTCTTGTGCTTGAGAATATTGAATTCACTAAAGGTGCATTGCTCAAAATTATCCGTCAATACACGCGGGAAGCCGGAGTGCGCAACCTGGACCGGGAAATTGCTTCTATTTGCCGCAAAGTAGCTAAAGAAATAGTGAGTAATGACAACAAGAAGAAAATGGTGATTAGTTCCAAATCTATATCCAAGTATTTAGGCGTACCCAAATACCACCATGGCGAAATCGAAGGAAAAGATAAAATCGGTCTGACAGTTGGCTTGGCTTGGACAGAAGTTGGAGGAGAACTTTTGGCAATTGAAGCCTCCATTATGGAAGGCACTGGCAAGATGATAATGACTGGGAAATTGGGTGATGTCATGCAGGAATCCGTTCAGGCTGCCTTGAGTTATATTCGTGCTCGTGCCGAACAATTCGGCCTCGCAAAGAATTTTTATAAGAAAATTGATATTCATGTCCATGTGCCGGAGGGAGCGATTCCCAAAGATGGTCCTTCCGCGGGCATTGCCATGGCTACCTCCATTGCCTCAGCGCTGATGAGGAAAAAAGTGCGTGCCGATTTAGCTATGACAGGTGAAATTACATTAAGGGGCAGAGTTTTACCGATCGGCGGTCTCAAAGAAAAACTTCTTGCCGCTCATCGGGGTAATATTAAAACAGTGATTATTCCGAAAGATAATGAAAGAGATCTTGCGGAAGTTCCGCAAAATGTGCAGAATGCACTGAAGATTGTTTTTGTCGAGCATATCGATGAAGTCCTGAAAATTGCTTTTATTCAGGATGAAGAAAATATTGGCGCAACAGTCACAGCGGATGTGCCGGTAAGCCCTCAATCAGTGAATTAAGAGGTTTTTAGTGCTTTTAACTTGACAATGAATATCAATATTGCTAGAAGCCTCAAAGCGTTTTTGATGTATTATGGGCGGGTAGCTCAGCTGGGAGAGCGCCACGCTTACACCGTGGATGTCACAGGTTCGATCCCTGTTCCGCCTACCATTAATGCTGAATTGAGGATTGATAAATAAAATAAAAATGATTTTTTGGGGTCGTAGTTAAGTTGGTTATAACGCCGGCCTGTCACGCCGGAGGGCGTGGGTTCAAGTCCCATCGGCCCCGCCAGAAAATCCAAGGGAGTCGGCTCAATAGCGGCTCCCTTTTTGTTTGTGAGACTCAAATTTTAAAAGTGAAATGCATAATCTAAAGGTCACACGTTAAAATTTGTAAGTCGAACAATACCGCATAAGCGGGGTTGAATCCCCCCGTGAGGCTTGTCACGGAAAAAAGTTTCCAGAGCTTGCTTGGGGGAGTCAAACCCGTTAGGGCTTATAACTTGCTTTTTAGTATACTCTGATATAAAGTTTTAAGGAAAACAAAAAACTAAATTATGGATTATGAAGGATTTATAATAAGACCGCCGAGTGAAGCTTACAGCTTGCTTTTACAAGTTACTGTCGGCTGTTCGCATAATAAATGTACCTTCTGCGGGACCTACCGGCAAAAGAAATTCAGGATAAAATCTTTGGAACAGATCAAAAAAGATCTGCGTGAAGCCCGTTCTTATGAGAATGTGGAAAAAGTATTTTTGTGCGATGGAGATGCCCTGATTATACCGCAACCACGTCTTGAAGAAATACTTAAACTAATTAATGACAACCTCCCGGATATAAAAAGGATAGGAACATACGCCAATGCCAAGAGCATATTAAGAAAAAACGTTGACGAACTAAAGACACTGAAAGATTTGGGCATGAAGATAATTTATTTAGGCGTGGAAACAGGCAATGTCGAATTACTGCAAAAAATCCATAAGGGTGTGACTTACGAACAAATGGTAGAAGCGGCACACCGGGTCAAAGAAGCTGGAATCATTCTTTCTGTAACGGTTCTGTTGGGATTGGGCGGCATTGAGAAAAGCATTGAGCATGTAATTGATACAGCAAAAATTTTAACCGATATGGATCCGGACTATGTGGGAGCGCTTACTTTGATGTTCGTCCCGGAAACAGAATTGTATGAGGATTATCTGGCCGGCCGTTTTGTTTTACCGGATAAATTCGGTTTTATCCGCGAGCTTTATTTGATGATCGCCAATTCCAATTTTACAAATTGCTATTTTACTTCTAATCATGCTTCCAACTACTTACCGATAAAAGCTTATTTGCCCCGGGAAAAAGAAAAAAATTTAAAAATGATTAGTTCAGTTATCGAAGCAAAAGACTTAAGCCAAATCAGACCAGAGTATCTACGCGGCTTATAATTCAGGGAGCATAATTTTTGAATATCACAAAAATATTTCCCCAGCTTTTTTTCTGGCGTAACAATAAATATATAAAAAAGAAGATTGACGCTATACTTATTAAAGCGCAAAAAAACCGCCTTGTGGATTCCTCCTCGCGGGAAATGATTGAAAATATTTTAGACTTTACCCATATTTTGGTTCGCGAAATAATGATTCCACGGACGGAGATTGTTGCTGTAAGCACGGAGGCGACAATTGATGAAATTATCAATGAAGTGATCGCATCACGGCATACGCGCATTCCCGTTTATCGAGGAACCATCGATAACATTATCGGCATCTTGAATGTCAAAGACATGCTTAAATTCTGGTCAAAGCAGATTACCAAAGAGGATTTATTGGCTTGTTTAAGTCCGCCATATTATATTCCCGAGACAAAAAACACCCATTTATTATTTTATGAATTAAAAGAAAATAAAAAACACATAGCGATTGTTATTGACGAGTATGGTGGAACAGCCGGTTTGGTAACATTGGAAGATCTGCTCGAAGAAATTGTCGGCGAACTACGCGATGAACATGAAACAAGTAATGCCTCTGATGGAATTTTACAATTACCGGATGGTTCAATAATATTCGATGGCCGGATGGAAATTGAAAATATTGAAGAGCATTTAAATATCAGCTTGAAAAAAGGCAGATATGAGACACTGAGCGGTTTGATATTAAATTCGACAAAGAGAATTCCCTTGTCCGGAGAAAAATTTCAAATAGAAGGATTGGAAATCACCATTGAAAATGCCGATGAGCGCAGTATCAGAAAAGTAAAAATCAGGAAACTCAACAAAAACAGTTTGAATGAAGAATAAATCCAGAACTAAAAATGAGCTCCAATCAAACGCCGGTAGGGAATTAACAAGGGATACCGTCTTTTTAGCTGTTTTAAGCGGTCTGCTATTGTTTCTATCTTTTCCCAAGTATGGCTCCGGCTGGCTTGCCTGGATCGCTTTTATTCCCCTTTTTTTCGCTTTGCGCAAGGCTGCTTCAATTAGTCAGGGATTACTTTTAGGTTTTATCGCCGGAATTGTCAGCTATATCGGGATAATTTACTGGATTGCATTTGTAATTATTAATTATGGTTACTTGCCCTTATACTTGGGTATTATTTTGATGTTGCTCCTGGCTTGCTATCTAAGTGTTTACGTAGCTTTGTTTGCCGGCGGCATTGTCTATTTCCGGGGTAAAATTGCCTTTTATTTAGCGGCGCCGGTTTTGTGGATTTGCCTGGAGTATCTTAAATCATGTTTGTTGACAGGGTTTCCCTGGGAAAATCTTGGTTATTCTCAGTATCTGAACATTTACCTTATTCAAATTGCCGATATTACCGGTGTCTTTGGTTTGTCCTTTTTAATTGTTATAGTTAATGCAACAATATTTGAAGTTATCAATAACAGATCCAGGAGAGAGTATGTTTTAGCTGCTTTAGTTTTTCTGATTTTAGTCGGCGTTTATATTTACGGATTCTGCAGGTTGGATCAGGTTAATAAAGTGATGCAAAATGCGCAAGGAATGGAAGTTTCGTTAATACAGGGCAACATTGATCAGTCCATCAAATGGGACGAAAATTACCAGAGAGAAACATTAAATATCTATGAGCGGCTTTCCGTGAAAAATACACCGGCAAATGGAAGTTTAATTATCTGGCCGGAAACTGCGGCTCCATTTATTTTTCAGAATATAAATAATTTACATGATCAGATTACAAATTTGTCGCTGGCGACAAAAAGCTGGTTAATATTCGGATCTGTAAGTTGTTTGCAAAAAAAAAGCGGTGATGATTATTTCAATAGCGCATATATATTGTCACCTTCCGGTGAAATTAAAGGCAAGTATGATAAAGTTCATCTTGTTCCTTATGGAGAATATGTCCCGTTAAGGAATTTCTTCCCCTTTATTAAGAAACTTACTGCTGGAATAGGTGATTTTGGCACCGGAACTGGATATTATCCTTTGTCTTTGGGTGATAAGAAAATCGGGATTTTAATTTGTTACGAAGCTATCTTGCCTTTTGCCGCAAGAATGTATAAAGAAAGGTCTGCCAATTTATTGGTGAGTATTACCAACGATGCCTGGTTTGGCACTACCTCAGCGCCTTTTCAGCACTTTTCCATGGCAATTTTTAGAGCTGTGGAAACCAGGCTTTATATGGTAAGAGCTGCCAATACTGGTATTTCCGGGATTATTGATCCCGGCGGCAGAATAATTGCAAAAACAAATATTTTTCAAGAAGATGCTTTAAACGGTTATATAAAATTCGTCAAGATACCGACTTTTTATGCTGAATATGGCGATCTTTTAGTGATAGTTTGCTTTGTGTTAATCATCTTTTATTTCTTAATGAGTTTAAAAGGGAGGATAAGATATGCCGATGGAAAATATACAAGAAACAGTAAGTGATTTGAAAAAAAGAATAAAGTACATAGGGGAATGTCTTTGACGTCCCGGAGCTGAAACTAAAAATAAAGGATTTGGAAGGATTATCTTTAAAGCAAGACTTTTGGAGTGATCAGGATAAAGCTCGTGACGTTCTGCAAAAAAAGACGAAGCTTGCAGAGGCGTTGGATAGGTGGGAAAGATTTAATAACGAAATAAACGATATTGAAAAGCTGGGAAGCATCGCGCTGCAGGAAAAAGATGAGCAGGTTCTGCAAGACCTCGCTCAAGAATTGGAGCAATTGAGTTCTGCCGTTTGTCAGGAAGAACTCAAAATGATGCTTAACAGCGAGCAAGATTCGTTAAATGCCATTATTTCTATTCATGCCGGAGCGGGTGGAACGGAAGCGCAGGACTGGGCGGAAATGTTGTTGCGCATGTACTTACGCTGGACGGAAAAAAAAGGGTTTGTTACGAAAATAATCGATAGTCTTCCGGGAGATGAAGCCGGGATTAAAAGCGTATCCTTTACTGTAGAGGGCGAATATGCCTATGGTTACGCTAAAGCGGAAATCGGCATACACAGGTTAGTTCGCATCTCTCCTTTTGATGCCAACGCGCGCCGTCATACATCGTTCGCCTCCGTTTTTGTTTATCCGGAAGTTGATGATGAAATAAAAATTGAAATTAACGAAGACGATTTGCGTATCGATACTTTTCGCGCCGGCGGTAAGGGCGGTCAGCATGTTAATAAAACCGATTCGGCTGTAAGAATTACCCATGTGCCTTCAGGTATAGTTGTGCAATGTCAAAACGAACGTTCCCAGCATCAAAATAAAGCAATGGCCATGAAGTTTTTAAAGTCAAGACTCTATGAAAAGGAATTGCAATTAAAGAATGAAAAAATCAATGAAGAAAATAAATTGAAAAAGGATATTGCCTGGGGAAGCCAGATACGTTCTTACATTCTGCATCCGTATAAAATGGTTAAAGATCACCGGACTAATCTGGAAAATAACAATGCCAATAAAGTCCTGGATGGCGATCTTGATGAGTTCATCCAAGCGTATCTCATGAATGCGACAAATCGTTCTTAATTTACCGTTTTCACGGGCGGTTAGTGAACAAATTAATTAATAGTATGGTTGTCTCAGAAGACTGGTGATCAATTAATTTTGGAAAAAATAAAAACTATGCTATAGAAAAATTTCAACAAATATTTATATGCGCCGATGAAATAAGATATTTCAAAGGCGCATGTTTTGAAAAAAACTAAGGAGTTGTTTCAGTGATGAGAATCAAAAGCGATTTTATTGCTTGTACTATCGTGTTTTGTTTAATTTTTGTTCTTCCTTTACTTGGTTGCTCTGAAAATGTAGTTGTTCTAAAACCTGTGACTGTTGCCAATGCTCAAAATGTAGTTGTTCGAAAACCAGTAACTATTGCCAGCGCTGAGATTACAAAACAAACAATAAAAAATGAAGATCCAATCATCAAAGAAAATGATAAAGATGACGCCCCCAAAAAAGAAAATAAAAATTTGAATTTTAATTCAGAAGATAGTAGTCCGGAACGAAAAAATCAAGCCAGCGAAGAAAAGCAGGATATGATGGAAAAGGCATTGGATTTGCTGGAGGTTGCCGACAAGCTCTGGGAGAAGGGTGATGTAGAAAACACATTAAATACGCTAGACGAAGCTTATGCGTTGCTCCTTGCTGCTAATGGCGATGTGGCGATTGGACAGGAAAAAGATGATTTACGTCTTTTAATTTCCAAGCGCATTCTGGCTGTTTATTCTTCAAAAAAGACCGTTCTTAACGGTAAGAATAGTGAAATACCATTGATTATGAATGCTGATGTTGAAAAGGAAATCAATTCTTTTCAAGGTATTGAACGTGATAATTTTATTGCTGCTTATCAGCGTTCCGGCATGTACCGTCCCACTATAGTAAGGGCATTGAAGAAAGCAGGAATTCCGGAAGAGTTTTTCTGGCTTCCGCTGGTGGAAAGTTGGTTCAAAATTAACGCCTACTCCCGCGCTCGTGCGCTCGGTTTGTGGCAATTTATTCCGTCAACCGGCTATAAATTCGGTCTCAGCCGCGATGAATGGATTGATGAGCGCATGGATGTGCAAAAATCCACTCAGGCGGCAATTGCTTATTTAAAAGAATTGCACAACATGTTTGGTGACTGGCTTACTGTTTTGGCTGCTTACAATTGTGGAGAAGGAAGGGTGCTCAGGGTTATATCCAGACAGAATATCAATTACCTTGACGGTTTTTGGGACCTCTACAGACAATTGCCCAATGAGACGGCTCGTTATGTCCCCCGGTTTCTTGCCACCTTGCATATAGTCAAAGATCCTAAAAAATATGGATTTGATTTGAGCACTACAGAAAAACAAGTTACTACTGAGACAGTCAAAGTTAATAAGATAATGAAACTTAAAGATATTGCGGAAAAAATTGAAGTATCTGAAGAAGTACTGAACTTACTTAATCCGGAATTAAGATATAAGATGACCCCCAATCAGGAATATGATTTAAAGCTTCCTAAAGAATATATAGAAAAGTTCAATTTGGTTGCCAATGAAATTCCCCAAAGTGAGAAGCCGCGAATTATTTCTGTCCGGACGGTATTTATAAAACACCGGGTAAGAAAAGGTGAAACGATCGCTTCCATTGCCAATAAATATAATGTTTCTGATTCAGCGATAATATCCTATAACAAATTAAGTTCTAAAAAGAAGTTGGTTCAGGGCAGAAAGCTGAAAATTCCTATAACAAGAGAAAAGCATTATGCAACGAGCGGCAGTTCAAGACAAAAAAATGACAAGATAAAAATTGCATCTTCAGGGCGATATAAGGTCAAAAAAGGAGAAACACTTTTAATGATTGCTCGCCGTTTTGAAATTTCATCCGCTCAAATAAAAGAATTGAACAATTTAAAAACGGATAAAATCCGAGTAGGCCAAACATTGAAACTTCCGCAAAAAAAAACCAACGCTAATTCAGAAGAAGAAAATGATAACGATAAGCATGTAAGAAAGTTAGCTCAAAAGTCCAAAATAGATAAGCCAATATTATCGGCAACTGATGTGGATAAATTGGGAACGAACAAATATATTGTTACGAAAAATGATAGTTTACACAGCATTGCAAAAAAAAATAATATGAACATAGCTAAGCTCATGGAATTAAATAAGATATCCATCGATGAAAAATTAATTCCCGGACAGATATTGATTGTTAAATAGATAAAAGGGAATCATAATTAACTTTTTATACCCCACAAATTAGGTAAATTTATTTACTTGACAATAAAAATATAAGTTTGATATGTTACATTAATCGCTTGGATCCGAAAGGACTGGGACGAAAGGAAAATTTAAAGAATATTAAAAAGCCTTTCGTCTTGCGACGGAAGGCTTTTTTTGTAAAAAAATGAAAATTATTAAATCAGTAAAAAAAATGCAATCTTATTCCGAAAGCCTCAGACTGCAAGGAAAACGAATAGCCTTTGTTCCCACGATGGGATATTTTCACGAAGGTCATCTCGCTCTCATGAAGGAAGCAAAAAAGATGGCCGATTGCGTTGTCGTCAGTATTTATGTAAATCCTACACAATTCGGTCCTAAAGAAGATTTCTCTAAATATCCCCGTGATTTAAAGCGTGATTTGAAAATGGCTGAAAGTGTTGATGTGGACGTAATTTTTTATCCGCCGGATGACGAAATATATCCTGCTGATTATCAGACTTATGTTGATGTGGAAAAAGTAACCCGGAATTTGTGTGGAATATCACGTCCGGGTCATTTTCGAGGCGTAACAACTATTTGCCTGAAACTATTTAATATCGTTAAACCGCACATCGCCATTTTCGGCAAGAAAGACTTTCAACAATATATTACCATAAAACGTATGGTTGACGATCTCAATCTCGATCTCCAAATAATAGGTTTATCCACGGTGCGCGAGGCAGATGGACTGGCGATGAGTTCCCGCAATAAATACCTCCAAAATAATGCAAGATCGTCCGCATGGACTTTATTTGCCTCTCTCAAATTAGCGCAAAAGCTTTATTCCGATGGGGAAAGAAAAGCCTTAGTGATAATAAATGAAGTGAAAAAATTAATTAAAAAAGCCGATTGTACCGATATTGATTATATTAAAATATGTGAAACTAAAACCCTTAGCGATGTTGATGAGATTAAAAGTCAGTCAGTCATAGCGTTAGCCGTAAAAGTCGGCAAAACACGGCTTATTGATAATCATGTTTTTGGCGAAAAGTTGGAAGTATAATATTTATCCTTAAAGGAGAATTTAATTACTATGCAAAGATTCATGTTAAAATCAAAAATCCATCGCGCTACGGTAACAGATGCCGATTTGCATTATGAAGGCAGTATTTCCATTGATGAAAAACTCATGGAAGAAGCGTCGATCATTCCTTATGAAAAAGTTTCGATATACGATGTTGACAATGGAGAGAGATTTTCTACTTATGCCATCAAAGGTAAGCGTAATTCCGGAACTATTTGCCTCAATGGCGCTGCGGCTCGCAAAGTGGCTAAAGGGGATTTAATTATTATTGCCTGTTATGTGCTTGCTGAAGATAAAGAAGCAAAAAAGTGGACGCCAAAATGTGTATTTGTCGATAGTAAGAATAAAATAAAAAAACATACTAAATAGTTAAGAATATTTGAAATATCTAAAAGACAAATATAATTAAAGGTAAATTAAGAAGGCATTTATCCGCCAGTTTCATTTTTACAAATCAATCATATAGCAAAAATAAAAATGTTAGACTCAAGCGGCCAGATGTGTTAGCTACACAACCTGTATTCTGGCTTGTACATAAAATAAAAAGAAGGAGATTCAAACATGCAAATTACTTCCGAAAGCGTAAAGGTCGGACATCCTGATATAGTTTCCGACTCAATTGCCGCAAACATTATCGCGGAAATATTAAATAAAGAGAATAAAAGAGGAATGGATATCCATAGCATGCCGCATTGCGGCGTTGAAATATTTCTGGGCAAAGGTCTTTGCGTGATTGGCGGTGAAATTTCCACACGGGTTTATATTGATATTGAAAAAGTTGCGCGCCAGACTGTGCTGAATATTGGTTACAACGATTACGCTCTTGGCCTTAACGGCAATTCAATGGGCATACTCAATGCTATTATTCCGCAGTCTCCTGATATCAATATCGGAAGCAGAGCCGATTTAGGAAAACACAAAGAAATTGGAGCCGGAGATCAGGGAATTATTTACGGTTTCGCCTGTGATGAAACACCGGAATTATTACCCCTTCCTTACGTTTTGGTAAACAGACTGATGCGCGCGTTTGAAAATTGCGGCAATCCTGTTTTTGCTCCGGATGGAAAAGGGCAGGTAACGGTAGACTACAACAACAACTGGCGGCCCAGAAGAGTGGCAACAGTGCTCATGTCCAACGCGATTGACTACAGACATGTTTCTGTTAAACACCGTTCTTTCGTTGAAAAACAGGCGCGCCAAATCGCTATGAATTGCTTGAGCGACTGGACTGACGGTAAAACGAAATTTCTTTTTAACCCAACGGGTGAATGGCAGGCTATTAATTCGTGTTCGGCCGCGGATTCCGGTGTTACTGGACGCAAACTTGTTGTGCAGCTCTATGGCGGTTATCCGGGCGCACAACTGGGCGGCGGCGCCATTGTTAATAAAACACCGGAGAAAGTTGACTGCTCGGCGGCTTTCGGCTCACGATATGTGGCCAAAAATATTGTTGCCGCTGGACTGGCGACAAAGTGTTCCGTGCAACTAGCTTATGCTATTGGTATTGCCCAGCCGATTTCCGTTTACATCAATACATTTGGTACGGGAAAAGTTTCTGATGAAAAAATCGCTTCGGTTATAAACAAAATATTTGATTTAACTCCCGAAGGCATGATTAATAAATTTGATCTGCTCAATGGTGAACGATTCAGAAAATTACCCAAGACATTCTTTTTGGATATGAGTTATCCTTGGGAGAAACCAGATAAGATTAAAGAACTTAAAAAGGCATTGACAGTTAAATAATAAAGATTTGTTTTTGTTGATTGACCGCAATCCGCTTGGCGTGGTTATATTGATCTTAAGAAATTGGCAACTGAACTTGGAGGGAAAATGGCTTTTCTGGGAATTAATCGAGCTTTAAAATACAAAGTATCTGATATTTCGCTGGCATCGTGGGGGCGAAAAGAAATACAACTGGCGGAAAACGAAATGCCCGGTCTGATGGCTTTACGCAAAAAATACGGACAGAAGAAGCCGCTTGCGGGATTAAAGATAATGGGCAGTCTGCATATGACTATTCAGACGGCAATGCTTATCGAAACACTCAAGGAATTAGGTGCTGATCTCCGTTGGGCATCATGCAATATATTTTCCACGCAGGATCATGCGGCTGCGGCGATAGCAAGAAAAGGTTCGGCGTCGGTTTTCGCGTGGAAGGGAGAGACTCTCGAAGAATACTGGTGGTGTACTGAGCAGGCCCTGACCTGGCCGGATGGTTCCGGTCCGGATTTGATCGTTGATGATGGCGGAGATGCGACGTTATTTATTCATCACGGAGTAAAGATTGAAAATAATCCCAAACTGCTCAAAGAAAAAACTGACAATAAAGAATTTAAAATAATCATTTCCCGATTAGAGAAATCTTGGAAAAAAAATCCGCAGCGTTGGCAAAAAGTCGCCGCTAAAATCCGGGGAGTTTCCGAAGAAACAACAACTGGTGTGCATCGCCTGTATCAAATGCAAGCGGCAGGCGAGCTTTTATTTCCGGCAATTAACGTCAACGATTCAGTTACCAAATCAAAATTCGATAATCTTTATGGCTGCCGTGAATCTCTTGTGGACGGTATTAAAAGAGCAACTGATGTCATGGTTGCCGGTAAAGTTGTTGTCGTTTGCGGTTATGGGGATGTTGGTAAAGGCAGCGCTCAATCAATGAGGGGCTTTGGCGCTCGTGTCATTATTACGGAAATCGATCCCATTTGCGCCTTGCAGGCGGCAATGGAAGGATATGAGGTTAAACCTCTGGAAGAAGTGGCGTCTATAGGTGATATTTTTGTTACCGCTACCGGCTGTTGTGATGTCATTACGGGCAGGCATATGGAAATGATGAAAGATGAAGCTATCGTCTGCAACATCGGCCATTTTGACAGTGAAATCGACATGCACTATTTGGAAACAAATAAGATTTGCAAAAAAGAAAATATCAAGCCGCAGGTTGATAAATGGAAGCTCAAATCCGGGCGCTCCATAATAATTTTGGCGGAAGGACGTCTGGTTAATTTGGGTTGTGCCACCGGCCATCCCAGCTTTGTTATGAGCAATAGCTTTACTAATCAATGCCTGGCGCAAATTGAATTAGCCGCAAAAAAATATAAAGTCGGCGTTTTCACTTTACCCAAGAAGTTGGATGAAGAAGTTGCCCGTCTACATTTGGATAGATTGGACGCGAAGCTGACCAAACTTACAAAGAAACAAGCTGATTACTTGGGAATATCCGCGGATGGTCCTTTTAAGCCGGAATATTACCGATATTAATTCCAATTATAAAGCTTAGGTGCGCACTCTATAGAAAAGTAGTGCGGCAACAGCGCTGAATAATATATTTGCTGCCCAAGCTGCAAGAACACCTGGCAATGTCCCGGATCTGCCCAAGGTCGTACAAAACGCGTGAACAACAAAGTATGAGAATCCGACAAATATGCCTATGCCTAAGCTCTGCATAGTGCCACCGCTCCTTTCAGAACGCAGTGAAAATGAAACACCGATAACAACCAATATGATGGTCACAAGGGAAACAGCTATTTTCCCCTGTAAATCTACAAGATAACGCTGGACGTCGTATCCTTCTGTTTGTATTTTTTTAACATATTTTTTCAATTCGAAATAACCCATTTTTTCAGCGTCTTTCTGAATGATTTTAAAATCATTTGGCTTTTCCGGCAGATTAATAATTTTTTCTTTAGACCATTCCAGAACGGGAGCATTATTCTCATCAAAAGAAGTGGTTAATAAATTGTGAAATACCCATTGACTATTTTTCCATTCGACTTCTTTTGCATCAAGACGCATCTTAAGCGAGAAATCAGAATTTAAATAATTGATAGTTACTCCGCGCAGTATATCACTGTTGATATCGAACATCTTAAAATTGTAAATTGCCTTATCACTGCGATACCAGATTTCATTTTGTTTGAAGAAACCAAAAGTCTTCTGCTTCTGGATATCAACTATAATGATATACTCAGTTTTTTGAATCGACGCAGGGGTAATCAGTTCGTTAAAAAAGAATGAGAAAATGGAAACAAAAACAGCAAAAATTAATGGAGGAATGGACATTCTGTACAGGCTTATACCATTTGCTTTCATTGCTGTAATTTCGCTATGTTTTGAAAGTGAACTGTATGTCAGCAGGGTTGCAATAAGGATAGACGGCGGCAACATATAAGAAATAATCATCGGGAGTGAAAAAATAAAATAGGAAGCCATTTGTGTCGTGGTTGCATGATTACCGAGAAACATTCTGATCTTTTCGAAAAAATCGACAATCAAAAATAAAATGATCAATGAAATAAAAGTAATTCCGACAAATTTCAGAAATTCTTTTATTATATATTTATCTAATATTTTCAATTCTGATTCCTTATCACTTCTACGTTTTGTGCCATATCTTCATTTTTACGATATGATAAAAGGGAATTTCTTTATAAGAAACATAAAATAACAAAATACCCAGCATAGCGAATATAAAATTTGGCATCCACACCCCTATTAAAGGGGAAAGGCGTCCATTTTCCACGAGGGCTTCGCCCCCGATGCGAACCAAATAATAAGCAGTTGCTATAATAATACCTACCGTTAATCCATGTGATTTTACGGCTCGATGACTTCTGATTCCCAAAGGCATAGCCAGTAAGCCGAAAATTATACAAGATAAGGGAATGGAAAATTTTTTATGTGCTTCTATTGCGTATTCACGTAAAGCGACTTCATTTACACTGGACTTTTTCATACTTTCTAAAAGCTCTGTCATCGTCATTTCATCCTTAGTCTTGGACGCTGTATTCGCGGGACTGATTTCTGTAGATAAGTCAAGATTAATATCATAACTGTTAAAATCAATTTTTCGATAGTTTTTTAAATCAGAGCTGACGGAATGAATGGCTCCGTTTTCCAATCTTAGTTTTACAGTCATTGAAGCCGGATCGGTGATGAGATAGGCTTTTTTTGCCAGGATGGTATTTTGCTCAGTCAAAATACGATTATCTGCAACCAGTACACCTTCAATATAATTTCCGTTTGAAGGTACTTTTTCAGCATACAAAAGAATGCCTTTGAAATCAGCGTTAAAAACTTTTTCTTTAATACCAATAGTAGCATGTTGTTGGGCGATATCGAAGATCAGGCGTTTCGACGCTGAATAGCTGTGTGGCACAAGATAATAACCAATAATAATGGCAAAAATAAAAGCGATTAAAGAAACTACGGCGACAGGATAATATATTTGTAATAAACTGACGCCCGAAGTTCTTAGGGCGGTTATTTCATTGTCAGCGGATAACCTTCCCATGGTAATTAGAACAGAAACCAACAAAGCAATAGGAATAGTGAATAAGAAAAGAGAAGGTAAAAGAAAAATAATAAGTTTAATGATGGCGGAAAAATCAACGCCTTTGTTCACCATTAAATCCATAATTTGTAAAATTCTTCCCATGAGCAGGACAAAGGTCAAAATAAATAAGATGAGGACAAAAATAAGAGCAATTTCTTTAAATATATATCGGCTGATGATTTTATTCATAAAGCTGTCTTCTTTTTTCTCAAAACTACCATTTATTGATGAATTTTCTCAAGCTAAACATAGCAGTTTTGGATAAAGCCTTCCAGTATTATCCTTACGATACTAATAAAGCTTTATTCAAGTTTTATTGACAATCGTCATCATTTTGCCTATATTGCCATTATAATAAATTATTAAAATGCTTATTATGAAAGGGATAATACTTTTCAATGAAAGTTGATACAATGCGCCATATTGATTATTATATTGGCGTTCCTCTTTGTTTTCTTGGTTCAATATGTCAAAAAGCTGCGGCGTTAATACACAAGCGCGATAGAAAAATTCCTAAAAACGTGCTTTTTATAGAATTATCGGAAATGGGCAGCGCCATTTTAGTTGATCCGGCGATGAGAAAACTGCAGAAAGAAGCGGGGGCCAACCTTCACTTTGCTATTTTCAAAAAAAATAAACCCAGTCTGGATCTGTTGGGCACAGTTCCCAAGGAAAATATTTATACAATCCGTGAGGACAACTTTCTGTCATTGGCGCTGGACGGTATAAAATTCTTTTATTGGACGAGAAAAAGAAAAATTGACACCGTAATTGATCTGGAGCTTTTTTCCCGGGTTACGGCTTTGCTGACCGGTTTCAGCGGCGCTTTATATAAAATCGGATTTCATGCCTATTTTAATGAAGGTCTTTATCGGGGAGATTTTTTATCGCACAAAGTCGCCTATAATCCTCATGTTCATATCGCGAAAAATTTTATCGCTCTGGTAAATGCCTTGTTGTCACCGAAAGAGGAAATTCCCTATTCCAAGACGATAATCTCGGACGAAGAAATAAGCATAACCAAAGTTAAATTTTCCGCCGATGAAAAGAAAACGATTATTGATTTAGTTCAAAGCTGTTTTGAAAAATATGATTCCAAGAAACATAAGATTATTTTAATCAATCCCAACGCCAGCGAACTTCTTATTCAGCGCCGCTGGCCGCAGGAAAATTACGCTGAGTTGATAAAAATGATTCTGGAGAAATGCGCCCGGGCAATTGTTTTAATTACGGGCGATCCGCGCGAAAGGGAAGAAGCGCAAAGACTCAAAGAGCATGTGCAAGATGAAAGATGTGTCAATTTCGCGGGAAAGGTGACCTTTGCCCAGCTTCCTATGCTCTACAGCATCTCTGAGTTTATGGTAACAAACGATTCCGGACCTCCGCATTTTGCCGCGATAACGGATATGCCTTCATTTGTAATTTTTGGTCCCGAGACACCGGCTCTTTACGGATCATTGGGCAGGACCACGCCTATTTATGCGGGATTGGCTTGTTCTCCCTGCGTAAGCGCGGCCAACCACCGCAAAACGGCATGTAAAGATAATGTCTGCCTGAAAATTATCAAACCTTCGCAGGTGTTTGAAGTTATAAAACATGACTTAGAGAATATTAATGCCGAAAGCTAACAAACAAATATTCTTTCTAATTGGTTTCTTCACTTTAATCCGTCTTGTCGTTGCGCCGTTATTCGGATTGGGTGTTGATGAAGCTCATTACATTTTATACGCGAAATATCTTGATTGGAGTTATGTTGACCATCCACCGCTGGTCGGCTGGACTCACGCCCCCTTTTTTTATTTTTTGGGCACGAATGAATTTTTAACCCGTTTGCCGGCGATTTTAATTTTTGCCGCCGCGTCCTACTGCGCTTATTTATTTATATTAAGAATCACTCAATCAATACGATTATCGCTTATCGCAGTTCTCGCCTTGAATTGTTCGTTTATGCTCAATGCTTTGGGACTGATGCTTTTACCTGATTCTCTTTTATTGTTATTTGTTTTCCTTCTCATTTTTATTGCCGAAAGAATAGATCGTGAAAAAAAGCCGCTGGATTTTATTCTGCTGGGAGTTTTACTAGGTTTAATGGGGCTGGCAAAATACACTTCGATTTTGCTTGTACCGCCGCTTGTAATATTTTTTGTGATGAAAAAAAGATATGATGTGCTTTTTTCTCCCTACATGTTTCTCGTGGTTCTTATAGCCTTCATTCTCATCACGCCGGTAATTTACTGGAATATAACGCATGACTTTATCAGTTTCCGTTATCAGGGCGGGCATGTTTTCGGTACATTAGCCTCAAGTTTCAAAAATTTTGCGGAATCACTGGCCGCGCAGTTCGGCGCATACTGTCCTTTTTTATTTATCATTGCTTTCTATGGATTCTTTAAAGCTCTGCGTTCACAAAGTGTTTATCTGCGGTTGGCCGTTCTATTCGGCGGAACGATTATGGTCTTCTTTCTGCTCACATCATCTTATGAGCGTACTCTTCCGCACTGGCCAAGCATTTTTTATTTGCTTTTTATTCCTGTGGGAACTTGTTTTCTCTTGCGGGCACAGGAAAAATGGAAAAGAAACTTTCTTTATTTTTCGGTCGGATTCAGTTTGATTTTGACATTGTTTATTTATGTGGAACTTGCCGGCAAATTCTTCGCTTTTCCTGATTATCAATCTCCCTTTCGCGATATTTACGGTTACCCGTTAATTACCAAAGAGGCGAACGAAATTATTAAAAACGATATATCTGCAAAACCGAAGGCAATGGCCATAACAAATTGGACGTTAGGTAGCAGAGTAGGGTATTACAGCTTACCCTATCAACGGGAAGTATATGTTATCGACATTCGAAAAGACCAGTTTGATTTATGGGAAAAGAAAATACCCATCGGCTATGACTTGCTTTTTCTTGACAGTCATTTTGAAAATAAGGATATAGCGGCCTATGCTCGTTGTAATAATACTGAAGTCGCGGGCGAAAGAGATTTGATACTGAATGGTTCCAAAGTAGATTCATTCAAATTTATATGGTGTCGTAATTATCAGGGAGTAAAACAGTGAAAAAAAGATTGATCGCCGCTTATATATTTGTATTTTGCACAATAATGACAGTCGTTTCATGTTTATATTGGGATATTGTTCTGACGAAATATTGTCAGACATTAAATCCCGCTGTAAAGAATATAGCCGAAGTAATCACGCCGTTTGGCATCGCGACGTGGTATATAGTTGGAAGTCTGGTTTTATATTTATTTTTTCGTTTCATTTATGAAAACAATTTTAATGCCGCGCGCTCTCTTTTTGTTTTTCTTTCTCTCAGTCTTACCGGAATCTTTATAACAATATTGAAATGGATTGCCGGAAGGCATCGTCCTATGGATTTATTTAATCACGGCTATTTCGGATTTGATTATTTCGGCGTCGGTTATGAATTAACGTCCTTTCCTTCCGGCCACGCCCAAACCGTTTTTACGTTGGCCACCGCGTTGACTATACTTTTCCCGCGATGGGGAGTGCCGTTATTTATTGTCGCGACGGTGATCAGCATAACCAGAATAATTTTAGCTTCGCATTATTTGAGCGATATAATTGCCGGAGGATGTGTCGGCATATTATGCACACTCGCTGTAAAATACTTTTTTGACCGGAAAAAAATAGAATTGATAAAAACGAAAGAATAGAAAAATATTTCAGGTACAGTAGATGAAAAAAGCTCTTGTCCTTAATTTTGTAATTCCAGTTTGTATCGCTATTTTATTATCAGTACTCATCAGCGTTATAAATGCCGATCTTAAGATGGAAATGCTTTTCTATTCTCCCGGAAAGGGATGGTTTATGGGGCAGGAAATGCCCTGGTATTTTTTGTATCATTACGGAAATATACCGGCAATTGTCATGGGTGTCGGTGGAGGACTGGTTTTTTTGCTGAGTTTCTTCCGCAAAGAATTGGTGGCTTATAAAAAAACAGGTTTATTCCTTTTTGTTTTTCTGATTTTAGGTCCGGGACTTATTGTTAATACTGTTTTGAAAGATCACTGGGGGCGTCCCCGTCCCGCGGATATTGTTAATTTTGGTGGTAATGAAGATTTTCATCAGATATGGGAGAGAGGAAACGCCGAACACGGAAAATCTTTTCCATCGGGACATGCCGCCGTAGGATTTTTTCTGTTCGCTCCTTTTTTCTTTCTGAGAAAATCACATCGGTCTGCGGCATTATTTTTTCTCGTTTTAGGAATTTTCTGGGGTTTATTTATGGGAACCGGCAGAATGATTCAGGGCGGACATTTTTTGTCGGATGTCTTGTGGGCAGGAGTCATAACCTACCTTGTAGGGCAGTTCCTTTATTATGTATTCCGATTTGATGAAATCAATTATACGTAAATATCTGCGACGGTAATTATTATCCCTGTCTTCGGTAAAAAGGAACCCAATTGCCCCGGTAGTTTTTTCCCAGGATCAACTGAACGCTGAGCCCATCGATTTTTTCGTTCCGGAAAATACAATCCTGCGTGCCAATCTTTTCAAAAGATTGAAAATATTTATCATAGATATTGAACGCATTTTCATTTCGGTTATGCATTGCAATTATGGCATTTTTCCCGCGAAGATATTCAACATCATCTAAAAATATATAACGCTGCGGTTGATCAAAATCAATGCCGATGAAGCGGTTTTGCGTGTAGAATACCGCTTCCGCGACTGTTGTTCCCTTGTCGCCAAGAATGAAATAGCCGTCTTTATGTGGGTTTTCATCAATATACTTATTTATTCTTACGCCGAGAGCCCTCCAGCCGTGAAACTGCTGTAACGGATCAAGTTTTGGAGAAATAGGAAGAAAGGGTGTTAGAAAATGAATATGAACAATAATACTGATCAAAAGAGCCAAAACAATACCACTGCCGAAAAAAATCCGGTGGCCTTTTTTGATTATGAAATATTCATGGAATACGTGAACCATCATCAGGCCTCCCGCGATATAAGCGGGCGCCGGCCAATTTGCTTCCGCTACCTTACCCAGTACTGTTGACAGGCCGAAAAACAGTAGAAGCGGCAATGAAAGAAAAGCCAGATAAAGATATTCTTTTTTATTTTCGCGCAGGGATACGATCGTTCCCTTGATTGTGTAAATAACAAAAGCTATGAACAGCAGAGGAGTAATCACACCGGCTTGTCCGCCGGTGTATTCCAGTAATTTTAAAATTATCTGCACAATATCCCGTCGTTTGGGTTCAAAACCCTGATGCAGTTGATAAAGAAATGAAACCCACTGATGCTGCCAATTCCAGTAAAGCACAGGTGAAAAAATTACAAAAGCAATAAGCAACGCCATATAGGGTTCTTTCTTTTTGAGCCAGAATCTATGTTCCGGCGAGGTAAGAAAAAATGTAAACGTGCAGGGGACGATTAGAATCATCGTATATTTGCTGAGCAATCCTAAACCTAAAACTATGCCCCAGATATACCAGTTTCTTGGTGACCCTTGTGTTATTATGCGGCTTCCCAGTAAAACAGCGGCACTCCAGAAAAAAAGCATTGGTTCGTCGGGTGTTTGTACAATACAGCCCGCCGAAAACAGAAGAGTTAAATTGAATACGAATAGCAGCTCCCATGCTGCGTTTTTTTTTGCGGGAAACAGTGTCCGCGATGTGTGGAACATTATGAGTAACGTTCCCATTGACAGAATGAGGCCTCCGAGGCGAACGAAAAATTCTGTATTGCCGCCAATAGCAGTAAATAGTGCCATCACATAAGCGACCATTGGAGGATGATCGACATAGCTTAGATCAAGGTGTTTACTCCAATACCAGTAGTATGCCTCGTCAGGCGAAAGTTCAATATGACTGTTGACGAAAAGACGAATTAGAGTAAAGATTAGAATAAGAAAAAAGATGCCCCATATTTCATAAGAAGGCTTTATTTTATTGAACATTAAATCAATTCCTAAATTAAAATTTTACTTTCAGCAAAAAAATCGGATGATCAAACTAGATGCGATCACTTTCCAGTTGCCATTAAGTTTACAAAGTATAAATGATTAATAAGCTTTTGTTAAGAGTTTTTCTTAAACAAATCTTCCAGCTTGTCTTTGACTTTTGAATCAGGCGAGTCGGGAGTTTTTGCTGTTTGTTTAAATTTGAAAAAATCACAAAAATTGGAACGGGTTTTATTCAGCACTCTTTCGGCCTGAGGTTCACGGCAGTCGTTATAAGCGCCAATTTCGTAAAACGAACAGTTAAGGCAGCAATGCAAATCAGCGCCGCAGGAAGGGCATTGCGTTTGCCTTCCGACAAAAATATCCTCCGCAATTTCTTTTTTACATTTGTGGCAGATGTTCATGAAAGTGAAAATACAAGTTATGCTTGCTATTTGTCAAGAAGCTTTCGTAACCATGTAAGAGGGATATAAATTGTCCAAGATCATACGGAAATACAAAATGGAATTACTACCCGGCTGCTATTCACCCTGTGCAGTCTAAAATCATCTAAGTGGAATGTCTGAAACATTCACTTTGACATTCTTATAGCCTTTATCTTTTAAAAGTATCTCGCACGCAACTTTTGCATCTTCTCGGTGTATCATGGGGCCAATCAAAACCTCAAGAATCGGCAGAAGATATCTTGTCATACTTCTTTCTTGATTAAGTTTTCTTTCCTTCATTTGCCTAGATGTTTCTTTAGTTGTATCGTGTTGTCTCTCTTTTTGTTCTTCATTATCTGTGATAAATAGCTTAACGTAAGGAACGGGTATCTTATATGTTGAGTGATCTCGATAGTATATTGGAGGGTCATTTGCAAACATCGAAGGGGAATTAGGATAAGGCTCCCACGTGTGGTGAGATACTGCAATTGCTCTAACTTCTTTTTCTTTATTAAAATGATAGTTTTTAAACTTTCTTGAAGCCGCATAGATTAATTGAAATGCAGCCCCTCTTTTGAATTGATCATTAAGGCTATCTCCGTTCCATTCTTTCACATTACTTTTTTTAAGTATCCAATTCTTGATTTCTTTCCTATTGTAAACGCACTGATATAAGTTAAAAGAATGGGTAAATAACTTGTTTGCCCCAAAACCGATACGGAAATCACCATAAGCCCGCCATTGTTCGAGAGATTCTTTGCCACGACTAAAGGAAGCGATATAGGTATCTTTATCATTATAGGGGTTACAAATGAACGAATTCCAAGTATCTCTTACATATTTATTAACAAACTCGCTATCAATGAATAAATTCCTTTCCTCTTTCAATGCTCGGCACTCAGTCCTATCATTGACAAATGCGACATTTGTTAGCCATATCTCACTGTTTTCGATGATTCCCCTGAGACCTTCAGCTGAGGTATAGTGATAGATAGGTCCTCGACAAGGATCGGCAAATGCCTTAATTAGACTTTTGTATTGCTCAATACATTTTATCCTGTTATCCATGGGCAAAAGCTATCCTCACTCATCAGCATAAAGAGAATGATATGCAGTAAACAAAACATTCAGATTTGTAGCCACAATATAGAGACTCTGCGATAACAATTAATATACGAACTTCGCTTTTTACTGTATGGTGATCATCAAATTAACATAACATTCAGAAAACATGAAATATTATTTTTGATAATTTAAGCTTCTTTCATCCAATCTTTTCCACCCAGAATTCTTGCAACCAGTATGCTGGCCACATTATCACCAACGGCGTTTACCATAGTCGCGGGAGCGTCAACCAGAGTGCCGATTACCGTGATCAATGGAAATGCTTCAGGCGGAAAGCCATAAAGAGAGATAATCAGCAGTTCGCCTATCGTGCCGCCGCCCGGTATGCCGCTTACGACCATCCCCGTCAGCATGCCGATTCCGATTGCCGTCAATATGGTGCTGGTACCGGAAAAATCCATATGGAATACACCAAAAAGAAAAGCTATCTTTAAGACGGCGGCCAGGCAGGATCCCTCCATGTGAAGTGTCGCGCCTACAGGAATAACGATATCACTGATTTCCCTAGGAACGCCCATTTTATCAGCGGCATAGAGGTTGGATGGTATTGTGACCATGCTGCTTCCCGTCGCCAGAGCGGTTATAGATGGAGGAATGATGTTTTTCCAGAATGCCTTCACGCCCAGACCCTTTGCCGCTATGTATACGTAAAGAGTAAAGGCTACAAAAAAGTACAGGATGGAAAGAGGGAAATACAGGATTATAACCCTGGCATAGGAACCGAGCAGTTCCGTGCCGAAAGTTCCTGTAATGTACGCGAAATACGCGCATAGACCGATTGGCGCATAGAGCATGATATAACCGATAACCTTCATCATAACTTCGGTTCCCGCGCTCAAGAAATTTGCGAAAGCCTTTCCTTTTTCGCCCGCGGAGGATGCGCCCAGGCCGGTGAGAATGGCGAAAATAATCAGCGCCAGCATATTATTCTTGCTCATTATGTCGCGGAAATCCGATACGGTCAGCGCCTTCGCAATTTGTTCGGCGGTATTGAAATGCTCAATCTTCAGGTATGAACCCAAGTTGATATTTATGCCTAGCGCGGGAGGATATATCTTGACGCCGATCATCATAACGCAGGCGGCGATGAAACCGGCGATAGTAAAGACGACGATCATGGCTGTCAATATTTTTCCCAGGCGCTTCAGGTCGGACATTCCGGCGACTGCTGATGAAATGGAGAAAAAAACCAGAGGGATGACAATTGTAAAAAGAAGATTGAGGAATATATCTCCGAGTGGTTTGAAAACGGCGGCATCTTTCTTGAAGATGATTCCAAGAACTGAGCCGATAATGATGGATATAATCAAAATGAATGAGAAGCCGTAGGATTTGAAAAAAGCCGGTAATTTAATTTTCATATATTCACTCAATCACAAAATCAAAATAAGTGTCAGGATAAGGTTCGTTCTTCAGTGTGAAGTGCCACCACTCCTTATCATAATTTCTGAATCCGTGCTTCTCCATAAGCGATTTAAGAAGAAGTCGGTTATTTTTCTGCTGACGGCCGATTTTTATATTTGCTGTATGTGATAGTTCATCAAAACAATCAAAGCCGGTCCCCATATCGATACTGTTATCGCGAAAGCGTTTTTCTACAGGTAGATAACATTCAAACAATTTTTGTCCCGGAGTATATTCCTGCTGTGCGGGAGCAGGTGAGGGGACAATGGTCAGATCAACGGTGCTGCCGCGGCTGTGGCCGGATTTGCTGTCGATGTAACCGTCTTTAAATAAATTTCTTTTATCCACAGTCGGATAAAATTCTTTTTTTGTTTTGGCATTTTCAATTTCTGTTGCCCAGCGGACGAAATGATTAACCGCTCTTTGAGGCCTGTAGCAATCGTAAATTTTCAGTGACAGCGAATATGGTTCCAGGTCTTTCTGTACTTTAGCCAGAGCTTCCGCGGCTTCTTTGGTTAGAAAACATTTAGGAGCCATGTAGCTGTCAACTCTTTCCCCGACAAAATTATGCGGACCGTAATAACGTATATCCAGAACAATCTCCGGGATAACTTTTTGAATATCAATAAAACTCTCCGGCATCTTATCTGTGCAGGTGCATGCGTAAACCAATTGCGGAAAATACAAAGAGGTAATAATCAGCAATGTAAGTAAAAAATTTGATTTCATCTAATAGTCTCCATTTAATTTTTGATACCAATTCTAAATCAAAGCGCTATTTTTGTTGGCGTCGTTGTCGGCTTCCTCAACGTATGTATAATACGCCTCGTCGCCTCCGCCTAGCCGCCTCAATATCATCTTTGATTAAGAAATGGTATAGTACCCATAATGATAAGAGGTGATGCCGCAGGGTCAAGCCAGTCGAGGATTTTAATTATATTTTCTTCAGAAACCGCCACACAACCATCTGTAGGAACGCCTTCTCCTTTCCAGATATGCAGAAAGATGGCGCTGCCGTTGCCCTTTATTACGGGTTCGGTATTATATTCGATGACGATTCCGTATTTGTAAAGGTTGTCGTCGCGTTTCATTACCTCGTATGAAGCCGCGCGCGTTTCCTGTTTTTTTACCCAGTGATTGTAATCGTCGGCGTTGGGGTCATCAACCCATATATCGTCTGCTAACGTCTGACGATAAGGCATCTTCGTTTTTACAGTTTCATCGTAGCCAAAGGTCATTTTGAGAGGATATATGCCGGAAGGCGTTTTGCCATCGCCTTCTTTTTTTTCGCCTGCCACGGCGAAACCGTTTCTACCGATTACGGCATTGAAGGGTTCCAAAGCCGTATGCCAGTTATCGCCAAGCTTCTCCATTGCATAAAGTGTTGTTCTGGTAAAGAAAAATGAACTGTTATCCACGACTAAAATAATCTGGGTAGTTTTATCAATTTTATTTGACTGAGACTTTAAAAACGCTGAAGTATCGAATTTATGAGCTGCAGGAGCCAAAAGGCATGACGACATTGATAAAAGCGCCAGCAGAATGGAAAACAACCGGATAATTATGAAAGTTTTCTTCATCTTCATAAAATTATTCAATTCTTTTTTATCTTTTTGTCAAACACAATATGGCATAAATATAAAAAATTCAAGTAATAACGGAGAATCAAGTTATTCTTGACTTTGATTCTTTTTTTGTGGTAGTTACTTGAAACCTTTAATTAGAATACTTGCGAATCTCATTTAAATCTCAAGGGAAAGAAATAATGTCGGATCATTTATTTACATTAATGATTATTCCCAGCCTAAAAAGCGGAGTAAAAAAGATATCTGTTCCCAGAGCTTTGGTTCGCAATCTTTTTATTGCTTTTGTTCTGCTAATTTTCGTAACCCTTTATATCGTTTATGATTACGCGAGTATTAAGAGAGACAGGGCCGAGTTGGCAAGGCTTAGAGAACAAACCAAAGAACAATCTCAGCAATTCCGGGATCTGGCCATGAAGATAGATGGGTTTGCCGATCGGATGGAAGAGCTGCGGCAATTTGATAAGAAAATTAGAATTCTATCTGCGGATCAAACCAGCCGGGATAGAAAACTGCCCTTAGGTATTGGCGGATCTGATAAGGAAACGAGAGTTAAAGAATTATTAGATCAAGATCAACAAAAGGTAATTACGGGAATTCGTGAAGAAATTGCGAAGTTAAATGAAGATGCCAATTACCGGAAAAAGAGTTTTAACGAATTACTAAATTTTTTACATGAACAAAAGTCTATTCTTGCCGCTACACCTTCTATTTGGCCGGTAAAAGGATGGGTAACATCGGAATTTGGAGTAAGAGAATCGCCTTTCAGAACAGGCGTTGAATTTCATAAAGGGTTGGATATATCGACGAGATTCGGCAAAGAAGTAGTTGCACCGGCAGACGGACTTGTAATTGTGAGCGCATATGATCAGCAGGAAGGTAATTTTATAAAAATCGATCATGGCCGTGGTTTGGCTACTGGTTTTGCCCATTTGTCCAGGATGGCTGTAAAACAAGGTGTGAGAGTTAAAAAGGGTGACATAATAGGCTATGTTGGTGATACCGGCCGCAGTACAGGTTCGCATCTCCACTATTCTGTTTTCGTCAATAATGTTCCGGTCAATCCCAGAAAGTACTTGAAGAATATATTTGGCTAATCGTAGGTGCAAATCGAAATACTCATCCTAATGACGAAGTTAAGGAGCAAAATTAAAAAATATTTTCCTTACCGGGAAATTTCACCTCATGGGCTTGATCTTTTATTGTAGATAAAATAAAACTATTTAAATCCACCGGTAAATTTACCGGTTTTTTTTTAAAGGTAATCAATAAATGTTGAATGATCTACTGAAAAAAATTGTGGGAACAAAAAATGACCGGGAGTTAAAGCGATTGTCATTGCTGTTAAATGAAGTCAATAATTTTGAACCGGCGATGATGGCCTTAACTGATGAAGAATTGCGGGCGAAAACTCCCTACTTCAGGGAAAAATTAAAAAATGGCTTTACTCTTGATGATATTCTAAGCGAAGCTTTTGCCGTAGCAAGGGAAGCGTCACGCCGTACTTTGTTAATGCGTCCCTTTGATGTTCAGGTAATCGGCGGAATTGTTTTGCATGAAGGCAAGATTGCTGAAATGAAAACAGGTGAAGGAAAAACATTGGCCGCGACCATGCCGCTATACCTTAATGCTTTAGAAGAAAAAGGCTGCCATGTTGTTACTGTAAATGATTATTTGGCCAGAAGAGACTCTGAATGGATGGGGCCTATTTATAACTTTCTGGGTTTAAGTGTGGGTGTTGTTATTCATGGTATGGATGATCCGGAAAGAAGAGACGCTTATCATGCCGATATCACCTACGGAACAAATAATGAATTTGGTTTTGATTATCTTCGTGACAATATGAAATTTACGCTGGAGGAGTATGTTCAGCGCGAGTTCAATTATGCCATAGTCGATGAAGTGGATAGCATTTTGATTGATGAAGCCCGGACTCCGTTGATTATTTCCGGTCCGTCCGAGGAATCGACGGATAAGTATTATAAGATAAATCAAATAATTCCAAGATTAAAGAGGGATAGCGATTATTCGATAGATGAAAAAACTCGCACCGTCGTTCTAACGGAAGAAGGCGTCGCGCATGTTGAAGGATTTTTAAATGTGCAAAATCTTTACGAGCCGCGCAATATAGAGATCGTTCATCATGTCAATCAAGCGCTCCGTGCCCATACTTTATTTAAGCGTGATGTGGATTACCTTGTCAAAGAAGGACAAGTTATAATTGTTGATGAATTCACCGGAAGAGTAATGCCCGGCCGGCGTTACAGTGACGGCCTGCATCAGGCCCTGGAAGCGAAGGAAAAAGTAAAAATTGAAAGAGAAAATCAAACGCTGGCTTCAATCACATTTCAGAATTATTTTAGAATGTACAAGAAACTGGCCGGTATGACAGGGACCGCCGATACGGAAGCTGCCGAATTCAAGAAAATTTACAATCTGGATGTTCTTGTCGTCCCGACCAACATGCCGATGATTCGCGAAGACCACAACGATTTAATCTATAAAACCGAGAAGGAAAAGATCAATGCTGTAATCAAGGAAGTTAAATCATTAAATAAAGAAAAACGGCCGGTTTTGATAGGAACTATTTCTATCGAGAAATCAGAGTCCTTAAGTAACTATCTTACTCGTTCCGGTGTAAAACATCATGTTCTGAACGCGAAAAATCATGAACGGGAAGCGGAAATAGTCGCTCAGGCAGGTCAACCGGGGATGGTTACAATATCCACCAACATGGCTGGCCGTGGCACAGATATTCGTCTGGGAGAAGGGGTTGCCGATTTGGGAGGCCTGCATATTTTAGGCACCGAGCGTCATGAAAGCCGCCGCATCGACAATCAGTTACGAGGGCGATCCGGCCGTCAAGGTGATGATGGTTCTTCCCGCTTTTATCTTTCTTTGGAAGATGACTTACTGCGTATATTCGGTGCCGAGAGAATATCGGGAATTATGGACAAGATCGGTATAGAAGAAGACCAGCCTATCGAACATAAATATATTTCCCGCGCTATTGAAAATGCCCAAAAACGTGTTGAAGGACAAAACTTTGATATTCGTAAACATCTGTTAGATTACGATGATGTAATGAACAGACAAAGGAAAGTAATATATGAACAACGGAAAAAAGTTTTACGTGGCGATAATTTATGGGCTGATATTGAAGAAATGGTTGAAGAAATTATTGATGATCTTTTGTCCATATATATCCCTGAAAAAGAAAATAAAGAAGAATTTAACCTTAAAGGACTTGACGATGCCTTATTTAAGCAATTTAATTTAAAACTTAATTTAACTAATTCGAATGAAATTACTTCTAATCAATCGTCTATCAGTGAATTAATAATTAAAAATGTTCAAAAACTTCTTCACGATAAAGAAAATGAATTTGGCAAAGAGCTCATGGATTATTTAATCAAAGCGATCATGTTGCAGGCAATAGATATTCAATGGAAAGAACATTTATTGGCCATGGATCATTTGAGGGAAGGCATTGGTCTACGCGGCTATGGCCAAAAGGATCCCGTGAGGGAATATCAGCGTGAAGGATATGAAATGTTCATGGAAATGATTTCCCGCATTAAAATGGATGTGTTGGAAAAATTATGTTTGGTTAAGATACAAAGAGAGGAAGAAGTAGAAGAAATACGGCAGAAACAAAAACAAGATTATATAATGAGCCGTGGAGAAGATGTGCCGGAAAAGAAAACAATTAAGCATGAAGGCGACAAGATCGGACGGAATGATCCGTGTCCATGCGGCAGCGGCAAAAAATATAAGAAATGTTGCGGTGCTTAATTAAGGAGGAGTGAGTTCCATGGTTAAAAGCACAACAAAAATTAGCGTGCCCGGTTTTCTGGCCAACGGAATTTCCGTTGGAATGAAGGGATCTGATCAAAAAGACCTTGCCTTAATTTATTCGACCATACCTGCAAAAGTAGCAGCCGTATTCACTAAAAACACTTTCAAGGCGGCACCGTTATTGATTGATGAAGAGCGTGTTAAACAAGGGATGGCCCAGGCGATCATTACCAATAGTGGCTGTGCCAACGCGGCAACCGGAAAAGAAGGTTACCGCGACGCGTTAGCTGTTTCAGCGGCTCTGTCTAAAGAAATGAAAATAAAAGATGAACTTGTATTGGTAAGTTCGACAGGAATTATTGGAAAGAGACTTCCCTTAAAAAAGATAGAAAACGGCATAAGTAATTTGGTTAAAGGATTAAATGAGAACGGTATCGAAGATGCAGAAACGGCAATGATGACGACGGATAAATATCCCAAAATTGCTATACGCAAAGGTGTGGTCGGAGCAAAAGATATTACCATTTGCGGTATAGCCAAAGGCGCCGGTATGATTGAGCCCAATATGGCTACCTTGCTGACTTATGTAATGACCGACGCTTTAATTGATTCCAAAGCTCTAAGCACAGTGTTTCATCAGGTAATTAATTCCACTTTTAATTCCATCAGTGTTGACGGTTGTATGAGCACTAATGATATGGCAATTATTTTAGCCAACGGTTTAGCAGGTAACAATCCATTGGAAAAAGCGCAAGCCCGTTTGCAGCGTTTTCGTGACATGCTATCCGATGTCTTAATGGAGCTTTGCCACGCAGTTGTTAAAGATGGCGAAGGAGCGACAAAATTTATTTCCATCATGGTGGAAGGTGCCAAATCAAAGTCAGATGCACGGTGTGCCGCGTATGCTATTGCCAACTCCAATTTAGTCAAAACGGCGTTTTTTGGAGAAGACCCTAATTGGGGAAGAATAATTGCCGCCCTTGGTTCTTCCGGAATACCTATGGAGAAAGAAAAAATCAGCCTATCAATAGGAAATATATTAGTATTTTACCAAAATTCACCGGTCAATATTAATTTAAATAAATTGAAAGAAATATTTCAAAAAGACCGGATCGATGTGCGCGTTGAGTTGGGGGGAGGAGATAAATCGTATTATGTCTATACATCTGATCTTTCCCATGATTATGTCAAAATAAATGCTGATTACTCAACTTAATCAAATATAAAAGCTATTAATTTTATTGCCTGAAAACAGTTATTTAAACTTGATTATTCCGATTATTTGTGTTAATTGCCGCCAAATTCAAATTTCACACATTCCTGGATTACCGGTATGTTGCTTTTAATTAAGTTTGCCGTGTAAGTTGAAGGGGATGGAGGAAAAAACAAAAAAGGAGAAAAATATGTCAGCAATCTCAATGAAACTTTTACTGGAAGCGGGTGTCCATTTTGGGCATCAGACAAACAAATGGAATCCCAAGATGAAGCCGTACATTTTTGGGGCGAGAAACAATATTTACATTATTGATCTGCAACAAACCGTCGGTCTATTTCAGGCAGCGTATAACTTTGTTATTGATACTGTCAGCCAGGGCAAAGAGATACTTTTTGTCGGTACCAAGAAGCAATCACAGGAAGCTATTAAGGAAGAAGCTATGCGTTGCGGAATGCCTTATGTTAATCAGCGCTGGCTCGGCGGTATGTTGACTAATTTCAGTACCATTAAAAAGAGTATCGACCGGTTAAATAATTTAACTGCCATGTTTAACGATGATTCCATTAAAGCATTTCCCAAAAAAGAAATAACCAAATTACAGAAAGAAAAGGAAAAGCTGGAAAATGTTTTAGGCGGAATTAGCAATATGAAATCTCAACCGGCAGTTGTTTTTATTGTTGATCCCAGCCGGGAACATATAACAGTTAATGAAGCGAAGAAATTAAGAATTCCCTTAGTGGCCATTGTTGATACGAATTGTGATCCTGACGATATCGATTATGTTATACCGGGAAATGATGATGCTATCAGAGCAATTAAATTATTTACCTCTAAATTTGCCGATGCGGTTTTGGAAGGGAAAAAGCGCTTTGAAGAGAAGCTAACCGCGGAATCAAATAAAGAAACAGAGTTGACCGCCGAACCTAAGTCCGGGGAAACAGATGTCCCTGAAAGTGTGGAAATGGAAGATAAAATTGATAAGTCGGAGGAATATGCCGACGAATCATTCAAATAACTGTAAATTATTTTGGATTCATTAATGTATTAAGGGGGAGGAATATAAAATTGGAAATATCTTCAGCAATGGTTAAAGAATTGAGAGTAAAAACCGGTGCCGGTATGATGGATTGCAAGGAAGCATTAATAGCGGCGGACGGTGATTTTGAGAAGGCTATTGATTATTTGAGAAAAAAAGGATTATCTGCAGCAACGAAAAGATCTTCTAAAGCTGCTAAAGATGGTACGGTAGCTTCATATATTCATATGGGTGGCAGAATTGGAGTTATGGTGGAGATAAATTGCGAAACCGATTTTGTTGCAAAAACCGAAGATTTTCAAACAATGGCCAAAGATATTGCCATGCATATTGCAGCATCCAATCCGCTTTACGTACGGCCTGATGAAATTCCTCCGGAAGTCTTAGATAGAGAAAAAGAAATCTACCGCAGTCAGTTACGTGAAGAAAAAAAGCCGGAAAAAATCTGGGACAAAATAATTGAGGGAAAACTCAAGAAATATTACGAAGACGTCTGTTTGATTGAACAAAAATTTATAAAAAATACAGACATCACTGTAGGGACACTTTTGAATAACGTTATTGCCAAAACTGGTGAAAATGTTGTTATTCGCAGATTTGCGAGGTTTCAACTGGGAGAGGAACTTAATAAATAAATATGGGCAGGAAAAAAGAAAAAGCCATTTATAAAAGAATATTGTTGAAATTAAGCGGGGAATCTCTTTTGGGTAAGCAGCCTTTCGGAATTGATCCAGATGTGGCTAATTTCATCGCGGAAGAAATAAAATCCGTCTCCGATCTGAATATTCAAATAGGAATTGTCGTTGGCGGCGGTAATATATTTCGAGGGTTGGAAGCCGGTTCCAAAGGTATTGATCGAACTTCAGCGGATTACATGGGTATGCTGGCTACAGTGATCAATAGCCTAGCTCTGCAAAGTGCTTTGGAGGGATGTTGCATACCAACACGTGTGCAGACGTCAATTGAAATGCATGAAATTGCCGAGCCGTTTATTCAGCGAAGAGCACTTCGACATTTAGAAAAAGGAAGAGTAGTGATATTTGCCGGGGGAACCGGTAATCCGTATTTTACAACAGATACTGCGGCATCTTTACGGGCTATGGAAATTAAGGCTGATGTTATTATGAAAGCCACTAAGGTTGACGGAGTATATGACAGCGATCCGGTAAAGAACAAAACGGCTGTTATGTTTAAAAATATCAGCTATATTGATGTATTAACAAAAAATCTTAAAGTAATGGATGCGACTGCAATATCACTTTGTCGTGACAATTTGTTGCCGATTATTGTTTTTAATTTGCAAAAAAAAGGAAATATCCGTAGAGTAATTTGTGGTCAAAAGATTGGTACTTACGTGGGAGAATAATATGTCGAAAGAGACTGTTTTTCAGAAGTTTAAAGACGAGATGGAAAAGGCGATTATAACTTTAGGTAAGTCTTTCAGCAGGGTGAGAACAGGCAGGGCATCCGTTGCATTGCTGGATGGAATAAAGGTTGATTATTACGGTGTTGCTACTCCCATTGCTCAGGTGGCTAATATTTCTGTTCCGGAAAGCCGCTTAATTCTTATTGTTCCCTGGGATGTTTCAGTAATTGGTGCAATTGAGAAGGCTATTCAGAAATCTGATTTAGGTTTGACGCCGTCAAACGATGGAAAGGTAATACGTCTTTCTATTCCGCAATTAACGGAAGAGAGGCGCAAGGAAATAGCTAAAGTTGTGAAAAAAATGGCGGAAGAAGGAAAAATCAAGTTACGCAATGCGCGTAGAGATACGAATGAAGAATTGAAAAATATGAAAAAAAATAATCAAATCTCTGAAGACGAACTTTTTACCGCTCAAGAAGAAGTTCAAAAATTAACAAACCAGTATATTGAAAAAACAGATAAAATACTTGCAGCCAAAGAAAAAGAAATAATGGAGATTTAAACTGGATTTTACATAAATATACAAATGGGGAGTCAAAAACTCCCCATTTGTTTTTCTGCTGATTTGCTTTAACAGATTGTTTTATTCAAGGGTTAACTTTTGCAGATATTATTCATATTTACCGGAATCAGATTGCCTGTTGAAAAAAAAGGCTCTGTCTATTAGAATGAAAAATCAAATTGGAGCTAAATTAGTGATAAAAATTGACTGGAATAAATTACCCAAACACATAGCCATAATTATGGATGGGAATGGCCGTTGGGCGCAACAACATGCCATAGGTAGAATTCGGGGGCATAAGAAAGGCGCTCAAGCAGTCAGAACAACTGTAAAAACATGTCGCGAAATCGGCATAAAATATCTCACTCTATATGCCTTTTCCATAGAAAATTGGGACCGTCCGGCAAAAGAAGTGGAAGCTTTGATGCTTTTACTGGACGAATATTTGACCAAAGAAACAAAACAATTACAAAAACAGGGAATCAGGCTCACAACTATCGGCGAAATAGATCGTTTGCATCCTTCGGTGAAAGAAAAACTCGTGCATGTAAAAGAAAGTACGATGAAAAACGACAAGATGGTTTTAAATCTTGCTTTGAGTTACGGTGGCAAAGATGAGATTATCTGTGCTGTGAAAAAAATTATTCAAGATAATAAAAACGGTAAAATCGGTATCAATGAAATTAATAAGGAAACTTTTAACAATTATTTAGACACTTCAGGAATGCCTGATCCCGATTTATTAATTCGTACCAGTGGCGAATATCGAATCAGTAATTTTTTACTCTGGCAGATGGCTTACACAGAACTCTATTTTACTAATGTCCTTTGGCCTGACTTTACAAAGGACGATCTTTTTAAGGCAATTGCCAGTTATCAGAAACGTGAAAGACGTTTTGGTCTAACCAGCGAACAGTTGCAAGAAAAAGATTCTTCAATCTGAACCATGAATTTAAAAAGTTAAGGTTTGAATTTATGTCCAAGACAGGGAATTCATATTTAAAAAGATGGTTGACAGGTCTTATTCTGGCGCCTTTATTAATCATAGTTATTTTATTCTCTCCAGAAGCAGTTTTCTGTGCTGTTGTGATTTTATTTATTCTGGGTGGAGTCTGGGAATACAATCACATGGTTTTTGGAAATGGTTTTGTGAGGGAAAAAATTGAAGGTCTGATTTTTGCGATAATAATTCCTTTATTTGTCTTCTTTGGGAATAATCAGTGTTTACTTGCCGTGCTGGCCTTCTCTGTATTGCTTGTTTTTATTTTATTTGTCTTGTCGATTAAAGAATCAAATTTTGATGTCCTATCCGTCGCGAAAGTAATCTTTGGCATAATGTATATACCTTTTTTGATGTCGTATTTCATTTCATTACGAATGATGGAAAAAGGAATTTTTTGGATATTGTTTGTTTTAATCCTTGCCTTTGTGGGCGATATAGTCGCGTTATATGTGGGTAAATATTTTGGCAAACATAAATTATCTCCTTTAGTCAGCCCCGGTAAAACTGTGGAAGGTTTGGTAGGATTGGTCTTAGGAAGCACAGTGGCTTGTTCTATATTCGCTTATTATTTATTGCCGGAAATATCATTGATGCAAATAGCAATTCTTGCTTTTACAGGCAGTATTATTGGCCAGCTGGGAGACATTTGCGAATCTGCAATCAAAAGAAATTACGGGCTTAAGGATGCAAGCTCAATTCTGCCTGGTCACGGTGGCATCCTTGATCGTTTGGATTGCCTGATTTTTATCGCCCCGTTTGTTTATTATTACCGGATATTTGTGATTAAATAAATGAAAAAAATAACAATTTTAGGATCAACAGGTTCAATAGGATGCAGCGCACTGGATGTTATCGAAAAAAATCCGCAACGATTTCAAGTCGAGGCTCTTGCCGCTGGAAAAAATATTAAGCTGCTAAAAAAGCAAATAGAAAAATTTAATCCAAAAGTGGTTGCTGTAAGCACTAAAGAGAGCGTTTTTAAACTGCGCGAGGCTTTAACCGCTAAAACTAAGGTTAAAATATTTTATGGTGAAGAAGGCTTAAAAGAAATTGCTTCATTTCCTTCAGCAGACATTGTTATTTCCGCTATATCAGGGTCCGCTGGTTTAATACCAACGCTTGCGGCAATTGAAGCGGGCAAAGATATCGCCTTAGCCAACAAGGAAACGATGGTTATGGCTGGAGAAATTGTGACCAAAAGGGCGATTAAAAAAAGAGTGAAAATTATTCCTGTTGACAGCGAGCACAGTGCAATATTTCAGTGTTTGGAAGGACATAAAATCCAAAATTTGCGACGGATAATTTTGACGGCTTCCGGAGGTCCGTTTTTAAATTTTACCAGAAATGAATTGAAGAAAGTAAGTCTCAGTCAAACATTGCGTCACCCCAACTGGAAGATGGGAAAGAAAATAACTATTGATTCCGCTTCGATGATGAACAAGGGGCTGGAAGTCATAGAGGCCAAATGGTTATTTAATGTGGATATAAGTAATATTAATGTTTTAGTTCATCCGCAAAGCATAGTGCATTCCCTGGTCGAATTTATTGACGGCGCTTTTTTGGCACAAATGGGAGTGCCGGATATGAAAATACCTATTGCTTACGCCCTGACTTATCCGGAGAGGATAATTAATGATCTTCCATTTCTAAATTTTGTAAAAATGGGGAAATTAGAATTTCTTAAGCCGGATATAAAGAAATTTCCCTGCCTGGGTCTTGCTTATGAGGCTGGTATTTGCGGTGGTACGGCTCCAGTGGTTTTAAATGCCGCTGATGAAGTTGCTGTATCCGCATTCATGGAGAAGAAGATTCGGTTTATTGATTTGCCTAAGATTATGGAAAAAATTCTTATTCTCCATAATTCTATTAATAATCCATCATTAGATGATATCCTACAAGCCGATCTATGGGCGAGAAAAGAAACAAAAAAAATAATAGAAAGGATAATTACTTGATTACCTTAATTTCTTTTATAATTTTACTGAGTGTTCTTATTTTTGTCCATGAATTGGGGCATTTTCTGGCCGCGCGAATTGCCGGTGTTGGCATTCTTAAATTTTCTCTCGGTTTTGGCCCGAAGATAATCGGCAAGAAAATTGGGGAAACTGAATATGTACTTTCCTGGATTCCTTTAGGTGGATTTGTCAAACTTCTTGGTGAGTCGGGTAATGAAGAATTATCACCGGAAGATGAAAAAAGATCATTTTATAAACAGTCCAGATGGAAACGGATGCTGATTGTTTTGGCTGGTCCTGTTTTTAACTTCTTATTGGCTCTGGTGATATTTATTATTGTTTCCATGTATGGTTTGCCAAATTTAACTGCCGATCTTGGCGAAGTACAAAAAGAATCTGCCGCCTTTGAAGCAGGTATGATGAATGGTGATAAAATCATTACCATCGGTGGTCGTAAAGTTGTCTTTTGGGAAGATATAAAGCCAATAATAGCTGAAAGTCAAGGCAAAGAAATGGAAATTGTTGTCCAGAGGGGTGCGGAAAAGAAACATTTCTTAATTAAACCAAGATTATCTAAAGCAAAGAATATTTTTGGTGAAGAAGAATATACATACCTTATTGGAGTCTCTCCTGCTGGAAAAACCATTATAGAAAAAATGAATCCATGGGACGCAATAATAGCTTCGGCCAGCAAGACTTGGTATATCAGTAAACTGACGGTTATTTCCGTGGTTAAAATGTTGGAGGGGGTTATTTCGCCACGAACTTTAGGCGGTCCCATTTTTATCGCTCAAGTTGCTGGTGCTCAGGTAAAAGAAGGCATAATTCCTTTTATTTTTTTTATGGCCATACTTTCCATTAACCTGGGGGTAATTAATCTTTTCCCCATACCTGTTCTCGATGGCGGCCATATTTTCTTTTATATTATTGAAATTGTAACAAGAAAGGAAATAAGCGTCAAAGTGAAGGAAATGTCCCAACAAATCGGGTTTGTTATTTTGTTGATGCTGATGCTTTTTGTGATTTTTATTGATATTGAGCGTTTGAACTTTAAAGTCGTCAATGACATTATGAAAATATTTAAGTGAATTATGTTAACTTTAGCTTTTGATACTTCTTCCAAAACTGTTTCGGTAGCGCTCTTGCAGGATGATGTTATTCTTTATGATACCATAATCAATGTTGATTTAAATCATTCGGAGGTGCTTTTGCCTGCCGTTGATTACGCTTGTCTTCAAACAAGAATAAAAATTGCCGAAGTTGATTTATTTGCCTGCACTATTGGTCCTGGGTCGTTTACAGGGCTGCGTATTGGAGTCAGTACGCTCAAAGGGCTGATACTGGCAACAGGAAAGTCTGCTGTCGGGATTTCTTCCCTTGCTGCTCTTGCTTTTAACGTAGGCAGAAGTTCAAAAATAGTTTGTTCCGTAATGGATGCAGGTCGCGGACAGGTTTATACTGCATTTTACCGGTATAACGAAAATGGCTTTCTGGATCAGACGGGCACAGAAAAGGCTGTTGATCCACGGGAAATTATCCACAATCCGGAACAAGAGATAATATTTGTAGGTGATGGAGCGATAAAGTATGCCGGCATTATAAGTAACACTAAAAATAAAAAAATTAATATCGCTTCAGCCGCACAACAGTATATCCGGGCTTCATCCGTTGGTATTTTAGGGCGAGAAAAATATAATCGAAACGAATTGCTTAATGCTGAAACCTTTGTTCCTGTCTATTTGCGTTCGGCAGATGCCCATGTGAAGAAAGCTTTATTTGAAAATTAATTATTGTCCGGGATTAAGATCCTTGTATTTTGTTCAAAAGTTCCTGAACTTTTTCATTGTGCGGATTGCGCGAAAGGACAAAATAAAGACGTTTGATTATATCTTCAATATTTACAACATTAGGATTTGATAAGAATAATGAAAAATAGGCATTAGCCAAATTAAAGTTGGTTTCTTCGTGAAGAGGATTAACTTTAAGAGCTTTGCGATAAGTAGATATGGCTTGTATAACATTGTTAGTTATTTCATAAACAGAACCTAAATCGTTCCATGCATCAGTGTTTTCCGGATCCAGTTTTAAAACATTTTGGAAACTTTTTAAAGCCTTAGCATAATCTCCGTCTTGAAAATGAATTCTGCCCAAATTGTGAAGAGCCTTCACATGTTTTGGATTAATCTCAATAATATTTTTATATTCTTCCGCTGCTTCATCATACATATCGTGTTTATCATACAAAGTCGCTAAGCAAAAATGAGGCTCAACTGCTCGTGGATCGATCCTAATAGCCTTTTTGTATTGATCTACAGCATGGTGATAATCAATCTGCAATTCTAATATATGCCCGATTTTGATAATTGCTTCAATGTTGTCATCTTTTATTTTTAAGGCTTTTTCGTAGCATTTTTTTGCAGAATCAAACATATCCATTTGCTCATAGATATATCCCATGTTTATAAAAGTTTTGGGATTGTCTGGTTCCAGTTCTGTTATTTTTTGAAAACATTCTAAAGCCTCATCATAATCTTTATTCTCCAGATGAATAAAACCAAAATTGACGTAATCCTCGGCAGAATAGGTGTCGTTTCTAATATTTTTTTTTCGATTTGCGATGGTAAGTTTGTTACTATCCGAATAAGCGTTATAAGACTTTTGAGGTGTTTGTTTTTCTAAAAATTCTTTATTCATAGTTTTATAGTGAAGTCATTGTATCGTTTGTATTTTAGGTGCTGTTGAATTTCTTTAAAATGACATTTTTGACTTCAAACCATATAGCAACTGGATCAGAAAGAGATGACCTCATTATGTGCGGATTTTCTTTAATAATTTGTGCTGACCAATATCCCGCCAATTTGTTTTTACTTTCAGAGCTTGCCAATTGCGCTTGTTTTATAACATTAGCAGGAATGGCAAGCTCTACCTTCTGTTGGCCAATTAATACTTCTTCGTAAACTTCTTTCTCAACTTGTGCTGGTTGCTCTTCCGTTTCTTTTTGTTTTGCTTCAACAGGTCTAGCTGCTTCCCGTCTAGGAGGAATATTAGTTGCTGAAGGTTTTGCCAGGGGTACGCCCGGAATAGGAACATAATTTACAACAGGTTTTGTCAGGGGTACCGCTTTTGTTTCAACATGGACAGCTTCTTCCATTTGAGGCGGAATAGGCGTTGCAGAAGGCTGTTCCGGGACTGCCACTCTTGGTTGAACAGGTCTAACTTCTTCCATTTGAGGCAGAATAGGCGTTGCAGGAGGCTGTTCCGGGACTACCACCCTTGGTTGAACAGGTCTAGCTTCTTCCATTTGAGGCGGAATAGGCGTTGCAGGAGGTTGTTCCGGGACTGTCATTCGTGGCTGAACAGGTCTAGCTTCCCGTTGAGAGGGAATATCAATAGGTGGTATTTCTACTTTAGGCACTGCTTTTCTTGGAACTGAGGTCCCGAATTTTTTCTTCGGCAATTCAGTATCAGTTTCGGAGATTTTTTCTTCTGGTGGTTCTATTTCCGGACGGCTATGAATTTTACTTTTTGGCAAAGTAGGTTTACTTATTTTCCTGAAGCGATCGGCAATCTGCGAGACAACTTCACCTGATATCATTTGAAATTCGTTAGTTTCGCCTGCTTTCAGACAAAGTTTACATATTTTGTTAATCAGGCGAGGTGTGCCATATTCGGAAAATTCCCAAATTACAGGAATAGCGTCATCTGTGAATATTTTTCTTTGACTGCCGGCAAACTTAAGTCTTGTCTCGACATAAGTTTTTAGAGCTTCCTCTGAAGGTAGTTTTTCTATATGGCCATAAGTGCCAATCCTTTGAAATAAATTGGCCATTTTAGGATGTTCTAATTTTTCCGCCAGTTCAATCTGGCCAGCAAGAATCAAGGTGAAAAGATTATGCTCGTCATCTTGCATATTGGTTAAAAGGCGCAAATCATCCAGATTAGCGGAAGTTAAAACATTAGATTCGTCAATAACGATTACAATTTTTTGACCCTGATCGTTTGTTTCAAACAAAAGACGATTAAATATTTCGAGCAAATCTACCTTCTTTTTTTCTTCACATTGTTTTCCGGTTATCTGGCCGATAATTTCTCTTAACAGTTGTATAAAAGAAAGGGCGGGATTGGTAATTAAAGCGACTTTGTATTTTTCCGGCTCTAATGAATCAATGATTACCCGCAGAGAAAGAGTTTTGCCTAAGCCTACATCACCGAAAATAACAGCAAAACACTCATTGCCTTCTTTAATAGCAAAGATTGTTTCAGAAATAACATTTTCCATGGATTCATGGCAATCTACATACATTGAAGAATCAGGAACATTATCGAAAGGTGGTTTGGTTAAATTCCAATATTCGGTGTACATCTTTCCTCTCCTTACAACCTATTATAAAAAAAGTTTATCCTTCAATATTAAATATAAAATAAGTTCACTGTTTATTATTAAGTTGGGTAACTTCCACATCACTGCTCAAATATTCCAGAATATCTTCCAGCAAGAAGCGTCTCATTCTGCCCAGTTTGTAACTGTTCAGCTTTTTCTCATTGATAATTTTCTGCAAAAAACTCCGGCTGATTTGTAGCATTTGACAAACTTGATTAGGAGATAGCATTCTTAAAAGCAACGAATCATTAAAATGATAATTAAGAGAAATTCGGCCGTCAGGATTAATTTTTATATCCAATGAGGGATCACTTTTTGCTCCGCTCAACAATTCTTTTATATATTCTGATTGCTTCAGCAATTCTGATTGTTCCTTTGTCATTGTTATGGAAATAACAGAAGAGGACTTATCCATAAATTCTTCTACTATTTTTTTGTCGGAAAATTCGAGGTGATTTTTTACGCCGACGCTGCTTATTGCAACTTCCGATGGAAGATTATCAGTTAGCTTATCCGGCAGTACAAGCTTAACTTCCGTCTTTTTATCGGAAAATTCGGGATGAGTATCGATGGTGATGTTACTTGTTGCAACTTCTTGGGGAAGATTATAACTCAAATTATCCGGCAGTATAAGCTTAACCTCCGTTTTTTTATCGGAAAATTCGGGGTGAGTATCGATGGCGATGTTACTTGTTGCAAGTTCTTTGGGAAAAGTATCATTAAGATTATCCGGCAGTACAAGCTTAACTTCCGTTTGAGTGTATTCTCGCCGCCGTTTTACGATACAGATCTTTTCCATATTACTCCAGATAATCTTACTTACTACTTAACAAAAAAATATTCCATATTTTAATCATTAGTGTCAGTAACAATAAAATTTAAATTGAATAAACATTTGTCTAGCTTATTTAGCAAGTAAAATCAAGACAATTTTAATCTTTAAGTGTCCCAATCACCGCTTGGCGGGACAGGATTATTTGAATGTTACAAGGGGATGGGTTTATGTGATCCGGAGTTTTTTTTCACCAAGATACATAGGGTAAAACATGGCCAAGAGACAAAGAAAAAAAGCAAAGCAAAAGGAGACAGCCGACCAGATTATTTGCAATAGAGAAATATTCCGGCCGCTCAAATTAGCCATAAATATGTAATACACGGGCCCGGCTTCCAGAATTATGACAAAGGCGATTAAACAAAAACAAAGAACCATGAAAAGCAACCCGCCAAAGCTGGTTACAACCTGTGCCGGATTTTCCGATTTAAAATCGGCATAGACAGCGCCCAGACCGATGGCCACGCCCACAACGGCAGGAACCAGACAAAATATTGTTATGGCCGATAGATACATCATGAAAGGAGAAACTCGTAACAGGAAATTGGAAACAACAATTAGAACTTCCGCTAAAATTATCAGGGGTGTATAATACAAAAAAAACTTGATCCAGAGGAAGTTCTTTGCAGATACCGGCGCCGCTTGAACAATCCAAAAGGCTTCACCTTCCATACTTACTGCCGGAAAAACGAAACGGGCGGCAACAGCCGTAAGCACAAAAGCCGCCAGTCCTATATTTAAGAAAGAAAATAAATTTTGCAGGTAAATGGTTTTAATCGGCAAATTGTCCAGAGGTAATACAGAAAAATTGTATAGGTAAACTGCAATCAATGCGGCCATTAAAAATAATTGCGGCCATTGTGCCGAATCCCTGAAAAAAATTCTAATCTCCTTAACCGCAAAAGCTTTGGAGTCGCGCGGAAGAAAATTGAATAAATTTTCCCAATTATAATCTTTGTATTTTACCGGCGCGAAAAGACGCTTTGGCGTTGTTTGCGATTTAGAAAAACCCATAAAATATGCGTAATGGGAGATAATGTTGGTGATGAAAATAAGCATGAAGGCACAGGTTCCGGCAAGCGCGATATTGAACAGGCAGCTTTTTACTTCAACATTAAGGGCAGCAATGATGGCATCGGTGATCCATGTAGTGGGTAAAAGCGGTGAGTTGGGAGTTTGCATGGAATTCAAATAAAGAACAACGGAAGCAAAGCTATCCGGATTGACCAGTTGTTCTGGTCTTGTTAAACGCAAAAGAAGAATAAGCATCAGTACCATAATAACGCCCAGAATAATAAGAATCGTTCTGATTCTTCCGGCAGGCAGTATTTTTGCTCCAAATAAAACTAAGATACCGCTGAGCGCCGAGGCTATAAGACACATGAAAATTATTGCGACTAAAAAGATTACATAAAAAATGATGCCTGTTTTGTAAATCAATCCATAGGATAAAAAAACCGGAAGACTGAAAGCGACAATCATCCAGGAACTGTCAAATGTACTGATGAGCCACCTTGAGAAGAAAATATCTTTGGACGAAACCGGCAGCGAATGCAGAAGCGGTAAATCCTGACTTAAATACAGGTGGGAAAGACAATTAATTATATTGCTAAAAAGCAAAAGCGTGAAAAAAGTCATAATTAGCATCGAAATAAGTTTCATCGCTAATATATTGCCGAAATCCTGTACACTTTGAAAATAAAACAACACGCGATAAAAAATGATAAAAGTACCTGTCCAAAAAAAAATACCAAGCGCGCCGTACATAAAAATACGCGACCAGTTGCTTTTTTCATTGTTCGGCCGCAAACTGTTGATGGTGGAAAGTATGCGCGGTCTTAGCAGAGAAAGAATAGTTTTCATATAAAAGTGTTTTCTTTTATTATGGTTAAAAAGACTTCTTCGAGTTTGGCTTCACCGAGCTTTGCAATATGCTTCAATTCATCAAGGGTACCCTGCGCCAATAGTGTGCCTTTATGAATTAAACCGATTCGATGGCACAAATCCTCAGCGATGCTTAAAGTATGCGTGGAAATAAAAATAGTCGTTTGATTGGCGGCCAGTTCTTTTAGGATATCCTTAACCATGTGTACTGCCGCCGGATCAAGGCCGACCATTGGTTCATCAATAATCAATATTCTGGGATCATGTAACAGAGCGGAAGCAATGATAAGCCGTTGCTTCATACCATGTGAATAAGCTTCGATCAATTCATCAGCCCAGTCCCAAAGGGCAAATTGCTGTAATAGATTTTGGGCTTTTTGAATAAATATGTCGCGCTTAACGTCATACAAATCAGCCGAAAAACGAAGGAACTCCATTCCTGTTAGCTTTTCGTAAAGAAAAGACCTATCGGGCACAAAACCGATCATCTTTTTCCCCTCGACGGGTTTTTGGGCCATGTCCAATCCGCCGATGATAATTTTACCGGAAGTGGGTGCAAGAATGCCGCCCATCAGGCGAATTGTTGTAGTTTTACCGGCGCCGTTGGGGCCGATAAAGCCATAAATTTCTCCAGCGGCAACATTTAAACTGAGTTTGTTTACCGCTATGGTGGTACCGTAATCTTTGGTTAGTTCCTGTAGTTTGATCATTTTGTTTGCTCTAATACCTCCAGTCTGATTTTGCCCATCACGCCAATTAAGTTCATTTGTTCACCGCTATCACCGCGAACAAGTCTGATATGAGTCACATCGGCTGGAATTTGATTGAAAACAGCATCCGCAGTGATCCATTTTCCCAGGTAGAGAACGTTCCATGCATGCCAGTAAAACCTGCCGTGAAGATAAACCAATCCCGCTTCCATTTGCGCAGGAATACCGGCTGCGCGCAGCAGGGCAACTATAAGAACGGAGTGTTCGTTACAATCGCCGACTTTATTTTTTAAAACCTCCAGCGCATTGGGAACCGATAAGACCGGTTTTTTTTCAATATTGCGGTAAACCCAATTGACAATTTTTCTCGCTTTCTGCTCATCGGCGTCAGTCGGCTTGATGATTTTTTCTACTTGAGCTTTTATTTGCGGATTATCTGATTGTATAAATGGCGCTGGTTTCAAAAAGGCGGCAATTTCTTTAGGAAGATTATTATTTAAAGTTGAAGGCGATGACAGGTGTTCTCTGGTGATGATTAGAGTATTATGGTGAAAACTTTGTCTGTCACTGTCAAGTAATAACACGCCGCTAGTACCGCCGATTTTAATTTTAATTCCACTGAGCTTTTCCGGTTCAGTAATTTCAACATTGGAGGGAATTGATGCAATTTGCGTAAGATCAATATTTCCTTGATCAGCTATTCCTTCGCGAGCTTTTTGCGGGCTGACCTTTTCCATGGAAATGCCCAGAATGCCTGCTTCCTTTAAAGTATCTCCTTCAAAGCTTAGCCAGGCGCAGTTTTTGGCTCCCATGAAATCGGCGCAATATTTTTTTGTTAAGATTCGTTTTCCCATAATGGGAATAATTTCATCGGCGCCTCTGGTAACTTTAATTGACCGGAGGGAAAGCGTGGAAGGGTCAAAAATGCTGAAACTGCGGGTTACATCTTTTTCCAAATTAGCGCTAAACGCGGCATCATAAATACTGCCGCTGATATGAGGAATATCTTTGAGCGGAATTTCGCTTTTTTCTTGCGCACTAGGTAAGCCGGTGAACAGGATCAGTTTGTTTTTCACTACGCGGCCATGAGCATTAAAGCGAAACAGGTTGGAATTCAAATCAAAATTAAATGAGGAAAGAGTCATGTCTGGGTTCAAATCGCCCTCAGTCAAAATATTGAGTGCCTGCGTTACTCCCATGGTATTGATCTTCATAAAAACAGTCTCATTAAAGTGGAATCTATTTTCCAGAGTGGTAAAAATACGGTGAACAAAACCAATCTTATTACCGTTTTGATAGATATTCATCCATGAGTCTTGAGAATGCTGTGATTTTATGATTGGAACAGACGCGACCGGCTCAGTATTATTCTGGAAAAATTCGAGGCGAATAAACAGCAGGATGAGAAAAGTAAGGGTGATGAATATACCCCAAACTATGTTCCATTTAATTTTGTGCATAAACGATAACCCGGGGAAAAGTTACTATAGTATTTATCCTTTATACCAATTTTCAATCAAAGATAGCACATTGATTGAGAATCGGTATTACTATATAGGATATGGGTAGTGTATGCAAGAGTCAACAAATAGCTGTTCTGATTTGTTTTTGTATAAATATTAAAGATTTATTGACAAGAGCAGTCAATTAATATATCAAAAAAACCCATTTAATGTTGAGCTGTCTTAAGTATAGATTAATATTTGCTGAGCCGGTATCATGTTAAATGTAACTTGGTATAAGAAAAAATAAATGCTTTATGAAACATGATAATATCATTGCTCACGAAGGTTATCCTTTTATAATATTCTCTCTTGTCGTTACTGTTTTTGTCGCCATTTTAGGCAGAAACTGGTGGTTAATAATTCTATTCGCTCTTATTACATCTTTTATTGTTTGGTTTTTCCGCAATCCGGAAAGGTCTTTTCAGGATGAAGAAAAAGTATTAATTTCTCCTGCTGATGGTAAAGTAATCAAAATAGAAGATGTCGTAGTAAATGGGACCATTTTCGGAAGATTTAAAAAAATAAGTATTTTTATGAATGTTTTTAATGTCCACATCAATCGTGCCCCATATTCGGGGAAAATAGAAACTATTAATTACCATGAGGGTAAATTTTTTTCTGCTAATTTAGATAAGGCTTCGCTTGATAATGAACGCAATGAAGTTATGATTCGTGCCGAAGATGGACGTCCTATCTGGACGGTGCAGATCGCCGGTCTTATCGCCCGCCGGATTATTTGCTGGGTCAACGTCGGGGCGACCATTAATAAAGGAGAACGTTTTGGCTTAATTCGTTTCGGTTCACGAGTGGACGTTTATTTACCGGAAGATTCTCGAATTTCGGTTAAGCTTCGAGACAAAGTTAAGGCAGGTCAGACAGTTTTAGGGTATTTGTCATGAATACAGAAAATACTCCCCAAAAGATTCGAATGAAGAAAGGTATATATTTGTTGCCGAATTTGTTTACCTCGGCCAGCTTATTTTGCGGATTTTATTCTATCATAGCTTCATTTAAAGAGTATTTTGTTCCCGCGGCAGTAGCCATTTTTGTAGCCTGGATTTTTGATGGATTGGATGGTCGCGTTGCCCGTCTTACAAATACAACGAGCAAATTCGGCGCGGAATATGATTCCCTGGCCGATGTAATAGCTTTTGGTGTTGCCCCGGCGCTTCTTGCGTATAGCTGGTCTTTGTCTATTTACGGTAAACTGGGCTGGATAGTTGCTTTTTTATTTGTTCTTTGCGGCGCTCTAAGATTAGCCAGATACAACATCCAGATCGGTCTTATTGAAAGTACCGTATTTAATGGACTACCCATTCCAGCTGCGGCTTTGGTTGTGGCGACTACAGTAATTTTCTTTGATTGGACAGGAGCGGAAGGCAAGTTTCAAAATATTTTTATAATGATTTTTATAGTTATTTTGTCATTGCTGATGGTCAGTAGCGTCAAGTATTACAGTTTTAAAGACATGAAACTCCTCTCACGTAAACCATTCACTATCTTTTTTTGGTCAACAGTTTTACTAATTATAATTTTTCATTGGCCGGAAATAATGTTTTTTGTGATTATCTTAGGTTACACTATTTCCGGACCGATTTGGTGGGTGATAAAGTTTTTGCAAAAAACTAAAGAAAAGAAAAATAATATTCCGAATTATCCCGCATAAGCGGGATAATTAACAGATTACTTTTGGGTTTATACCCGTTATTGTGAAAAGTTATGAGAATTATCGGAGGTGAGGCCAAAGGAAGGACATTACATTTTCCTTCTGGATCAAAGGAAAGGCCGACTTCTGATTTTTTACGTGAAGCTCTTTTTAATTTATTGGGTTCTTTGCAAGATAAAACATTCCTCGATCTTTTCGCCGGATCGGGCAGTGTCGGGTTGGAAGCTGTCAGTCGCGGAGCTAAAGGTGTTTTTTTTGTAGAAAAAAATCAACACCTTGTTGATGTTATTAAAAAAAATATTCAAACATGCTGTTTAGATAAAGACTGCCGAATAATTGCCGGAGATATCGAGTCCGGTCTGCGTGATCTTTTTAGAAAAAAATATGAATTTGATATTATATTTGCCGATCCACCCTATAATCGAAACTTAGTGGAAGCAACACGGAAGTATTTGAGCAAATATCAGGTTCTCAGAAAAGATGGTATAATTATAATTCAACATTCGATAAAAGAAAAATTTAGTAAGCCTGAAGATGATAATATTTATCAAACAGATCAGAGAAAATATGGCGATAATGCCTTAACTTTTTTAAAAATGGAGTGGAAATGATACAGGATAATTTCGTAAATAAAGTTGCAATATACCCAGGTTCATTTGATCCCATTACCAATGGTCATGTGGATCTTATCAAAAGAGGACTGAGAATGTTTGACGAAATCGTCGTTCTCATTGCTTACAATCCTAACAAGACTTATCTTTTTTCAATAGAAGAAAGAATGGAAATGATTCGGGAAATATTTAGTGATACCAAAGAAGTTAAGGTGGATTGCCATTCCGGACTGCTTGTTGATTATTTGAAAATTTCTGGCGCCAATATAATATTGCGCGGAATGCGCGCTCTTTCTGATTTTGAATATGAATTTCAGATGGCACTAATGAACCGTCGTCAAACAAAAAAAATCGAAACGGTTTTTCTTATGAGCGGATTTAAATGGTTTTATACGAGTTCCAAGTTAATCAAAGAAGTGGTGAGTTTGGGAGGAACGGTAAAAGGTTTAGTTCCGGATAATGTTAATCAGAAGCTAATGGAAAAATTCAATATTAAAAATAATGGTAGGGGCTAGTTTGTGCGATTATCGTCAAGAGTGGCGAAAATTAATCCATCGGAAACTTTAGCTATTACCGCTAAAGCCAATGCTTTGAAAGCGCAGGGAAGGGATGTAATCTGTTTTGCCGCGGGAGAACCGGATTTTGATACACCGGATAATATTAGGAGATAAAATAAATGGGCGGCATTTTTGGAGTTGTATCTTCGGAAAATTGTGTCCAGACGCTTTTTTACGGAACTGATTACCATTCGCATTTAGGAACGGAGAATGGAGGTATGGCAGTGTTGGGAGCAAATGGATTTTACAACACGGTCCATAGTATATCTCAGACGCAATTCAAGTCTCGCTTTATCGATGACTATAAAAAAATGGAAGGCTATTTTGGTATTGGCGCGATTGACGATGAAACGCCCCAGCCATTAATTTTTCATTCAAAATTTGGCGTTTATGCCGTTGCGGCATCAGGTCTGATAAGTAATAAAGATAAGTTGGTAAACGAACTTCTTAATGAGGGAGCTTCCTTTGGAGAAATGGCCGATGGTGGTGTGAATAACGCCGAAATTGTTGCTTGTCTGATTAATCGCGGAGATAATATTGTAGAAGGCATTGCTTCCATGCGCGGCGCAATTGAGGGTTCTATTTGCGCACTGGTGTTGACTACGGATGGAATATACGCAGCAAGGGACAAATATGGCCGCTTTCCTTTGTCTATAGGCATAAATAAAAGTCAGAGGGATAAATCTTATGTTGTGGCTACGGAAGCGAGTTCTTTTGAAAATATCGGCTATGAGTTGATAAAGTTCTTAGGTCCGGGCGAAATAGTGTTGCTGACGTCGGGAGGCATAAAATTAATGAAGCCCGAAGGCACTGAAAAAAAAATTTGTTCCTTTTTATGGATATATACCGGCTATCCGTCATCCGCTTACGAAGGTATCAGAGTGGAAAGTGCAAGAGAAAGGTGCGGTATCTACTTGGCGAAACGCGATAATGTTCAGGCTGATCTTGTTTCCGGTATTCCTGATTCCGGTATCGGTCATGCCATCGGCTATGCGATGGGATCAGGCATTCCCTATCGTCGAGTGTTGGTGAACTATACTCCCGGTTACGGGCGCAGTTATACGCCGCCTACGCAGGAAATAAGAGACCTTGTTGCCACAATGAAGCTGTGTGCAGTGCGTGAAGTGATTAAAGGCAATCGCATAATTGTTTGCGACGATTCTATTGTTCGCGGCACGCAGTTGAAAAACTTAACTATAAAGAAGTTGTGGGACAACGGTGCTAAAGAAATTCATATTCGTCCTGCTTGTCCACCCTTAATGTTTCCCTGTATTTATGCATCTTCCATAAGAACAACTGGGGAGTTGGCGGGTCGAAAAGCGATTCGCGCGTTGGAAAGAAAAGAAATTGAAAATCCGGTCGAGTATCTAGATCCCAAATCGACTAAATATGCCCAAATGATTGATTGGATTCGCCGTGACTTAAACGTTACCTCACTGAAATATCTGGCTATCGAAGATATGATTGCGGCGATAGGTCTTCCGGCAGACCAATTATGTTTGCATTGTTGGCTGGGAAAATAAATTTCATCTTCGCTTCATTTCTGCGCTAAAAAACAACTTTTTTTTGTGAAAAGTTTGCATTGGCCATTTCCATGATAAATTAGTCATTGCTGAAGATTAATTCAAATGTTATAAATTCAACGTAAATAAATTCATTGGAAAGATGGCGCCTGTGGGACATTTATCGTTGATCAAGAGAAGAAAAACAAGAAAGATAAATCTTGATAATGTGCAAATAGGTGGAGATGCACCCATTGTTGTGCAATCGATGACGAATACAGATACGCGCGATGTGGAAGCCACTGTTGCTCAAATCAATGCTCTGGAGGAAGCCGGTTGTGAAGTTATACGCATTGCTCTGCCCGATGAAGATGCTGTGCAGGCGATCCCGGCTATTAAAAAAAGAATTCATATTCCTCTGATTGCTGACATTCATTTCAATTACCATTTGGCTATAGATGCCATGAAACACGGGGTGGCCGGTATCAGGATAAATCCCGGAAATATCGCCAAAGATAAAATACGCGCAATTGTCAAAGTGGCCAAAGAACGGGAAATAGTGATTCGTATCGGTGTTAATTCCGGTTCTCTGCAAAAAGATTTATCGTCAAAATATGGCGGCGCTACAGCGGAGTCTCTTGTCGAAAGCGTTTTACAAAACATTGAGCTTTTTGAAAATCAGGGTTTTAGCAAGATTAAATTGTCGCTTAAATCATCAGATGTTCCCACCATGATTGAAGCGTATCGCGCGATTGCCGCCAAAACCGATTATCCGTTACATCTGGGTGTCACGGAAAGCGGAACTCTTGTTAATGCCGCGATAAAATCCGCGCTGGGAATAGGGACTCTTCTTTATGAAGGTATTGGCGATACAATCAGAGTATCAGTTACCGGTGATCCTGTTTTGGAGATTCCCTTGGCTTATGGCATTTTGCGCTCATTGAACATTAGAAATATTGGACCGGATATCATTTCCTGTCCAACTTGCGGCCGCTGTGAAATTAATCTATTAAGTTTAAACGATAAAATTGAAAAAGCGCTCGCTGGCAGAAAAGATTATTTAAAAGTGGCACTAATGGGCTGTGTAGTCAACGGGCCGGGTGAAGCTGCGGACGCGGATATCGGTATTGCGGGAGGCAAGAGGCAGGGAATTCTTTTTAAAAAAGGAAAAGCCTTAAAAAAGGTTGATGAAAAAGACTTTGTAAAAGTTTTACTCGAAGAGATAAATTTGATGATTGAAGAAAGGAAGAAAGTCTAATGCGTTATTCAGAAATGTTTTTGCCTACAGGCAGAGAAATTCCTTCCGATGCCGAGGTAATAAGCCACCAACTTATGATTAGAGCCGGGATGATCAGAAAATTGACTAGCGGTATATATTCATACCTGCCGCTGGGTTATCGGGTTATTCGCAAGTTGGAACAAATTATCCGGGAAGAAATGAATAAAGCCGGCGCGCAGGAAGTTCATTTGCCCATGGTGCAGCCGGCGGAGCTCTGGCAGGAATCTGACCGCTGGGTGCATTACGGAAAAGAACTTCTGAGATTTCGCGATCGTCATGATCACGAATACTGTCTAGGGCCGACTCATGAAGAAGTAATCACCAGTTTAATCCGCAATGATGTAAAAACATATCGTCAACTGCCTCGTAACCTTTATCAGATTCAGACGAAATTCCGCGATGAAGTACGTCCGCGCTTTGGTGTGATGCGCTGCCGCGAATTCGGAATGAAAGACGCCTATAGTTTTGATGTTGATGAAGAGGGCGCGGAAAAAAGTTATGAAAAAATGTTTACAGCTTATAATAATATTTTCCGCCGCTGCGGCTTAAAATTCCGTCCGGTAGAAGCTGATTCCGGCAGTATCGGTGGAAAATATTCACATGAGTTTATGGTCATGGCCGAATCCGGTGAAGACGCCATGGTATTTTGCGAAAAATGTTCATACGCGGCCAATCTGGAAAAGGCTGAAGTTGCATGTCCGGAGAAAAAAATAATATACGATGATGACTTGCTGCCGCTGGAGGAGGTTCATACTCCGGATGTGCGTACAATTGAAGAAGTCAGCGCTTTTCTAGACGTTAAGCCGCAGGATATCGTAAAAACTTTAGTTTTCAATGCCGATGGACAGCCTTGCGCCGTGCTTATCCGCGGCGATCAGGAAGTCAACGAGATAAAAGTAAAAAATTATTTAGGCGCAACGGAATTGGAACTTGCCTCTGATGAAATGATTTTAAAGGCTACAGGCGCGCCACGGGGCTTTGCCGGGCCCGTGAATATTGGACTACGCGTAATTATCGATTATTCCGTAATAGATATGTTCAATTTTGTTACTGGTGCTAATAAAGAAAATTACCATTTAAAGAATGTTAATATCGGCAGGGATTTTAATGTTGACGCCTTTGCTGATTTGCGCATTGTCGAACCAAATGATAATTGTCCCCGCTGCGAAGGCAATACTCGATTCGTGCGTGGTATTGAAGTGGGCCATGTCTTTAAGCTGGGAACAAAGTATAGCAAAGCGATGAAAGCAGTATATCTTGACAAAGACGGTCAGGAAAAAATCATGATAATGGGCTGTTATGGAATTGGAATCGGGAGAACGGTTGCCGCAGGAATTGAACAAAATCACGATGAAAACGGTATTGTCTGGCCGATGCCTTTGGCGCCATATCATGTAATTATAACACCAGTTAATGTGAACGAGAAAGATGTCATGGATGCCGCGGAGTATCTTTATAATTCGATGCTTGCCGAGGACATTGAAGTTATTTTTGATGATCGCGATGAAAGAGCCGGCGTGAAATTTAAAGATGCCGACTTAATCGGGATTCCGCTGAGAATAGTCGTGGGAAAGAAAAATCTTGTTCAAGGAAATGTAGAATTAAAAATTAGAAAGACCGGAGAAAATAAGTTATATTCGCTCGAGGAAATAGTAAAACAGATCAAGGAAATGATAGAACAGGAATTAAAACAGCAGTAAGTTAAGCAGACTGGAAACTCAATGCTACGTATCAATGATATTATTGATAAAGCCCAAACTTATTTACCACCAGAAGATCTGGAAATGATCGAGAAGGCCTATATCTACTCAGCTTCAGTTCATCAGGTACAGGTAAGGTTATCGGGTGAGCCATATCTTACTCACCCGATGGAAGTTGCGGGAATCCTGACCGATATGAAAATGGATGCCGCAACGATCATCAGCGGTTTATTGCATGATACAATTGAAGATACTTTAACTACCGCGGAACAGATTGAGAAAGAATTCGGGAAAGACGTGGCTTTTCTGGTAGGGGGATTGACAAAGCTCAGCCGTATTTCTTTTGGTTCTCAGGAAGAAAGACAATCGGAAAACTTTCGCAAAATGATTTTGGCCATGTCCGCCGATATTCGAATTTTACTAGTACGCTTGGCTGACCGTATCCACAATATGAGGACTTTACAGTATCATCCCAAGGATAAAAGAATTTATATTGCCAAAGAGACTATGGATATATATGCGCCATTGGCCAATCGTCTCGGAATTAACTCAATGAGGATGGAATTGGAGGACTTGTCTTTTCAGTATATTGCTCCCGATGCATATAACGAATTATCCGCACAAATCGCTAAATCAAATGAAGCCCGCAAACGTTATACGGAAGAAGTTAAGAGTATTATTTTCACTGAATTGGAGAAATCTTCCATTAAATGTAAAGTTGAAGGAAGGGCAAAACATCTTTACAGTATTTATAAAAAGATGCACGAGCAGCACATTAATTTTGACGAAGTTTATGACCTCATTGCCTTTCGCATAATACTTGATTCCGATCAGGAAAAAACCTGCTATGAAGCACTGAGTATGGTGCATGCCTTGTGGAAGCCTGTTCCCGGAAGGTTTAAAGATTATATCGCCATGCCTAAAGCCAATCATTATCAATCGTTGCACACTACAGTTATCGGGCCATACGGGGAAAGAGTGGAAATCCAAATCAGGACTAAAATAATGCACGAATGGGCGGAAAAAGGCATTGCCGCTCATTGGCGCTATAAGGAAGGCTCTGCCTTTAAAGACAGCGAAGAAAATCAAATTAAAAAGCTCAGGGAAGTGATGGAGATACAGCACGAGATAAAAGATCCGAAGGAATTTATGTCCAATCTGAAATTAGCGTTATTTCCGGAGGAGGTTTATGTTTTTACACCCAATGGCGATGTTAAATCTTTTCCCAAGGGAGCGACGCCCATTGATTTCGCTTACAGCATTCATACCGATGTCGGCAATCAGTGCATTGGAGCTAAGGTAAATAAAAGTATTGTTCCCTTAAGATATAAACTGCAAAATGGTGAAACCGTTGAAGTCATAACGCAGGCCGGTCACCATCCCAGCAAAGACTGGCTGAAAAATGTAGTAACAACGAGAGCAATTTCCAAAATACGGAACTGGATTAATCTGGAAGAAAAGAAAAATAGCATGGTTTTGGGACGTGACTTGCTGGAAAAGGAATTTAAAAGACATAATTTAAAATTCGGTAATTATGTTAAATCGGAAGAAATTAAAAAAGTATTTACCGAATGTTCTGTAAATCACATCGATGATTTAATTTCTTATGTAGGTCTTGGCCGGATTTCAGCCAAACGGGTAGTTAATTGTTTTCTGGCCGAAGAATCAGCCGATGTTCCCGAGCTGGTTACAGATAAAATAAAGAAGAAAAAGACTGCTTCGACATCAATGGGTGTATCACTTATTGGCGTTGATGATATAGATGATATAATGATAAATTTTGCTAAATGCTGCAATCCCATTCCCGGAGATGAAATATCGGGCTATATTTCACGTGGACGCGGTATCATAGTGCATACAAAGAGTTGCCCCTACATGAAAAAAATGGACGCGGAGAGGATTGTCGGTGTTGAATGGAACGCTAGGGAAGAGTATACTTATCCCGTCCATATTAAAGTTGTCTGCGACGATCTTAAGGGTATTTTAACGGAAGTCAGTTCCGTAATTTCATCTTTTGACATCAATATCAGTTATGCGCAGATAGAAACGATCGACATGGTTGCTACCTGTAATTTTGTGATCGACATAAATAATTTACAGCAACTTAATCAAGTCTTATCTGCAATTAAACAGTTGAAATTTGTTAAATCCATTGAAAGGTTACGCCATTTCTGAAATTTGATCACGGGTATGAACCCCCAAAATTAAGCCATATAACCCCACGTCGCTTCGCTCCTGGGATAATTCGTCCAGCAAGTTTCAGCGCGCTTCGCTTCTGTAACTTGGGACTCATTACATTTGATTGTTGACAAACGAAGCGACTCTGCTATAAGCAAGCGCAAATTTATAACAGGTGAAGTTATGTTTGATATAAAAAAAATATTGCCCTTGCTCGGCATTCTAATGTCGGCTTTTTTAATTTGCGGAGTTTTGGAGATATCTGCAGCCCCCAGAAAGCATATAATCGTCATTGATCCGGCGCATGGAGGTCAGGATACAGGTATTAAGTTGACGGATAAGGTTGACGAAAAAGATATCACACTGGCAGTTGCTTTGGCCTTACGAAAAGAACTTGCCAAAGAAAATAATTTGGGAATCATTTTAACCCGCGATTCAGATAAAATGGTCAGTTTGGAAGACCGGAAAAAAAATATTGCAAAAATCAAACCGGACTTTGTTTTAAGTCTCCATACTAATGCCGGATTTGGTAAGAGCGCTTCCGGGTTCGAGCTTTATTGTCCGGAGTTTAATAAGGATATAAAAGAAAAAAAGAAGGTTAAAGGTGGTGCACGGCAGGAAAAAAATAAATATCTTGATGACTCTGTCAGAATGGCCAGGATTATTCAAGAAAACTTAAATACTTTATTCTCGCGAAAGGGCAGGGGATTGCGGAGGGCTGATTTGCCGCTAACTGAGGATTTGTTTGTGCCGGTTGTGGTTGTGGAGATGGGCTTTGCCACTAATTCCGAAGACAAAAAAAAATTACTTTCTCTAAATACACAAACTGAAATTGCTAATGCTCTGGGCAAGAGCATTAAATCATTTTACAGGTGATTGGAAATCGAAAGAAAAGCAGGCAGAAAATTCGGCGAATTAAGGCCGATCAATATTACCAATAATTACTTGAAAAACACTGCCGGATCCGTTTTGGTGGAGTTTGGCAATACCAAAGTAATTTGTGCGGCGTCTTTGGATGATAAACCGGCACCTTTCTTGAAAAAGACAGGAAAAGGCTGGCTGACTGCTGAATATTCGATGTTGCCCATGTCCACGCAAACGCGGACAACGCGAGAATCCGTTCGCGGCCGTTTAGGCGGCCGGACGCACGAAATCCAGAGAATGATTGGCAGATCGCTACGGGCAGTGACGGACTTAACGGCTTTTGGTGAAAGAACCATTTATTTAGATTGCGATGTAATCCAGGCTGATGGCGGAACAAGGACGGCGTCAATTACCGGCGCTTTTATCGCGCTTGTAGATTTATTTAAAAGGTTGAGGCAGGAAGATGTTGTAAAAGAAATTCCCATCAGTGATTACTTATCCGCAATCAGTGTGGGAATAGTTGATAATCAAATTCTTCTCGATTTGGAATACGAAGAAGATTCCCGGGCGGAAGTGGATATGAATTTTGTTATGACAGGTTCTGGCCTCTTTATTGAAGTGCAAGGCACGGCGGAGCGTGTTCCTTTTAATAAAGAACAACTGGACCAAATGACTCAACTGGCCGTAAACGGCATTCAAAAGATTATTGACCGGCAAAAAGAAATCGTGGGTGACCTGAGAGCATGAAGATTGTTTTCGCTTCCGGTAATGAAGGAAAGGTAAGAGAAATTAGAGAAATGCTTGAAGGAATGGGGATTGAATTAGTTTCTTTAAAAGATTATGCTGACGTGCCGGAAATTGTCGAAGATGGGAAAAGTTTTCTGGAAAATGCATTAAAGAAAGCAAAGATAGTTTCTGAATTTACCGGCGAAACTGTTTTGGCGGATGATTCCGGATTGCAGGTGGACGTGTTGGGAGGTGAACCGGGCATTTATTCTTCGCGTTATGTCGGAGAAAAGGCCACTGACGAGGAAAACAACTTCGCGCTTTTGGCCAAACTGAAAAATATTCCACAGGAAAAAAGAACGGCTTTTTTCTGTTGTGTGTTAGTGTTATATAGAAAAGATGGCAGTTACGATTATTTTGAAGGTAAATGGAACGGACAAATTATTGACGAGCGGCGCGGAAATAACGGCTTTGGTTACGATCCTATTTTTTGGGTGCCGGAATTGAAAATGACTGCCGCCGAATTGCCCGCGGAAATAAAAAACAAAGTAAGTCATCGGGGACAGGCATTTGCTCAGCTCAAAAAAGCCCTCGAGGAAAGATTAAAAAACTAAAAATCGGGGCGTAGCGCAGCTTGGTAGCGCGCCTGCTTTGGGAGCAGGATGTCGCAGGTTCAAATCCTGCCGCCCCGACCATATAATCCATGTAATTACAATAAGATAGATGATCACGACTGCTTGTTTTTCGTTATCAGTCCGTTATCAATTTTAATGACTTTGGCTGTATCCTGATATATGCTTCTCACATCATCGGCTTCAATATCAAAATAGCGATCAAAAGCTTTATTCGTGCTATGCATTGTTGCCTTCTTTATTTCTTCAGGAGTTCTTGTTTTTCTCAATGCCCTAGCCGATGAATGACGTGTGCCGCCATATAAATCAACACATTCAATTCCAAGATTTTTACAAGCGGTCTTCCACCAATCGTAAAAAAGATGTTGACCAAATTGTTTTTCTGCAAGTTGAGCATCTTGTTTGTATATTTGTGTATGCCTAAAAAAAGGCATAGCAGAAAAAGGCGAAAGACCGATTTCTTTGATATAGTCAACATCCTCTTTCAGAATAGGAACGGACTTATAATGTTTTTCTTTTGGATGAGGGAAAAAAAGATAGCCGTTTTCAAGGTCAATATTGCCCTCAGTGAGAGTTCTTAACTCGCCAGGACGAATGCTAATGTATGTTGTTAACCATTTAACCCCAAGCCATATTTTAGGATTCATCGAATAGGTTAGCCGTTTAATTTCATCTAATATCTGCCACTGAACATCTTTTCCAATGGTATGACGATAACCTAAGACAAAATTGACAATCGGAAAATCCGGCATTTCCGCTATGTCTTGTCGCTTCTTTGTCCATGCAAAAAAAGAATGAAGAGTAGATAAAATATTATGCTTTGTCTTATCAGATAAACCTTTTATGGATTTTAAAAAATCTTCTACATTGCCGTAACGGATTTCTTTAACATTCATATCCTGAAAGAAAGTTGCTGCTAGCTTGATATGGTTTTCAATATTTTTCCAAGAACGGAATTTTATCTCATCTTTTTTACATTCAAGCCATTTTGCAGACAGGTTCATAAAACCGAGAGGATTGTCACGCCTGTAATCCCTTTCATCAAAAGTATTTTCATCAATTTTGAATCGAAGACCGGTGAGAAAACGTGAAGCTTCCTGATAGGACTTAAAACGTTTTGTAATATTACCAAATCTTACAACGTGACTTCTAGCCTTACATTTAGAATGCGTTGGACATGCCAAGGCATTTAGATGGTTATCAGAAAGCCGACCGCCGCAAACAAGACATTTTTCATCACTATAAATTCCGCCTTTCATACACAAAGTCCCCCCATAATTTTTATGGAGGTTGTTATCATGTTCTAAAAAAAAGTTCAAAGCCATAACGCATCAGCTATTCTTTTACACTATAATATTTATCACCCAATAAAGCCTTTAATTCATCATTCGGTCTTATTGGAATAACCTTATCATGGTCAGAATCATAGACGCCGCCCAACATTACTTCCTCTTCATTTTTAAACCAATCATGCTCGCGCATCAAAATACGCCTAGACTTTTCATTCCAAATTTTATTATGCCGAAAACTAAACAAGCGTCTTTTAAAATATTTAAAATACGCCAAAACCCGTTCAACTTCTTCACCCCTCAGCTTTAATAACGCTTCAAACTTACCCGCATACTTTCCCATGTACTGCACAACTGACACCTTCTTAAGCGACGTAAATTCAACTCCAATAGGTTCACAATATTGCCATATCTTCAGTACATCTTTCTTATCAGCTATAGATTTTCCAAAAAAAAGTATATGAAAGTGATAATGAAACTTACCTTCCGAATTAAAAAGTTCAGCAACCCAACCGATATAATTCCACGTCGATCTTCTATCATTCTCTCCATATCTCTTTTTTAATTTTCTTAATTGATCCAAAAAATCACTCAACAGAGGATTTGCTATAAAAATTAAAAAAGGTTCATAACCATAAACCCACCAATCAGGGATATATTTTTCCATCAACGGTTTATGAAATGTTAAAGTCAACATCACGCCGACACGTAATCCTGTTAAATGATACTTAATCTTATTCAGAGTATTTCTTTTATATTTACCTTGATCATTCCAACGACTGCTATTAGGTATTATCCAGAACTTTGAGGGGTCTTTTTTCACAAAGAAATACATCAACATTCCAGATACTTTATTTTTTACCTTACGATATTTTTCTATAATATAATCTTCATCTACGGAGCCATTCCAAATATTGATTAATTCCTTAGAAAAATATTTTCTCAACGTTCCCTTAATTTCATTTTTATTTAATTTATTTATTTCTGGAATATCGCATAATATATCTAGACTACAGGGAGCGGCTTTCAGCCGCTTCCTTGCTTCACTCATAGGGTATGTTTTGTTACGTTTCATAAAAAAGCCTCTCTGGTTGTTCCAGAGAGGCTTTAATTGACAGATAGAATATAAGAGTTTATACTTAGATTAAATCTGTGACTGGGCATATCCCGACGAAGGTTATTGCTCTCCGGAAACAGGTTAGAAAGCCGGATATGTTTGCCCATATCCGGCTTTCGCATTTTAATTATTTAATCATCTTTAAATCCTCATTATTCTCTAAGAATAGTTTTCCTCGTATAGCTGCTTCTCTAAATTTTGTAAGAATATTTTTGCTGAACATTACAGCTGATAGCATACCTGTTTTATCTATCATTTCTGCATCTTCAAGTCCTGAGCTTGGCTTTTCTTTTTTATTTTTTCTCTTTTCTCTTTCTTGTGGCTTCTATTTTTTTAGAAAACTCGTCCCATGCTTCTCTTTGAATCATTTTATACTCTTCCGGTGTTTTATCTTGGTAATATCTGGTCATTATCAAATCAATCATTTCTTTTAACATCTCGCAGGCAAGACCCGATCTTGTTATTTTCCATACCTTGGCGAGATGATCCAACCTTGCCATATGATCTTTATCTAACCGCATCATTAAAGGAAAACTATATAACTTACGACCCTCTATATCACTGTCATTTCTCCAAATGAAACGATCAATAATTTCTTCTTCCCTTGATTTTTGCTTATTATCTACATTTTCTTCTTTAATATTTTTTGCTTTGGACATGGTCATATCTCCTTTCAACTGAATCAATGTGATTAAAATTTGATATCATTATAGCAATCAATTTTATTTTGTCAAGCTCTTTCTTAAAAATATTTTATATGTTAAAAAAGACTTTCCGGCACCGGCTCCGACGAGCTGGGCGGGAGCCCATTCTCGCCGGTGCCGAAATTGTTTGTTTCTTCCTTCCTGTAATCCACGAAACGTCAACCTCTACGAAAATTCTAGATTTCAATCTGTAATAAACACGATTCATACATGAAAAATATTGTCACCACACCTTATATTTTGTGGTCATTATTTCATTGACATACGAGACCGACCATTTTAAAGTTTACTTATAAAGAGACAAGTAAGAGAATATATGATCAAGGTTACAGCAGAAGCCATAGCGGCAATCAAATCATTTCTGATAAAGAAAGATAACCTACAGACGATTTGTATAGATATACATTCCACCGGATGCTGCGATTCTTCACTGGGCCTAAGTTTGTGTGAAATTCGAGAGGATGATTTAATTCAGGAAATAGAAGGCCTGACATTTGTTATCAGTCGCGAAGTTTACGAACTTGTCGGGGAAGTTACGATTTCCTACATTGATGAAAAAGGTAAGAAAGGGTATGTAATGAGATCGAGTAAACCCTTAAACGAATGGGACGGTTTTGAAACTTGCGAGATAAAGTTATAACACTGCACATATAAATGTGATCAATTATCTTAAGCATGGTTTTGACGATTTGTCTACTCAGCAACAATCTCTAGTCATTGAAAATAAAATCGTACCAGAACTTTTTCGAACGAGCAATCCCCTGATCCACATGGATATGTTTTACCTGCGTGTACTCCAAAAGGCCATGTGGTCCCAATTCTCTGCCAACCCCGGACTGTTTATAGCCGCCGAAAGGTGCCAAGGCGTTGAGCAGATGATAATCATTGATCCAGACCGTACCGGTCCGAATTCGTTTCGCCAATTCGATGGCCCAGGGAATGTCGCGCGAGAAAATAGCACCCCCAAGTCCGTAAATACTATCATTGGCCATATTTATAGCATCCCCTACGTCATCGTATTTGATTATCGAAAGCACTGGACCAAAGATCTCTTCTTGAGCGATAGTCATTTTATTAGTGACGTCTTCAAATATGGTTGGTTCAACAAAGTACCCTTTGGTCAGGTTTTTCGGCCTATTCCCACCGATGGTGCACTTCGCGCCCTCTTTCTTCCCGATTTCGATATATTTCATAACGGTCGTTAGTTGAGTTTTCGAGACCACCGGCCCCATGGTGGTATCCGGATCCAACGGGTCCCCGACTTTGATTTTAGTGACTCTTTCACGAACCCTAGCCATGAATTCGTTGTAAATCGAGTTTGGCACGAAACATCTGGTTCCTGATTCACAGATCTGTCCCGCATGGAAAAACGAACCGAAAAGTGCGCCATCAACTGCCATCTCCAAATCAGCATCTTCAAGTATAATTGTCGGACTTTTACCGCCAAGCTCAAGCGTTACTTTCTTAACGGTGTCGGAAGCAAGTTTCATCACCTGTCGACCGATTTCTGTCGAACCTGTAAAGGCTACCTTATCCACCATCGGATTTGCACACAGTTCATCACCTATAACTGAGCCGGGACCTGTAACCAGATTGAAAACACCTGGGGGTATATCGCACTCAGCAATGATTTTTGCCAGCTCTAGGGCAGTAAGCGGCGTATCTGACGCTGGTTTTAGAACAAGGCTATTGCCCATAATAAGCGCCGGAGCAGTTTTCCACACCGCCATCATCAAAGGAAAGTTCCACGGGATTATGCCGACACATACGCCGATAGGTTCTCGGTGGACGAAATTCCACGATACCATGGGGAAATCTATCCAAGGAAGCGGTTCGTATTGCGGGACCTTTTCTCCCAGTTCCGTAAGCGTCTTGAAATGATCAATACTAAAAGGGATATCCGCTAAGGAAGTTTTGCGATATGTCGCTCCAGAATCACGTGATTCCAGTTCCGCCAGTTTATTCTCCCGTTCAGTCATCTTCTCCACAACCTTCATGAGTCTGCTCGCTCTTTCCTTGGGCTTCATCCTGCTCCACACCCCGGAATCAAAAGACTTTCGTGCGGCTTCGATGGCCTTCTTGGCATCAACTTTTGTACCCACTGGGACAAGGGCAATAGGCTCTTCGGTTGCAGGATTAAAGGTTGGTTTTGTCTCGCCTGTTTCGGAATCCACAAACTTTCCATCAATAAACATCTGATACTTTTCCATGCTAATTTTTCTCCCTCATTTTATTATTTTATGCCGGAAATTCCAGGCTCATTCGCACCCTTATGTATGCATTTTTTGAAATCCGCTTGCCTTATCCCCGTTTTTTAGTGTAGGCTTCCAGTCAAAATTACAGTCTTAATGGGTAACAACAAGCGTGGATGTTCACGGTTGGAGTTGTGCTTTTTTCAAGATGACACATCCGCAAGTTTTATCCTGTATGCTTTGTGACTTATTTAACCTTGATTATGCTTGCGCGAGCATAATCAAGGTTGGTTTCTTTGTCAAGCTGATACTTATTAAAAAAACCGATACAATAGAAAAGGCAGATAGATGGAAATAAAACATAAGATATGGTTGGAAGAGGAAGGCATGACGGTATTCGGACCTGGGCGCAATGAATTCTTCAAAATGATAGAAGAATGTCAAAGCCTTAATTCGGCTGCCAAGAAACTGCATATCTCATATCGTTTGATTTGGGGAAAAATAAAAGATGCAGAAGCTAGATTGGGTGTTAATCTGGTGGAGATAAAGTCCTTCGAGAGGAGAATACAGCTATCCAAAACGGCCAAAGCATTATTGGCAATATTTGATGACCTGGAAAAAGAAATTGCTCCTATTTTGAAAAAAGCTGAAAAAAAATGCACTGTCTTGAAAAGAAAAGCAATCAAGGATGATCTGTAAGGTTCATATCGCATTTTTTTATTAGTATAACTGAACAATGTTTTCCGCTGTGTACTGCCCGTCTGTCATTTTGGAGAAAGCATGCTCTCCTACGAAGATATTAAGGATGATCCCTTTTATCTTTGTGCTAATTTTCTCAATACTGGTGAAATAAAAACTTGCTTACAGTTCTGGCTAATTTTGAATTCCTCTCTTTCAACCAGTAATCTTCAATTATGAAAACTGCCCAAGACTGAGACTTTGTAGGTGTTATCAACAAGCAAAAGCAATTGCAATGTGCTGACAAATATTGTAATAACAACATTCGCTGTTATCAACTGATTATCATTATCACTTGATACCTAATAATAATAGATGCTTACAGGGGGAGCGACAGGTTCAAATCCTGCCGCCCCGACCATTTAATATCTGTAATTTCAATGTGTTATCTATTTCATTTTGGGTGAGTAAACTAGCAGTAAACTATCCTGACCTATTCTTGACAGATAGTATCCAATCAAGATGTGACTTGACAATTTGTTACACCTACAAAGTCTCAGCAGTGGGCAGCTGTCAGAATTGAGGATTATGGGTGGAAAGAGAGCAATGAAAAAATCATCGGAAGGAATCAATAAGAACGTATTCACCTGTAGACTTGGCACGGAGTTCATCGTTATTGTATACACACCCTTCCATAATAACCTCCCTTTCGCTTAAATGCTCCATTACCTTCCCCTCTACTCTTATTTTGGTATCTGTAAAAACAGGTTTCAAATAATTAACATTAATTGATTTGGTGAGAACAAACTTCTTCGTAAAATAGAGAGCAGCCCAAGTCATAATTTCATCCAAAATAGTTGCCACAATCCCCC
>JBEKRZ010000014.1:0-72272 GCA_049517435.1 Smithella sp. | reverse complement strand
CTTACCTTACAAGATGGCTGTACTGGCCACTGCTCATAAGTTGATCCGTGTCATCTATGCCATGCTGACACAACGGACAACTTTTTGTCCGCAAGTGAATTCATGATAGTTGACTGTAATGTCGTTTTTCTAATTTTCTCAAAGCATACAACCTTTTATTCGGTTATTATTAATTGACAGACCATGATGTTTTTCTTATAGTACATTCCGCCAAAAGCAAGGTCTTGTACTAAAAATAAACCGATGGAGGTCATCATGAACCAGCCCATTTCAATCAGTCCTGACGGAGTTAAATATCCATTACCCAAGGAAGAAGATTACAAAAAGGAAATGGCTCGCATAAAGAAACTGGTGGTCAATGCCCGAAAAAAGGGACAGGAGATTGTTGTCGTCATGGGAGTAGGCTTTGTGGGCTCTGTCATGGCGGCCATCATTGCCGACACAACGGATAAGTCCGGCAAGTCCGGCAAGTTTGTGATCGGTATGCAACGGCCGAGCACAAGGAGTTACTGGAAGATACCCAAACTCAACAATGGTGTCTCGCCGGTCAAGGCGGAGGATCCGGAAGTGGACCCCATGATCCGGCGTTGCGTTTTAGAGAAGAAGACCTTGGTGGCGACCTTCGTTTACGATGTTCTAAAACTTGCCGACGTAGTGGTTGTGGACGTTCAATTGGATTATGCCAAGAACGAACTGGGAAATGTAAGAAACGGCGAGGTAGAGATGAATGCTCTGGAAGAATCCTTTGAAATTATCGCCCGTCACATTCCTCCCCAATGCCTGGTCCTCATCGAAACGACCGTGGCGCCGGGAACCACAGAGCAGGTTGCCTTGCCAGCCATGAGAAAAGTTTTTCGACAAAGAGGTATCAAGAGTGACCCGCTTATCGCCCATAGCTACGAGCGCGTTATGCCGGGAAGAGATTATGTGGCATCCATTCGCGATTTCTGGCGCGTCTGCTCCGGTGTTAACGAAAAGGCCAAACGAAGAGTGGTCAAGTTTCTCAATGAAGTGCTCAATACCAAGAAATTCCCCCTTACGGTACTTGACCGGCCGATTGAATCAGAGACAGCAAAAGTTGTGGAAAACAGTTACCGAGCTACCATCTTGGCCTTTCTGGATGAATGGAGCCTCTTTTCTGAGAGAAACGGCGTGGATCTCATCAAAGTCATCAAGGCCATCAAACTGCGACCGACGCATTCCAACATGATTTTTCCTGGCCCTGGCATCGGCGGTTACTGTCTGCCGAAAGACGGCGGCCTAGGCGTATGGGCCAACCGACACATTCTTGGTTTTGAGGACGACACGTTTAGGATGACCCCGCTGGCCATTGATATCAACGACACCCGCTCGCTGCATGCCGCTCAACTTGTCCGCGACGCCTTGCGTAATATGAGCTTGCCCATTGCCAGCTCGGAAGTTCTCATCCTGGGCGCTTCTTATAGAGAAGATGTAGGTGACACACGATATAGCGGCTCCGAAATTCTGATTCGCAGGCTTACCGAAATGGGCGCCGAGATTCGGGTGCACGACCCCTACGTCGATCACTGGTTTGAATTTGAGAATCAGGAAGAGTATCCCAACAACAGTAAGTCCGTCTTCTTTCGCAATCAAAAAAAACTGAAAGACTTACGGGTGCAAAAGGATCTGAACAAGTCCTTGAAGAATATCGACGCTCTTGTTCTTGCTGTTCGGCATGAAGCATATCTCAGTTTAGATCCATCAAAGGTCATAAAGGCCGCAGGCCATCCCATTGCAATCATCGACTGTTTCGGCATCCTCGATGACGACCGCATTCGCCACTATCTGAAAATGGGCTGCGAAGTTAAAGGTCTGGGCAGAGGTCATATTAAGAGGCTAAAAGACCAAGTGAGCAAAAAGAAAATCTAAGGGGCTACGTTAACAACGTTTAGTATTTGAGAATATCAGCGGCCTGTAAGGTCGTCAAAACTGATCATCAACGATCGTTTGCAGTGTTTCGAGTGATCTAGCACGTTGCTCTATTTCCATCCGTAATCTTAAATTATGAAAACTGCCCTCATTATCTTTCCGGACGAGCCAATACATATCGGCTGTAAGAACTTCACCACTTCTTATAGCCGTTTTGTTTTCCAGCACCGCCAATAGCACATTCAACTTGCAGGTAATGTAAATCAGGAAGAGATTAATTACGCTCTTCTCTATAAAGAGTTTGAGATAAGCATTGATCGCAAACTTAGTCACACGCGACAACCTACCGTTCAGCGGTTGCCAGACCATCAACTGAGAGACCGTCTTGTATACATTGAGCATGAAAGGCTGCTCGTTTAGTCCGTCCCATGACATTTTTTCATCCTATTCAACTACTACTGCAGGACTACTTTGTGCCTATATCCATCATTCTTCATATTGGGTTCTCCATCTCGTATTTCGTCCGTAAATCTCTTAATTTATTAGATTATATCAACAAGCCAACCAAAGGATGTCGACTCATAATACTAGGTTATGCCTTGTAATATACTATGAGTAAACAAGTGAGACATTCCAGAAAAAATATGTAATAGTGCAATCAACTCGAGCTTCAGAATAAATTAGATTCAATAAATATATGAAAATCAATTGATATTAAAGGAGTTTTTATGAAAACCGCTGTGATGGAAAAGACCATTGATCAACCTATTGACTTACCGATAACCCATGTAGAAAAAAAAATTAAGATTATAAGACCTTTTTGGAGCAAAGGAGGCACTAATGAATAACTACCACATTACTTACAGGATCCCCTTCGGATTTAATGACATCCTGAAGAAGAGGAAGATTAAAAGCATGAATAATGAGAAGGTAAATTTATTGCAGCAATTTAATTTCATTACTGCCGAGTTTCCACAGATTATTACTCCTGAGATGAATAAACGATTCAGATTGATGTTTATTAATGCTCCAATTCAGCCGTCCGAAAATGATACGAAAACGATCATTCGTTTTTTCAAAGATGTTTTGGATACCTTTCCGGTTTCTTTCCACTGCTTAAGTCCTGAGACCATAAATGTTTTGACCAATGATGATAACGCATCCGTAACTTTGTCCTATAATGAGACGGACCTGACTCTCTCTGTTACCATAAAAAATCTTCAACTGGACAAGCACATTAAAACAATGGCCACAAAGCTGGATGAGATGATGAGTTCTTTTGATTTTCTTGTATACAAATACTGCCACGAAAACGAGAAGACGCGGGCTTTTTCAAATACAGGAAAAGCTTGGAATCATAAAATGCACGGATTTATAGGGGTTGACGTCGGTTCGGTGTCAACGAATGTAATTTTTCTCGACCAGTACGACAATGTCATTGAAACGGTATATACCTACACACGCGGGCGGGTTCTTGACGCAATTAAAACATCTTTCATGAAACTGCAGCAGATGCTTCCGGTCAATGCGGTCATCATCGGTGTGGGAACTACAGGCAGCTCCGGAGAGATGGCAAAGTCCATTTTGAATGCGGATACATACAGGACCGAGATATATAGCCATGCGTCAGCAACCATCCACCAGATCCCGGACGTGCAAACCATCCTGGAAATAGGCGGGCAGGATTCCAAGGTTATATATGTAAATAACGGGATCCCTGAGAAGTCAAAGATGAATGAATGGTGTGGAGCCGGAACGGGCGCCATGCTGGATGCGCAGGCGAACAGGCTCGGCATTCCGATTGAGAAATTCGGCGACTATGCCTTGACAGCGGTCAAATCCATAGACTTCAGGACCAGGTGCGGAGTCTTCATGGATTCATGTATGATCGATGCCCAGGCCAAAGGCTACCCGATCGAGACGATTATTGCCGGTCTTTGCAAGGCATGCGCAAAAAACTTTGTCAACACCCTGGGAATTAGCAGAAAGACATTGGGATCCCCAATTGTTTTCCAGGGCGGCGTTTCTGCGAACAAAGGGGTGAAGCGGGAATTAGAAAAATACATTGCCGAGGCAAGAGGCGGCGAAGAACCTGAACTTATCGTACCTCTGTATCACGATGTGATGGGCGCTATTGGCATGGCGCTGATCGTAAGCAGGCTCCACAAGAAAAGAAATATCGTTACCAGTTTCAGGGGATTTGAGGACGTCTACAGAATCACTTCAAGCGTTATTCAATGCGAATACCATGAATGTTCCAAGAGATTGCCGAAGGAAAACTACTGCGACCTCGTAAAGCTGCAAATTGACAAGAAGACGATAGCGGCAATCGGTGCCTGCGATGATTATCATGAAGAAACCGTACGGGCCGATATGGGCCATGATCTGGTGGCCGAATCCGGCGGTAACTGAGAAAAAAAACAATCATCAAAGGTGCAAAAATGAATCTGAGTCAATTTAAACAGACTTTGGAGCCTTATAAAAATATCGGCCCCTCCATCGGGTGGTTCTGCACATATATGCCTGAAGAGATTCTTCACGCTGCCGGATTTAATACCTACGGCATAAGAAAGAGTTCCGGGTGTGAAGACGACGACGTATATCTAAGCAGAGGTCTCTGCTCTTTCGTTCACAGCATTTTTGGCGGTGCGCTGGAAGGTAAATACGACTACATGGATGGGGTCATTATTCCGCACTGCTGTGAGTGCATGAGACGTTTATATGACGGCTGGGTAGAGATGAATTCCAGTGTCAAGCCGCAATTTGCCTATCAGTTTTCCGTGCCAACCGTTAATACAAACCTTTCCGTTGAATATTTCAGCAAAACCTTGAATCAATTTAAGGAAGATATCGAGAAGCAGTTCAATAAACACATATCAAATGAATCACTGATCCGCTCAATCAAATTATATAATAAGACCAGGCAACTTTTAAATCGGCTCTACGAGTTAAGAAAACGGGAAAAGCCGTCCGTGAGTGGCTTCCAAGTCCAGGAAATACTTGACATCTGCATGTCCACACCCAAAGAAAAATTCAATGAGTATTTTGAACCGTATCTTCAGGAGCTGGAAATTAGGGAAACCGGTGTATTCAATGATTTTAGATACCGGATTCTTCTATACGGGGGCATGTATAATCCTTCGATCGTTAAATATATTGAAGGGGACGGCACCGGCGGAATCGTTGTATGTGAGGACGCCTGTCAGGGCTATCGCTACTTTGATACTGAAATCAACATGGAAGCAGATACTGACCCCATGACCGCAATCAGCAGGCGCTATCTGGGCAAGATGCCCTGTGCGCGGATGGCCAGCAGTCATGGAGAACAGACGCCGGACATAGTTGTGAAACTGGTGCGTGAATTCAGGGCCGATGCGGTCATTTATTTTGCAACCAAGCGCTGCGATAATCTTTTCTGGGAATACCAGTTCATCAAGGATGCCATGGAAAAGGAAAATATCCCCATCAAAAAGATTGAGGGGGATATATCAGGCGACATACCGCAGAGAGAAATCCGATCCTTCATTGAATTGCTCGACTTTATTGAGGCGTAGATAATATGGAATATAGATTGAAACGAACTCAGCAATTGCAAGATTTCCTGAAGTTTTCACAGGAGCACAAAGAGAAGTCCACCATGAAGGATATGGGGGAGAAGGCAGGCGCACTGCTCAAGAAGCCGGCATCGGAGTTGAGCGCTTCTCAAAAACGAGGCCGGAGCATAACAGACATGTTCACGAAAGCGTATGATCCGAATTCATGCGTTGTATGGCACAGTCTGTTTATGCCCACTGAAATATTCCAGGCGATGGACATCGTGCCATTCACGGCGGAAATGGCTGCTGCAGGGATCGCCGGAGCGGGAATCAGCCGGGTGCTCGTGGAGAGAGGGGAATCTCACACCCAATGCATGGATAGCTGCTCCTTCGCAACATGTTCCGCTGGCGCTATGCTGGAGCACCTTTTCCCGGAGCCGGACTTTATTGTAACCACATCTCAGCTATGCGATACTGCGATGAAGCTTGCACGATTATCCGCCCAGATTAGCGGGAGGAAGGAATTTTTTATCGATGTGCCGTTCGGCGGCGTGGTCATGAATCCTGATCAATACAGGGATGCCGTGGATTATGTTGCGAAGCAGCTCAAGTCCATGGTAAAATTTATCGAACAGGAAACTGGCAGGAAACTCAATGAGGACAGGCTGTACGAGGTAATGCAGCGTTCAAACGAAGCCCGTGAATGGTTTTTGAAAGCCATGGAGTTAAGAAAAAATAACTACCCGTTGGTCAGGGGCGTTCAGATGCTTGATTATTCGGTCGTACTGCTCAACATCTGGGGCACCGATGCTGCAGTGGACATCTTCAAATCCCTTTACGAAGAAATGCAGGCTGCCTGTGCCAAAGGCGGCATTTCAAAAGGCGTCCACAGAATTGTCTGGATTCATTTGAGACCTTATTATGACAACACCATTATCAATTATATCGAAAAAGAGCGCGGAGCCTACCTGGTGCATGAAATGTCCAATTGGATTTTCTGGGATGCCTTTGATCCTGCAGATCCATATCGCAGCCTTGCGAGAAAAATGCTCTCGAATCCTGCATACAGCCCCGTCGAAGTACAATTCGGTATTTACGAGAAGCATGGCAAGCTGTTTAATGTTGATGGCATGATCGGCTTTACCCATAAAGGATGCCGTCATCTCTACAGTTCCATCCATATGTGTGCAGAACATCTGAAAGATGTCACACCCTGGCTCGTCATTGATGGAGATTGTATCGATCCAAGGGCATATTCATTCCCCCTCGTTAAAACAAGGATAGATGCCTTTTTTGACATGCTTGATATGAAGAAAGATAGGATGGAATAAATTTATATTGATTCCCTGTAACTGATCTGCCCCAAGTCTTTGTACCACAAGTTAAGTCAGAGTTCAGGCATTTTTTTCAATTCAGGTACGCCTCTGGCGCTGGAGGACAGTAATTCAGTGAGCTGTGTGGCCTGAATGTCTTGTATTCCATGCACCATTTTTCGTGGATGCGGGGATCATTGAGTGGCAGCGCTACATGGGGCCGATACACCTGTCAGGGTTGAACCGTTATGCCTTGAAGGATCGGAAGACCGCCCTGAGTCAGGCTGAGGAAAATATCAGGATCCCGACCGTCGTGAATATCCCTGTCGCAAGTGGAAGATTGGAACACGGGAAGGTGTAAAGCTTCCGCAGGCTACACCAGGTGTTATTCCATTTCCAAATCAAGCGCTCCCTTTGTTGGCGTCGTCGTCGGCTTCCTCAGCGTATATATAATACGCCTCGTTGCTTCCTCCTAGCCCCACTTAAGTGGGACAGTTCAACTAACGAATTCCAGTTCACGGCGTAACTTTAATTCGATTTTCACTGCTGCCGCGGTATCATCTATGATTTGGAAATGGAATTATTGATGCCGCCAACGCGACGTAAGCTAAGATAGCGACAAGAGGTAGGAGCGTAGGTTCTTCTTGGCGTTGGTCAGACCTAGTTTCTGGCGGATGTTGTTGCGGTGGAATTCGACGCCCCGCTCGGAAACATTCATCAAAGAGGCGATTTCCTTGGATGTCTTGCCGTCCTTCACCAGACCGGCCACCTGGATTTCCGCCGGAGTGAAGTTCAGGCTGCGACTGGACATGCTGTGAAGAAAGGGCGAAATAATGGTCTGGAGATTGGTCTCGAGGATATCCGCATAGACCTTCTGCCGGTCGTTGAGGTGGCAGCCCTTAAGGCGTTCAAGGCAGGGGAGCAGCAGTCCCCGGACATTGGCCAGAACCTTCTCCTCCAACTCGTTTTTATCCTTATCCCGCTGTTCGAGCAGGACCTTCAGCGCAATGTTTGTTTCCTCCAGGTGCAAGGCGTTGAGATTGAGTTCCCGCTCCTTTTTCCGGAGGTTCTTCTCAGCGAGTTTGCGCTCCTCGATCTCCCAGCGGAGTTTTTCATTGGCCTTGGTAAGCTCTATCGTACGCTCGGCCACCCGCTGTTCGAGTTCATCTAACGTCTGTCGAAGAGCCTCCTGCGCCCTGTTCTTCTCTGTGATGTCCACAAAGGAACACATCAAACAGATCGGCCGGTCCTGCTCGTCGGTTACGAGGTGGGCGGAGATCTGAATCGTCAAGGTGTGTCCATCCTTGGCCTTACCCTTGAATTCGCCCTGCCAGTTGCCCTGCTCGAAGACATGCTGGAGAATCCGATCGACCTCCTGTTCCGACTCAGCGAAGGTAAAAACAGAGCGTCCGATGACCTCAGAAGCGTCATCGCCTCCCCAGAGACGGAGAAAGGCCTCATTCACATAGGTGATGCGTGCATCCAGGTCGCCGAAAACGATGGCGTTGATGGAAGAAGCAATGGCGTGGTCCTTGAGGCGCAGTTCCTCGAACGCCTGCCGGGCACGGGTAATATCCACGAAGGAACACAAAGTACAGATAGGCTTGCCATCGTCATCTCGGACAAGACTTGCCGACAGATGGACAACAATGCGCGAACCATCCTTCTTCCGCCCGGCCACCTCGCCGACCCAACTGCCCTTTTCGAGGACGTGGGCTAAAATGAGAGCCGCCTCTTCCTGGTTATCGGCAAATGTCAACACAGACCAACCGAGAACCTCCTCCAGCGTATAGCCTGTAAGGGCAATGGCGGCGGCATTTCCGTAAGTCACCCGGCCTTCAAGATCCCCGAAAATGATGCCGTTAATGGCGGAGTCAATAGCAGAGCTCTTGATGCGCAACTCCTCAAACGCCTGTCTGGAACGGGTGATGTCGATGAAAGAGCACAAAGTACCCACGGGCTTGCCGTCCTCGTCATGGACCTGGCTTGCCGACAAATGAGCAACAACTCGCGAGCCGTCCTTCTTCCGCCCGGCCACCTCGCCGCTCCAGCTACCCTTTTCCATGAACTCGGCGAAGAGATGGGCAGCCTCTTCCTGGTCATCGGCGAATGCCAACACGGACCAGCCGAGGACCTCCTCCAGCGTATAGCCTGTAAGGTCAAGGGCGGCGGCATTTGCATAGGTCACCCGGCCTTCAATATCCCCGAAAGCGATGCCGTTGACGGCGGAGTCAATAGCAGTGCTCTTGATGCGCAACTCCTCGAACGCCTGCCGGGCACGCGTTATATCCACGAAGGAACACAAAGTACAGATAGGATTGCCATCGTCATCTCGGACAAGACTTGCCGACAAGTGAACAACAACGCGCGAGCCGTCCTTTTTCCGCCCGGCCACCTCGCCAATCCAACTGCCCTTTTCGAGGACGTGGGCTAAAATGAAAGCCGCCTCTTCCTGGTTATCGGCAAATGTCAATATAGACCAACCGAGAACCTCCTCCAGCGTATAGCCTGTAAGTTCAAAAGCGGCGGCATTTGCATAGGTCACCCGGCCTTCAAGATCCCCAAAAACGATGCCGTTAATGGACGAGGCAATGGCTTGATCCTTGAGACGCAGTTCCTCGAACGCCTGCCGGGCACGCGTTATATCCACGAAGGAACACAAAGTACAGATAGGATTGCCATCGTCATCTCGGACAAGACTTGCCGACAGATGGACAACAATGCGCGAACCATCCTTCTTCCGCCCGGCCACCTCGCCAATCCAACTGCCCTTTTCAAGGACGTGGGCTAAAATGAAAGCCGCCTCTTCCTGGTTATCGGCAAATGTCAATATGGACCAGCCGAGAACCTCCTCCAGTGTATATCCTGTAAGGGCAATAGCGGCGGCATTTCCATAAGTAACCCGGCCTTCAAGATCCCCAAAAGCGATGCCGTTGACGGCGGAGTCAATAGCAGAGCTCTTGATGCGCAACTCCTCGAGGAGGCGGGCTTGAGTTATGTGATCGATCGACTTCTTCATGGACATCCCTGGCAATGCATTTTAAATTTTATTTCCTTTCACTACTGCCCTAACGTTTTAGTTAGACGATGATATAAAGTATATAAAACAATAAGAATAAGCAATAAAAAATTATTTATCGACTGGAAATATTTTTTTCAGGATGCCATAATTTTTCATTAAGTTACGATTAGATGGTTCATAAATTCTGGAAGAATTGTATTCATCATTCACACCTCCAATAATAAAATGAAGGTATGTATAACGGAAAACCATTTTCACTTCATGTTTTATGGTCACTATTCTATTGACACAAAAAATCATTTTTCATATAGTATCTTAAAGGAAAAAAGGAATATCTTATCAATATTTTTTAAGAAAGAACTATGAAAACGGAACAATATATTTTAACAGACGGTCTTTTACAAGGAAAACTCGGCATACAGGCGGATCTCGTCCTCCTCTTCGGCGCAACGAAAAGAATCAAAGAAAAAGGTCTCATCAATATGATCCGTGCGGCATACCCAAATGCGTGTATCTTCGGGTGCTCTACTGCAGGCGAGATCATTGGGACACAAGCATTTGATAATTCACTGATTGTTACCGCCGTTTCTTTTTCAGCAACCAAGGTTGCAGGTGCCATGGTCAAGTCCACGGGCGAAGAGAACAGTTACGAGACAGGGGTTGAGCTGGCGAGATCCCTTGCAGGGGACAATCTCAAACATGTCTTTGTCCTTTCCGAAGGTCTCAATATAAACGGCTCCGAACTCGTGAGGGGACTCACAAAAAACCTGCCTCTCGGGACAACACTTACCGGGGGACTTTCCGGAGACGGTGACAGATTCCAAGAGACTTATGTTCTGCTTAACAACGAACCGACAAGGGATGCCGTCGGAGCCATCGGTTTCTATGGCAGCACTCTCAAGGTCGGCTACGGCTCTTTCGGTGGATGGGATACATTCGGACCGGAGCGGCTTATTACCCGTTCCAAGAGAAACATCCTTTATGAACTTGACGGTAAATCCGCCCTTACCTTGTACAAGCAATATCTAGGGGAGCACGCAAAAGGCCTCCCTGCCACGGGCCTGCTCTTCCCCTTAAGTCTCAGGATAAATGATGCATCCAGGCCTGTGGTGAGAACGCTCCTGTCGGTAAACGAAAAAGATCAGAGCATGACCTTTGCGGGTAACATGCCCGAAAATACCTACGCCCGCCTGATGAAGGCCAACTTTGAGCGTCTCATCGACGGCGCAGTGAGTGCAGCCAAGACATCGGCTGAAACCATGGAACACATCAGCCCTGAACTCGCAATTCTCATCAGTTGTGTGGGGAGAAAACTTATCCTCAAACAGCGTATTGAAGAAGAAGTGGAAGGGGTTCGCGACATCCTCGGAGAAGGCACCACCTATACAGGCTTCTATTCCTATGGCGAAATATCACCTTTTGCCAAGGGCGGCACGTGCGAACTGCACAACCAGACTATGACCATCACAGCTTTGAGCGAGGAATAAACTTGTGCACAGCCTTATCGAACGACAGATAAAACGCTATCTTAAAGATATGAAGCCTTTCCACGAGGTTTTACAGGAATTCATCAAGGCCGTGGATAAGGCTTACCATGAAAATGATGAGGACAGGCTCCTGCTTGAGAGGGCCTTTGATCTGAGTTCCCAGGAACTCATGCAGGTGAACGATGAACTGCGGAAAAGCGAAGAAAAATTCCGCATGCTGGCAGAATCCAGCTCTTTTGCCATCATGATGCACCAAGGCGATCATTGGATTTACGCGAATCGTGCGGCTGAGGAAATTTCCGGTTACACGGAAAAAGAGCTCTGCGGCATGCACTTTTGGGATATTGTGCACCCGGATTACAGAGAGATGGTAAAACAAAGCGGTTACAATCGTCAACAGGGAAAGGTGATGCCGCGTGCTTACGAATTCAAAATAATTACAAAAAACGGCGTGGAAAAATGGGTCAACCTGAACGGAAACCGCATCCAATATGAAGATAAACCCACAGCTTTGATTTCCGTAACGGACATCACCGAACGTAAAATAACAGAGGCTGCCTTGATCGAAAGCGAAATCAAGTATCGGCGGATTTTTGAATCATTCGAGGACGTCTACTATCAGACAGATGAGAACGGTATCATCCGAGTCCTCTCCCCATCTGTGTATCGGCTTACGGGATGGTCTCCTGATGAACTCATCGGAAAGCCGGCCTCGAATATCTATGTCCGACCAGAAGACCGGGAAAAACTTTTAGCAGAGCTATCCCAAAAAGGATTCCTCCGGGATTATGAAGTCTTAATGAAGAAGAAGGACGGCGCACAGACATACGCATCACTCATGGCAAGCATACTTACCGATCCAGATGGCAGACCTTGCGGTATTTCCGGAACCCTACGCGACATCACCGAACGCAAGGAGGCGGAGAAGGAACGTCAACAAAGTTTTGAGAAACTGAGAAAAGCTCTCAGAGCCACGATCCAATCCATCTCCCTGACCTTAGAAATGAAAGATCCCTATACTTCAGGCCATCAACAGCGGGTAGCCGATCTGGCCCGATCGATTGCCACAGAGATGGGCTTATCGGCAGACCGGCAGGACTTCATTCACACTGCTTCCGCCATTCATGATATCGGCAAAATATCCATTCCTTCCGCTATTCTCAGCAAGCCGACGCAATTAAGTGATTTGGAATTCGGATTGATTAAAACACACTCCCAGTCAGGTTATAATATCCTGAAAGACATCGAATTCCCCTGGCCTGTGGCCGATGTCGTCCTTCAGCACCATGAACGGATGAACGGATCCGGTTATCCTCAGGGTCTTAAGGGATATGATATTTTACTGGAGGCACGGATTCTGGCCGTTTCCGACGTTGTGGAGGCCATCACTTTCCACCGTCCCTATCGGCCTGCAATGGGAATCGACCCTGCTCTGGAAGAGATTTCCCAGAACAAGGGCATCCTTTATGATGCAGATGTCGTAGATGCCTGTCTGAAATTATTTCAGGAGAAAAACTATACCATGATTCTTAATAAGTAGTTGATGGGGTGGGAAATCGCGCATTACGCAATGTAAGATTAATGCCATTATCGAAACCACACCCTTCAGAAAACTCCGCATTGAGGGAAGCTTCCATCTCCTGCCGGAGGGAGCTTCACTAAGTAGTTGAGGCATAGGAGGGAACTTAAGTATGAATGATGATAGACGCAGTTTTACAGGTAAAATAACATACAATTACAAATTTATATTCAACAACGGGAGGGAGAAAGAGTTTAACATTGAGTTAGACAGAGTCACTTTTAATTTAATACAAAAAGGAGATAAAGATTGCCCTGAATGGACAAAACTCAGCTGTTTTAAGTGCCCTAATTGTATTCTGGATGAACGTCAATACGAATTCTGCCCCATAGCCGTGAATATGATAGATATCATAAATTACTTCAGCAATTTCGTTTCTCACGAACCGGTAGAGGTTATTGTTACCGCGCAAGAAAGAAAATATATTAAGAGAGTAAATTTACAGCACGGCGTTAGTTCTCTGATCGGTATATATATGGTTACCAGCGGGTGCCCTATTCTTGAAAAGTTAAAACCTATGGTGCGTTTTCATCTGCCCTTTGCCACGATAGAGGAAACTAAATATCGCGCCATTTCGATGTATCTACTGGCTCAGTATTTCTTATATCAGCGTGGCATTCAGCCTGATTGGGATTTGAAGAAACTTGCTGAGACGTATGAGAATATAAGGGTCGTTAACGAAAGCTTTTGTAAAAGGCTCAGGACTATCGGGGGTAAAGACGCTAATCTCAATGCTGTTGTCGTGCTTGATATTTTTGCCGACAGCGTAAACTTCTCTATAGACAGCCGGATGGTAGATGATTTGGATTATTTGTTTAAAGGATACCTTAGATGATAAGGAAGCGGAAATGAATATTTCAAAGTGGTTGGATGAAAAGGAAGCCGAAGGCATTGACGTTTCGCACATCGAATTGCCGGAAGATTTGGCCGATGACGAAGCGCCGGACGAAACGATCTTTTTCAGGGAGATACGACCTTGCAGTATTCTCTGCACCGGCAGCCATCCCTTTTCTACCGTCGAGCAATTCGGTCACTGGTATTATTGCCGGGGCCGTGACAAAGAGAACGGCCCACACACCACACAACAGCAATGGTGGATGTTTACCAAAGACAAAGACCTCGCAATTAAAACAGCCAGAATGCATAAGGAGGCTCGCTGATAGTGAGCTAAGCTGAAAACGAATGAAATGAAGTTTGAAGCGTTAGTCGTAGTGAGACTCTCTGAAAACGAGCATATCGAAGTTTGAAGAGAAAGTCGAAGACTATTGGAAATTATCCCGCAAAGCGGAATTATATGAACACAATAAAGGAGGTATGGCTATGAATTTAAACAACCAGGAAGCAACCCAGCAGGCATTGAACATTTTAAGGAGCGGCAATACGTTCCAGTGGTATGTCATACCTCTCCTTGTTATCGTCCTTTACATCTATGCCAACGAGTACCAAAAGGGCAATTATCGCGTTATCGCCGGAGGGCTGGCCCTTTACATGGTCCACTGGTTTGTGGAAATAGTCAACGCGCTCATCCAGCATTTTTCCGGTCACGCTCTGTGGACGGTGCCTGCCGGAACGGCCTTTGAAATAATGGTTGGTGTCGGAATCGAAATTAATCTAATGTTCGCTATCGCCGGAATAGTTGTTTGCAAGCTAATGCCCAAAGACCCCACGCTGAAAATTCTGGGCATCAATAACCGTTGGGCCTTTACAGTTGCCAATGCCGGTTTTGCCTCCATTCTGGAAATATTCTTGGCTAAGACGCCGACTTTCGTGTGGGTCTATGGATGGTGGGGCGCTTTCCCGGTTTTTGTGACGGTTTATATCCCCTTTTTCGCCGCCGCCTGTTACGTGCATGACTGGCAACTCCGGGCACAAAAACTTTTTATCGGTTCTCTTTTCACCATTAACGCTATTGCTTTAATTGTATTTGCGGGAATCCTCAAATGGATCTGATTGAAGCCTGCAGCTCCTGCCGGCGGGTGCTCATACCAGAAGAATAGAAAATGCGGCAAGCAGAAGCATTCCCCATGTGGTGACATCCATGCCCACTAAGGGAATTAAGATCAGACTAGCAATGAAAGAGCCAAGACATCCGCCGATGAGGTCAGCCGAGTATAGCGGTGAAATTACGTTTTTCTGGTCTTCAATTTCGTGAAGGCTGGCGTAGGCAAAAATACCGGCGACTAAAAAACCCGCTATTGCCAGGAGACATGAAATCTCGACCAAACCGCCGGAGATGCTCATTGTTACTCTCATTCCCGTAAATGCGCATAAAAAACAAAATCCGATGAGCAGGCTGAGACCATACCACCGTAAGAGCATTCTATTGGCGATCGGTCTGACCATCTCTCTGTTGATAATCATTGCACCCAGAGCAAGACCAGCCATGAAACTCATCAGCAGCAGTCCTATGTCCTGATAGAGAACCCCGTGTTTTACCTGATAATAAAGGATGAGGATTGTTTCCAGAACCATGCCCATAAATCCTGCTACGGCGACTAGCATTGCACGGCGCAGTGTAGGCCGAAAGCGGGTTAAGAGAAAGATGATGGGCAGGATGATCCACAAAAACAATGATAAAGGCGGTTTTAAAAAACCCTTATCCATGATCGAAGATGGATCAACCACAGCGATGCGCGGAAAAAACTTCGACAACCAGATTATAAAGGCATACTGATAACAAACCGGTCTGATGTCGGTATTAGGCAGCGCCTTTTCTCTCTGGAGTAAATCTCTGATTTTGAAAAATCTGTCGTTTGTAAAAAGATAATTGATGTAATTTGGTGAAATTAATTTTGTCGTTATTTTTCGGTCCTGCAACCGGCGGGACATGATTTCCGGCTCTCTAGGCAGCGGTGAGTGAGAGGCAGTCACAACATTTGTTGTTCCCGGGAGAAACAGCGCTTCAGGAAAAACAAATTGCAGAGCGTTATAGATACTTGTGTTGCGTCTGGTCAGCGGCATCGTCCATAGATTTTCAGCCGTGCGGAGCCTGAAGCCCAGAATTCCCCTGGGATTCAGTTTCGCGGAACATTGTTGGAAAAACTCCTGCGTGTAGAAGCGGTTTGCCTGTCCCGATGCCGGTTCCGGCATGCCGACCAAAATGAGATCGTACATGCCGCTCTTTTTAAGATACTGCCGGGGGTCGGCAAATATAATATGTACGTTCGGTTTCCCAAGCGACTTTCTGATGTCATCAGGAAGATGTCGTGTCACCAGGTTCAGCATGACGGGGTTGAGTTCGACATAATCAATTCGCCGCGGCCCGTACTTCTCCATTTCTCTGACGATCCCTTCAATTCCACCCCCCAGAATCAGCACGTCTCGAGGATTTTGGTGCTGGAGTGCCGCTAAGTGGCAGAAGTACTCGGCTTCGGTTCCCTCAGTTTCAAATGACAGGGCGTCATTTTCAAAAACGGATATCTGATTGTACAGCCGTGTCACGGTAATTCTGCCATATGGAGAATCACTGCTTTCCAAAAGATTCGGGTGATTCCATATGGTCATCTGGCGATCCAGATAAGATGTCTTCCACATGAGCACCAGAAAGATACAAGCTAAGATAGTTGCCGTCCAGCGGAGAAGCGATGTCTTTAATCCCCTTAAAACGATTAAGGGTGTTATGACTGAGACAAGAGCGCAAACAAACGCTATAGAGCAATTCCGAAGTCCCCACATCATAAAAAGGGTGGAAAACAATCCGCCGATTAAGCCGCCTGCGCTTTCAATAGCATAGGCTACAGCCAGCGTCCTGCCTTTTGTCACGTATGCCTTTGCAGTCCACTGGAATAAAAGGCCGGACAACAACCCCGCGGGAAGGATGGAAATGACGACAACAATTAATTGCTGAAAAAAGGTAAGGTATGCGCCGGGTACACCGCCAAAGATCAGACGGCTGGAACGGATGAACACAATATCCAGAGGAATGGCGATTCCGAAGATGATAAAAAGTACCGCAATGTGGGTAAACGATGGGAAACGAACTCGGCGTCCGATGACTGCACCTGCGGCAGTCCAGAATAACCATATTCCCAGGGACAGGATGTAAATTAATTCTACTCCGTAGAAGGAAACATTCAATTCCCGAAGCAGGACAACCTGTCCCAGAATTGAAATCAGCCCAATGGCGAGAAGAGAAATGGTCATGATGTTATCTGAATTGGGATTCGCTGAATACTACAGCCTGAAAGGTTGAGAACTGCGCTCCCTGTTTCCAACATCCCGTCTCCAAACCTGCCTTCCTGCAAAGATTATCCAGCAATTCTTCACGATTCCATCCTTGTTCCGCTGCCACTTGAGGAAGGAAAACGGCGTAATGGCCATCTTTGCTGAGCAAGACTCCATCCCTGCCGATAACAACATCAGCGGCGCCGCCTACCTGTTTCATCGGTGTCAGCACGGATATTTCTATTTCTATATCGTTCAGTTCATCGGCGGTTAACGGGCGAAACCGGCTATCATTAAAGGCTGCCTGAATCGCCATTGCGCCGACAATCTTGCCAAGGGGCTCATCTCCGATGATCCGGCCGATACAGCCGCGAAGCGCGCCTTTTTTCTTGAGTGTTACAAAAGCTCCGCGCGGTTGTTGGAGCGTTGAATTAAAACCCCTTGCCAACGGAACCGTATCCGTCAAAAATAATCGGGATAAGGTTTTTCTGGCAAAGGCGAGCAATTTCTTTTTATCGGCTGACGTAAGCTGTTCGGATACGGCAGACAGTGTTGGTTGAGCAGATACACTGATGTTTTTATCTTCTCCTTCCGCAGTTAATATAACAGCGCCATATCCTACAACCCGCGAGCGCTCACCTACAGACGTATCTCCTGAATTGGCATAGCTGATGACCACGCCGTGGGTAGCGCCCAAAGATCTGGCTGCTGCCATTGCCGCCATGATTGGCGCCTCGCCGCAGGCACTCGTAACAAGGTTGGGAATACGTCTATCCACATGCGCCTGCACAGTTGCGCGAAACGCGGCGGGGTCTAATTTGGCAATGGACGCGAGGGTCTCCCTGTCTGCTATATTTGCATCTTGGGCAGCCGGATAGTGAGAGAGATCGGAACTCGCAACAATCAAGGCCTTCTTGTTTTTCAAAACCTTCGCCAGCGCCTGACCGAAGCGGGCGCACATCTCCATATCTTGTGAACCGACAACAACGGGAACAATCTTTGCTTTAGGAAAAACTACTTGGATAAAAGGCACCATTACTTCGACGGAATGCTCAGATTCATGAAGTGATTTATCTAAAGTACAATCGGCTGGATCAGCCTTCTTAAGTAAAGATATAATATTTTTTTCCACCGGCGCCACACCTAATGGAGTGCGAAAACCGTCGCCCGGATAAAGCGAAATTTTCTGAAAATTAGAGCTTGTATGGTTTGTTCCCAGAATGACAATCACATCATATTGCTGATTACTGACCTGCTTGAACCCATCGGCGCAAAGCTGACCGGAGAAAATGTAGCCGGCATGGGGAACGATGATGGCAATCGGTTTTTGAACTTTGATAGGAACTGCGTCCTGAAGAAATTTTTCTATGGCGAGCTTCAGCCTGGCCGCGGATTCAGGATAGAACTTTCCCGCGACAGCAGGTTCACGAACATCCGTGTCCGACCCTTTATTCGCCTGGCAAGCCGTGGCAAAACAAAAAATGATGAAAGGCAGTGTAAAACTCAATCCTAATATTTTCATTTCCTTATAACCTCCTTTTATACCCACACACCGGCAATCTTTCGTTTGCAGAATTTACAACACCCATCCTTCATGTTCATCCCTGTTATAAAAAATCCCTGCCGCTCTATCACAATCTTTTTGCAGTTCGGACAGTAGGTATGATTTCCCGGATGGCCAGGGACATTCCCCACGTATGGATAATGCATCCCTTTAGCTATGGCCATGTTATAGGCACGTTCCAGCGTGGCAACAGGCGTGGGAGGGAGATTCAGCAGTTGGTAATCGGGATGAAAGCGGGTGAAGTGAACAGGAACATCGGGACCAACTTCTCCCAATATCCAGTTTATCAGTTCCTGTAACATCTTGTCTGAATCATTTAATGTGGGTACAACCAGATTTACAATTTCAAGATGGACACGGCTCTTCGCTACCTGTTTGATGCTTCTGAGAACGGGTCGCAGCTCTACTCCGCACGCAGTGCGGTAGAAATCCTCGCTGTACCCCTTCAGGTCGATCTTAATGGCGTCAAGCACCTTGCACATTTCCGCGAGAGGCGCCTCGTTCATGAATCCGCAGCTTATTAATACCGAGCGAATACCTTGCTTTTTTGCGTCCCGGGCAATGTCGGTCAGATATTCCGTGAAAACCGTTGGTTCATTATAAGTAAAGGCAATAACGGGCGCCTTGCTGGCGTAAGCACCATTGACAATCTTGGCCGGTGGTGTAAATGAAACCTGATGATCTTCCGGTGATGCCTGGGAGATTTCCCAGTTTTGGCAGAACTTGCACCTGAGCGGACAACCGGCGGTGGCAAGAGAATATGCCGCAGACCCCGGCAGATAATGGTAAAATGGTTTCTTTTCGATCGGATCAATATGGATGGATACGGGGCGGCCATAGACAAGACTCTTCAGTTCTCCGTTAACATTCATGCGCGTCCGGCATTTTCCCCGCTGACCGTTAACAATAGCGCAGCCATTGGCGCAAAGAAGACATCTAACAATGGTTTCCTCAGGGGGATAGCCATCGCCTTTTATCGTGAGCGGCCTCCAGTAGCGGGCCTTTGGAGCTGATCGGACAAGTTCATCTAAATAAGTATCTCCGAAGGCAAGGCCAGAATCGCCGCCAACCAAAAACTTCTGCCAGCAAGGATCGAACAAAATCATGCCGGTGCCGCCGACTGTCGCGGCCAGCTTTGCAAGTGTTACTAAAAAATCACGTCTTGAAATCATGATATCCTCAAAAGATTTCTCCTCGTAGATCAAGTATTACACCGTGAGGAACACACGCACGTCAACTTTGATCTTATTCCTGTTTTCTTTTTATGTTTGCCAATGCCCTTTCAGCGGCGGATTTGACTTCTTTAGGGTATGACCCGATGCCTAAAATAGATTTTGATTCGGCAATTTCTGAAAGAATTTTTATCGCCTCAGGCGAGCCAATAGTTCCAAGAGCGTTGCAAATTTTTTCCTGCAAGGATATCTGCTCATCTTTAGCTATCAAGGACTTGTTCTTGAGCATATCCAGCAGACCAGGCACCGCTTCGGTGTATCTGATTTTACCGAGCATTTCAATTACATTAACTCTCAATTCACCTTCTGCCTGCGGCAGAAAAGACAGAAGTAATGGTCCTTTCTTATTTCCTCCTATCTGGCCAATGCTTTTTAATGCCTCCTTGTGGACCCGCTTGTCTTTATGCATCAAAAGAACTCGAAGTATATCAGCGTTGGTTTCATTGCCAATACGGCCGAGTATGTAGGCCATATTACGCAAGTAATACCATGGAGCATTCATGGTAATACTTGCAATGATGGCCGGTATTGCCCTATGCCCCATTTCTTCAATAATATGGATAATGCTTATACGTTCTTTGCTATCGCTGGCATTCCGTACGATATTGAGTAATTTGTTCATTATAATGTCGCCAAATCCGTTAAGTATTTGAAAGGCTTCAATTGATTCATGCTTCTCGTTGGTATTGAATTCTTTTAATAGGATGTTAATATTACTTTCTGATGCCAGGTTTCGGAGAATTTCCAAAGAGACCTTTCGCACTTCATAATCTTTTTTCAGCGCGCCGGTATTAATTTTACTGAAGACATCTATAATCGGATTTGCTTCGGCAAAGAATCCATAGGTGATGAAGTCTTGAAGAAGTGTTTGCAAACTCTGGCATATTTTTTTGTAGGCAGACGTGACGGCTGTTTCCATCTCTATCCACTCTGCCGTTCGTACTGATAATCTTTTGATCATATCCCTTTTTTCTTCGGAAGGAAGAGATTCAATGGATCCATGCATTGCGTTCAGACGGGTGAATACTGTCTGCATCTCGACAATACTTTCAGAAATTTGACTTTCCGCAATATCACGGTCGGATACGATTACCTGATCCTTTTCCATGGTTACAGATACTTTATTATCCGGCACGATCTGCGCAGTTTCATTTTCCAATATTAGTTTGGGCAAGCCAACTTCATCGTGTACAGTTTTCGGCTTTTTCGCGAGAAGATTTATGAAAATATGCAGTTCTTCCTTTTCCAAATCTTTATCGAAAGAAATGTTCTTGATACCTAAACCGAGAAGGATATCCGGCAGGGCTGAAATATGAATCGTTTCGTCTTCCTGCTGATTGGAAAGTTTTTCGCGAAGCAGGGATTTTTTTTCTAATTCCGCAAATACTTGAGGCGCATCCTGTTTCAATATTTCCACAAGATGAAGATAAAGCGTTTCAATGGAATTCGTAATTGCCGGATCGACAGATGGATGTCGTTGCACATTCTTTATAGCTGTGTGGATATGAACAAGTGCGTCAATAGCTTTTAGTTTTAAATCTGTGTCTGCCATTATTTCCTCCCGATAAAAAGTGAGTTTTTCTTCTTTTCAAGTGATTCTAACAATATTTACTAAGTTGAAAATTTTCAATTATATATCGTTGGGCAATACTTGGCTAAGCCTTATAACATTTTTGTGTATTGAACGCAATCAGCCGAATTTAATGAGACTCGCTGAAAACGAGCGAAGTGAAGTTTGAAACGTTAGTCGAATTATCCCCGTAGCGAAGCGAATGGGGGCAATAATACTCAAATATGATAAACACTAATTATTACTACGGCAACAAAATATATAAAGGGTCTCATTCCTAAAACCTTCATCATTCCCGCGAAGGCGGAAATCCAGAATCATCTTGCCCCTTGTCCCTATTTTTACTGCGCTCTATTTTTTTGATTACCATTTATCAATTTGATGATAGAATATTTCTGTAAGTGAAAAGTATTTGAGGGCCATTAATGAAACTGCTTATCCGTGGTGGAAGTATTGCTGCAGGTCTAGGAGTGAGCAAAAGTTATGCAGATATTCTCGCAGAATCTCTTCTCAATAAAGGAATCGAGGTGATTAACCGATCAAGGTACAGAGAAACCTCTTTTGACGGCACGGGCACTTTCAACGAGGATATTGCTAACTTTGCGCCTGATATCCTTCTTATCCAATTCGGTGTTGATGATGCTTTCGGGTATGTCTACCGCTCTGAATTTCAGGAAAATATCGTACAAATGGTCAGGCTGGCGCGCCTTCGCTTCAATCCAGTCATCTTCCTGGCTACATCCCACACATTCGATAACCCTAACGATATGGATGCTGTTAATATCTTTTACAGGTCTTTGAGGATTGTGGCTTCAGACCTGGGCTGTGAATTAATTCCCGTACACAACTATTGGGCTGGTTATCTTGAAGAAAATAATCTATGTAGTACGGATCTGGTTCTGTCAGATTCCCGGTATCCCAATGAGAGAGGACAACAGGTAATAGCAGAGGCAATATTGACTTGGCTTAGCAAAATGTTTGACCATCGCCAAAATAATTAGAGACGGGAGTTACGCATGAAAGATTACGGTATCAGTCTTAAGCGACAAGGACACATAGCAGTCATTACCCTCGACCGGCCGGCAAAACAGAACGCCCTCGACCAGCACATGTGGGACTGTTTTGATAAGGTAGTGGCCGAGCTCAAGAGCAACCTACCGCGTGTTATCGTGCTCACCGGCGCCGGCGACAAGGCTTTCTGCGCAGGATTCGACGTGAACCCGGAAAATCCTTTACTTAAGCCATTAATTGCCGCAATGGAGGGACACGACAAAGGCCCGGCATATGATCTCATCCGCCGCGTAAGGACTAGCACCGACAGCCTTGTCTCATTGCCGGTACCGATAATCGCCGCCATAAATGGACTGGCTTACGGCGGTGGAGCCGAGATCGCCTCCCGCTGTGACCTGCGGGTCATGGATCCCAGTGCCGTGATTTGTTTCTCCGAGGTGCGGCTTGGCCTCATGCCGGACCACGGCGGAGTCGTGGGGCTCACCCATCTCGTGGGCGCTTCCCGGGCTGCCGACCTCATCCTCACTGCCCGGAAGGTGGGGGCAGAAGAGGCCTTCCAACTCGGTTTGATCAACCGCATCAGTGCACCGGGCAAGGCTCTTGAGGAAGCATTGTCTCTTGCTCTTTCCATCGCGCAAAACGGCCCTCGTGCCGTCCGCCATGCCCTATCCGTGATCAGAAAAACCGGCGATCTGACAACCCAAGAGGCCCTGGAACTGGAGACGGAAGAAGCAGTCACCCTCATTGCGAGTGGTGAAAGCATCCATGGAGTTTCCGCCTTTCTCACGCGGCAGAAACCCGATTTTAATGACACTCGTTGAGAGCAAGCAAAGTGAAGCTCGAAACGTTAGTGGAATTATCCTAGGAGCGAAGCGACGTAGGATAGTGAGCAACCTTTTATATACCAGGCGCAAAGCGCCGTGGTACGGTGAGCTATGCGACGTTCGAAGCATAAGTGGAATTATCCCCGAAGTGAAACGGAGCGGGATTTGATACTACCCTCTTTTTTCTTGCATTGTTTTTTAGAAATAGTATTATTCGCTGCACTTCATTAAAGAACTACATAATATTAACTGGTGTCTGAAAACTGATATTTCAAGACCTGACTCTATGCTTTACGTCAGACCATAAAACCCTTATCGTAAGGGAACAGTTTAGCCCTTATTAATTTTTCTTCTTTCACTTTTATTTAAAAGGACTTTGATAATGAGCGTTATAGATCACTTACGAAGAAAAGATCCTCTTACACGCAAAACAGCTTTGTTTCTTGCCGAATACGCCGAGGAAGATGATAGGGTCGATTATAAACTAACAATTGACCCTGCATCTGAAAAAGATTGGCTAGAAATAACAAAAGATATTTCGGCCTTTGCTAATACTTACGGCGGCTATCTGGTGTTTGGTATAAATAACAGCGAAAAGCAAATTGTTGGATTATCAAAGAACATAGTTGGCATACTTAAGGACGCAAATAATGTGCATCAAAAAATAAATAGGCACTTAGAACCACATATAATTGGATTGCGCGCGAAAGAATTTAAAATAGACGGCTTTTCTATAGTAATTATCTATATACCGCAATCTATCGGCCTAACTCATATGATTAGCAAGGATGGCATATTTGATCATACAAGTGGAAAACCAAAAACAGTACTACAAAAAGGAACAATGTATGTTAGGCAAAGTGGTGGAAATCACCTAGTGGATTCTAGAGACTTAAGTGATATTATAGAACGTAGAATTGATCAGTTCAGAAATTCGTTATCGGAAAAAGTCGCAAGAGTAGTTCAATCACCTGCAAGTAGTAACGTTTTTATTCTATCTAAGGACAAAGGTGATAAGGAAGCTAAACGATTTATAATTGAAGACTCTCCAGACGCAATCGCAATAAAAGGTATGAGTTTTACCGTTGCACCTGAAGGTTTTGAAGAAGAGATTGCAGCTTGGTCGGTTTTGTCTAGAGGAAAATCCGAGTCCATGCCCTCATCTGTGGTTTTGTGGAGATGGTATGCTGATAGAAATATAATTAATGTTAGGGAGAAACACAAACTTGCTATATTTCAATTTTCTCTATGGTGTGATGTACCAGCCTTTTACTGGATAAAAAATATAAAAGCACCGCAAATAAAAGAAAACTTACTTGAAACTATTAGGAACCGTCCTAATAATGATAGCGTAGGCAACATGCTTATTGTTGCCAGTTTTCTAGGTAAAGGCGTTTACTCAAGTGCTTTATCAATGCTGGGAAGTTATATAGATAGAGTCAATCCTGCTATGCAAAAATTTCCGCAACTAGGACCTAAAGCTACTTTTGGAACACTACAAGAAAGTAAGTTGGGTAAAAAATCAGTATCTAAAAAAGAAAAACTAGACAAACTTGATTCAATAGCATCTTCTGTTAAGAGAACTGGTGAAGTTCCTGCATTGCAGGATAGATGGGAGGCAGCAAGGATAGATTGTTTTCTTTACGCGCAAGATGATCATTATAAATGAACAAGTTGTCTAATAATTAGCGAAAATTCGGGGGACACCATGCTAGTTTTTTCTTGACATTAGGTAGTTCGAGATAGCGCCCTATTTATCACGGGTATGAAACCCTAAAGCAAGCTGCGGTGTACTTTGTTATAGTCCCACTTGGCTTAGCACGTGGGATAATTCCCAATAGCCAAAGGCTATTGGATAGTTCGACTAACTCTTCAAATTTCGCAATGCTCGTTTTCAGAGAGTCTCACTACGCCTTACGCTTCAAATCCCCATTCACTACGTTCAGGGGATAGTTCGACTTAGAAACTTCAGTTCACTTCGTTACTGAAGTTTGAGTCTCACTACTTCACTTCGTTCGTTTTACCACGGCGCTTAGCACCTAGTATAATTCGTCCAGCAAGCTTCAGTGCACTTTGTTTCTGAAACTTGGGCATCATTGATTTTTCCTCTTGACTTCTCAACTCACATTAAGGCAAATATCAAACACATTCAGATGAACCATTGTCAATTAGTTAACACCAATTTAAACCTTTTTTAGAATGGTGATGACATGAAGAGATTATTGAAACCCTGCTTTAAAAACGAGAGCGGGGTTTTGTGTTTTTATAGGGTCATTCTTGCCAAATATTCTATGCACGGAGGTTGTCAAGTAAAGCTGGGTGAATGGACATCGAAGAGGAGATGCTTATGAAATTAAGACTGTTGCTTTTCATTTTGTATCAAAAGTTGAAAAGGGCTGCGATGAAAAACGCGGCATACCAGAGTTTTCTCGGCGGCATGCAGGTGAAAATCATGATTAAGACAGCCGATGGGAAACATGGCAGGTTGTTCATTTTTGACCGGGGTAAATTGTCAACTTTTACCGGCGGCATGCACCCTTATGACGCGGCGCTTGTCTGGTCTGACTCCAACACTGCTTTCAAGGTGATGTCTTCGGGCAGTGATGAACAAACTTTTCAGGCGGCTGCAAAAGGTAATTTGAAAATAGACGGCATGGCGGCTTATATTCAATGGTTTAATGACGGTATAAAACTAGTAATGAAGTGAAAAAGGCGGAACTTTTACAAAGCCGTTACTATAAGTCAAATTTATATTTTTTCTGCATTCAATACAATGGGTGAAAAAGGAGAAAGACTATGGGAACTATTAATGGCGGTCATCTTGTAGGCAAATATTTAAAAGAGGTGGAAAAGGTTGAAATTGTGTTCGGCATTTCCGGCGGACATCTGGAGGCGATTCTGGATGGCTTTACTCAATACAAGATTCGTACCATTGACGTTCGGCATGAGCAGGCCGCGGCAATGATGGCGCATGCCTGGTATGTTTATACAGGCAAACCCGGAGTATGCTTTCTGACTGCAGGGCCGGGGTTTACCAACGGTCTTACGGGAATTGCGAACGCCTACCTTGATAACGCGCCGCTGGTGGTGCTTTGCGGCAAGCACCCGCTGAAGGAAGATCTGAAGGGAGCGCTTCAGGAAATGAATCAGATGGACGTAGTCAAGCCCATTACCAAATGGGCTGCCACCTGTTACGAGACTAAGCGGATACCGGAATATCTGGCGATCGCCTTCCGGCAGGCTACATCGGGGAGGCCAGGCCCTGTTCTCCTGGAACTGCCACCCGATATCCTCGGCATAAAAATTGATGAATCCCTGGCGCCGATGCCAAGCCGGCCCACGCGGAAATACACGGTTCATCCCGACGATGCCGATCTGAAAGCAGCAGCGGATATCATCAACAACGCCAAGAAGCCGTTGTTTCTCGGCGGAACCGGCGTAGGATTCAGCTCCTGCACGGATTGCCTCGGACAATTTATTGATAAAACGGGGATACCCTTTATTCTCCTCAATCACGGCAGGGGAACGCTTCCCGACAACCATCCTCTTTCCATCTGGGATTGTGGCAACGTCGGTATCATGGTGACCGCTGCCCAAGCTGATGTAATTGTCATTGCAGGGCTTCGCCTCAACTGGCTGCTCCAGTCGGGCAACGTTATTCCGCCCACAACCAAGATTGTGCGGATTGATATCGACCCGCATGAAATCGACCGGAACAGGCAGGCCGATGTCGGACTTGTCGGCGATTGCGGTTCCGTGCTGGGTCAGCTTAATCCACTGCTCAATAAAAAGGATCACGGCGAATGGGTGAAAACGCTGAAAGCGGCAAGCCTATCCATGATTGACGGGGAACTTAAAATCCGTCAGGCGGTATCCGAACCCATTCACCCGATCCGCCTGGCTGAGCAAATCAGGAAATATGTTGGCGATGATGCGCTATACGTTGTTGACGGCGGCGACACTTCTTATTTCGGCCTTGTCGGGTTTATGTCGAAACATAAAGCCGGCGTTATCGGTTCATCTGCGGGTCTTCTCGGTTGCCTCGGCACCGGCATTCCCTTCGCCATGGCTGCCAAGCTGGCGCGGCCGGAGATGAAGGTATTGCTGCTCAACGGCGACGGATCTTTCGGCTTTAATGCCATGGAATTCGACACGATGGTGCGACTCAATATTCCGATAGTGTGCGTGGTCAATAATGACTGCGCCTGGGGCATGATCAAACACTCTCAGGAAATGTCCATTGGCCCCGAAAGGCTCCAGTGCGCGGAACTGGGCACAAGACACTATGAAAAGATGGTAGAAGGTCTGGGTGGATATGGCGAATTTGTCACAAAGGATGAGGATATCATTCCCGCGCTCAAACGCGCTTTTGAATCCGGGAAACCGGCCTGCGTGAATGTGATGACCGACCCGACCGTCACCAGTCCCGCAACGGTATTGTTCTATCAGGCGTTGAAGATGGAATAAGACCGGTTTAAATTAAAACGCTAGCTTTGTTGGCAGCGAAGCCCGGCGCATGCCTGGGTCGTAGGCGGTTTTCTAAATATTAAAAAAATCCTCCCTAACCCTCCTTTAGAAAAGGAGGGTTTAAGGGAAAATTTCTTTTAGAGAAATCCTCCTTTGGTAGAAGGGGCTAAGGAAAAAATTCAATTTAGAAAATTCCCCCTTTTGTAAAGGGGGAGACAGGGGGATTTGGCAGATTTATGCGCCTTATCGCCGCGATGTTATCTTTGATTTATAAATGGTAAAATGTAGATACCAAAAAATGTTCAGGGAGACGTTCAATGAAAGCACTTCAATTTAATGTTAATGTACCCAAATTTTTAATCATCCAGGCGCTGCGGCCCATCAGCGGAAGCTTCTGTTACCGGGGACCTTTCTCCACGGTGAAACTTGTCGATATACCGGAACCAACGCTCCCGTCGCCTGAGTGGGTAAAGATAAAAATAAAATTCTGCGGTGTCTGCGGCAGCGATATAAATCTCCTTTTCCTGAAGGATTCGCCGACCGCATCACCCTTCACGTCTTTTCCCTGCGTGCCGGGACACGAATTCTGCGGTGAGATCGTTGAGACCGGCAAAGAGGTTGAGAATTGCAAAACCGGCGATCTCGTTACGGTCGTTCCCGCCCTCAACTGTTATACACGCGACATCGCGCCGATATGCCGGAGCTGTGCCGCCGGATCAACGGCCAATTGCGATAATTTCGCCGAAGGAGCTTTCTCGCCGGGCATGTTCATCGGCATCTGCAAAGACATCAACGGCGGATTTGCCGAGTATGTCGTGGCACATAAGAGCCAGATCCACGTAATACCAGCCGGCGTATCGCCGGAATCGGCAGCCCTGATCGAACCCCTGGCAGTGGGTTTGCAGGCTGTGTTGGACAACCGTCCGGAGGACACAGACAAGGTGCTGGTTATCGGCGGCGGCGTCATTGGCGCCATGGTGGTCAAGTGCATGCGCGCGCTGGACAGCGGCTGTGATATCACAGTTGTCGAACCATCTACTTTCGCGGCTGAGCATATAAAAAAATGCGGAGCCAACCGGACCATCAAAGGCGGAATCATCGACGCTGCCGTAGAGATTGCCGGTGGACGCGCCTATCAACCCCTGTTGGGAGAACGTGTAGTGATGGGCGGCTTCGACAAGGTCTATGATACTGTTGGGCACGCCGACACCTTGAATATGGCGCTGCGCGTCACGGCTACAAACGGCACGCTTTCCGTCATCGGCATCGGCAAGGAGGTAAAACTAGATCTCACGACGTTGTGGCTTAAGCTGCAGACCGTCAAAGGTTGCTACGGCTACCGTTACAACAATATCGCTGGAGTCAAAAAGCATACATTTGAAATGGCCATTGATTTGATTTCATCCAAAAAAATACAGGTGGAGAACATGCTTACACACAAGTTCCCGCTGGAAAAATACAGGGAATTGATCGAGATCAATTTAAAGAAAGACGTCAACCGGGCGATGAAAACAGCTGTCAGCTTTGAATAGGAAAGGGAGCATTAATGAAACAACCGGACATTAGCAGCATCAGCCAAATGAAACTTCCCAACGTAGACCAGATCGGCATCCTTGTTAAGGACATACCGGAAGCGGTGGCCTATTATGCAAAACTCCTCAACATCGGACCATGGTATAGCTCAAACACCGTAAAACATGAAACCATCTATCGGGGAAAACCCATCAATGTCGAAGCAGATATCGTACTTGCATTTCAGGGCGGTGTGGAGATCGAGCTTATCCAGGTAAAAAGCAAAGATGAGAACGTTTATTCGGATATGCTCGCGAAAAGCGGCGGCGGCATCCATCATCTCGGGTTTACCGTGACGGGTTACGACAAGAAACTTGAACAGATGAAAGCAAACGGCGTTGAGGTACTTCAATCCGGCGTCATCACCACAAAGGGCTCCGCTGTAACCCGGTATGTTTATCTCGACACCATCAAGCAGTGCGGCATTATATCGGAATTCATCGCTACAACACTGATAGGGATCCCGATGCCGCATTGCAAGCTTATAATGGATATCGGCTGCATCACCGGTGATGTGGAGCGTGTTAAAGTTTAAGTTTAGTTTAAAAATTACGACGTGTGACCCCGCGTGACCTTCAGCTTATTCAGGTTGTTTAGGTTATGCGCTCCGTTTTCGCAATTTGAGTTTCACAATAAACATGATTTATGCCATATGATAAATATCAAAAATACACCCCACTTGGTTTCACACTTTTCGTCCGCCCTTTAAAATGCCTCCATAAAATAGCCAACGGGTAAATGGTCTGACCAGTCAACTATTATTTGTTCGCTTTTTTGAGGCGGCGTCAAGAAAAATAGAAAAATTCATAAGCTGCAAAATACTTCTTGACATAAATAACAGAAATACTTTACATTTTAAATATCGTCTTATTTCCTATCAAAATTATTAGAACCACCTAATGTTAGCAAGCATGTAAAAGATAAAATATAGTATTAGAAATAACTAAGATTGCTGGCAATGAAGGGGATGAAATATTTTGTAATTTTGATGGCTCTTGGCGTGCCATTACTCTTCTCATGCGAATAAAAATAATTATTCTACTGTAGTTTAATATTAATATAATCATAGGGATTAAGCGATAATTTTTTATAAGAATTGCTGTTGTGTACAACTAATATATTAACGCATTGCATTTTCGTCACATTGTCATACTGGTTATTGTAATATAATCGAGAACAGCGAATAAATTTGGGGACGCTTTAACCAAAGGATAATGATGAAAAGTAGGATATTTATTGGTTCATTGTCAGTAGTATTTTTTACGTGTATGCTATTTGTGGCCATACCCATTATGGCACAGGAACCAATTAAGAAGACGCAGCTTACTCTAAGGGGATTTAATGCACCCGACGCAGAAGACGCCCTTGATGATAACTCACCTCAAAGTCCTCAACAAAAGATAAAAGAACCGGAACAAGATAAGACGCCTAGAAGCCTTCAGCAGGAGGTGAAAAAGCCGGAGCAGGAGAACCCGCCTCGAAGTCCTCAGCGGGCGGAGGTAAAGCTGACGAGTTCCACGCAATATCTTTGGTATCAGGATTTGTTGGCGGTCGATAGGGAGAAGAGCATCCAGGATTTTGCCCAGTATTTGCGGATGAATGTCACCAATCTGGACAAGGAAGGGAAGATCAACTTTTACGCATACGGAAGGGCTATCAAAGAACTCTGGACGGATCATGATGAAGATTTCCAAGGAAGGTTGTATTATTTTTACCTGGATTACCGGGATGCCTTCAATGAACATCTCGATTTAAGAGCCGGCAGAACCTTTGTAAATGAAGCGGCGGTTTCCGGAACCATAGATGGTATCCACATGGATCTGAAAAATCTGGGTCCGATGGGGATTACTTTTTTCGGCGGGAGAAATGTGATATTTGCAGATAAGACAGAGACGGGCACTCGAGGGGATGGCCTCATCGGAATGAGCGTTTATCTGGATACAATAAAAAATACGCATGTCGAAGTGAGTTATGGAAGGAAATATTGTGAGGCCGATGGCGACAGCCTGTTAGCGCGCGAAAACGTTGGTCTGGATTTTTCCACCACCCCTATCAGTGGTATGGTTAATTTTTACGCGCGGTTGAAATATGACACTATTTCAGAATCGTTCAATGAGATGCTTTTTGGCGCAAAAGTCACCCCTCTCCAAGATTTAACCCTTCGCGGCGAGTATTATGAAAGTTATCCTACGTTTGACACTTCCTCCCTTTACAGTGTTTTTGCCGTCGACCAGTACAAGGAACAGAGCATTTCCGCCGAGTATCAATTGACCAGCAAGTACCGGGTCAGCGTTAAATACGCCCGGGAAGATTTTAGTGGTAATATCGGTAACAGCGATAGTGCGATTGCCAATGTCTATGACGTTGGTTTTCTTGCCCGTCCGATCAAAGATCTAACCATTAATGCGACCTATGAAATAAGGAGCGGTTATACCGACGGTCTCAGCGGCATCAGACTTTATGGTGAGTATAAGATCTCCAAGATGGCTCTTATGGCCGGAATCGATTATGATGATTTCAGAAGGTATGACTCCCGCGATGGAAATGCGGAAAAATACTGGGCAGGTGTCAATTACGAATTCAGTAAGATCATAACTGTAAGCATGAAGGTTGAGGACGATATCAATTTCAACTATAACAACAGTTATAAAGGCTTTGTGGCCATTAATATCAATTATTGAACTTATGAGGGGAGACCATGATAAATAATAAGGCATTTAAAATTATACTGTTGTCCACAGCCTTACTTCTCTTGGTCGTCTGTCTCTCCTTTGCCAGGACCGACCACAGAGAATTCAAGGATGTAGCACTTAGTGACTGCCCGGTTTGTCACAGCAGCGTTGGCGTGATAGCCAATCACGGTGATTTCTTTGTGAAAGAACATCGGTTGCTGGCCCAAAAGGCGGGGAACAATTGTGCGGATTGCCATCAACAATCCTTCTGTTTAGATTGCCACAAAGGCGGAGGCATTGAACCTGATTTGAAGAAAAGTCTGTCGACCAAGGGGGAGTATATGCCCAAGACGCATCGCTCCGATTTTATCTCTATCCATTCTATAAAGGCTAAGGATAACCCCCAGAATTGCTATCGCTGCCACGAGTCGAGTTTCTGTCAGGACTGTCACACCAAGATACGGAATAAGGGCAGCATGAAAATAAAATCACACCGGCCGGCCGGCACCTCGCAGATATATAACTGGAATTCGGATCATGCGTCCGAAGCGCGAAGGAACCTGCAGTCCTGCGAATCTTGTCATCCGGATGCGGATGTCTGTATCCAGTGCCACAGCAGTGGGAAGGTGAATCCCCATCCCCGAAATTGGAAATCCATCATGAACAAGTATAAAAATGACAGTAAAGGAAGAACCTGTAGAAAATGTCATATAACGTATTAATTTAATACTGGTGAGGAGAATCGGCCATGAACAAAAAAAGATATGTTGGTTTCGCTTCGATTATGGCGTTGGTCTTGTCGTTGCTGCTTATAAGCGGCTGTGGTTCGTCGAACAGGGATGGTGACGACTCAGGTGTGGTGTCTGCTGTTGACAACACGGCCTGCACGACGTGCCACAGTACAACGCTTGAAACTCTGACGGGTTATTCGATCGTCACGACATACGACACGTCGGTCCACGCTCTTAATTCAGTAGGCTGCCAGGCCTGCCACGGAAATGGCGGATCGCACAATGGTGTAGGCCCGATTCCCTATCCGGACCCCAATTATGTGCAGTGCGCCGTTTGCCACAACAACGGTGTAGCCATTACCGGGGGGGACATATCGGCCCTGTCCACGGTGATTCTTGCCACTAACTATCAATTGTGTACAGCCTATTCCACCTCCAAACACCTTGGCGTCCAAATAGAAGCAGCAGCACCGTGCAATCGCTGCCACACCCACGTGGGTGCCGTCTTGTCCGCTATGTCCAATTTCACCGGCGACGGGACAGTCATGGCGGCCGGAGTAAACGCGCCGGGCACAGTAACTGATCTCAGGCCGATCCAGTGCGATACCTGCCATATGACGCATGATTCCAAAAAACTTCGTGTGGATGCAACCTGGAATCCCAGTACGACGGTTGGTTCCGTTACGAGCAGTTTAGCAAGTCCCCTCAATGACCAGTTCCGTCTCTGTACGCAATGCCACGGCTATACAAACCCAACCGGTCTTCTTATGGGTTCCGGTACGGTGGCATCGGGTACCGCTTTAGTCGGTCATCATGAGACCTCGTGGTACCGGATAATAGGCACCACTCATTACCAGGATCCGGCAGCCCTGGTAGCAGGGAACATAACAGGCTATGGGATACGGTTAACATTGCCAAACGGATCCATCAATCCGAATCCCTGTTACGATTGTCACGGCCATAATGCCATGACAAATAGTAATAACGATCCGGCATCTGTGTCCTACGATCCTGCAAAGGCAACAATTTATACCGATTGGGCGCAGTCTGGTCATGCCCGCGGATTGCTTACAGCGAAATATGCCGCGGCTGCACCATTCGTTGTTAAAAGCACAGCGCAGGTGGACGCCGTTATGGCGGCCACAGTTGCCGGCGGTCCTTTCGGCGGTCACAATTCGGGGATCTGTGGACGATGTCATACGACGGAAGGATTCTCTTACTTCTTTGAAAATTTAACCACCAATCCGGGTACAATTGCCGCAGGACCTCTTAAATGCTATGGTTGCCATACGAATCCCGGCGCAGGTATATTGCGCACGCTCAAAGATGCCAATCCAACAACCAATTACACCACAGATCTGGGCTGGAATCCGCCGGGATACACGCTCAATTACGGTAAGCTGCGGTACCCCGATATTGCCGCATCCAATATTTGTATTGCATGTCATGATTCCCGGGAGAAGGACCCCGGTGCTATCACCGACACAAGCACGAACTATCAACGAACCCACTATCTGCAGGCGGCCGCAACCATGTATATCAAAATGGGCTTCATTACGTTTGCTCCGGGTGCTCTTCCCGGTGTAACAATTGACACTTCTCTTTTATCTGATCAGGATGGTGGAACCATTACCAGTACCCACCGGAAACTGGGGACGCCGACAATAATTGGCGATCATGGTATCACTGCATCCCAGACAAATCTGACGGCCAACGGTCCTTGCGTAGCCTGCCATCGTACTCCCGGCAACCATAGCCTAACTATTGATCAAAAGACTATCACCACTGTCTGTAATAATTGCCACACCTCGAAAGGAGGTCATGCTATCACGATGATCGCGGACTTCAATCAATACTTCTTGGGGCCACAGTCCGAAGCCTATCAGGCTGCTCTTTCGCTTGCAATTAAAGTTTTTAATGATAAGAATACAGGCATCACAATTACTAGTGAGGGAGGAGATTTGCCTGATTTTGTGAGGGCATACAAAACCAGTGCGCTACCGACGTTGACAGAAGCGGCAGCAGCGGACTGGACGGCGGCTATGACTATCCTGGGAGCAGGGTACAACAAAGCCAGAGTGATGGGAGCTGTTTCCAATATTGTATTCTTAAAGAGAGAGCCGGGAGCATACGCCCATGCCCTCACATACTCCCGCAGGTTACTCTATGATACCATCGACTATCTTGACGATGGTCTGATGAACGGGTCGGTGGGCGCCACTGCTCTGGCTTTGTCGGGCACTGTGGGCTCCCCTGTCTACGGCCTCTTCGGCAAGGGAGCAACGGCGTACACGGACAGCACGCTGACCACCTTGGCGCCCGGCACCACGGAAGCCATGCTTTACCTGATCGGATGGAGTCACACAACCGGCGGATGGAGCTCTCCGGAGCGTCCATAATCTTAACCACGGCAGTTTTTGATCTGCTGATCTAACCGGCCCCGCCTGGAAACAGGCGGGGATTTTTTTATGGACAGTCTTTACGGAAAAGAAGCGGGCGATGGTTGAAAATGCCACGGTATTGCTGGTTCACAAATGAACAAAATAAGAACATATTTTTCTCCTCATATTTTTCTCTTCTTGACTCTATAAAAATTATCACTTAAGATTTTTAATCTTTGCCGGGTAAAAGAAATTTAATAATTTGAGATTGCTTTATTAGGTTGGCTATTTCCCCTTCCGGTATCCGCAGTAGCGGATTGTTGAAAAAGCGCAGTTAAGGATACAGGCAGGGTAAATGAGGATAACGAGCAAAGTCTATGAAAATAAGATTCCTATGTTTATTCGCAATTATTGCATTTGGCGTGCCCGCGTTCGCATTGCACCACGATGAATATCCTGTTTTAATGCCCCCATTATCGGAGGGGATATTTCCCTGCAGCAACTGTCATGCGGGGCTGGAGGTCAATGCAAAAAAGAGAGAACTCAAGGATGAGCATACCAACATCAAACTGCACCATGCTGAAAAAGACCGCTGGTGTCTTGATTGTCACAATCCAGCCGACAGGGATAAATTGAAGCTTGCCAATGGGGACACCATCAAGTTTACGGAGTCCTACCTGCTCTGCGGACAGTGCCACGGCAATATCTATCGCGACTGGAAAGTCGGCATCCACGGCAAAAGGATCGGATATTTCAAAGGGGGGAAAAGGGTTTATTTCCTTTGTGTGAATTGTCACAATCCCCATGACCCTAAATTCAAACCCCTGAAACCGGAACCCCCACCAACCAAACCGGAACGGACATATGGAAGATAGATCGCATACCAGAAGAGAATTTATAAAGATGATGTCCATGGGCACCGTGGCCGCGCTTTACCTGGGAAGCTCGGCGTGCACTAAAGACAAGGTGGAAGAGTTCCTTCAGAAGAACTTCCGGGAAATGTCTGAGACAGAGAAGAAACAGGTTATCCGGCGATTGGAAGAGATGTACCTGAAAAAATACGGGAAAAAATTTCAAATCAGCACCAAGCCGGCCGGTGCCGGGATTCTCTGGGGCTATGGCCTTGATCTGTCGCGGTGTATCGGGTGCCGAAGGTGCGTTTACGCCTGTGTGAAAGAAAACAATCAGTCCCGGGTCAACCCGCAACTCCAATGGATCAGGGTCGTCCGATTGAAAAATGGGAGTATGATCAACCTCGAAAATGCCGAACACTACTATAATCCGGAAACAGTGCCGGAGCCGGGGTTCATGTACATGCCGGTTCAATGCCAGCATTGCGAAAATCCACCCTGCGTGCGTGTATGCCCAGTCAAGGCGACGTGGAAGGAACCGGATGGCATTGTGGTGGTCGATTACAATTGGTGCATAGGCTGCCGCTATTGTATTGCTGCCTGCCCTTACAAGGGACGGGTTTTTAACTGGGGCGAGCCCAATATTCCCGTGAAAGAGTTGAATACGGATGTCCATTATCTGGGGAACCGGCCCCGTATGAAAAATGTTGTGGAAAAATGCACGTTTTGTGTCCAACGGGTCCGGAATGGGCGTTACCCCGCCTGCGTGGAGGCCTGTCCCACGGGAACCAGAAAATTCGGGAACCTGCTCGATCCGAACAGCGAAATAAGATATCTTATTGAAAATAAAAGGGTCTTTCGATTAAAGGAAGACTTGAACGCGGAACCCAAATTTTATTATTTCTTTTCCGCATAGCGTTTTAGAGGACAGCATGGAAGCTTGGATATTTTTTAAAAGAACGGTCCGAATGGTTTTTGTCGGGACGAAGGTCTACTACTTCTGGTGTGCTTTTTTACTGGCTATTATTGGTGTGGGGATTAGCTTCTACGCGAAACAACTGGATGCTGGATTGATTGTAACCAATATGACAGACCAGGTCTCCTGGGGTCTCTATATCGGTAACTTTACTTATTTGGTCGGCGTCGCCGCCGCGGCCGTGCTCCTCGTTATTCCGGCGTACATCTATCACTTCGATCCCATCAAAGAAATCGTTGTTCTGGGAGAGCTTCTTGCCGCTTCGGCCATCATCATGGCCTTGATGTTTATTATGGCCGATCTTGGCAGACCTGACCGGTTTTGGCATGTTATACCGTTTATCGGAATTCTTTCCTTTCCCAGTTCACTTATGGCCTGGGATGTGATCGTTCTGAACGTCTATATGGTGCTGAACGCCATCGTTCCGATATATATTCTGATCAAGATGTACTTCCGCAAGGAACCGGTAAAGAAATTCGTCATTCCACTGGTTTTACTTTCCATTCCCTGGGCAGTGGGTATTCATACCGTGACCGCATTTCTCTACAACGGGCTTGCCGCCCGACCCTTCTGGAATGCCTCCATTCTGGCGCCTCGTTTTCTGGCCAGCGCTTTTTGTTCCGGGCCGGCCATAGCGTTAATTATTTTCCAGATTTTGAGAAAGACGATGGGGCTGAAAATCAAGAACGAGGCGCTTTTCAAGATTGCCGAGTTGATGGCCTACGCCATGTTCATCAATTTGTTCCTGCTGGGAGCCGAAATCTTCAAGGAGTATTATACAGGTACTATTCATCTGGAGCCTATGAAATATCTCTTCCAGGGGGTGCACGGTCATCATGCCCTGGTTCCCTGGATATGGTCGGCCATGGCGATGAATATAGCAGCTTTTTTGATCTTCCTGATTCCCGGAACAAGGAATAATCTGATCACACTCAATATCGGTTCGCTACTCATCATCTTGGGCGTGTGGATTGAAAAGGGGCTCGGTTTGATCGTTCCCGGCTTTGTTCCCGATCCTCTCGGCGAGATTTACGAATACCTGCCGAATATCAATGAAATAGCCATTTCTCTGGGGATATGGGCTTCTGGGCTCTTTATCTTTACCATGTTCATGAGGATCGCCGTCCCCATCCTGCGGGGTGATTTTGTCCACTCGAAATATGACAAGGCCGCCATCAAGCCTCAATACGAGCGAATAAAGCCATAGGAAAAGCTTTGAAAATACAGAACTGATCAAGAGGTACATTGAAAAGGATACGGGTGCTGGTCATTTGCTTGGTTTTGGGGTTGGCCGTTATAGGCTATCTGGCTTATTACACCTCCACTTCCGGATTTTGTAACAGTTGCCACATTATGAAACCCTATTACGACGCTTGGAAGACTTCAAAACACAAAGATGTCTCCTGCGTGTTGTGCCATTATTCTCCCGACCCCAAAAAGCTTTGGTGGGCTAAGTTTCAAGCGATCAATTCCGTGGTCCAATATGTGACCAGGAAAAAGTACATCTCCAAGCCCTACGCCCAGATCGATGATGCCAGTTGCCTGCGAGCGGGATGCCATTCCAGGAATTTGTTAATGTCGAATAAACTCATCTATAAAAAGGGAATACGCTTCGATCACAAATTTCATTTAGGAGATTTACGGCGGGGCAAACAGTTGCGCTGTACGAGCTGTCACTCCCAGATTGTTGTGGGTACGCATGTTGAGGTGACAGACAGCACTTGCTTCCTTTGCCACTTCCGGCACAAGCCGGAACAAAAGGGGATGCTCCCGCTGGGGAATTGCATCACCTGCCATGAATACCCGAAGGAAGATATTCAGTTCCAGGGGCTCACCTTTAACCATAATGATTTTGCCGGGTCACGTCATGTCGCCTGTGAAAATTGTCATCTCGACGTCATCCAGGGAGAAGGATTAGCTCATAAGGAAAAATGTTACGACTGTCACAATGAACCGGAGAGGCTGGCAAGGTACGATGATGTAACGTTCATGCACAATACCCATGTCGCCAAACGAAAAGTGAACTGTACGCGATGTCATGATGAAATTAAACACAGCATGAAGACATCTAAAGTGCGTTTTATGGAATACAGCTGCAATGCCTGCCATGCGGAAACTCACAGCGCGCCGAAAGAGATGTTCATGGGGGAGAGAGGCAAAGGAGTTCCGACCACCCCAAGTCACATGTTCATTTTCCGCGTGGACTGTCTGGCCTGCCATATCCAGCCGAAAGGCGCAGAGATGGGCGGCGGGAGAAGTGGTCGAACTTTCGTGGCTGCGGAAAAGGCCTGCACGCACTGCCACGGAAACCAATACAAAGGAATGCTCACGGATTGGAAAGAAACCTTTGATATTATCCAGAGGGATATTGAGCCCAAATTAAACGCGGCCCGCCAGGTTCTGGAAAAATCGGGCAAAACCGAAGGAAAACTTCAGGCGGCCCGAAAACTTTATGAAGACGCCAGATACAATGCCGATTTCGTGAAGGTCGGGAAAGGGGTTCATAATCCCTTCTATGCGGCGGAGCTCATCCAGGTAGCGGACAGAGACCTGAACAGTCTCTTCCGGACGATCGGGAAGATAGCACCCTCCCTTCCCGAAAAAAGTCCGATCAGGGGAGGCTATTGCGCCCAACTCTGCCACGATAAGGCCGGGGTGAAGCTTCCTAACGTGATCTCCTTTCAGGGGATCAAACTGCCGCACACACGCCATGCCTTTGAGTTTGGCCTTGGTTGTACGACCTGCCATTCGGCGGAAAAGCATAAAAAGGTCAGCATTACCAAAGAAGGTTGCATGGCTTGTCACCACAGCCCGAAAAATACCCAATGCGTGCGCTGTCATCAAAAACAGTCTGCGCTCTTTACTGCCAATAATCTGCCGATAAAATTACCGGAAGCAAAGCCAAATGTGAAGGCCGGACAGGTTGAGTGTGTCAATTGTCACGACCTTTCCCAAAAGCAGACATATAAGAACATCTCCACAACATGCGTTGTCTGCCATGACGAAGCCCACGTGAAAATTCTCGACAAATGGAAGCAGGAAATCATGGCGAAGCAAAAGAATACTTATGATTCGCTTGAAAAGACTGGCCGGAAATTGGACGACTCCCGCAAAATGAAGCGGGATGTTGATGAGGCCGCAAAACTTCTTAATCAGGCACGGAATACTTATAAATTTGTAGTCAGTGCCAATGGCGTTCACAATCCAGACCTGGCCATGGCGATTCTTAATCAAGTACAGAGAGATGTCCAAAAGGTGGAAGCTCTGTTGACAGCCCCCGCTGTGAAAAAAGAAAAGTAGCTTAAGATTGTTGAAATTAATCATCTGGAGAAGGGAAATATTTTATGTCTGCTGACCAGCCGGCAGGGACGGCAAAAGATAAAGGAAACGATTGGATCTCACAACTCTGGAATTTTCTGACATCCCTGAAGCTCGTTATAATCCTTTTGCTTATCCTTTCCGTATTCTCGATTGTTGGAACTTTGATTGAACAAAATAAACCTCTGCAAGAATATTACCGGGTTTATCAACCGGGGACCGTTGCCTTGTTTTTGAAGCTCGGTCTTTTCGACATGTATCATAGTTGGTGGTTCGTCGCTTGCCTGTCGCTGCTAGCCCTGAACATCACCGCTTGCACGATGGACCGCTACCGGGGAATCATGGCCGGGATGAGAAAAAATAACATCATTCTTGACGAAAAACTTTCAAAATCTTTACAGAATATTACAACGATCCGGTATGTCCTACAACTGGATATCGTAGAAAGGAAAATGGTGGAGTTGGCCGGGAAGAACTTTCCCGGTAAACCAGTGGTAACCGCGATGGAGGACGGCGAGCGTCATTATTTCTTTGAAAAAGGAAAATATAGCCGCCTGGCTTTCTTTATGACCCATCTGAGCATTCTGATGGTTTTTCTCGGCGCCATAAGCGGATCTTTTTTCGGTTACAAAGGATATGTTAACATTTTCGAAGGGGAGACTATTTCGCAGTTGGAAACCAGAGTCGGAAATATTCAGAAGCTGGATTTTCAGATAAAATGCAATACGTTTCACGCCGAATTCTATTCCAACGGAGCCCCGATGGATTATCGCAGTGATCTCTCAATTTTTCAGAACGGCAAAGAAGTGATCCGAAAAACAATCCGGGTGAACGATCCCTTGACTTTCGAAGGGGTTACCTTTTACCAGTCCAGCTATGGAGGACTACCCGATCAGGTGGCGATCGACGTAGTGAACAAAGATGGCTCCCTGAAGGGAACGATGACAACGCCCTTCGACCGGAAGGTTGATATTCTCGGTGAGACTGATAAAGTGGAGGTGGCCGATTATCAGGAACATTTTCATCTGCCTGACGGAGTGGAAGGTGGCCGGGCAATCGGCGTCAACATCTACCCGGCTAAAGGGGCACCCGTGGAGTTGTGGCTCCTTATTGATCATCCCGAATATGATCGACATCGCGGCGGTGCTTACTATTTCCAGGTGAAGGACTTGAAAATGAAAAAATATACCGGACTTCAGGTCAACAATGATCCGGGAGAGATTCTGGTGTGGTTGGGCAGTATGCTGCTGATTGCGGGCATTATGATCGCTTTTTTCGTGTCACACAAAAAGATATGGATCTCCCTGAGAACCGATAAAAAAGGGAAGAGTGAATTGAAGATCGGCGGAACGGCAAACAAAAACCGCGACGCCTTTGCCAGAGAGATGGAACAGATAATTCAGAACTTGAAGGAGATTTCTTAATGACCAATTCTTTATTATTCGGCATTGCTACATTTATATATTTTTTCGCTATGGTGCTTTATATCTCTTATCTGGCGTTCCGGTCTGAGATGCTGGGGAAGGTGGCGAGCTTCTCCCTACTCGGCGGCGTCATTGTCGAAACGGCAGCGATCGGCATGAGATGGTACGAATCCTACCAAATGGGGATAGGGCGTGCGCCCATGACGAATCTTTATGAATCATTGGTCTTTTTCGCCTGGACGATCGCCCTGATCTATCTTATCTTGGAGAGAAAGTTCAATATTCGGACGGTGGGCGCTTTCGTCGCCCCTTTCCCTTTTCTCATCATGGCCTATGCTTCATTGAATCCAAATGATATTCAGCCGTTGGTGCCGGCTCTGAAGAGCAATTGGCTCATTTTCCATGTAATGAGCTGTTTTGTCGGATATGCTGCCTTTGCCGTCTCTTTCGGCGTCAGCATCCTCTATTTTTTCAAGATAGGATCGGAGAAGCGCTCCCCCAAGCCCATCGAGTCGTTCTGGAATTCATTTCCCTCCTCTACCGCGCTCGACGAGATCGGCTATAAGACCATCGCAATCGGATTTCCGCTTTTAACCATAGGCATTGTAACTGGCGCCTTCTGGGCAAATGTGGCGTGGGGGACATACTGGAGCTGGGATCCGAAGGAAACATGGTCGCTAATAGTCTGGCTTATTTATGCGGCTTATCTGCATGCAAGGATCACCCGCGGCTGGCGGGGCAAGAGGGCGGCAATCCTCTCCATCATTGGTTTTGCCGCCACTCTCTTCTGCTATCTCGGTGTGAACCTGATCCTCTCAGGTCTCCACAGCTATGGCGGCATCTCCTAAAGCCCAAAGGCGATGAGCTCTTTATTGTCATTTTACATTTACTTTACAGGTTCCTTATGGCATAAAAAAAGTGAGTTTGTAAAAATACAAAGTGAGGTAAAAGAAATGGAAAATCTGGAATGTCCTCAATGCGGTAACGCCTTGGCAAACGGAGTGGCGGTCTGCGGAACATGTGGCAGGGAAGTGAAAGACGATGAAAGTGTCATCCCTCCTAAAGAGAAGAAGCCGGGTAGTAAAAAGATATATGCGCTTCTTGTCATTTTGCTGGTGATTTTGGGAGGCGTGGCCTTGCTGATTTATACAGGCCTGCTGCCTAATCCTATGAGGGGATTTTCAACGGCCGCCACTGTCAACGGGGAAAAGATATTAATCGCGGAAGTGGATCAGAAACTCGACCTCTATAAAAAAATGTCCGGGCAAAGCGGTCAGCTGGATTCTAACACTCCAGAGCGTAAAGCGGCCACGGCGAATATGAGAATGCAGATACTGAGTAAAATAATCCAGGAAAAAATACTGATCATTGAAGCGGTCAAGGAAAAGATCACTGTGACTCCTCAGGAGATTGCTGAGCGGATCGCCGCTATCAAGCAAGGCATGAATTTTTCAGATAAGGATTTTGAGGCCTTTCTGAAAAATCACGCCTTGACACAGGCCAATTTCGAAAAGAGGATAGAAAAAGATATCCTTATTTCCAAACTAATCGCCAAAGGAACGCAGGAAAAGGGGATGACCGCGGATGCCTGGATTGGCGAGATCAACAAAAAGGCGAAGGTCGAGGTCTTTGCAAAGTAAATATATTAAGCTTCACAGAAACAGGAGTGGGAATATGATCACCGTTTGGCATTGTTACTAAATCCGCCCTGACACCGATTGCCTTGACAGACAAGACCAAAGAGCTTATAATTCAGCAATCAAAAAGCAACATCTTTTCAAAAAACAAGGAGAAGAATAATGAAAAAAGGAATGATCTTATTTATCGGCTTGGGACTTATGTTTTGGATGGCTACGGCGCAGGCGAATATGAAAGAGATAAAGATTTATAAGGAGGCGTACCCTGATGCCAAGATCAAGTGTATGGATTGTCATGTTGACGCGATGCCGAAAAAGGATACTGGAAAGCATGAGATGAACAATTATGGCAAGGCAGTTATCGCGGCAACTGCTAAACCAGACGTTAGTCCAACAGTTGATACATTTAAGAAAGTGGGCAGCATTGAAGATTTCAAAAATAAATAAGCAGGAATAAGCATAAAGAAGACTATAAAGATCAGAAAAATTATTCAGTGTTATTGCGGCGGGGTGCTGTAGAATATAGCATTTTGCAGGTTCATCCAGTTGCATGCTTCCTAAAATTTACAACAGGCCAAGATTGACAAAGATCCTGGACTCAATTAGTAATCAACAAGCTGTCTTGAACTTTGTTCCCCTTCGTGATAACTTTCCTAAAATGTGTCATTGTTGGCGGCGGTGAAGTTGCCGCGAGAAAGGCCGAAAGGCTTCTGGATTGCGGCGCTAAAGTGTTTGTCATCAGCCCCCAACTGACGCCTGCGCTTGCCGTGCTTAAAGAAAAAGACATAATTTGTCACATTGCCGCTGAATACACAGGCGATTTAATTCATGGAGCCGCTCTGGTCATCGGAGCCACTGATGATGAAAAAACCAATGTGGCTATATCCTTTGATGCCCGTAACAAAGGCATTCCCGTAAATATTGTTGACGATCCGCAAAAATGCGATTTTATTTTGCCATCCCTTGTGCAAAGAGGAGATCTGGCGATTACAATAGGTACCGATGGTAAAAGCCCAACGCTAGCCCGCCAGCTGCGTGAAGAGTTGGTGACCTGCCCCAGATACTTGTACCACATGTTAAGTTAGGATTCAGCCATTTTTTATTTCTCAATTCAGGTATGCATTTGGTGCTGGAGGACGGTAATTCAAAGAACTGTGCGGCATGAACGTATTGTATTCTATGCGCCATTTTTCAATTAATGTCTTTGCTTCTTTCAAGGTATAGAAGATTTCTCTACCCTAACAGAATCAAAAAAGCGTTAATTTCACCCTTCCCAATATCATCACGAGCTTAGTCTAAAATGTACCAATTATTTCTTTGACATACAGAAATATTGGTCTTATACTTTCATAAACTTTGCCGTAATCAAATAAGGGGGTAAATATGCACGTATTTAAAAACGCCAATTTTATTTCCTGTGAAGATGAAAATCGTACTTTCAAATACCTTGTGGAAGAAGATGGGAAAATAATTTTTACCGGCGATCAATTGCCGGAAGTTTATTCCCGGGTTGAACAGATAGACTTAAAAAACCTCTGCGTGGTCCCGGCCTTTGCCGATACTCACATGCACTTTGCCTCCTTTGCTTTTTTCAACTCCGGCCTCGATTGCAGAGATGTGCACGATTTTGCCGAGCTTGATGAACTGATTCGTAAATACATTGCACAGGGCAAGAAAGAAAAAGTGATTCTCGGTTTTGGTTGTTCCGCTCACACCGTAGCAGAAAAAAGACTCCCCGGAAGAAGTGATCTGGATAAGATTACCGGCCATCCACTCATGATTGTAAAATATGACGGCCATGCTTCCGTGGGCAATACCGCAATGATCAACAAACTCCCCGCGGCTATCCTTGCCGATCCGGGATTTGACGCGAAAACAGGCTGGTTTTATCTTAATGCGTTTTACAGAGCGGTCAACAGCATTTCGCGATCTGTATCCCTGCCGGCTGTTTTTAATAATATGATTGCCGGCAGCGATTATCTTGCCCGCAAAGGGATTGCGTTAGTGCATACATCCGAAGGGGTCGGCTTTCCGTTGGATTTAGATGTGGATATTGTAAGATTTGCCAACCGGGGGCTGCCGCAAAAGTTTCATATTTTTTTCCAGACGATGGATATCAAAAAAGTACTGCGCCGCAAAATGCCCTGCATTGGAGGTTGCTTTGCCACTGCTCTGGATGGTTGCTTTGGTTCCGAAGATGCCGCTCTGAAACAACCCTATTCTAATAATCCCAAAAGTTTTGGTACGCTCTTTTATTCGCAGCAGCAGGTAAATGATTTTGTAAAAGCGGCAAATCGCAGCAGTTTGCAGGTCGCCATGCATGTTATTGGCGATGCGGCAATCGAACAGGCCCTGACAGCCTTTGAATTGGCATTGAATGATTTTCCCCGTGAAGACCACCGGCATATCATGATTCACGCCGATCTGATGAACCACGAAACAATCGAAAAGGCGGCAAAACTTGGGCTCTGCGTTGCCCTGCAAACACCATTTCTACATTGGCAGCAGGAACCTATGGAATATCTGAAACATATTTTAGGTAATCGTATTAAAAACCTGATTCCTTTAAAGAGTATGCTGGATGCCGGGTTAGTTATCGCGAGTGGCTCTGATGCTCCATGCACTTTGCCCGATCCCATCGCGTCAATTTACGCGGCCTGCAATCATCCTAATCCTCAGGAATCGGTCCCGGTACTAGATGCCCTGCGCATGCATACCTCGGCATGCGCCAAACTTTCCTTTGATGAAAACAAACGCGGAACCCTGACGGTTGGCAAATTGGCTGATTTTGTCGTGCTGGATCAGAATCCTCTGCAGGTACCGGTTCAGAAGTTAAGCAATGTTAAGGTAGAAGCTCTTTATTTGAAGGGCGAAAAATATGACGGGCAGGATAATCGCGGCAGTGCCGGTCTCTTTTTCGATGCACTGAAAAATACATACCCCTCATAGAAAAGACACTGCCACGAAGACCTGAATGATGGATGAATGCACTTTGTTTCTGAAGCTTGGGTCTCATTATCAGCGAGTCTTATTACATTTTGCGATCAATCCCTCGTATCTGCCAACTACGTTGGCGGGATTGTTCCTCTTGCGTTTCGAGCTTCACTCAATTCGCTCTCAGCGAGAGTCACGATCGCTTCGCTCCTGGGATAATTCGACAACGCTTCAAACTTCACTTCGTTCGTTTTCAGCTAGTCTCATTATATTCTTGACATATTAGAATTTGTGTTCCATTAAAAGCTTAATATGGGACGCAAAGCTTATTTTAAAAATGAAGAATTCATCGACTCGGCAATACAAATAATTGCCGAGGAAGGTCTTGGCGCGCTGACAATTGCGGGACTATCCACACGAGTAACCGCACCGATCGGTTCGGTTTACCATCGCTTTCCCTCTCGAGACGCGCTTCTCGCCGAATTATGGTTGAATATTATTGAATCATTTCAAAATGAATGGTTAAAAACTCTTCAGACGGACGGACTTCAGGCTACACTTTTCTGTATGCAATGGGTTCGTACTCATCCTAGCGAAGCGCGCGTTATGCTGCTATACCGTATCGACGATCTCACTTCCGGCGATTGGCCCAAAGACTTACAGAAACGCGCACAGCGTTTATTTAAGGAATTGCAGGAAGGTATAGCCGCTTTCACAAAAAAACAATTCGGACGTGTCACCAAAGAGTATATAGATCGAACACTTTTTGCCATCCATGATGCCCCTATGGGAATCTTGAGACGATATCTACAAGAAAATAAAATACCACCCCAATCAGTTGCTGATCTTATCCGGGAAACGTATGAAGCTTTGATAGAAAAATCAAAATGATATTTATACAAATTTACTGACCTTTTTCCATCAGTTGACCTTTCCATCTACTCATCTTTTTCAATCCTTAAAATTGACGTATTTAATATTTTGAAACAGTCTTTGTTGATGAAGCAATTGTTTGTAATTTTACAGTGCGAAAATATTCTTGACATGCATTATTATAGAATGTATATTCTAATACAAACATTCTAATTGTGATAATTTGTCTTTAGGAAAAAAGCTTAACGTAACAATAATGCCGTAAGAGCGTTGCATTAGAAAAGCGATTAAGAAAGGAGACAAAGAGATGACAGCCGATTTCAATTCACTTAGTAAAAATGAATTAAAAGAACTTTTAAACAAAAGCTGGATGACCCATGATGCGATGTGGTTTTACAACTGCTTAAAAGAATGCGGCATCGAGAAAACCAATAAGATAAACAAAGCCGCTATCCGTGACATGGCGGCTATAGAGATCAAACGTATCCAAAAAGCTGTTGGGGCGACTCAAATTAATACTTTTGATGAGTTTAAAAGCTTTTTTGATACCGCAATGGAAATTCCTACCGGCAAGTTTATGAAATATAACTACACCATTCCCGCTAAAAACTTAATGCATGCCCAGTGGGATTCATGCTTTGCGTATGAAGGAATGAAATCACTGGGTGTCAGCGATCGTTACGAATGCGGCATTATGTTGCGTATCGATACCTGGCTTAACACTCTTGGCATCAAATTTGAAGTAAAACCCAAAATAACAGGTTGTATGATGCACATCGACGGCAAATGCGCTTGGGATTACAGGTTTTTCTTTGAGTAATCACGGGTATAATTCGATCGGCAAGCTTCAGTGCACTTTGTTTTTGAAGCTTGGGTCTCATTAAATTGGAGTTTCACGAATAAATTTTATTCAGGAGGCAATAAAATGAAAATCAATGAAGATGTGTGGAATTTTATTCAAAAACATTTAGGCTACACTGATGACGAGATGAAGTTATTCCGGCAAAATCCCAGAAATGAGGATGTGATTTCCAAGGCTGGGGCATTGATGAGCAAGACCATTGTCGTTGAGGTGGTGGAGGCAAGCGGGTGCAACTCCGGGCATGAAGCAGGCGATAAATTTATTTTCGATGGCGCGGGAAATCTCATCACCAAGCTCAACCCTGGAAAAATCTGCTGTTTCGCATTAGGCCAGATCCCCGGTCTTATCTTTGCCGCCAATGAACTCCTTTATGCCGGGATTGACCCGAACGAGATGCGCTTCAAGCGTACCGGATGTTTCGATACCGGCGTGAAGTGCGGCGGCTGGGGCCACATTGTAATGGAGATCAGGGTGGAAGACCGGAAGAAGGCATAATACTAAGGAGGCACCGGCTTATCGGGATACGTATCCGGCGAGCGCTGGCCTATACAAAAAACGACACACAGTAAAATAAACTTAGTTATCTATAGTTCCATCATAAAACAATATCATCTTATCAAACTAACATTGGAGGATGCTATGGATTTAATGGATAAACTTGATAAAAAAGAAATCAGGGAGTTCTTTTCAAAGAATTGGATGACTCATGATGCCATGTGGTTTGGAAGTGTTATGCGGGAATTAGGCGCAGAAAAAGCTAATGAAATAAATAAAGGAGCTGTAAAAACAATGGCTGGTATTGAAATAAAAAGAATACTGAAATTGATGGGCAAACCGAAAGATGCTGTTATTACAACCTTTGAAGAATTAAAAGAGATAATCGATACAACATATAAATTAATCCAGCCGGAATTCATGAAACTGTATTACGGTTTTCCTGATAAGAATGTTTTTAGGGGCGGTTTTCATAAATGTTTTGCTCATGATGGTGTTAGTAAATTTGGTTTTATCGATGTGTATCAATGTGGAATTGTAATAAGAGTGCAAGGTTGGCTAGAAGGTCTTGGCGTGAAGTATGACATGATACCTGAGTTCAATGGATGCCTGATGCATCAGAATGGAAAGTGCGAAATTGAGTTCAGATTTAACCTTGGTTAGAATCTGAATGAAAACGTATTTATTTGAATTTTTATAAGCGCTTGTAATTTTGTAATTAATAAATTTAGAGAGAAAGATGATGAAACCAGTATCAAAAACAGCCTTTTTTTGTTGTGGTGCCCGTATGTTGGACGCTGATAGTGATCGTCCGGTATGCGGTGATAATTATGCTAAAATATTAATGGATAAAGAAGCTTTGGAGGTGTTTGATAAGTTCAGGCCTTTTAAAAATGCCATTATAAGTAATGCAACAAGACATAGGATTATTGATGATTTGATAAAGTCGGAATTAAAAAAAGAACCGGAAACCATAATTTTTATCATTGGAGCCGGGTTTGATACAAGGGCTTACAGAATGGATGGTGGTTACTGGTATGAATTTGATGATCCCGAGGTAATAAAACATAAAGAAAAATACCTCCCGGAATCAGAATGTAAGAATACGATTAAAAGAATTCCCTTTGATTTTTCCGTTGATTCTCTGGAAGAAAAATTAACGGCATTTAATTTCAAGAAACCCGTATTTATAATTATAGAGGGTGTTTTTATCTATTTAGATGAAAAAGCAACAATAAAATTGATTAGGACATTGCAGAATCAATTTTCTCAGCATACATTATTTTGTGATCTGCAAAATTATAAATTTTTCAAAAAATTTAATACGAAATTTCAAAAAGTATTGCAGGAATTTGGGACATCGTTGCAGATTACTTCAAATTCACCGGAACAATTGTTTCTGGATAGTAGTTATGCTCTCGAAGTAAAAATATCCATTATTGATAAAACGCTAGAATATGCAAAGCTGACAATTTCACAGTTTTTAGTAAAAATATTAATGAAAACTGTTTTTAAGGATATTAAAGATGGTTATGCGATATATATGTTTAAATATATTACTCCGGCAATTAAATAAACAAGCAACGTCTTATTATTAAATGTGTATTATACGACGGAAAGAGAAGGAGGTTATATGACACAACAACGACCGCTTCAAGTTAATTTGCACATTACGGTTAAGACATACGATATCGATTTTATGGGTATCGTCAGCAACATCGCATATGTGCGCTGGATGGAGGACTTGCGGCTCTATTTCCTTGAAGTTCATTATCCGCTGCAAAAACTCATTTCGGAATTGATTGTGCCCATTATCACTCAAACGCATATAGAGTATAAGCGACCGATTCGGATGCATGATCAGGTTAACGGAAGTATCTGGATGGAGAAATTCGACTCTTCGGGTTGGGTGGCCAATGCGGAATTTATGGTTAACGGCAAGCATGCCGCAACGGCTACACAAGGTGGAGTATTTATTAATCTCGGCACTATGAAACCCGCTAATCCACCGGAGGGTCTGCAAAAGAAATATGATGAGGAACGGCGATGATCAGGTGAATTTTCATGTTAGGTCTCAAAAGAATAAGGTATGATCGAATTACGACTGATTAGAACCGGAGACAAAACCATACATACATCTGATTGACGGCGGCGTGTCTGATAACCTTGGCATCCGGGGCATCATGGAGAGCATCGCGGTTCAGGGTGGTATCCGTGAGATCATGAAAGAGGAAAAGCTTACAAGTTGTCACCGGTTGGTCTTCATCATTGTCAACGCGCAAACGCAGGAAAAGAAAAGCTGGAGGCTTATTGACAAGATCCCGGGAATTGGAGCAATTCTTGGCGCGTCTTCAACCATTATGATCAACAAGTATAATTTCGAGACAATCGATCTGCTGCGACGCTATTCTGAGGAATGGACATATGAAAGCGGGAAGGACGGAAAAAAGAACATAGAAATCTATATAATTCATATCTCTTTTGACTCTCTTCTCGACAAGACGGAACGGGAATACTTTCAGGAAATCCCCACGGCTCTGACTCTGTCTGAGGAGCAGGTGGACAAATTGCGCAAGGTGGCAGGCAAGCTTCTGTATGCGCAGGAATCATTCACCAGATTGGTTAAGGATCTTGGGGGAAACATTCCGGAAACCGGCCAAACAAAGTAACGGCTTTAGAAATAATTTCTATATGCAACTAATAAATATACTACTTCTTCATTAAAAACTATGCGGCCCTATGCCTGATTTGTAGTTCATCTCTTTAGCAGGGTACGGTTTTAAAATAGACTTAAGACCCGGGACATCAACCACATCGCTATTCAACCAAACTCTCTCCTGATCATTGGATAAGATAACCGGCATGCGATCATGAACAGGCGCAATCAGTTCGTTGGCACCGGTAGTAATGATTACGCAGGTATTGATTTCCTTTTTGTCCGGTGATATCCATGTTTCATAAAGTCCCGCGAATCCGAAAGGCCGTCCTGATTTCAGATAATAATACAGCGGCATTTTTTTGTTGCCTTCCCTCTTCCACTCGTAAAATCCGTCAGCAACTATAAGGCACCGCCTTTTTTTGAAAGCATCTTTAAAACTGGGTTTCTTATCTACTGTTTCCGCACGGGCATTAATCAGCTTGTTGGCAATTGAAGGATCTTTCGACCATGAGGGAATCATCCCCCACCTGAAACAGACTAATTGATTGATTTCGTTATGATGAATTATAACAGGCACTGATTGGTTCGGCACTATATTCCAACTCGGTTGGTATTCACATGATATATTCTGAATATTGAAATTCTTTTGGATATTTTTCAAATCGGTTATCAGTACGAATCTTCCACACATATTTTTATCCCCCGTAGTTGAGATTATAATATTATACCATTTTTGAATCAAAGATGATATTGAGGCGACAGTGAAACTCGAATTACAGTTACACAGTGAACTGGAATTCTTTAGTTGTAATGAGACTCAAAATTCAGGAGCAAAGTGAACTGAATTTTGTAAGCCGAATTATCCAATGGCCTTTGGCTATTGGAAACTGTCTCCCTTCAGCGGGGCCAGGCGGAAGTAACGAGGTGTGTGTGAGCCACGCCAAAATGGTGTAGCTCACAGGTAAGGAAATGATCTGTTTTTATTGTGCCCCCTTGATGGATGCACTACCGGAAGTACACGCGAGACCTAGTGTGACCTTTATTTTTTCAGGAGAATTAAAATAAAATGCAGTCCATTTGGAAATCAAAAGGAAAAAAGTTACATACACGAAATATAGAAGTAGCGACATACGATTATGACGGACAAAGAATAATTGTAGAAGGTTTACTTAAAGATGATCGTTTTCAGGAATCTCATTCGTTTACGGGTGAAACATTTCCGCGTGGCGTCATTCATCACATGGCCATACGACTCATTGTTAATTGTTCCAATCTTTTGATCGAGGATATTGATGTCGATCTGATATCCGTTCCCCGGGAAGTGTGCCGGGAAACTATCGACTGTCTCGCTCCCATCAAGGGTCTGACAATTACCAAAGGCTTTACGACAAAAGTAAAAAAATTGGCCGGAGGCAAAAAGGGATGTACTCACCTGGTGGAACTTATTCTGGCAATGGCCCCAGCTGCCATCCAGGGATTTGCGGCTTATCAATCAAGAAAGCCAATAGTTTTTGATCCTGATCGTGAAAAGATGATCCTTGAATTTCTTGTTAATACATGCCGCGCCTGGCGCGACGATGGTCCTTTTGTTGAAATGTTCAAAAAGGATCTCCATAATATGCAAAAGAGAAAAAGAAATTTGTATCATGGCGGGTAATGAATTATCAAAACACTTTTTTCTCACAAAGCAAAGGCAGAATAATAATATGGAAACAATTTGTTTCTGAAGCGTTGATCTCATTAAAAAAGGGATATAATCCATTTTAAAATTGGAATATATCCCTCGTTTATTTTATTATTAGATCAATAATTATTACTTCGCAGGAGTTGGAGCGGGGGCCGGAGAGGGAACGGCAGCAGGAGCTGGTACACTCATACCCAGAGCTTCCATAGCCTTTACGGCTTTATCTTTTACTGAAGTTGCCATGCTGACAGCGTCCCCAAAGCTTCCAGTTTTAAAACTATCCTGTGCTTTGGTCCATTCATCTGTGATGGAAGCAAGTCCGGCTTTGGCTTCTTCAAATTTTTCCTTCGTCAGGTTGGCCGGAAGCTTTTTTACTTTGGAAAGAGAATCCACTTTGCTTTGAATATCAGTGACCATCTGGGGAATTCCCTGACTTAAGTCCATCCATTTTTTGGTCAGTTCTTCTTTTTTGGCTTTTGCGGCAGCCAGAACATCCTTGGCCTTGCCGGCAAGGGCGGTTGCGTCCCCTAAAGCTTCTTTATACTCGCCTTTAACAACCTTTTCTTTCGCGGCGGCTAAAGCGTCTTCCAATGATTTTACCTGATCAGGAACAATCTTTGCTGCTTCAGCTTTGGTCGCGTTGACGGCTTGTTCGGCGGTCTTGATCGCCAGTTCCGCCGCGCTTTTACCACCGGAGCAGGCCATTAAAAAAGATATACTTACAAACAGGGCAATAGCTAAACCAACTATAATTTTCTTCATTTTAATTCATCCTTTCATAATTTAAATTTGTTCTGAAGTATGGAGTCGTTTTCACCCATCCTCGATATGGTTATTTTTAATTTTTTTATCCTAATAGTATTACGCGACTTATTTTCTTATCAATCAGTTCCAATCTATTCCTTATGATCTGCCCCTTTTCCTCACCTCCTTCCCTCTTATTTTCTTATAATTTACTTACTCTAATAATCACTTCTTTTAATAATGCCATACAGAATCAATAACAGAACAGCGCCCTGTTATTTAAATATTTGGCTTATTACCAGTCGCTAATCTCCGGCCCGGCTGCTGTAAAGATTCACCGTCTGCCGGCATCAGTTTTTAACTCAATCAACCTTCTGCCCGGGTTCATTCTTCAGCAGATAAATGGAGCAGGGCATCTTCCGGATGATAGCATCGTTACTGCCACCGACCAAAAAGTGTTCGATCCGGCTTTCTTCATGGGCTCGCATAATGACTAAGTCAATCTTCTCTTTCTCAATAACCTTCAGAATTTCTTCAACGGGATCGCCTTCCTTAATAATCGTTTTGATCTTCATACCGCCCTTTTTTTCACGGCTGATAATACCATCCAGATCTGCCTTAATTCGTTCCATTTCCTTCCGGCGCTCTTCCTCATGCAACTTCATCGGCAAATTCCAGCCCTTCAGCCATAACGTATCGATTACATGAATCACGGCAAGTTCAGCACTATACTTTGCGGCCAGTGAAACCGCGGAATGAACAGTCCCCTTACAATATTGAGTGACCCAGCTCACAGCAAGAATTCTATTAATATCCTCCATAATCTTCCCCCTCGGTTAATATTAAAATCATGCGGACATACCCAGTATTTATGCGGTTGGCATGGTCGTAAAAACACCACGCGGATCTACCTGAGTGCGTATGATTTTCAATGCATCATCCGTAATCAGTTTCGTTTGAGGTATCTCTCCTTCCGGCTTAAGAAGCTCAAAACCGGTAAGCGATTGAGCTATCTCAAAGGTAACGCCGGGAGTTAGGGATTTAACCCGCATACGCTTGCTGACCGGTTCGAAGTCATAGACGCCCCACGGGCTGATCACAGCGCTCGGACCATTACCGATGAGACCGGCTTCCTGACGTGAGTTGCCTCCGGTCAGATGTCCCACAGAGGTAATGAAATCAACCTTCTCAGGAAATTTATCCGGGGTCTGAAGTCCAACCAATACCATGTTCTCGGTCAGAGAAGACAGATCGTTATTCCCGCCGCTGCCGGTCATGCGGACCTTGGGCTTATGAAAATCTTTGCCAATCAGGTGGGTATTCACGTTGCCGTACATATCCACCTGGGCGAAACCCAGAAAGCCCATATCCACGTATCCGTTGTAGCATTGCGCAAAAGAATAGGACATCTCCATAATTGTAGGGGACTTGCGCCAGGTAAAAGGACAGCCGACCGACCAGGGCATGTCACCCTCGATCGGATCCTGGCCACCTGATTCGTAGACAATGGTAATGTTGGGGGCATGAGTTTTCTTAGCCAGAATCCCGGCCACCATGGGAATTCCGGTACCGATATACACAATCGAATGATCGTGAATCTGCTGTGCTATTATATAGGCCAATGTTTCTAATGGATTGGCCGGAGCATTTAAGTCCTGCATGATATCCTCCTGTCTTAGTAGTAGAGTCCTGAATCATGATTCAGGGTATATTCTTCATAGGTAAAATCTATGTCTTCATTGTCGCCTTCGGCGGCCTTGGTCTGACGACGGGCCTCGGAGATCCATTTGGCGCCGCCCAGTTTTTCGACGAACTCGAACTGATCCTTGGTGCCCATAATCCATTCATTGAGCAATGACATCATGTTTTCGTCGGAAGCACCACCGAAACGCATGACCTTTTCCCACCACTGCCGCGACCAGTAGTAACACCCGGGCATATTTCCGGGCACAGCTCCAAAGGGCATCTCAACCACGGCGTCGGCGTAGAAGAACGGGATGATGGACCCTTTCTTGTTGTAGCGGATGTCGTTTTCGGGAACAATTTCTTCGGCCGTGATGATGAGTTTGCGCGTCGCTGCCGCCACGGCAAGATCATTAACGGCCGGGCCATAGATATAGGCGTTGCCGTACTTGTCCGCCGCATGGCAATGGATGATGGCTACATCGGGATACAACGCCGGAACGAACACCACGGGATCAGGATCATTCTTCAAAGGGTGTTGCATCACCTTGAGATAAGGATTATAGCGTACGATATCGCTGGCCAGCATCTGCTTGCTGAAGACCCCCGGCGTGCCCAATTGAGCAGCCTTGAAACCCAGTGCTACTCCTCCATGGCTCCATTCGGAAAGAATCTTGACCCGCTCGGCCTTGAGCATTCGGTCATAGCTTTTATCAATCCCGCGCATCTCCGCACCGGTGTATGAATTGTGTGAATAGTCCACGCAACCGTAAACAATAAAGAAGCTTTGATTGGTATTGGGCGCCCCTATCATCTGAAGATTCTTTTTGCCTTGCCTGATGACCTCGTTGAAGGCTTGGTGGGGTGTTCTGACATAAGAAAAGCCGGCATCGGTCATTATGTCGCCATCCTGCACAAAAGTCGAAACTGCCTCGGCAAGCGACATACGTTTGTCTTTCTTGGCATGTTCCTTTTTCAAATGAGCCGCTCGGGCCGACTCGAAATCAACCAAATGATCCAAAACGGACGTATCACTCAATCTGAGATTTGCGACCGCTTCCTGGTTGTATTGATATTTTGACATCTCTGTATCCTCCCTTCCCGGTACAATAATATAATTTGTGGCTTTTACACCAACAACCTTTTGGGGTCAAGGCTTATCAATCATAGCTTGACGTCTTGAAATACGATGTGGATTTCATACTTATCAAAAGCATTATAATATGTTAGAAGGGTGCCATGACCATTTGGAATCAGAAAAGTAAAATACTTATAACCTGTCCGAAGGGCGTTTCGCCTTATCTAAAGAAAGAGATCGAGGCGTTGGATTTTCCGGTTCTGGCGGAACTGGATACGGCAATACAAACCGAAGGAACTCTCCAGGACACCTTAATTCTCAATCTTCATCTGCGCGCTGCCCAGCGAGTCCTCTACCAACTGGAGAAGTTAATAGTCAATACACCGGAGAGCCTCTACAAAAAAATCAAATCTATTGAATGGGAAAATTTCCTTCATGATTCCGGCAAGGCGGCCTATGTTTGTGTGACCTCGATTGCCGATAACCCGCTGATTACCGATTCCCGCTTCGTCAATGTCAAGGTCAAGGATGCCATCGTGGATCGAATGCGCGATAAGTGCGGCAGGCGTCCTGATTCCGGCCCGAATAAGGACAAAGCCGTTGTCCATGTTTATTGGAAGAACAATCAGGCCGATGTTTATCTGGATACTTCTGGCGAGCGTCTCTCCCTGCGCGGATACCGCAAGATTCCCCTGCAAGCGCCCATGCAGGAAACATTGGCGGCGGCAGCGATTATGGCTACAGGCTGGAAGGGCGAGGGAAATTTTATCAACCCAATGTGCGGCAGCGGAACTTTGGCCATTGAGGCCGCATACATCGCCTTAAATCGAGCCCCCGGACTAATGCGGAATAATTACGGCTTTATGTTCATCAAGGAATTCCCTGAAGAATTCTGGCAGGAACTGCGCAAAATGGCCAAAGCCAATGCCCGAAAAATCTTGCCGGCAAAAATCATCGCCACGGATATTGATAAAATGGCGGTTATCGCCGCCAAACAAAACGCGCAGACAGCCGGAGTTGATCACTTGATTGAATTTCACACCTGTCCTTATGAAGAAACTCCCATACCGGAAGACGGCGGGATAATCATTTTAAATCCCCCTTACGGCGAGCGAATGGGCGCCATCAATACAAAACCACATTCAACAGATCTTCGCGTCAGCAGAGAATCGGCTGTAAATGGCCGTAAAATCATTCTTCGCAAGGCATCTGACAGGCAGCAGGATAAAGGCGATCACATCCAGGCAAGTGATTTTCAGATACTGGAAACGACTTATCAAGGCATCGGCGATTTCTTCAAGAAGATCGGCGGCGGTTACAGCGGTTTTATTTTTACCGGCAATTTAGAGATGATCAAGAAAGTGGGTTTGAGAACCAAACGGCGAATTATTTTTTACAACGGTGAAATCGAATGCCGCCTTCTTGAATACGAGCTTTACGCTGGCAGCCAGAAGCACTCAGCCGATGATAAACGAACTTACGGTGAAATTTGATAAAAATTTGTTTTTAACTATTTATTAATAATTAATATACTTTAAAACTGAAATGGATTAAAGATACAAACATCTTCATAAAAAAGGAGGATAAGATGCGTATAGTTAAGGGTGTTTTTGTTTTCATTATTATATGTATTATGGCGGGCGTCGGATTTGTTTACCTAGCGCCTGAAAAGGCCGCCAAGTTGGTTATAGACTTGGAACGCAAACGCTCCGGGCTTACGCTTAAGGAAATCAATATTCCGGGCAACCTTCATTATGTTTATCTGGAAGGAGGAAAAGGTGAGCCTCTTATATTGCTGCATGGCTTCGGCGCCAACAAGGATAATTTTATAAGAGTCGCCCGATTTCTGACCCCGCATTACAGGGTAATAATACCAGATCATATCGGCTTTGGTGAATCCAGCCATCCTCAGGATGCAGACTATAGAGCGCTTACCCAGGCAGTCAGAATCAGAACTCTTGCGCAGGCGCTGGGAATTACAAAAGTTCACCTAGGCGGAAGCTCCATGGGCGGTCATATTTCCATGATGTATGCTTTTCTTTTCCCAGATGAAGTCAAAAGTTTATGGCTGCTCGATCCGGGCGGAATCTGGAGTGCGCCCTCCAGTGAGGTGCGCGAAATTATCGCCAAAACCGGAGAAAACCCTCTTATGGCCAAAAACGAAGATGAGTTCGCCAAAATATTTGCATTCGTTATGGCTGACCCGCCCTTTATTCCACGGCCTATCCTGAACGTCATGGCGAAGGAACGCATCCGCAATTATGAACTGGAGAAACGTATTTTTAAAGAGACTCATATTGATTCAGCCGAGAAGTACGTTACTGGTCTCAAGACGCCAACCCTTATTGTATTTGGTGATAAAGACCGCGCCATCAATCCGGCAACAGCCGAGATTCTACACAAGTTGATGCTGCGCTCCGAGGTTATTATAATGAAGGGATTGGGGCACTTGCCGATGCTAGAACAGCCGCGCCGGTCTGCCGAGGATTATTTAAAGTTTCGCGAATGGCTGGACAAGGATAAGTAATTCCTTGATAACTCTCCGGATTTGAAAATGTAATATGGCGTCGTTACATACAGTGCGGTTAAGATTATCTTGACATACAAAAACGAGTTTCTTATAGTTTAGCCGTTTGCAGGCAATGTTTTGTAAATATCAAACCGTCTTTTTTGATCATTATGTTATGTGGTCAGATTAACAATAAACAAAGGAGGCAATTCGATGAAAAAGTTGATTTTGAAAATATTGTTTTTGACATTGTTAGTTTTCGCACCGGTTTCCGCGCTGGCCGGGGTAAGCATAAATATTGATATTCCTCTGCCCCCGCCGATTATTTTCGCGGCACCGCCTGTACCGGTGGTAATACCGGAAACGAATGTTTATGCGGTGCCCGATGTGCAGGAGGATATATTCTTTTTCGGCGGCTGGTGGTGGCGTCCCTGGGAAGGGCGCTGGTACCGATCTCATTATTATGACAGAGGGTGGGGTTATTACAGAGGCGTACCGGCTTTTCACAGAAATATTCCTCCCGGTTGGAGAGATAATTACAGAGATCATCAATGGAAAGGTCACCCGTGGGAACATCAGCGCGTACCTCACCAGGATCTTCAACGCAATTGGCGCGGTTGGCAAACAAACAGGCACTGGGAACAGAGAACATGGGGCGTGCAGGGATTGCCTCCCCGAAACAAGCAGGGAAATATCAGGTCTCGCCAGTCTCAACAAGGTCCCCAGCAAGGTGAACAGGGACATGGCAATCGTCAGGGAGAAGGACATGATAGAAGATAGAACGACAAAACTTCAACTGGTCACATAAAAGTATTCTATCATAAAAGACCATACCAGCTTTGATGATCGGGGTAGCTCGAATTTTCAAAGCTGGTATTTTTTGAAATTACGGAGATAACAATGGAACTGGTAACTGTTCGAGATCTTAAAATCTGTTGCGAATCCGCAGGTGATGGATATCCTATAGTGCTTATCATGGGGCTTACCGCCAACATGGACTGGTGGGACCCTGAATTAGTGGACGCGCTCTCCCAGAAATACCATGTGCTGATGTTCGACAATCGCGGGGCCGGACGCACGGTTACCCCCGCTGAGGGCGAGTTCACTTGCGAAATGTTCGCCGACGACACGGCCGCATTAATGGACGCAAAAGGAATCAAACGCGCAAACATCCTGAGCATGTCGATGGGCGGCTTGATCGCCCAGCAACTGGCGCTTAAATACCCTGAGAGAGTGAATAATCTTGTGCTTGGATATACCTTCTGCGGAGGCAAGCATATGATTCAGGCAACCGACGAGATCATGCGGATATTGATGGACCAAAGCGGAGGACTCGACGGCGTGTTTGAAAGAGTGCTTAAATTGATGTTCACAAAAGATTTTCTTGACGCAAGCCCAGATTATGTGAAACATTTCAAAGAACGCTACCTGCGGGCCCCCATCAGCAACGCAAACTCCTTGCGCCAATTAATGGCTTACGCTAAATCCGATACCTACGACCGCCTGCCTGAAATTAAGAATCCTACACTGGTTGCAACCGGCACCGATGATGTACTCATCCCGCCGAAGAATTCACGAATACTTGCCGGGCGCATACCGGGGGCGAAACTCATCAAATATAAGGGCTCCGGTCACGGTTTCATGAGCCAGGAGCGCAATACCTTTATAAAAGATATGCTGGCTTTTCTCGCGCTTAAACACAATTAAGCACGAGTTGCCTGAATCAATGGCAAGCTTCACAAAAAACCCAGATCCCGCAATAGAAAATTTATCCCTGTTGAGGAATTTGGAGTAAAGGAACCTTGCATTTTACTTTGATACGGCAAATCTAAATTCTGATGAGTGCCAATGACTGAATAGTTGCAGGTGAAAGCAGTATTTGCTTCTTCCTCAATAAATCGTCAATCTCAAAGAGGATACAAGACTTCAATCCGTTATCAATAAAGTTGCATATTTTTCTCTTTTAAAAATAATTAATAGTGTTATTATGATAGTTAATCATAGGAAAAGAGAAGTTTGGATATTAATTGTTAGATACATAAGACGATTGAATTAAGTGTAAATTTTTTAGAGAATGGTCTGAAAATCAAGAACCTTTTTTGAATGAAGAACATTCTCATGAGTATAATTCACATGAAAAAAAATATATTACGTTTAACAGATATTCGCAAAGCGGCTGAACAAGGAAACGCAGTTGCCCAGAACAATACTGGTTTAACGGACATAACTGGTAAAGGCGTTCCAAGGAACGATGCCGAAGCCGTGAAATGGTATCGTAAGGCGGCTAAGCAGGGAGATATAGATGCCCTGTTCAATCTTGGTGTGATGTACCAAGAAGGCAAGGGCGTTCCCCAGGACGATGTAAAAGCCGCGAAATGGTATCGTAAGGCGGCTGAGCAGGGACAAGCAGACGCCCAGTTCGTACTGGGTATGATGTACAAAGAAAGCATAGGCGTGCCGCAGAGCGAAGCCGAAGCTGTAAAGTGGTATCATAAGGCGGCCGAGCAGGGACAAGCAGATGCCCAGTTCAATTTGGGTATTCTGTACCAGGAAGGTGAAGGCGTTGAGCAGGACGATGCTGAGGCTGTAAAGTGGTATCGCAAGGCGGCTGAGCAGGGACACACAGAAGCCCAGAATTGGCTTGCCAATATATACCGGGAAGGCATATTTGTTCCGCAGAATGATACTGAAGCCGTAAAGTGGTATATCAAGGTGGCTGAGCGTGGAGATGCAGAAGCACAGAACATACTGGGTATGATGTACGTAGAAGGCAGAGGTGTTCCAAAGGACTACGCGGAGGCCGCGAAATGGTATCGTAAGGCGGCCCAGCAGGGACACGCAGATGCCCAGAACACACTGGATATAATCAACCAAGAACTTAAAGACGTTGTGCAGGACGATGCTGAAGTTGCAAAGCGGTCTCTCAAGTCGGATGAGCAGGTAGATGCAAACGCTCAATTTGAGATTGGCGGGATGTCCGTAAACGGTTTAAGCGTTCCGCAGGATGATGCGGAGGCCGCGAAATCGTATCTCCAGGCTGCCCAACAGGGAGATGCAAAGGCCCAGACCATACTGGGTATGATGTACAAAGAAGGCAAAGGTGTTCCACAAAACGATGCCGAAGCCGTGAAATGGTTTCTTAAGGCAGCCCAGCAGGAAGACGCAAATGCCCAGCTCAATCTGGGCATTATGTACCAGGAAGGTGAAGGTGTTCCACAAAACGATGCCGAGGCTGCAAGATGGTTTTTAAAATCTGCTGAGCAGGGAATTGCAACTGCCCAGTTCAATCTTGGTGTGATGTACCAAGACGGTTTAGGCGTTCCGCAGGACGATGCCGAGGCTGTAAAGTGGTATCGCAAGGCGGCCCAGCAGGGACAAGCAGATGCCCAGACCATACTTGGTATGATGTACAAAGAAGGCAAAGGCGTTCCGCAGGACGATGCTGAGGCTGTAAAGTGGTATCTCCAAGCGGCCCAGCAGGGATATGCAGATGCGCAATTTGAGATCGGCGGAATGTACATAAATGGTTTAGGCATTCCACAGGACTCTGCCGAAGCTGCAAAGTGGTATTATAAAGCGGCCCAACAGGGAAATGCACATGCCCAGTATAATCTGGGTTTGATGTACCAGGACGGTTTAGGCGTTCCGCAGGACGATGCCGAGGCTGAAAAGTGGTATCGCAAGGCGGCTGAGCAGGGACAAGCAGGTGCCCAGACCATATTGGGTATGATGTACAGAGAAGGTTTTGGCGTTCCGCAGGATGATGCTGATGCTGCAAAGTGGTATCGCAAAGCGGCTGAGCAGGGAATTTCAAATGCCCAGTATAATCTGGGAGTAATGTACCGAAAGGGTGAAGGCGTTCCACAGGACAATGCCGAAGCACTGAAATGGTTTCTTGAGGCAGCTGAGCAAGAAGACGCAAAGGCCCAGACCATATTGGGTGTGATGTACAAAGAAGGCAATGGCGTTCCACGGGACGATGCCGAAGCACTGAAATGGTTTCTTAAGGCGGCCCAGCAAGAAGACGCAAAGGCCCAGTTCAATATTGGTTGGATTTACCAGGAAGGCAAAGGCGTTTCACAAAATTATGCTGAGGCTGTAAAGTGGTATCGCAAAGCGGCTGAGCAGGGAAATGCAGATGCCCAGTTCAATTTGGGTTTGAAGTACTTCTACGCCGAAGGCGTTCCACAGGACTTTGCTGAGGCTGTAAAGTGGTATCGTAAGGCGGCTGAGCAGGGACACGTAGATGCCCAGAACTGGCTTGGCGATTTATACCAAGACGGAATATTTGTTCCACAGGACGATGCTGAGTCTGCAAAGTGGTATCTCAAGGCGGCTAAACAAGGCGATGCAAAGGCACAGTCAAAACTGGATGAGATGAAAAATAAACATGGTATTAAGTAAGCTCAACAGGCACTTCTTCTTTCTATCCCCAAATCTTTAACATAGAAAAAAATGCTATCCTTCAATCCGTAATAAACAACATTCACTCCCGACGAAAAATATTAAAACACATTACATTTTACAGTTTAATATTTTCTTGACATCTCAGTCAGGCTTTTCTACATATTGTCACACTAAAATTCTTCTTCAAATTATTTAAATAAACATTTTTTTATCTCATCTTCATTTGGCTTGACTAATTTAACTTGACCGGGCTTCTTTTTTTAACCAAAGACTTAAAAAGCTTCAAGTGTGATTCCTAGGCAGTTTGTTACATTAAAAGACATGCATTTCGTAAGAAGGGATGGCTTTTTTGACTAACTTGATATGATATCAAAAGTATAAGGAGGGAAAAATGAAAAAATTCTTAATTGCTGTATTAGTTATTATCGTCGCGTTAGTTGCCTGTTATTATGTTTTCCCGGAAAAAGTGGCCGGTTATATGATTAACGCAGCCATAAGCCAAGCTGGTTTGACCAAAAAAGAAATCAAGATCGATGATCATAACATTGTTTATCTAGAGGGAGGCAAAGGACCGACAATATTACTTTTGCACGGCTATACAGGGAGCAAAGAGGCCTGGTTAAATTTTGCCGGTTATTTAACTAAAGATTACCATGTGGTGATCCCCGATATCCCCGGCTACGGAGAAAGCTCCAAGATCGAGAAAGACTCGTACGATCTATCAAATCAGATTTCGCGTTTGCATAAATTCGTCCAGACACTTGATCTGAAAAAAATTCATATCGTGGGTAATTCCATGGGCGGTTTATTTGCAGGAACTTACGCTGTGCGCTATCCTAATGAAATTATTAGCGTGGGACTTTTTGATGCCGCGGGGGTCACATCTTTGGAAAAAAGTATGGTATATAAAATGGCAGAAAAAGGCGAAAATCCATTTTTAATAAAAAACAGCAACGATTGGCAACGCATGATGACATTATTGTTTGTTAAACAGCCTTTTTTACCTTATCCACTCAAGAAAGTAATGTTCAAAACTTGTTTAGCCAATCGCCAGTTTTATGAAAAAGAGGGCAACGAAGTCGTTCCTAATTTTTTCTCTCTCGAAAAAGACCTGCCGAAAATAAAAGCGCCAGCTTTAATTCTTTGGGGCGATAAGGATAAAGTCATTGATATTTCCGACGTACCGGTTTTCGAAAGGGGATTAATAAATCATAAGACTGTGATCATCAAGGATTGCGGTCATGTTCCCATGATGGAAAAACCTAAAGAAACAGTAACACAATATATAGATTTCATTAAGGACATCAAAAATTAATCTGTTTAGTCAGGTCATTGCAACTGCTGCCATACAGGCGTCCGAATAAAGGAGTAATTTTGCTCTGGAGATCACCATGATCGCGTGCAGCTAAGCGACATTGACCTGCACCTCCACCCCAATTACCACCTCAAGCCACGCGGTCTGTTCCCAACAATGGACCGGCAGGGTCAATAACCGCTTCAGTAAGCTATTCGCCAACCGTCCCTCTCAATCATCCATCAAATTGCGCGGGCCATAAAGGATGGCCTCCATGACAGGCATATACTGGAAGAAAAGTGGCTTCGGACTCAGGTTGATCTCCTGAAGCTTTTTGGCGATGTCGTGGTTGCCCAAAGTGAGTTGTGCCGCTTTCCTGCTCATGGATTGGCCGAATTCGATTGGATTCGTATAAACGTTTGCCGCCAGAGGCACACCATCCTTTACGGAGAAGGTCTTGTACCTGTTTACCTTTTCCACGGACGTCTTGAGTTTTTGACCCTTCAGGGTGAGGATGTTTTTCCCTCCCTCGGAGAGGGTACAACCGAGCATGCCTTTTTCCTCTTTGAATGTGATGTCGGCGATGAATTTGGGATACCCGTACATGTCCACACCACCCTTGCGCGCCCGTTCGGTCGTGACGGGGAGCTGCCAGACATATGCCGTGAAGTATCTCCTTGCCATCATTCCTAAGACGGTGATGCCCGGAACGGCCTTTTTCCGGAAGGTGATTGGGAAGGAAATGGAGAATTCGTTGTAGGGATCAATATCGGTCTTGCGGTATTCAAAAGCGGTAAAGGCAACGAGCGCCCTGCCGCTTATGGCCTGCACAGGGTGCATATCTGGAAGGGGAAGAAGCCTCTTCACCTTGTCGGTGGAGGCGGTATAGATCGCCGTCATGGACGTGTTGTCATAGTAGAAAACTGGGAATTTGGTTAGAGGCGAATCCTTCGTCATAATTTCCCACTGAATAACCCCTTTGAAAAAATCACCTTTGTTCATAGAACCTCCTTTTTCCTGAATGTTTGCCAAATTTTAATGGTATCCTTATTTGTTATTTGTTGGCGTATTTTTGGGCAATCCACCTGCTGAACAGGGTGGTCATGGTCACGGCGGTCACCGGGAAAAATCTGGTGAGCAGATCCATTGCCTTTGCATCCGACCCTACCAGAATGCGCCTTTTGTTGCGCCTGATGCCGGAGATGATGATCTTTGCCGCATCGTCCGCCGTTGTCCGAAAGAATTTCTCCTCGTAAAGGTTTACGGCCTTTTCCTTGGTAAGATTGAACATGGACCGGTTCAAGCGGGTGTTGCGGGCGATGTTGGTCTTGATGCCGCCGGGATGGACACAGCTGACATGGATGCTTGTCCCGTGCATCTCCTGGGCAAGGGTCTCCGTGTATCCCTTGACTGCAAACTTGGCGGAGCAATAGGGGCCGTTGTTGGGATTCGGCATGATGCCGTTGATGCTGGATATGTTGACGACATGCCCTTCCGGACGTTTCCTCAAATGGGGCAGGAACGCCATGGTGCCGTACACTACACCCCAGAAGTTGATGCCCATGAGCCATTCAAAGTCTTCCAGGGGAATGGTCTCCAGAAAATCACCCACGCATACGCCGGCATTGTTGATGATGATGTCCACGCCGCCGTGGTGTCCGGCTGTTTCATCGGCGTATTGGTAGACCTGTTCGCGCCGGGACACGTCCACAATATGGGTCGTAACTTTAACCCGGTCGCCAACGAGTTTTGCGGTCTCCTGCAGTCCCGAGGCATCGATGTCCGCAAGCGCGAGGTTGCATCCTTCATTCGCCAGGTTGACGGCAAGCATCCTGCCGATGCCTGAACCCGCCCCAGTAACGGCCGCTGTCTTGTTTTTCAGAATCTTCATTCCTCCTCACCCTCCAATTGTATTCACGCCTGACGTCCCTGAAAAAGCTGCAAGCATGGATCATCAGATTTTATTTGTGCCAGTCTCCACAATCCGCCGGATCATGGCAAGCTTCTTCATGGGCGCCGGCCCGAGCAGCGCCTGCACCATGCGTGCGTCCCGGTAGCGTTTCTCCTGACCATAGTCCTTCATGTAGCCGTATCCGCCGAGAATCTGAATACCGTCGCTTGTGGCATCGCAGGACAATTCTGCGATATGCAGAGCCGCCGCGGATACACGGGGTTCATAACCTCTCTTTTTTTGTTCCAGTTCCAGACATGACTGATGAACGCACATCGCAGCAACGTCGGCCTTGACGGATATGGAAGCGAGCATCATACCGATCTCGCTCCAGTTGATAATCGGCCTGCCGCCCTGTTCACGCTTTTGGGAATAAGCTAGGGCTTCGTTAAAAGCACCGCGGAGAATTCCGGCATTCATCGCGGCCGCGGCGGCGTTCATTTCCGGTGACACTTTTTCAAAATATTGACGCCCCGTATCTTCTTCGCCGATAAGACGGGCATGGACGCCGGAAAACGTCACGTCCACGGCAGGACAAGCGTGCAACCCCAGCGTAAACACCGGCTCGCTTTTTTCCACGTTTTGATCGTCGAGATTGACCAGGAAAAAACTGTAGGACGGCCCAATGCCTAAACGCGCCGGAATAATAGCCTGCCGCGCGAGATTGCCCAAAACAAGAAGTTCAAGCCGCCCTGTGAGATTGTAATCGCTTCCCGTTTTTTGCGCCAGGGGGAGGGAGTCGGTCTGCGCGGGATTGGTGTAGACGGGAAAGGCAACAAGCAAATCCTTTGCCGATGCGGCTCCGGGGATAATGCTCTGCTCGAGATCCTGAGCTCCGGCCACAAGCAAAAGTTTCTGAGAAAACGCCTGCGTGAAAATGATGCCGCCCGGGGATGCGTCGGCCTCGCAGATATGTAGGAGAATTTCACAAAGCGCCGCAATGCCGCCTCCGATGCCCCCTAGGGATTCGGGTAGTATTGCGCCCAGAAATCCTACTTCGTGTGCCTTGTCCAGCACATGGTCGTAAAATTCGCCGAAAGGATAGCGGTCGTGTTCCCCGGTCTTTCCGACAAGTTCTCTGGCGGCAAAAGATTGCGCCAGATCAGCAATGGGTTTCAGGTCGTTTCTGTATGAGGTGAGCATATGATCCTCCTTACTCTTCAAAGACTTGCGCCTGCGGCACATGAGGTGCAATGAGGCATTTGAAAGCGTTGAGCCTGTTGAGCTGATTTGTTCCCTCGTAAATCTGTAAAAGCTTGATGTCGCGCAGCATCTTTTCGACGCCGGCATCTTGTCTTAGTCCTTTTTGACCCATGATCTCTATGGCCATCTGACAATTTTTGACGCCAAGATCAGTCCCGGTGATTTTTGCCACCGACGCCCAGCCCGAGCAACAGCGTTGGTCTTCCGGTTTCGGTACGTCAAATAAGATTTTGCCCATGACTTTGGCCGTGATCTCCCAATTGAGCATCGGCGAGATGACCTTGTCAAACCAGAACCGTGGCATGGCCTTGAGATAATAATAGACCGGTTTGCTTTGCAGGAGCCGATACAAACCGCGATGGCTGTTGGCGTTGTTGGCCTCGGTATAAGCAAGCCTTCCAAGAATAACGTTTTTATGCATCTCGGCGAGCATACACTGCGCCCACTCTTGATTAATCAGCAGGCGGCCGTTGACGCAGGTGGTGGACGCGTAATGCAGGGCCGTTTCAAACGCCCCGCGCGCGACGCCAATGCCGAAGGCGCAGACGCCCGGGCGCGTGGCGGACACCACATAGTCGCAGTAGCGCTGGGAAATATCTCTGGCAGGCTTATTTGTAAATTTTTTCACGAGAGCAGAACTGAAGAGAACCTGGTCATCCGGGATGAAGCAGTCTTCAAAGATAAGCAAACTGGCCGGGCAGACCCTCTGTCCCATCTTATTTTCATGGCTGCCGAAGGAAAACCCTTTCGTGCCGGTCTTCACGACAAAGCCGATGGTCGTTTCGGATGGATGCTTTGTGTCTTCATAAGCGTAAAGAACCGTCCATGAGGAGACATGCCCCATGGAAATGAACACCTTCGTGCCGTTGACAATGTAGCCACCTTTGACGCGTTTGGCCTGACAGGTGACCTTGCCCTTATCCACAAGGTCGACCTCCTCTACATCGGTCCCTGCGCTCGGTTCCGTCGTTGCAAGAGCTAAAGTGCACGGTTTCCCGGATCGTTCACCTTCCGCAACCTCCCTCAAGACCTTTTTGGCCAGACGGGTGTTGCCCGAAGCGATCAGACCGGCCACAGCCAGGTAATGAACGCCGATGACATTCATAATGCCGACACAGGCCGAAGCGACTTCTTCGGAAAAGCAGGACATGGATGGCATGTTATAACCATGACCGCCGAACATTTTAGGTATCCACATAGTGTAGAATCCCCACCGGTTGGCTTCCTCTACCAGTTCCCAAGGCAGGTAATCCGGGTCTTCGTGGGTGAGACGGTCGAGCTTAAGTGCAAGGGGGGTTGCCACTTTTTCGTTGAACTTGCGGGCGATGGCTATAACCTCCTGAGTTTCCTTCACCATGTGCTTTGGCATGTGGGGAGCATAGGACAAGCCCAGCCAGGTATCTTCGAATTTAGGAAAACGTGACAGCATGGACGCTTCTTCTGAGTTGGCCAGCATATAATCCTCCTATTTATTCCCCGTCGATTCTGAGTCAGCACACAGGATGATGAACCCTGGCACTGATATCGGGATAATGCGTATCGCTACAGGCATTTTTTCAAAAACCGGATCTGATCGCCGACGGTCTGTTGGAAATGCGGGGGAACGTAAACATCGAAGTGTCCGCACTCATAGACGATTAGTTCACCTTTCGGCGCCTTCCCTGCCGCCTTGATTGCCGGCTTCACGGGAGTGGTAAGGTCATTTGCTGCAACCTGCACCAGCCAGGGAACGCCCAGCCGTTCCGCCAGCCGTCCAGGAGAATAGAGAGCCACAGACAGGAAAATGCGTGCGGCAACCCGTTCGTCCGGTTCGAACCCCGGGGGGTAAAGTCTCTTCACCCCTTCCACCACATCGGGTGCCGTCATGGCGGCAAGATCGCCGGGAAAACCGACAGCAGGCACATAGTAAGGGCTTCGGCGCAGTATCATATTCGCCATATCACGCCAGGCGGCTGTCCCCAGCCGGATGTTCTGTACTAGGCCGGTCGCCGCCGCCGTCGCCAAGCCGTTCATGTGCGGCGCTTGTGATATGACTGCGGCGATATCGGGGTCATGATCCGTTGCCGCTATCTCGAGGACATGACCTCCGCTGAATGACGTCCCCCAGAGAGCGATCCGGTGTGAATCCACTTCTGGAAGGCCTTTGGCGAACCGGATCGCGGCGCGCCAATCCTGGTGCTGCTTTTTGATGTCGAGGATTAGTCTGGGCTTCCCTTCGCTATCGCCAAAATGCCGGTAGTCGAAAACCAGAGCATGGTATCCAGCTCCGGCGAAGGCTTCGGCATATGCGTCGAGGCGCATTTCCTTGACTCCGCAGAAACCGTGGGCAAGAATGACGCATGGGGCCTTATCCATACCGGGGGCTTTAAAAAACCAACCCGCACATTTCAACCCTTCCGAAATGAATTGAATATCCTGCCTGTCCATAATGAGAGATCCTTTCCGTGGTGCCTAACAATCTGACATTAAGCATTGTCAGTTTCATGCCAGATCCTCTTGACTTTGTCAAGATATATTGTCAGAATTATTTTTATGAAAAAGAAAAAAACCCAGAGCAGGGTCTACGGTGGTGTTGAAGCGAACCTGAGGGAAGAAGACCGGCGGAAAAAGCTGATCGAAGCAGGGCTGGAAGCATTCGGCACAAAAGGCTATGCAAAAACCAATATCAAGACGATCTGCAAGCTGGCAGGACTGACAGAACGTTATTTCTATGAGTCGTTCCGCCATAAAGAGGATTTATTGTGTGCCGTGTACCGGAAGTTGATCGACGAAGGACAGCGCGATGCCATGGCAGCACTGGAAGACAGTGATTGTTTACCACTGGAAACAGCCTCGCGGGCATTAAGGATGTTTTATCAACGGCTTCAGCAAGATCCCCGTCGGGCGCAGATACAGCTTTTTGAAGTCCTGGGAATCAGCCAGAATATAGATCGGGAATATCAGAATGCCATGCGCTTTCTGGCCGACATGGTGAGGCTTTTCTTATGCAAGGTCTTTCCGCATATTCATGAAGAAATACTCAACAGGAGCATGATTCCGACCGGTCTGGCAGGTTCGGTCATCATGATCGCCCATGAGTGGGTCCTCGGCGGTTTTATAACTCCATTGGATGACATCATTTCCCAGTGCATGGATCTTTTTGTAGCCGTGGGGAAACATATCGAGTCTCGGTCTTGACTGCAAGCAACCACCCATGATCCTGTTTCCCAGCAGGATTACAGGATGATTAAATTTTTTAAATTAATATGCCCTTCTTTTGAAAAAGGAAAACTGCGGTATACGAAGGCAATTTTGATGTCGGTCTTTCCTTCTATCTTATAAGGCAATTCATCTCCGGTAATAATGGTCTTCAGGTTTCTGCCCCAGTCTTTTAACTTTGTAACGACAGGCATCTGTACCCGTATTATTGATGACGAGGGAATCAGGAGTTCCTCTTCCAAACACCCTTTTCCGATTTTTTTATTGTTAAAGTAAATTGTATATTCAAAAGACTTGAGCGTAAGGTCAAAACGATTCGGATTTTGTATATCAACACCGAGGAGAAGATTCATTTCTGTAAAGGATCGAGGTCTGAGGGTTATCTCGCGAAGGACAAAGGAGGGCTTTTCCATGATCCAACTCAGGCAAGACACAAGCAGAATAGAAAGGGCAAAGAGACTGATGAGGCATTGTTTTTTCACGATGTGAATATATGAAGAATGATTTCGTATGTCAAGGGATTTTGGCCTCAAAATGTGTTATGTTATGTAGATGTTTGTTGAGCAAGAATAGTGTTTATTACGGATGTTAATTTTTTGATTTCTCACTTCCATACAACATTTCAATCGGAAATTGACACAATTTACAATTATACCAATATCTCTTTGCGCTACATACCTAAGAGATCAAGATTTGAGATGTTAATATACATAATCGGTCCACTTGACATAATATAAAAATAAGCGCATATTATCAGCAGATGGATTCATATGACTATGATTAAGAATCATCATAGCAGTCATGTAAGTCACTGGTTAACCTCCCAACACGACAGATAATCTCAATACGCTGGAACAACCCGATGAAAGATCAATCCAAGACAAAGCAATCATTGATCCGGGAACTGGCTTCTTTAAGAGAGAAACTTTCGGAACTGGAAAAATCGGAAGCAGCCCGCAAACGAGTGGAGGAAACATTGCAGGAGAGCGAGGAGAAGTTCAGGGTATTGGCCGACTCGACACCCACCGCGGTGATGCTTTACCAGGATGACCGTTGGATGTACGCGAACAGGGCCGCCGAGATCATATGCGGTTATTCCGAAAAAGAGCTCTTGGCCATGAATTTCTGGGATATAGTTCATCCCGACTTCAAGCTGCTCATTCAGGAACGCGGAGGGATGCGCCAGCAGGGAAAAGAAACGATAACTCGTTATGAATTTAAAATCATTGCGAAAGACGGATCAGAAAAGTGGGTTGATCTTTCGGGGGCATCAACAATGTTACATGGAAGGCCGGCCGGCATTATCACCGTCCTGGACATCAACGACCGCAAGCGGGCGGAGGATGAGCTGCGGGAGAGCGAAGAAAAATATCGTTTGATTTTCGAGTATTCACCGCTGGGTCTTTTATCGTTTGATGAAAAAGGCATTATTGTTGCCTGCAATAACAATTTCGTCAAAATTATCGGATCTTCGCGA